>JAVEYY010000001.1:0-213352 GCA_034003245.1 Tenuifilaceae bacterium
TCTGAGCATCTCGATTTTTGACAAAACGCCAATAAATGAACTACTTACAAACTTTTCAAAGAACAATGAAATCAAAGATATCTATAATCAACTGAATTTATTCGACTTATAACGCAACACTAGTGAAGGTGAACAATAAACCATGCTAACGTGCCAATTCGTTAGTATTGTTATTATGCTTAAATTTGGATCGATCCTATGGATCTATTGCTCTGCATGAGTGAAGAAAATGTACTTCCTAACATTTGCATTAATAAACTATGAAAAACAGATGGTTGGCTGCTCTAATTATTTTGTTTATAGGAGTAAGCACTACTAAAGCACAGAGTCTGGATTGGAAAATCGGTCTTATGGGATTTGCCGATAACCGTGAGTATAAATCATCGGTACAGATTCCACAATCGATATTTGGGACTCAGTTTATACCAGAACTAGGCCTGCGGGTTGACAGTATTCACACATTAGGTGTTGGGCTTAATATACTCCACGAATTTGGCAGCAATGAGTTTCTCGACAGAATCGATATCCAGCTGTACTACCGATTTACAGGAGAACTTTTCAACTTCACATTTGGATCGTTCAGTAAAAGTGAAGTTTTTAGAAATTCGCCTAAAGCACTATACTATGACTCGCTGCTATACTTCAGGCCAAATGTAAAGGGCCTACTGTGGACTATCAAATACGGCAGTTTAAAGCAGAGCGTTTACCTTGACTGGACTAGCCGAAAAGACGATACAACCAGAGAAACATTTATAATGGGGGGATTTGGTGAGTACTCAAAAAACAATATCTATATAAGGAATCATATTTATATGTACCATTATGCAGGTGCTGGGATACCAATCCCTAGTAGTCATGTTAGGGACAATGGTGTGGCATATATTTGTTTAGGATTAAATGCAGGGAGTTGGCTCCCTATCGATTCATTATCTTTCTCAATAGGGGGTATACAATCGTACGAGAGAACACGAAGTGTTGAGGATTGGAATACGCCAAAGGGATTACTGGTTGAAGCAAGTGCAGAATACAAAGGATTCGGCATAAGTAATACCTTATATATAGGGGAAGGTCATCGACTGGATTGGGGAGATCCATTTTATCGACTTAAAAGGTACAACAGGCTAGATTTATACGTTACTCCAATGAAATTTAAAAATGTAAGTGCCAAGTTTGGGGTATCGTTGCACTTTGCTGAATCGCGCCTAAATAATCAGCAACAATTCTTTCTACATGTCCATTTCGGCTTTAGAAAAAAACCAAATCCTTTGCCTTAGGTCAATCCGTTAGATTTATAACCCGATAATTCACATTGTTTATGAATTTATTGGGGAAACAAAGCAGGTGCGCAGGCCAATCTTTTCATATATTTGCAGTTCAAAACAATTGTGCAGTTAAATTATGCGTAAAGTAGTAATTATACCAACCTATAACGAACGTAGCAACATTGAACCCATGGTGCGTAAAGTGCTGTCGCTTGAGAGTGATTATCATATTCTTATTATTGACGATGGCTCTCCTGATGGCACGGCATCCATAGTAAAAAACTTACAAAAAGATTATCCAGATAGTTTACATCTGATTGAAAGAGAAGGGAAACTAGGACTTGGAACCGCATACATTGCAGGATTTAAGTGGGCTCTAAACAACGGATATGACTATATTTTTGAGATGGACGCCGACTTCTCGCACAACCCCGATGATTTGAATAGGCTTTTTGATGCTTGCGAAAAAGGTGCGGATGTAGCCATCGGTTCCAGATATATAAAAGGGGTGAATGTGGTAAACTGGCCAATGAAACGAGTTCTAATGTCGTACTTTGCCTCAATGTACGTTAGGGTAATCACTGGCATGGAAATTATGGACACCACTGCAGGTTTTAAATGTTACAAAGCCAAGGTACTTAACTCGTTTGAACTCGATAAGATTCGGTTTAAAGGATACGCCTTCCAAATTGAGATGAAGTTTACTGCATGGAAAATGGGGTACAGCATTGAAGAGGTTCCCATTGTTTTCACTGAGCGCAGAGAGGGTGTGTCGAAAATGAGCGGAGGTATTTTCAACGAGGCATTCTGGGGTGTGCTAAGAATGAAGGTTAAAAGCATCGGCAAAAAGTACCAGCGCGCCTCATAACTGTTTTTTTTTAAATCTAAAAAAACATTGCTATGAGCACAGTAGCCATCCAAAACGCCACCATTGTAAACGAGGGTAAACATTTTTTGGGTAGTATCATAGTTCGAAATGGATTTATTGAACAGATTCTCCCTGGGAGTGATCAACCCACCGATGCCCAACAAGTAATTGATGGCAGCGGGAAGTTCCTTATACCCGGTGTTATTGACGATCAAGTGCACTTCCGAGAACCCGGACTCACACACAAGGGAAACATTTACACCGAATCGAAAGCGGCTGTGGCAGGTGGCGTAACCTCATTTATGGAGATGCCCAACACTAATCCGCAAACCACAAATATTGCCGCTCTTGAGGAAAAACATAGGATTGCGCGCGAAACCTCGCTGGCAAACTACTCATTCTATCTTGGCGCCACTAATGATAATATCGATGAGATTATTAAGATAAACCCACGCCAAGTCTGCGGCGTAAAGGTTTTCATGGGATCCTCGACAGGAAATATGCTTGTTGATAATCCGGCCTCTCTGGAGCAAATTTTCAGGGCATCACCTGTGCTCATTGCTACTCATTGCGAGGATGAGGAGACCATTAAGTACAACATAAAGCTTTACACCGATAAATATGGAGCTGAAATACCCTTTAGTTCTCATCCATATATCCGTAGCGCGGAGGCATGCTACCTAAGCAGCTCGCTGGCCGTGAAAATGGCAAAAAAATTCGGAGCACGATTACACCTACTTCATCTTTCTACCGCAAAGGAGATGGAACTTCTTTCGAACGATCTACCATTAACAGAGAAAAGGATAACCGGAGAGGTTTGCGTTCACCATCTCTGGTTCAACGATATGGCGTACGATAATATGGGGTGGCGCATAAAGTGGAATCCTGCAATAAAATCCGAGAGCGATCAATTAGCCTTGCAAGATGCTCTTCGAAACAATATCCTCGATATTGTGGCTACAGACCATGCTCCCCATACGCTCGAAGAAAAAGGAAATTCATACAGTAGTTGTCCTTCGGGTGGCCCTCTTGTTCAGCACTCGCTTATTGCGATGCTTGAGATGGTATCCAAAGGAATTTTCACCATGGAAATGGTTGTAGATAAGATGTGCCACTCACCTGCTGAACTTTTCAGAGTTGAGAAGCGTGGATTTATCCGCGAGGGATACCATGCCGATCTGGTGCTTGTTGATCCCGATTCTAATTGGAAAATCACCCCGGAGAATATTCTGTACAAGTGCGGTTGGTCACCCTTTGAGGGCGAAACCTTTGGCGCCAGAGTAACCCATACGATAGTAAATGGGCGATTGGTTTACGAAAATGGCACTTTTTACGAGACAGTTAAAGGTATTGCGCTTGAGTTTACACGTTAAGTAAACGTTTGGATTACCAGAAAACCATTTCCCTCCCCCATCACGAACAAAGTACACATTTAAACGTTATTTTTGCTATAGATAATTGGTAATCCAATTTCACAATAGCATAAATGGCTTGGTATAGATTAATCCTTTCTACTGCTTTTTTGAGCTTAGGCATGCTCCTGATAAGCTGCTCCGAGAACCCTAACAGAAGGAGTTCAGAATCAATATACTTCAATTTTAAGGATACGGTTAGGGTTGACTCCCTCTTTAATCCTGAACAGGATCAGCCGAAAAGCCTAAAATTTGCAATTTCAGCCATATCGTCGCCACGCGAAACATTCGATTACTATAGCCAAATGTTTAAGTATATCGAAGAACAGCTGGGAATTAAGGTGATAATGATTCAACGTAAAACCTATCAGGAGGTAAACGACCTGATAAAGCAGGATAAGGCCGATGTGGCCATTGTTTGCTCTGGCAACTACGTTTACGGAATAGCCGACTCGGCCTTTAAACTTCTTGTGATACCCGAGTGGAAAGGGCAATCATTCTACAATACATATATCATTGCGCATAAGAACTCGGACATAAAATCATTCAATGATTTTAAAGAGAAACGTTTTGCATTTACCGATCCATTGTCGACTTCGGGAAAACTTTACCCCATAAAAAGGTTAAGGGAACAAAACTCAAATCCCGATGAGTTCTTCGAGAGCATAGTCTACACATACGCCCACGACAACTCCATTCAACTTGTCGCCAAGCAAATGGTGGATGGAGCTTCGGTTAACAGCCTGGTTTACGATTATTTGGCCACCTCCTCGCCCAGTAGAGTTAAAGATATTGTTATTGTTGAAAAATCGGAACCTCATGCTATGCCTCCAGTTGTAGTTTCACATCGACTACCAAAAGCCATGGAAGAAAAATTGACGAAGATTTTTTTGAGTATGCACACAGATAGGGGAAGCCAACAAGTTCTGGAAAAGCTTTTGGTTGATCGATACACCATTGGACACGACTCGGTTTATAACAGTGTGAGGATTTTTGCAGGAATTAAAGCTAAGTAAGCAACACGTTGATATATGAAAAGGGTTCAACTGCCACTATTCTGGAAGTTTAGCATAGCCATTACCTCCACTGTTCTGCTATTCGGGTCGTTGAACCTGCTCTTTATTCGCAATCAGGTATACAAAACCTTTGAAAATCAAATTGAGAAACACGGTATCAGCATAGCCAAAAGCATTGCCGAACGTGCTGTTGAACCCATACTATACGATGACCTCTCTGCGCTGAACAAGCTGCTGTCTCAAACCAAAACGGTGAATACCGATGTGAAATACATCCTTATTCTCGATCACAACGGTAACCTATTAGCCCACACATACCAAGAGTTTATTCCCAGATTTTTACTTACTGTCAATCCAATTCCTATCGGAAAAGATATCAGTATAAGAATTCTAAAAGACCCAACTGATAAAAACTGTGTGGTTCGCGATATCGCCATTCCAATCCTTGGTCATCAAATAGGAGCAGTACGGGTAGGTATGTGTGAACGGGAATTCCAGAATGAGATTCGGGGTATTACCAAGCTCTTCTTGAGCATGGTCCTAGTTTTTCTGCTGCTGGGTATTGCTGCTGCACTTGTTCTTTCCTATATCATTACCAGCCCAGTAAAAGCAATAAGCACTTACGCCTCGCAGGTAGACTTTAGCTCGTTTAACCACGAAAACACTAGCAATATTTCACTCGAGGATGAGCTTTCGGTTAGGCTTAAAAACCTTTTCAACCTTACCGATGAGATAGATGTGCTTGGCACAACATTCAACGAGATGTTAATGCGCTTGCAGAGCGCTTACCGCGAGCTTAAATCGACACAGGAATCGCTGTCGCAAACCGAGAAAATGGCCTCGGTGGGAACCCTAACTGCGGGATTGGCACACGAGATTAACAACCCGCTTGCGGGAATTAGGAACTGCATCCGTCGAATTGAGGATAAACCCGACAACCTGAAACAGAACAAGGAGTACATCGCCATGATGTCGGAAGCACTCCAGAAGATAGAAAAAGTTGTGGAAGGTATGCTGAACTTTTCGCGCAAACAGGAACTAGCCTTTACCCCAGTGCCAATTAGTCAGCTAATTAGCAACACCATTTCGCTGGTGAAATATCAGCTGGAAAAATCGAACATCCAGCTAAATTATAATGGATTCGAAAATGATATAGTTTTAAATGTTAGCCCAAATCACCTAGAGCAAGTTTTCCTAAATATCTTGCTTAACAGTATCGATGCCATTAACGAGCAGAAAGGGATTGATTCCTCCTTTGTAGGAGCAATTAAAATCAGCCTTACCGAAAACGAAAATGCTGCCATCATAGAATTTACCGACAATGGAGTTGGTGTTCCACCCGATAAGGTTGCCGCTATTTTCGACCCATTCTTCACGCTAAAAAAGATAAAACAAGGAACTGGCCTGGGTTTGGCTGTAAGCTATAATATTATCAGCAGTCACAACGGCCATATTACTGGCTGGAATGAGTTATCGGGCGGTTTCACAATCTCCATATCACTCCCAAAAACCGAGTAGAGCTATGCTGAAAATATTTGTTGTTGACGACGAAAGGATTGTAAGAGTTACCACCGCCGACGATTTGCGCGATGCAGGTTACGCTGTTCGCGAGTTTGCATCGGGACAGGCGGCCATTCAGTACCTAAGCGATACTGAAGAGGAGGTTGATATCATTATCACCGACCTCAAGATGCCCAATATGGATGGATTGGAGTTTCTAACCAAAGCCAAGCAGCTAAGAACCAATACTTTTGTGCTACTGATGACCGCATTTGCAACCGTCGATACCGCCGTGGAGGCCATGAAGCTGGGCGCCTATGATTACATCTCGAAACCCTTTAACATTGAGGAGCTGCTGCTAACCATAGCACGGATAAAAGAACTTAAGGAGGTGAGGGACGAGAATCGTCAGCTTAGAACGCAGGTTCAAAAAAAGTTCGATACCAAAAATTTTATCGGGAAAAGTAAGGAAACCCAAAAGGTTTTTGATTTGGTAGAAATTATTGCCAACAAGAATACTACCGTGCTAATTACTGGCGAAACAGGAACAGGAAAAGAGCTGCTTACCAACATTATACACTTCAACAGCAATAGAAATAAAAAGCCGCTGATTAAGGTAAGCTGTGCCATTCTGTCGCGCGAAATTTTCGAGAGCGAGCTTTTTGGTCACGAGAAGGGCGCATTTACTGGAGCAGAGAAGCAAAAGATTGGGCGATTTGAACTTGCCAATGACGGAACCCTTTACCTCGATGATATTGACGATATGCCCTTTGATCTGCAGGTAAAGTTACTGCGGGCGCTTGAGGAGGGCGAGATTGAACGAGTTGGCGGAACCGAAACCATAAAAATCGACGTAAGGGTAATAGCATCAACCAAAAAGGATCTAAAGCAGATGGTGAACGAAGGAAAGTTCCGCGAGGATCTTTTCTACAGGCTAAACGTTTTCCCCATAAACCTCCCCCCGCTCAGAGAGCGCCCTAATGATATAGAACTATTGGCCATTCACTTTGTGGAGGAGTTCTCGCAGGGCGTAAAAATTGAGATTCATCCTGAAGCAATGGAGCTAATTAAGCGGCACCCCTTCTCAGGAAATGTTAGGGAGCTAAAAAATCTTATGGAACGCTTAGTACTACTGGCAAAAGATAATACAATCGATAAAAATATTCTACCCATTGATGTTCGCTTTCCTGGGAAGCAACATACCTGTTTTTACTTCGACAATAAACCCCTAGATGAGATACTTAGAGAGGTTGAAACCAATGCCATTTCCGATGCCTTGCTCCGCTCAGGCGGCAACAAGGCCAAGGCTGCCCAAATTTTGGGAGTTCCTGCCTCTACGCTAAAGTCGCGAATTGAGAAGTTGGAAATCAAAACGCCCTAAAAATCGACGAGATCTCGACCATTTCGACGAGATTTCGTCGAAATCCACTAGCCAAAAAACCCTGTGATTATAAATAAATCATGGGGTTTTCCCTTGTTTATCAACGCCTTAAGATTAATCACATGAAATAGCTAAACCAATTGGCTTGCAAATTGCTTTATGTAGAACAGTTCTAAATAACTGTGATCATTAAAAATAATAATAACTAAAAATAGTAAAGCAATGAAAAGTTTAATTGGAATTGTAGGAATTGCCTTGGCTTTGGCTTTTAGTGCCACAGTCCAAGCACAAACGCTTTATGAGGTAAAATCGCACAATGTGGTAATTGAGGGAACCTCGAACCTCCACGATTGGACCGCAGATGTTAAAAGCCTGAAGGGAAACTTTAGAATAAAAGTAGACAATAATAAGATTGTAGGAATCGAAAATCTACAGGTTAAGGTAGATGCAAAGTCACTCAAGGGATCAAAGGGGAGCATTATGGACTCAAAGATTTATGAAGCGCTTAACAGCAAGAAGCATCCCGAAATATCATTCGAACTCCGTAAGGTAAACTCAATTACCGAAAACCCCGGAACATTCAGGTTAAATACGTCGGGAGTCCTTCAGATTTCGGGTGTTAGCAAATCCGTAACGCTTAATGCAGTTGGTAAAGTACTGACGAGCGGTGAAATTGAGTTTACTGGTTCCACAAAGCTTAAAATGAGCGACTTTAGCGTTAAACCTCCAACAGCCATGTTTGGAGCACTTACCACTGGCGATGAAATTACGCTTAACTACTCCGTGGTACTTAAACCAAACATGCTATCGGACAAATAATCATCACAATTAATAACAATCAACTAAACGAGTAAATAAAATGAAAATCACAATTAGAAACAGTGTACTAGTCATTGCTTTAGCAATTATTGCCTTTCCCTCATTTTCACAAAAAGAAAAGGTTAGCTTCTTTAGGCCAGCCGATCAACGTGGGGTTAATGTATTCGAGACGCCTAAAGGCGATACAACAACATTTAAGGGGTTACATGTACGCATTGGCGGTAGCTTTACCCAACAATTCCAAATGCTTAGTCACACCAACGAGGCAACTGCAAACGATGTTCCCTTTGGCGCAAATACGGTGAATCTTAACGCTCTTTATCCACTTAGCCCTGGTTTTAACCTGGCCACCGCAAACCTTAGGTTCGATGTGCAGCTCGAGGATGGTATCCGCGTGGTGCTGGAGAACTACATGTCGTCGCGCCATCACCCCGAATTTTGGGTGAAAGGTGGATACGTACAAATTGACAAGCTACCCATGTTTGGTAGCCCCGACTGGTTCACTAAGCACATCACGGCTAAAGTTGGTCACTTTGGATTAAACTATGGCGATCAGCAGTTCCGACGCAGCGACAACGGGAACACCATATACAATCCATTTGTTGGCAACTACATAATGGACGCCTTTGCCACCGAAATTGCGGGTGAGGTTTACGTTTACCCCGTTGAAAATTTATTTGTAATGGCAGGTCTTTCGAGCGGAATTATCAATGGCGATGTGAAAGATTATGGAACCCAGAAGAAAAACCCATCAATCCTTGCTAAAGTAGGCTACGACAGCCAAATAAACGATGATCTTCGTGTTAGATTATCGGCAAGTCTTTACAGCAATCCAGGAACAACCCGTAACACGCTATACGCTGGCGATCGTACGGGATCGCGCTACTATCTAGTTGCTGAACCTGAGTACTACCGAAACTTCCGCGCTGGCGGCGCGGTAACAGCAACCAATGCTACCGATAGGTTCACCTCGGGCCGTATAAGCCCAGAGTTCACCAATAAGGTTACCTCAATTATGGTGAACCCATTTGTTAAATTCAAAGGTCTTGAATTCTTTGGAACCTATGAGATGTCGCAAGGAATGCAGGCCGGTGAAACCGAAAACCGCAAATTCAATCAGCTTGCTGGTGAAGTAATTTACCGCTTTATGCCCCGCGAGCAGGTATTTGTGGGTGGCCGCTACAACGTGGTTACTGGAACCCTACCCGGTGCTACCGAAGACATTTCGGTCGACCGCATTCAGCTATCGCTGGGTTGGTACACCACCAAAAATCTGCTAGTGAAGTTGGAGTATGTAAATCAGAACTACAACGATTTTACTGCTACCGATTACAGGCACGAGCTCAACTTCAACGGAGTTATGGTTGAGGCAGCTATTAGCTTCTAATTAAATCTTGATAAGGGTGTATTAAAAGTAATGTTTCCAATAAGTTCCACAAAGGACTTTTGATACACCCTTATCTTAAAAACAAAAAACAATGCTCTCAACTCTTGCAATGATTTTTATGCTCTCCTCGCTTGTGGAAACAAACACCATGAGCTACCTCTCCTACTCCATTCAGGATGAGAGCTGGATATCTATTGCAGGGTCGAGCAACGTGAATACCTTCGAGTGCTACTCCAACAGCAATTTCACCCGGGGTAATATTATTGTTGATGCCAATGCAAGTGGAAACTCCATAGTGTTTTCCGAGGCTAAAATGGCTCTTCAAATATCCTCATTCGATTGTAAGAACCCCATTCTAAACAAAGATTTGTACCGCGCCCTGGGCGCCGATCGTAATCCAAATATCCTCATAGAACTACTCGATGCTCAGTTCAAGGAGAGCCAACCGCAAAACCCAAATTCCGGTGAATTAAAAGTATCGGTGGCTATAACCATTAACAGCAAGTGCAAGGTGATAAAAGTTCCCATAAAATGGATCAGGGTTAGCGGTAGCGATATTAGGTTTATTGGCTCGCACGACATAAACATGACCGATTTCGATATTACCCCCCCATCGCCTGCATTTGGTTTGATCAAGGTAAGTGAGTGGATATCGATAAACTTTAACCTCTCGGTTAAAACCAATACACCTGTTTTTGCCAATGATTTGGCCAAGGTAAACTAATCAACGGTAAACAATCTCCACTAATTGTCACTACCCTTCTCGTACATAACCCTTATTGTACTCCGGGTTTTCTGCTGAAGGTAAACACTCTTTCCGACAATTAGCTTTTCTAACACTTCTGCGCTATAGTGCCTAATCGTAAGCAGTTCAAGACCTCGGTTATACCTAACTGCAAATGTCTCGTTTAGCTCCGCGATGGCATTCGGCAAAAAGTGCTCCTCATCATCAACACAAATAGAGAAGCTAATGGCCGAACTCTGCACCAGGTTAGCCTTTACCCGGTGATTGTATAGAATACCGAAAATCTTGCTAAGGCAATCCTCAATTACAAACGAAAAATCGCGTGGAGTAAGCGATATTAAAACCTGGTTAGGTTTAACAATGAGGATAGGTGGATAGGCAATTCTTTTATCGGTTTGGTAAACCCGCGTACCACCCAATGTTGGCTTAGCAAACGATTTTACGTAAAGCGATATCTGCTTATTTTGTAACGGTTTTATGGTTTTGGGGTGAATGATCTGCGCCCCGCAGTAGGCTAACTCAATGGCCTCTTTAAACGATACCTCATCGAGTTTAACTGTTTCGTTGAAAATTCGGGGATCGGCATTGAGTACACCATCCACATCTTTCCAAATAGTTACGCTCTCGGCATCGAGCAGGTTAGCCAGCAGCGCAGCGGTGTAGTCGGAGCCCTCGCGGCCCAGCGTGGTGGTATACCCATCGGCGGTTCCGCCGATAAAACCCTGCGTTATAAAAATTGAGTTCCCATTGAATGTGAACTGTTGCTTACTCAGCTCCTGCGATACCTGGTAATCAACATTCCCCTCGCGGTAGTTACAGTCGGTGCGTAAAATCCGCCTAATATCAACCCATGTATTTGAAACACCAACAGCGTTAAGGTATGTAGATATTATTTTAGTTGATATCAACTCACCATACGATACTACCTGATCGTAGGAAAAATTGTAGTTGCCAGTGGGAGAGTGCTGAAGCAAACCCTTCAACTCCACAAAGAGCTGTTCGATATCCTCGACCTTTTCGGGGCATATCTCTCCAAATAGCTCGACGGCAATTTTTAAATGATAATCTTTTAACTCCGCAAATTTCTTCCAAATACTTTGATCGCTGCTGATGAATTGCGACAAAATACCCTCAAGTGCATTTGTGGTTTTTCCCATGGCCGACACCACCACAACCAGGTTGTTACTGTGCGAGCGGACTATTTGAGCAAGATTTTTAACACCTTCGGCATCCCTTACCGATGCGCCACCAAATTTGAAAATATTAAGCATTCCTATGGATGTTGATTAAAGATATATTCCGAATAGTGGGATCAAAAGTAATAATATTTCAACCATACGACAAAATGTGCTGTACCGATATTCCCCTCGTAATTTAGCTTAAGTTCTCAACTTGCCAACACTTATCGCAAACGTTTTAAAACAGGGAAAAAAGTTTTTATTATAAAATAATTATGCTTAAAATTGCTACCTCTTAAAAACTAAAAATCAACCCAAAAAATTAGATCGGTAAATGGAAGGCTACACCATTAAAACGCTTACCCAGTTTATAATTGAGCGGCAAGCCGATTTCCCATACGCCACAGGTGAATTTACTCGACTTCTATACCACATGGGCATTGCCGCCAAGGTAGTCCACAAAAAGATTAATAAGGCTGGCCTTGTTGATATTCTTGGTCTGGCCGGCGATGTTAACGTGCAGGGCGAGGATCAGAAAAAGCTTGATGTCTTCGCCAACTGGCGGTTTATTCAATCGCTCAAATCGTCGAACGAGTGCTGCGGGATTGCCTCGGAGGAGAATCAGGAGATAATTACCTTTGATGATGATCTGTCGAACGACGGGAACTACATTGTTTGCATGGATCCACTCGATGGCTCCTCCAACATCGATGTGAACGTATCCGTTGGGACTATCTTCAGCATATACCGCCGAATAAGCCCACGGGGAACCAAGGCAGTGCTGGAGGATTTTCTCCAACCCGGATCAAAGCAGGTTTGCGCCGGATACATTATCTACGGCTCATCAACCATGCTGGTGTACACCACTGGACATGGGGTTTTTGGGTTTACCCTCGACCCCTCCATCGGTGAATTTTGCCTTTCGCACAACGATATTAAGACTCCCGCCGAAGGGCCATTTTACTCGATTAACGAGGGAAACTACGCCAAGATGCCGCGAGGAATACAGCAGTACATTAAATACTGTCAGGTTGAAGACAAGGCCACAAACCGCCCATACTCCGCGCGATACATCGGCTCGCTGGTTTCCGATTTCCATCGGAACCTGCTGAAAGGGGGAGTTTTCATCTACCCTCAAACAGCATCAGCGCCCAACGGAAAATTAAGGTTGATTTACGAGTGCAACCCCATAGCATTCCTTGCCGAACATGCCGGCGGGAGAGCATCAACCGGTTCACAACGAATTCTCGACATTAAACCCACCACGCTACATCAGCGGGTTCCTTTTATTGTGGGATCGAAAAATATGGTGGAGAAAGTGGAAGAAAAGCTAATTGAATACCCCAACGGGCACTAAAATACTCCCTAAACCTAAGCTTGAGATGAAGCGCATTGTGAGAAATCCAATGCGCTTCTGTATTTTTGTTACTTTAGGCTCTGCTTATACCTAATCACCTTAAGTATATCTGCAAGTTGCTCCATGCAAACCACCTCAAAGGTAAGAGGGATTAGCTTACCAATGGCTTTGCCTAGGGCAAATCTTTGCTTAATATCGCCATCTATATCGAGTGTATCAATCCCTGAGGAGGTTTTCTCCGTAAAGTAGAAACTAAGCATAAACATCTGCTCCCAAACCGAAAGCCAGAATACTGTTTTCCGCTTGTACTCTACCTTGCACAGCCACGATTTTCCATCCTTGTAGAAGTTCCAAGTGGTCGTTAGGCCAAATTCGGGGCTGGTAACCCGGTTAATTAGCTCGCTGTAAACTGCATAATTGTTACCCAACGATTGGCTTATAACCTCTGGTGTGGGAGGTATGTCTGCGTCGCGAAGGAGTTGTTGTGCCATAACTCGTCGATTTTTTTTACAAGTTACCCATTCTACAAATATGTTTGATTATAGTATCTCGTTAATTTTTAGGGTGGTGATAAACTCCAAACTTTTCTCCATCTCCTTGTACATCACCACATCCTGCTCAATAAACTTAACCTGCTTACGGTAAGCCGATAAAACCTGCTCTAGCTTTGGTGATGTTTTGGCTGGGCGACGGAATTCAAGCGCTTGCGCTGCATTCAGGAGTTCAATGGCAAGAATTCGCTCCACGTTATCGACTACCCTCAAAAACTTTGTGGCAGCGTTGGCTCCCATGCTTACATGATCCTCCTGCCCGTTCGACGAAACAATACTATCGACCGAAGCGGGTGTGCATAGCTGCTTGTTCTGGCTCACCATTGCTGCTGCGGAGTACTGGGGAATCATCAAACCTGAATTAAGACCGGGATTGGCCACCAGAAACTCAGGCAAACCGCGCAATCCAAAAATTAGCTGCGCTACCCTGCGCTCCGAGATATTGCCCAGCTCGGCAAGGGCAATGGCGGCAAAGTCGAGACTTAAAGCCAATGGTTGCCCGTGGAAATTACCGCCCGAAAGTACCAAATCCTCGTCGGGCCAAATGGTGGGGTTATCGGTAACCGAGTTAATCTCGGTAAGCACCAGATGGGCTACGTAGGCTATGGAATCCTTCGATGCGCCATGCACCTGCGGCATACAGCGGAACGAGTATGGATCCTGCACATGTTTCTTGGGACGCGATATTAACTCGCTGCCCTCGAGCAGCGATCGAATATTGGCAGCGGTCTCAATCTGTCCGCTATGCGGCCGTACCGCATGAAGATTTGGATGGAAAGGCTCAATGCGCCCATCGAAAGCCTCTAGGGATACTGCGCCTATAACATCGCTTAACTTTAGAATTCGGAAAGCTTTAAGCAAACCGTAAACCGCATGCGAGCTCATAAACTGGGTTCCATTCAGCAGGGCCAAACCCTCCTTCGATTTAAGCTCAATGGGCTCCCAGCCAAACTCTTTAAGTACATCGGCAGCATTTCGTTTTTGGCCTTTGTAACGTACCTCACCCTCGCCGATAAGCGGTAGGAACAGATTTGAAAGTGGCGCCAAATCGCCAGATGCACCCAACGACCCGCGGTCGTATACTATGGGTAGAATATCGTTATTGTAAAAATCGGCAATACGCTGAACGGTTACCAGCTGCACACCCGAATGACCCAGCGAAAGGGCATGCGCCTTAAGCACTAACATCAACCGAACTATC
Source organism: Tenuifilaceae bacterium (assembly GCA_034003245.1). Classification (GTDB taxonomy): domain Bacteria; phylum Bacteroidota; class Bacteroidia; order Bacteroidales; family Tenuifilaceae; genus Perlabentimonas. Next base: position 14,678 of record JAVEYY010000001.1, read on the forward strand.
TCGGGTGCCACCTCGGTGCCTGTGCTACAGGCATGCGACATCACCAGATTGCTCTGCAGCTGCGAGAGCTCATCCCTTGAAATATTCTTATTGCAAAGCGAGCCGAAACCAGTGGTGATACCGTAAATCGGAGCATTGTGGTTTTCCATTTTCCGATCGAGATACTCCCGGCAATGGTTAATTAGCTGCTGCGCCTCGGCCGATATATCCAGCTTATATCCACCTTTCTGTAGCTCCTCAAGAATCTCGTAGGTAAGTGCCTTTGGTGATATTGAATGTATTTTGGTCATGGTATATAATTTCAAATGAATTAGGGAAAAGTCAACATCTATTCAAAGTAGTTCATAATGCTATCGGCCTTAAGGGTTTCCTGATTACCGGTCGTCATATTCTTTATGGACACCTCACCCTTCTGCATCTCCGATTCGCCCACAATCACCACCAACTCAATATTTTTCTTGTTGGCGTAGTCGAACTGCTTTTTCATCTTGGCGGCATCGGGGTACAGCTCTGCTGATATTCCAGCTGAGCGAAGCTTTTGAATAATAGGTAGGCAGTACGCAGCCTCCTTATCACCAAAGTTGGCGAACATCACCTGCGAGCTGGCCATCAAGCTGTCGGGGTATAGGTTAAGATGCTGCATCACATCGTAAATGCGATCGGCACCAAACGACACGCCCACGCCCGAAACATTCTTTAGGCCAAAGATCCCTGTAAGGTCGTCGTAGCGACCCCCGCCACAGATGCTGCCCATCTCCATATCGTTGGCCTTTACCTCAAAGATGGCACCCGTGTAGTAGTTTAGGCCTCGCGCCAGCGAAAGATCCAACTCAACACTTGTGGTTAAACCCTCAACAGCCCCAAGGGTAGTAAAGATTGTTCTCATCTCGTCAATTCCCTTAAGTCCCACCTCAGAGGCAGCAAGTGCATTCGAAAGAACCTCTAGCTTCTGGGCATTGGTTCCCTGCAGCTGGATAATGGGCTGCAGCTGCTCGATGGCCTTGGGCGAAACGCCCTTGTCGGCCAGCTCGCGGTTCACGGCCTCGATACCAATCTTATCGATCTTATCGATAGCAACGGTAATATCGATTAAACGTTCGGTTTCGCCCACCACCTCGGCCATACCGCTAAGAATCTTGCGGTTGTTGATCTTAACCGTAGTGCTTATCCCCAACTTGCGGAACACCTCGTCGATGATTAGCACCAGCTCCACCTCGTTGAGCAGCGAGTTTGAGCCAATCACATCCACATCGCACTGGTAGAACTCGCGGTAGCGACCCTTCTGGGGTCGGTCGGCACGCCACACGGGCTGAATCTGATATCGCTTAAAGGGAAAGGTTATATCGTTCTGGTACTGCACCACAAAGCGGGCAAAGGGAACGGTAAGGTCGTACCGCAGGCCCTTCTCACAAATCTTTGTTGACAGCGCATTGGCATTCTCAGCCGAGATGTCGGTTGGCTGAACGCCTCTGGTGAAATCGCCAGAATTTAGTATTTTGAAGAGCAGCTTGTCGCCCTCCTCACCATACTTCCCAAGAAGCGTGGTAAGATTCTCCATGGCAGGAGTCTCGATGGGTTGATACCCATAGCCCCGAAACACTGCCTTGATGGTGTCGAAGATATGGTTACGCTTGGCCATCTCGGCGGGCGAAAAATCGCGTGTTCCCTTGGGTATGCTTGGTTTGTTCGAAGCCATCTGTAAGATTTTTGTAATTGGCTGCAAAGATAGAAATTATTGGGGTAAAGTACAGGGAGTTTCTATTTTGTACAACATCATTACCTGCTGATTTAAGGCGAGAATAATACGACTGTCTTTAATGTACAAAACGATACATAAATTCAATACTGTCCGACTAAAAGATGTTTTGTACCTAACGGGACAATATTAGAATTATCAATTACTTATTCTACCAGTATTTAGCCCCTAACGGGACTGTACCGTTAGACTTGCCCTTCCTGTAGGCAGGCTGCAGCAAGCAGTCACGTAATATCTGTAGAAGAAAATGAAGCACATCGCTACCGCACGAATTTTTCTTATGGCTTTGCGGTTTAGTATCTACTAACAGAAAGCCTTATCTAGTTGTCATTTAATCGAAATTAGTTAACATTCAATTAGCTATGACTTAACATGCAGGATTGAAACATCCTGTTCCTTTGCAAAAAAATTAACCCATATGCCAAAGAAAAATAACATTAGGAAACAGCTCGGATTTATTGATGTTTTCCGAAGTGAGTCCAACTTCCTAATATTTATACTGCTGCTGTTTGTGGTGGCAGCCCTGCTCTACAATATTCCGTCGATGGCCATGTGGTTTGGGTTTGCGGTGGCGGGGTACTCGGTGGTGTCGAACGACAGCATCCAAACCATTGGCACCTTTCTGGCCTCAAACGCGCACCGGAAGTGGTGGGTGCTGTGGCTATACATCGGAGGGCTGTTTGTGGGAACCATTGCTGTAAGCTACTTCCTTTTCGATGGCGATATCAGCTTTAGGCGCTTGGCCACCAAGGGCTTTAACGAGAACCCGGTATCCTTTGAGTTTCTACAGATTGCCGCCCCTATCCTACTTATCATCATCACGCGGATGCGGATGCCCATCTCCACCACATTCCTGCTGCTTAGCTCCTTTGCGGCGAGCAGTGGGGCTATAGGCAAGGTTTTGAGCAAGAGTCTGGGAGGATACTTTATTGCCTTTGCCCTTTCGATAGTAATTTACCTGCTGTTGGCTAAATACTTTAAGAGAACCTTTAAGGGCAAAGCCCACTCGGGCTGGGTGGTAGCCCAATGGATTACCAGCGGTGCACTGTGGTGTCTTTGGATTATGCAGGATGCCGCCAATATTGCAGTATTTCTCCCCCGTCAGCTTGAGCTTGGACAACTCGTTGCCGTTGCGCTAATTGTGTTTGTGGGGCTGGGTGTGATCTTCTACAACAAGGGGGGCCGAATACAGCAGATTGTAACCACCAAAACCGATATTACCGATGTTCGGCCAGCCACCGTTGTGGATCTTATCTACTCGCTGCTTATGGCATTCCATCTTGTATACAGCACCGTGCCCATGAGCACCACCTGGGTGTTCCTGGGGCTGCTGGGCGGGCGCGAGGTGGCCATGCACCTTACTAAAACAAATCATAAGAGCCTTCAGAAAACGCTACTTATTATTGGGCGCGATATCCTACTGGCTATTATCGGGCTGATAATCTCCATTATAATTGCCTACGCCGTTAACCCGCAGGTAAGACTAGAGGTGAATGCGTGGTTTATGTAACAATTATTCGACATCTTTTGAAAGTGGCTCAAAAGTCCATTCTGGAACTTTGTGCTACATTTAAAATACAGTTACACAAAGACTCACAAAGGAATCTCAAAAAACACAAAGAGAATAAGGTTTTTTTAGGCATTTGAGACACCCTCATCAACATTCTCTGATGAATCAAGACATACAGCCAATCGAGTAGCTACCCGCGCGATAACCTGTTGAGCGCCTCGGCAACCGAGCCAACAAAGTTTACCGTTGAGCCCTGATTACTCTCGCGGATAAAGTCGCGGAGGCTCTTGCTGGTGAACTTTTCAAAGTTGCCCACAATGGCTAGGCGCATGCGGTAGTTCGAGAATTTCTGCAGCACCTCACCGGCTATGCCGGTTTTAAGGTCGAAAAAGGCGGGGATAATGCTCCGCTCGTGGATAATAATTCTAGAGAACTCCTGGTAGTACAGGTTTCCCAGCAAGTCGGGGATATCATCAATGGAGCTAATATGCAGCGTATCGGAAGCCAACTCGGCTATCCGTTTGCCTGATACGGTATGGGTTTCGATGGTCATAGGGTTTGATTGAAAAATTGTAACAACTCTACGAATACTTGTTGATAAATTTGCTTAAATAACTTACAAATACTTCTATTTCTAAAGGAAGACTGTTCGTTATTGCTTTTTGGGGCTTTGCCGCAGGCAAGGTAATCCTTTTTCATCAGAATGCGACATTTGGGTAAAAAAGTCTTTGGGAAAGCCTACCAATGCTAGCGTCCAAAATTAGCTGCGCAGCTAATTTAAATCCCTGCGCAGGGAATTACCATTTTGCTGCGGTCGAATTTAAATTTCCTGCTGTGCGGAGAGAGATTTCCTACTGTGGAAATTGATCACGGCACAGCAGGGGCCCAACATTTCCTAGCGTGGAAATTTTATTTCCTACGCAGCTAATCGGCGATTTGCTGCGGTCGAATTTTGATTTCCTGCGGTGAAAAATTAGATACATTGTAATCTTCTACTGAATAAACCGGATGGCAAAGGGGTACTCGTACCGTTCGCCATTTTTCGACTTAACGGAGGCCACAATGATTACCACTAGGTTCAGCACGCCAAGGGCAATAAGCAGCACAAATCCCACCAGCAGTATTACCAGAATACCCGCAACAAAGGCGTAGAGCATTAAGGAAAGCTGGAAATTAAGGGCATCCTTGCCCTGGCGATCCACCTCGGGGTACTGATCCTTCTTGGTAAGCCATACGATAAGGGGGCCAAGAATACTCCCAAAGGGAATTATAAACATGGCCAGCGCGCTCAGGTGGCAAAGCATGGCCATGGTGCGCTCATCGTTGTTTTGATATACTATTTCGTTCATAGAAAGTGTTTTGAGGTGGGTGCCTGCTGTAGGCAGAACAAATTAAATAACTGTTTGAACAAAATCGCTAACCTGACTATTGCAGGTTGGCACAAAGAATATTTATCAGTGTGTTTCTTTCAGTAACTTGACGACTTGCGTTCAAGTTTTGGTTAACTGAACAATAGGAACCGACGGGTAAACCCATCGGCTCCTATTGGGATTACTCCATTAGCTTGCGATACTTTATCCTGTGGGGCTGATCGTCGCCCAAACGCTTGCGGCGGTTCTCCTCGTACTCAGTGTATCCACCCTCGAAGAAGTAAACCTGCGAGTCGCCCTCGAAGGCCAGGATATGCGTGGCAATACGGTCGAGGAACCAACGGTCGTGGCTAATCACCACGGCGCAGCCGGCAAAGTTTTCCAAGCCTTCCTCCAACGCGCGTAGGGTGTTCACGTCGATATCGTTGGTGGGCTCGTCGAGCAGGATAACGTTGCCCTCTTCCTTAAGCGCCAGCGCTAAGTGTAGGCGATTTCGCTCACCCCCCGAGAGAATTCCACACTTCTTCTCCTGATCGGCTCCCGAGAAGTTAAACCTAGCCACGTAAGCCCTGGCATTTACCTGGCGGCCGCCAAGCATCACAAAATCGAGACCTCCCGATATCACCTCGAAAACTGTTTTCTCGGGATCGATGGCTGAGTGCTGCTGATCGACATAGGCCAACTTCACCGTTTTACCCACCTCAAAGGTTCCCTTATCGGGCTTTTCAAGTCCCATAATCAACCTAAACAGGGTAGTTTTCCCTGCTCCGTTAGGGCCAATAATACCCACAATTCCGTTGGGAGGCAGCTTAAAGTTAAGGTTATCGTATAGCAGCCTATCGCCATAACCTTTGGCCACATCCCTGGCCTCAATAACAGACTCTCCAAGCCGTGGCCCATTGGGAATGTATATTTCTAGTCGCTCCTCCTTCTGTTTAGTATCCTCGTTAAGTAGCTTGTCGTATGCCGAAAGACGAGCCTTGCTCTTGGCGTGACGAGCTTTGGGCGACATACGCACCCACTCCAGCTCGCGCTCAAGGGTTTTCTTACGTTTGCTCTCCTGCTTCTCCTCCTGAGCCAAGCGAGTTGATTTCTGCTCCAACCACGACGAGTAGTTACCCTTCCAGGGTATCCCCTCGCCTCTATCGAGCTCCAGAATCCAGCCGGCCACATTGTCGAGGAAGTAACGGTCGTGGGTAATGGCAATTACGGTTCCCTTATACTGCTGCAGGTGCATCTCGAGCCATTGCACGCTCTCGGCGTCGAGGTGGTTGGTGGGCTCGTCGAGCAGGAGCACATCGGGTTCCTTAAGCAGCAAACGGCAAAGCGCCACGCGGCGACGCTCACCACCGGAAAGCACCTTGATTGGGGCGTCGGGCTCGGGGCATCGGAGCGCATCCATGGCGCGTTCAAGCTTAGAGTCGAGACTCCATCCATCAACATTATCGATCTTCTCGGTAAGCTCGCCCTGCAACTCCACAAGCTTCATCATCTCGTCGTCGCTCATGGGCTCAGCAAATTTAGCATTCACCTCGTCGTACTGACGCATAAGCTTTACCACATCGGCAACTCCCTCCTCAACTATATCCCTAACAGTTTTGGACTCGTCGAGATGAGGCTCCTGCTCGAGGTAACCCACCGAGTAGCCAGGAGAGAAAACCACCTCGCCCTGAAACGATTTTTCGATACCTGCAATAATCTTTAGCAGGGTTGATTTACCGGAGCCGTTAAGACCAATAATACCAATCTTTGCGCCGTAGAAGAAGGAGAGGTAGATGTTATTAAGAACTTTTTTGTGCGGTGGAAAGGTTTTGCTCACACCCACCATGGAGAAGATAATCTTTTCGTCGGACATAAATGTATTTAGTTAATTGTAATTGTATGCTTAAATGTGTTAGAACCGGTACTCAAGAAAACTATTTCGTAGGTTCCTGGCGAGGAGGCTTTAAAAATATACTGCTCCTCGAAGAACACGAGAACTTCGGGGCAAACACAGCCTGAATACTTCACCTTTCCCTCAACGGTTATGGTGTTATCCTCACGAGTATCGCTAATTCCCTGAAAAGAGCCACACCCATTGGTGGCGTAATAGGTTACATTAAACAGGATATCCTCACCAACTTTTCCAGAATTGGGGCCGCTAATCATCTCTACGCTGGTTCTCCTCTCCTCGTTGCAATTAAAGTGAATACAGCCTGTAAGGCAGGTGAGCACTAGGGCAGTAGTAGAAATCAGCAACCACTTTTGAATCATGGCTATAGGAAATGGAATGGGTACCAACGGATATTTCGGAAATCCCTTTTGAGGATTACTGGAGGTTGTTTGTCGCTAATGTTATGGGTTTTGTAAAAGTATCCCTTGCCAGTAGCGGGCTCTATTATCATTTTAAAGCATTTACCCGAGGTTGCCTCATCGTCGGGGGCAACAATGTGAAATACCACTGCATCTTTTTCGGCCTTGCTAATAATGCTCAGTAACTCGTCGTCGCTAACAATATTATGATTATTCCTGTAAAGTTTCAAAATGTCCTTATCAACCTCAACTTGAGGCGTAATCTGGTTCTTCCTAAGGTAAAGCGTTTTACCTTTCAGTTCCTTAATCCCTTTATTCAATTGCGATAGTTTACGGTACCGCTTACTCCCCTTGCTGGCCACCACATCGCTAGCATAGTTCTGAATAAACTTAATGAGCATTGGGGCTTTATGCAGATGGTTGCTGCTGGTAAAAGTTGATCCCGATATGGGCACCTGAGCCAGCACGGGCATTGCCTGTACGTCTCCAGTAGGATGCGAGAGCAAAAGATACAGGAAGTTATAGGTATTCTCCTGCGGATCCTTATCGAACTGCACCTGCAGCGTTACCAGAAATGAATAGTCGGGGTTGGCCTTCTCCTTGCTGAACGTTTCGCCATCAACAAAATCGAACTCTGTTAAAGTCCAATGCTTAGAAACCGCATCGCGCAGAAGCGCGTCGAATGCAACATCTCGACCATCAACAACAACCAGTAACTTGGTTGATGAGAACTTGGCTACCTGATCGGGAGTTGGGTACGGCCCTTGTGCAAGCAGCGATGTAGCAAATAGCAATGTAATTGCAGTGGGAATAAATGATCTAATCCATCTCATAACAAAAACGTTTTAACGATAAAAAAGCACCGCAGTATCGGGCAGATACAGGCGATGCTTTTGAGGTTAAAAAATCTACCTACTTAATCTTCTTAAAGTCTTTTATCAGGAAGCCATCGCCTGCCTTTTTGCTAATCATATGGTAGTTGTAATAGTACAACTGGTCGTCGCCTGTGCCAATGAGCATCTTGTAGCAACGAGCCTGTAGGCGAGTTCCCTCGGGGCCAACCTTATGCAGGAATATTACGTTGGGGTTCTTCTCGGCAATTGCTTTCTCAATATCCTCGGGGGTTACAATTTTTACAGTATGAGGATAGTTCTTGCGAACATCAGTAAGACTTCGAACAGCCTTATCAAGGTCGCGCTCAAGCACCCACAGCTCTTTGCCCTTAACGAGCTTACGGTTATTATTATACTGCTTAAAAATATTCTTCTTGATTAGCTTGGGGTTGGCATCAAGATTTTTGATATGCTGCTGCGCAAAGCGGATAAGGCTCTCCAGTTTATAGGTGTAAAAATCCTCACTTACCGATTGATAGCTTAAAGGTAGTGAACAAATATCGGGCAGGTCGGTATGCTTTTTTACCGCAGCGCCCAGCACAACCGATAAAAAGTTGTAGGTGGCCTCCAGTTTATCGCCGGTGAACTTCACCTGCAGCTTTACCAAAAATGATTTGCTAATATCGGTACGCATCTCCTCGAATTGCTTTGCCGTGATAAACTCGTAGGGGGTGATTTTCCAAGACCTTTCCACAGCCTCTTTGATCTTAAAATTGTACTCCGACATGGGGTTATCCTCAAGTACCACATAGGTTGTGGTGCCAAGGAACGATTTTATATCCTCGTGGCGGGCAACATAACGGTCGGCAAATGTGGCCGCACTTAGGCTAACTAGACAAAGCAGCACAACAAGTTTTCTCATAGCAGTAGGCATTTTAAATTGTCAACTTTTTAATGTCATTGCAAATTTAATGGTTTGATTGATTGTTTAGGAGAAAAAGGGCAAATTTATTCGAGTAAGTGATGAGAATCACTGATCCTAATGCTTTATAGAGGGATCGTTAGGGTAAAGTTGAAATGGTTCAAGTTCCTCAACAAGGCATAAACCACGACATAGGGTATCCGATTATATTATACCACTGCTTGCCATATAAGGGATTTTTGTAAATTGCGGCTTGATTTACTTTCAAATTATTGGTGGACAAATTGACTTTTTACTATGAAATTAGTTGATCCAAAGGACTTCAAAAAAGCGGCAGGGCTTAATACCGTGGGGGGTGAAAGCATCGCCAAGCTGTTGATGGGAATTCTTAAAATAAACAAGATTAACCGGGAGTACGCTAAGATAAGTGACCTCGAGGGACTCGATTTTTTGAATGAGCTCCTAGAACGACTCCAAATTAGCTACGATATCAACCCCGATGAGCTACAGCGAATTCCAAAGGAGGGCCCATTTATAATCGTTTCGAACCATCCTTATGGTGGCATTGACGGGATAATTCTTCTGAAAATTGTATCGGAGATTCGGCCCGACTTTAAGGTAATGGCCAACTTCCTGCTCAGACGCATCGACCCCATTAAGGAGTATATTATCCCTGTCGACCCCTTTGAGGGGGAATCGCAAACTGCCAGCAGCGTGGCAGGTATTAAACACGCCTTGAGTCATCTTCGCGAGGGCAAGCCGCTGGGCATTTTCCCCGCTGGTGAGGTTTCCACATACTACAACACCGAAGCCCCCGGCGTGGCCGATAAGCAGTGGAACGATTCCATCATCAAGTTTATAAAAAAGATGGAGGTTCCCATTATTCCGGTTTACTTTAAGGGTACTAACAGTAGGCTTTTCCATATCCTTGGGCTAATACACCCCATGCTACGCACCGCTAAGTTGCCATCGGAGCTGCTTAATAAGAAAAATAAAGTGGTGAAGCTCCGCATGGGCTACCCTATTCAGGTAAAAGAGCAAAACGAGTTTACCGATATTTCACGGTTTGGACGATTCCTCAGGCTTAAAACCTACGCGCTGGGCTCGCCCATAGAGGTGAAAAAGTTTTTCAACTACCGCCTCAAGCCCGAGGCTAAAGCCGAGGATATTATCAATCCTGTCGCGCCTGAGTTAATCCAGAGCGAAGTGGAATCGATAATGGAGAACCACCTGCTCTTTAAGAGCAAGAATTTCTGCGTGCTGTGCGCCCCATCCGTTGAAATACCCAATATTATGACCGAGCTGGGACGACTACGCGAAATCACGTTCCGTGAGGTGGGCGAAGGAACCAATCGCAAAATTGATGTTGATGAGTTTGACCTATACTATAACCAGCTTTTTATTTGGGACGAGGAGGAGAAAACCATTGTGGGCGCTTACCGTGTTGGCAAGGGCAAAGAGATTCTGAATCGTTACGGCAAAAAGGGATTTTACATCCAAAGCCTTTTTAGAATCGACGACGGTTTTATGCCTATACTGGGGCAATGCATTGAGTTGGGTCGATCGTTCATTGTTAAGGAGTATCAGCGTAAACCACTGCCGCTATTCCTTCTATGGAAAGGTATTCTATATTTCCTAATAAAAAATCCCGAGTATCGCTACCTGATTGGCCCTGTTAGCATATCGAGCCGATTCTCCAATTTCTCCAAGGGGCTTATCATCAGCTTCATGAAGGTCAACTACTTCGACAAGGAATTTGCGCGGTTTATTACACCAAGGAATACCTTTAAAGTTCCCATTAGCAAAGACGATACTGAGGTGATTTTTGAGAAGAGCAACGACCTGAACAAACTCGATAAGTTTATACAGGATATTGAATCGGACGACTTCCGCATGCCAGTTCTACTCAAAAAGTACATTAAGCTCAACGGAAAGATTATTGGCTTTAACGTTGATCCCAAATTTAACGATGCGCTCGATGGCCTGCTGATCCTCGATCTTTTCCAAGTACCCATCGACACTATCACCTCGCTATCGAAGGAGATAAACGACAAATCGCTGCTTGATAGGTTTAACCTTTCCGATTACACATTCGAGGAGGAAATCAAGAGTTGATGATTTATTAGCGTTTAGCTAAACATTTTTGGAAATGCGTTGTTACTTGTGTAAACATGTTACAACGCATTTTTTAATGCAACATCAACTATGTTAAACCATTACAATTATGAATATGAAAACTAAAATCGTTTATGTTTTTGCAGTAATGCTTGCCGTTACAGCTACAAGCTGTATGCAAAGCCCTTCTGGCGAGAAAGTAAAATCGGCCGATGCCATTGAAGTAGGTATCCCAAGCGATGCTAAGGCCGTAAGCGCTAACCTAGAACAAAGCAGTATTGAATGGCTTGGAACTAAGCCAACCGGAACCCATTTTGGCACACTGGGTATTAAAGAGGGCACTCTTTACCTAAAGGATGGCAAGTTGTATGGTGGAGATTTCACCATGGATATGAGCGCCATTACCGTTCTCGACATTAAGGATGAGAAGATGAACGAAAACTTGGCAAACCACCTAAGGTCGGCCGATTTCTTCTTTGTAGATTCGTTCCCAACTGCCAACTTCCAATTCTCGAACCTAATTCCCATTGAAAATGCCCAAACAACTGAGGATGGCATTACACCTACACATCGAATTGAAGGCAACTTAACCATGAGGGGCGTTACCCGTAAGGTTAACTTCCCTGCACAGATTGAGGTGACAAGCGAAGGTGTATCAGCTAAAACTCCACAGTTTATATTAAATAGAACCGAGTGGAACGTGAACTACGGTTCAAAATCGATCTTTGCTAACCTAAAAGACAACTTTATTCACGATGAGATGGGAGTAAAAATCACACTAAAAACCAAGTAATACTATCAAAATATCAATAAAGCCCAAGGAACCCCTTGGGCTTTATTTTTTCTCTTTCACACCTAAAAAGCTAAACCCTTCACTCTTCGTTCAGTCTTATTCTGTGATTAGTAAACTCCAACATTAACCAACTATGAACAGAATATCTCTCACCGCAATTGTCCTTATAACCCTTGCAGGATGCGGAAACATGTCAAACAAATCCGACGATGAGCTGCTGAAAAAAGCCTGGGACATTCACTCCCGCATAGTAACCATCGATACTCATACCGATACCCCGCTTATGTTCACCCGCGAAGGGTTCGACTTTGGGGGCGAAAACCAGGAGTCGAGAGCACGCGTTGATCTGAAGAAGATGGAGCAGGGAGGTTTAGATGCAGCATTTTTTGCAGTATTTATTGGCCAAGGCGAACGTACTCCCGAAAAATACGCCGAGGCGCATAGCCGGGCAGTAAGCATTTTTAATGCAGTTCACAAAAGGGTTCAAGAGCATTCCGATAGGGCAGCAATAGCCCTTAAGTCCGACGATGCCAAAAGGTTAAAGGCCGATAATAAACGAGCAATTTACATTGGGGTTGAGAATGGTTATCCCATTGGAAAAGACTTAAGCATAATTGATAAATACTATAGTCTGGGAGCAAGGTACCTCACCTTAAGCCATACGCGCAACAACGATATTTGTGACTCATCAACCGATCCCAACGGCCCTGAACATAATGGCTTAAGCGCATTTGGTATCGAGGTAGTTGAAAAACTTAACCAGCTGGGCATGATGATTGACGTTAGCCATATCTCCGACGATGCCTTTTACCAAGTATTAGAACTTTCGAAAACGCCAGTAGTAGCATCGCATAGCTGCGTTAGGGCAATTTGCGATAATCCTCGTAATTTGAGTGACGATATGCTTAAGAAGTTGGCCAAAAATGGAGGTGTTATCCAAATGTGTTTGCTTAGCGATTACTTAAAGGATCCCGAACCCTACCCAGCCCGCGACAGCGCACGTGCAGCGGTTCGTGCTCGGTATGGAAATTTCCGCGATCTTGCCCCTGAGGTTCGACAGAAAGCCTTTGAGGATTGGTACGCTATCGATGAGGCGTTCCCGCCAAAGCTGGCCACCGTTTCCACTCTTGTTGATCATATCGACTACGTGGTAAACCTAGTTGGAGTTGACTACGTAGGTATTGGCAGCGATTTTGACGGAGGAGGTGCAATCAACGGCTGTGCCGATGCCAGCGAAATGATAAACATTACCGTAGAGTTGCTCCGCAGGGGCTACAAGGAAAAGGATATTAAAAAGATTTGGGGCGAGAACTTCCTACGGGTTTTCCGTGAGGTTGAGAATCATGCCGTAAGGTTATAGATATCATTTATCAACTTTTTCGATACAGTGGGCTGTCTCAAAAGTTTTAACTTTTGAGACAGCCCATTTTTGAATTATACCTTAATGGTATTACGCTGGCAATTCGGGGAAACATTACGATTTTACTGACTTAATTTTCTGAGACTTATAAAACACATCTGACTTACAAGTGATTATTTGTTTGGCATTTGGTGAAAAACTATTGTACTTTTGCAAAGTTGTAAGTTTTAAATCTACAACCACTTTATTCTTCTAGGCAGTATTTATATGTACCCCATGCCATTACTTTAATCTCTTTTGTTATGATTATCCGATCAGCCAAGTTTATTAAAAGTAGTCCCAAAGTTGAGGAATGCCCTCCTCAGTCACTGCCCGAATACGCATTTATTGGGCGCTCAAATGTTGGAAAATCCTCTCTAATCAATATGCTTACGGGTATTAAGGCCTTGGCCAAGGTTTCGGGAAAACCCGGTAAAACCCAGCTGATAAATCATTTCGAGATAAATGAGAGTTGGTACTTAGTCGATTTACCAGGCTATGGCTATGCCAAGACAGGAAAGAGCCAAAGGCATGTTTTTGCTGAGATGATTACCCGCTACATCATGAATCGCGAAAGCCTGCATTGTCTATTTCTACTTATCGACTCGCGCCTCGAGCCCCAAGCCATCGACTCAACGTTTATCGACTGGCTGGGGAGCAATCACATTCCGTTTGCCCTTGTATTCACCAAATCCGATAAACTTGGCTCATCGACCCTCAATAGCTCTATAACAGCCTACAAAAACCACCTGTACAAAACCTGGGAAGAGCTGCCACAGTACTTTATTTGCTCAGCAGTAACCCGAACTGGCCGCGATGAGATTTTAAGCTATATCGACACCATCAATAAACAGGTGAAAGAATCAACAAGCATTTAATTGGTTGTATTCTGCATAAGAAAAGTGTTGGTTTGGTTGCCGCTGCTCGGAATCCAAAACTATAGAGCAAACGATGGTGTAAAACAGTGAATAAAAGATTAGAATTATTTTACCCATTAGTTAAATTGCTCTAAATTTGCAGCCAAAATCACCTACCAATGATCAAACAACACTGCATAAAATTCTTCACCGGACGAAATTCTGAGTACTTAGCCAAAGAGATTGCCCGTAACTACGGAATAAACCTAGGGAAATCGTATGTTACAGATTTTAGTGATGGCGAATTTCAACCCTGCCTCGACGAGTCGGTACGAGGGGCAACAGTATTTATAATCCAGTCCACATTCCCACCCTCCGACAACCTATTTGAACTCCTGCTTATGATCGATGCCGCTCACCGCGCATCGGCCTACAAGGTGGTGGCGGTTATCCCCTACTTTGGATGGGCTCGTCAGGATCGAAAGGATAAGCCAAGAGTTTCGATTGGTGCCAAGATGGTGGCCAACCTGCTGAGCGCCGCTGGGGTCGACAGGGTAATGACCATGGATTTGCATGCCGATCAGATTCAGGGATTCTTTGATGTGCCCGTTGATCATCTTTACGCGTCGTCAATCTTTGTCCCTTACATAAAAAACCTCGAACTCGACAATATCGCCATTGCAGCCCCCGACATGGGCGGTGCAAAGCGTGCCAATGCATACGCCCGATTCCTCAATGCATCGCTTATCATTTGCCATAAAACTCGCGAAAAGGCTAACCAGGTTGGCGAACTAACAGCCATTGGCGATGTGGAGGGCAAAAATGTTATCATTCTCGACGACATGATCGATACCGCCGGAACACTCACCGCAGCAGCCAATATGATGATGGAAAAAGGCGCTCTGAGCGTACGCGCTTTTGCAACCCACCCTGTGCTATCAGGTCCTGCCTATGAGCGCATTGCAGAGTCGTCGATTACCGAGCTAGTAGTAACCGACACAATCCCGTTAAGGAAAGATAAAAACACCGATAAGATTAAGGTGCTTACCGTTGCCGAACTCTTTGCCGACGTAATTAACAAGGTATACAACTTTGAATCTATTAGCGAAAAATTCATTATTTAGCAGATTTTCACAACTTAGTGTAGAGCTTTTTACAAAAACTCTTGCTATATTTGCAGCCCAAAATATTACCCCTCAGCATAAGTAGTGGCGCAATGGGGGACTGGCTTACAAACAATGAGGGGGCAGTCCTGAGTAGCGTCGATTATTAACAAATTTTACAATTATACAATGAAAGAGTTTCAACTGAATGGTTCGCTGAGGACCGAAACAGGCAAAAAATTTGCCAAGCAAATCAGAAGAGAAGAACGTGTTCCTGCTATTGTTTATGGTGGCAAAGAGAACGTAATGATTTCGCTACTCGAAAGCGATCTTAGGGGCATTATTTTCACTCCAGAGGTGTTTGTAATCGACCTAAATATCGATGGCAAAAGCATCAAAACTATCATCAAGGAGATGCAGTTTCACCCAGTAAGTGACAAAATTCTACACATGGATTTGCTTCAAATTCACGATGACAAGAAGTTAACCATTGCACTTCCAGTTAAACTTGTAGGATCGGCCGAAGGTGCAAAGCAAGGTGGTAAACTTGCACTCAACACCCGCAAACTAAGGGTTAGCGGTTTCCCAAAAGATCTTCCCGAGATGCTAGAGGTAGATGTTACCGATTTAGGTCTTGGCAAAAGCCGTACAGTTCAGCAGCTATCGTTCGACAAATTTGAGATTATTGATCCCAAGTCGACAGTCGTTGCAACCGTTAAGCTTACAAGGGCTGCTAGGGGTGCTGCACAAGCCGAAGCAACTAAAAAATAACCGTAAACTACTGCAATCTTGAAGTACTTGATTGCCGGCCTGGGAAATATTGGACCAGAGTACTCCAATACCCGCCACAACATAGGATTTAAGGTATTGGACGCGCTGGCCAGCGCGTCCAATGCTGTTTTTAGCGCTAAGCGATACGGCGATATTGCCGAAATTAAGCATAAGGGAAGGATTTTCATACTCCTTAAGCCTTCTACCTACATGAACCTTAGCGGCAAAGCAGTATCGTACTGGCTAAAAACCGAAAAAATTCCCATTGAAAATCTCCTGGTTGTGGTCGACGACCTTGCATTGCCCATTGGTACGTTGCGTTTAAGATACAAAGGAGGCGATGGTGGTCATAATGGCCTTATCAATATAACTGAGGTGCTCGAAACACAAAACTTTGCCCGCCTCCGATTTGGCATTGGTGGTGATTTCCCCAAAGGATCGCAGGTACAATACGTTCTTGGAGAATGGACCCCCGAGGAGGAGCAAATGCTTCCCGAGAAATATCTTGTAGCCAAAGATATTATACTAAGCTTTGGTACCATTGGCGTAGAACGCACCATGAACTTTTTCAACAAGAAGTAAGAAAGCCATGAGCGACGAATCGAATGCACGGATCGACAAGTGGTTATGGACCGTGCGCATCTTCAAGACCCGAAGTCTTGCCACCGAAGAGTGCAAAAAGGGAAGGGTGAAAGTGAACGAAGCAGAAATTAAACCCTCGAAAGATGTTAAACCTGGCGACATTATTAGCGTTCGCAAGCCCCCAGTTGTGTACACATACAAAGTGATAGATATCCCCAAGAGCAGGATTGGAGCCAAACTAGTTCCCAACTACCTTGAAAATTTGACACCTGCCGATGAACTTGCAAAACTTGAGCCTGGATTCCTCGCCTTTCAGGGTGCCAGGGCAAGGGGAGCTGGTCGCCCCACCAAAAAAGAGCGTAGAACGCTCGATGATATTAGAAATACTTCCCTAGATTAAATAACAATCGACTTCCTGAATAAAAAGATAAGTTAGGATTATCTTTTTAGCCTTTATTGGGCATGTAGCATCCAGTAATTTCACCAATGTAGAATCGGTGGTAATCCTTAGTGGGGTATACAGATTGATCGATTGCTAAATCAGCAAAATTCTCGGGCTTTATAAAATCGGCGTACATTTTACGGCAATCAACTATAAGCCGAGCCTCCTGAAAAGCGATGCTGCCAGCAGGAGTAACAACGGGTGTTAATCCTGTCTCCTTGGGTTTATTGTAATCGCGCCCCGATTTTGATCCGCAGAAAGAAAGCTCCTTACGAAAATTGTTGTGGCCAAAAAACGATAGCGTGTACGTGTCGTGATGCTCGGTAAATTTATAAGTATGACGTTGAGGGCGAATATAGATCACGGAGATGGGCTTACGCCAAAGAATGCCAAAGCTGCCCCAGGCAGCTGTCATGGTGTTAAATCCATTGGTGTCGCCAGCAGTAACAAGCATCCATTCATCCTGCAACATGTCAAACACATTCTCCTTGAGGGTAAATGGATCAATGGAATTAAAATTTTTAAGCGTGTCAACCATATCAAAATATATTATGATTTGGCGTTTAGAACCTAGCCAAACAATTTGAGAAATAAATAACCTTTGTAGGGTAACTAGTAAAACTCGTAGGTGTACTTATATAAAACTCGATACCTGTACTGAGCAAAATATGAGTCGGTTTCGAGAACGTTTCCCTCGTCGTTGTAGGTCGATTGCTTGCGCGAAAACTCCTCCGATTGACCCTCGCTCCACTGCTCCTCAACTAGGCTTCCAGTTTTGTCGTACTGATATTTCGATTGGGTAAACTTGGTGCCATCGGGTTTGTGACGGATTATTTCAATCACCAAATCTAGGTTATTGTACTTATACTCCAACTTTTGGGTTAAATTTCCCGAGTAGTAATCGGCCGTTTCAACCATTCGCCCCTTCGAGTCGTAGGTGTTAACAATTCGCTTAAGCTCATTCCCCTTGTCATCGAGACGAATATCGAGCAGTAAATTGCCATTGGAATCAAACTCCTTACGCATACGCGAGGATAGAACGAGGTCGGGTTTAAAAATGTTAATTTCTTGGATATTATCCTTATATGTATAGGTCCAGCGCTCGTCAACCTTATTGCCAACCCCAAATTTCACAATCTCTTTTAGTCTATCATCGGGGTAGTACTCGTATGTAATCCTGTAGCCGGTTGCTCCATCAAAAACCACTTCGTGGGTTTTAAGCCCCTTATTGTTGTAGTGAAATGACTGCTTGTAGCTTACCTCAAGATTTGGAGAGTTAAGCTTTTGGTACATCACGTACTCGGTACGTAGGTTCTGATTATTGTACTTGTAGAGCAACCGTGATGAAGTTTCGCCATTAGATCTAAAATTCTCTATCTCAACGGGATTCCCGTTCTTGTCGTATTGAGTAATGCTTGTCTTGTATCCTGTAGGATTTGGCTTTCCGCCAGAGAAACGATGAGTCCACTGGGTTATTGACTTTATTTTACTCTCTGCTATTCTCTGGCGCTCCTTCTCCTCGTCCTTGGGCTGTTGCCCAAAAACCGTTAGAGCAATACCAACAAATAGCAGCATCGAAAAGATTGTTCTCATAGCGATTTGTATTACAATGCGAGGCAAATTTAATAAATATCCCGGATTGGGGTACAACTTGGCATACTATTCCTCTGATTTTGGGTTTGTAGTACTCTCGAATGGTATTGAAACGGCAAGCAGGAAATAGTGCCGATGGTTATCGTAAGGGACAAAATGGTAAAACAGCTTGCGCCCCGATTTGCGAGCAATATCAATTAGGCCTAGCCCTGCTCCACCCTTTTCGTTAAGTTTCCCCTCCATCATCTGTTTTAAAAAAATCTCCTTAAGCTCAACCGGATCGGCTTGGTTAATGGTAATTAACCGCTCCTCAAGCGCTTTGATTTTCTCATTTCGAACAAGGTTCCCTGTTACCACATAAAATGAGCTCTTCTCCTGGCCAATAATAAAGAGGCCGTTGCCTATTTGCCTGTCGTTCTTGTCGAAATCGTCGGAGTGCTTAGTAACATTCTGAAGGCACTCAATCATTATATGGAAAACCCTTTTACGGGTAGATGTGGGTAAGTTCTGGTCGGTAATCTTCCTATTGGCCATAAAGGCGAACGACCGCATAATCTGGTGGTTCATCTCTCCCTTATATATCAAGGGGAATCCACTAGCAGCCATTTCGCTAGAGAGGGTCGACTTTATGAAGTAAATTATGTTATCCATTAGGAATTGAAATTACAAAAAAAAGTATTACCGAAAACTCATGTCTAATAAATATTTTTAGTGTTGCCCAAAAAACCGTACTAATTTGTAGTAAAAAGCTTATCAATAAGAAAAATTATTTTACAAAAACCTCAAGAATCTTTGTCGTTGACTTAGGATTTATGTCCACTTCGGAAATACTTGCGGGTACCAGAACTACCTCCCCAGCGGTTATTTCGACAGCTTCAAACCCATCACCAATTACGAACGCTTCTCCCTCCATACAAATATAGATCCGAAAAGTGTCGGTTTCAATAAAACTGCGCTCAGTTTTTTTGTTAAGGTACAACCTATTAACCACAAAGTAGGGTGAATTGTTTAGCTCCTGCACTTGATTTTGAACCAATTGGATGCTATCCCTCTTAATGGGATTAGCGTCAAAATCTATGGCCTTGAGCGCTAACTCGGTGTGTAGTTCTCGGCCACGGCCATTCTCATCAACCCTATTCCAGTCGTAAACCCTATAGGTAATATCCGATGTTTGCTGGATTTCGACAAGTAGAAGATCCT
Source organism: Tenuifilaceae bacterium (assembly GCA_034003245.1). GTDB lineage: Bacteria > Bacteroidota > Bacteroidia > Bacteroidales > Tenuifilaceae > Perlabentimonas. Next base: position 34,216 of record JAVEYY010000001.1, read on the forward strand.
TGCCTAGGGCATGAAGATGTCGTGAGGGGATGTAAAAGAAATCATCGGGCTGTGCTGGCTCATACTTCAGATGCTGAGCAAGGTTTCCCTTTGTCAATAACTCGATGTACTGCTCTCGGGTAATTTTTGGGTTCAACCCAGTGATAATCTGGGATTCAGAACTGCCAGATATCACGTACCACATCTCCGATTTACCAAAGGCATGATGCAGCCTTCTGGCCATATCGTCATCGGGATGTACTTGTATGGAAAGATAATCGGATGTATCGATAAACTTTATGAGCAGCGGAAACTCAACGCCATACTTCTGGTAGTTATTCTCTCCCACAAGATCGCCCATGTACACTTCAATTAACTCCTGAATGTTATTCCCAGCTAAAAAACCGTTGCTAACAACCGACAGGCTCCCCTCTACCCCCGAAATTTCCCAACTCTCGCCACATTTCGAGCCGCCCATTGGGAAAACTTTGCCATATAAACTATGTAAACGCGATCCACCCCAAATGCGAGGTTTTAACTGGGGAGTAAACTTTAATGGGTAAAGCATAAAAACTAAATTTCGATAATTTTATGTATGTCAAAACAAAAACGTAAATGCGATTTATTAATTTTGGGGTAATGCCGAAAAGATTTGTATTTTTAACCGCAAAACTATACACAAAGTTAACCATTTAATTCAAAAATCATAATGCTAATTGTTGGTATTGCAGGCGGTACAGGCTCGGGGAAAACAACTGTTGTTAAGCGCATTATAGAATGTCTGCCCCCAGGAGAGGTTGTGATTATCCCACAGGATTCATACTACCGCGATAGCTCGCACCTTCCCTTGGAGCAGCGTCAGGAGATGAACTTCGACCACCCGTCGTCCATAGAGTTTGAACTTCTTGTAGAGCATGTTGCACGGCTTAAATCGGGTAATAGTATCCAGCAACCAATTTACTCCTATCTTACCTGTACACGAGCCGAGGATACCGTTACTATTGTCCCCAAGGACGTGATTATTATCGAGGGAATCCTTGTGTTTACAAATCCTGAGCTGCGCGACCTAATGGACATAAAGGTTTATGTTGATGCTGATGCCGACGATAGGCTTTCGCGTGTTATTATCCGCGATATTGTGGAGAGAGGACGTTCGGTGAACAAGGTGCTCGACCGGTACGAGAAAACGGTAAAACCCATGCACCTGCAATTTATTGAACCCACCAAGCGTTATGCCGATATTATTGTACCCCAAGGAGGAAACAACTCTGTTGCTATCAATATATTAACATCCATTATTGAGAAAAACTTATCGATTTAAGCCATAAACAAGGAAAAGTATGCTTGATCAGATAAAAAACGAAGACCTGCTATTCCTGGATATCGAAACTGTTCCTCAGCATCCTGCCTATAGCGAAGTGCCCGAGGCCCTGCGATTGCTTTGGGATAAAAAAGCCGAAAAGCTTAAGGACGAAGATCAGAGTGCAGAGGATATTTACCAAAGAGCTGGTATTTATGCCGAGTTTGGTAAGATTATTTGCATATCGGTTGGGCTAATAGTTAGCAAAGCGGGACAGCCATTCTTTAGGGTAAAGTCGTTTGCAGGTGATGATGAGGCTCAGCTGCTCAGGGAATTTGCCGAGATGCTCGAAAAATTTTCGGCCAAACCACAGGCCAATCTTTGCGCGCACAATGGCAAGGAGTTCGACTTCCCCTACATTGCCCGTAGAATGCTGATAAATGGAATAAATATCCCATCAATGCTCGATGTGGCAGGTAAAAAGCCCTGGGAGGTTAAGTTTATCGATACCATGGAGCTGTGGAAGTTTGGCGATTACAAGCACTACACCTCACTTAATTTGCTTACGCAAATTTTTGGTATCCCCACCCCAAAGGATGATATAGACGGTAGTCAGGTTGCCGATGTTTACTACAAGGAGAAAAATCTGGAGCGTATTGTTACATACTGCGAAAAGGATGTTTTGGCTGTAGCTCAACTTTTCCTTAAATACAAAAATCAACCTCTAATTCCACAGGAAAACATTGAGGTTGCAGGTTAATTTTCGCCCAAAATACCCTCTAAAAATCTGTTTAGTTCGGCAATAAATGCCTTGGGATTTTCGGCATGGAGCCAATGCCCAGCATTGGGTATGGAAGCAATGCTGTAATTCTTGAAGTGATCGGCAAGCATAAGTTCGCCTTCGGGGTAAACGTAATTCGACATTTGCCCCTTAAGGAAAAGGGTTGGAATTTCGATGCTAATACTACTACCAGCAGGCAGAACTGCTCCCATTAGTAACGGCAAATTGTTGCTTAATGCCTCAAGATTAAGCTGCCAGTGGAACTTACCATCCCTATCGCGCTTAATGTTCTTTAAAAGAAATTGTCTAACAGCCCTACTGGGGATACTAGTGACTAGGCTAACGTCTAGCTCATCGCGTGTGGATACAAGCTCGGGATGAAGCATCATTAATGCCGATAGAATTTTAGCATGTTGATGCTCCTGTCCTAAATTTGTATTTGCCAAGTTGCTGTAACTCCAGGGTAAGATATCGGCAACCACCAGCGCTTGGACTTTTTGCTGATGGAGTGAAGCAAAGTGCATGGCCACCTTCCCGCCCATTGAGTGACCAACTACTATTGCTTTATGCAAATTTTTGCGTTCAAACAGCTCGGCTAAATCTACGGCTAAATCATCATAAGAATGGTTGGGGCTATGGGGACTTTGCCCATGATTCCGCTGATCGATCACCATCACCCGATAGGTACTCGCCAACTCACGGCCAATGCTCATCCAGTTATCGGACGAACCGTAAAGGCCATGCAGTATTACAACGGGAAAACCCTCACCTAATTCTCTGCAAAAAAGTTCCATTGCTAGAAACCCTTTGTGCTTTTAAGGTACATCTGGATAGTGTTTTCTAATCCAAAGTATAGCGCATCGGCAATAAGGGCATGGCCAATGGAAACTTCCTTAAGCCAAGGAATATTCTGGGTAAAGTAACGTAAGTTCTGCAGGTTTAAGTCATGGCCTGCATTCAGGTCGAGGCCAACCTCGCGAGCCGCAATAGCGGCTTTTAGGAACGGCTCAAGCGCTTTCTCCTTATCAACTGGGAAATTTGTCGCGTAGGGCTCGGTATATAGCTCAATTCGATCGGTACCCGAATCGGCAGCATGCTTTACCAGTTCCACATCAGCATTTACAAATATTGATGTTCGTATCCCGTGATTTTTGAATACCTTAACCACTTCGCGAAGCGTTGACTTATTGGAAATGGTATCCCAGCCTGTGTTAGATGTAATTGCGTCGGGAGGATCGGGAACTAGTGTAACCTGATGCGGTTTTACCTCGAGGACCAAATCAATAAAAGATTTTGATGGATATCCCTCGATATTGAACTCAGTGGTAATGATGGGACGAATATCTCTCACATCCTGATAGCGAATATGGCGTTCATCGGGGCGAGGATGCACGGTTACACCTTCGGCTCCAAAGCGCTGACAATCGATTGCTGCCTGGAGCACGTTTGGAATATCGCCTCCTCGGGCATTTCGGAGGGTGGCAATTTTATTAATATTTACACTTAGGCTTGTCATTTTAATTATATTTGGAGTTACCTTTGCAAAGGTAGCTTTAATTTTTATGGTATGTAAAGTATGGTGGCAAAAGAGATCATATCGGATGTAATCCCCATTCTGAAAACCTCAGATACTGGAATTTCCGCCCTAAATTGGATGGATATCTTTAAGGTTAGCCATTTACCCATTGTTAACGACAAGGAGTTTCTGGGGCTAATCTCGGAGAATGATATTTACGATTTGAACATGCCCGAAGAGCCGCTGGGAAATCATCAACTATCGCTGGTAAGGCCATACATTAACGAAAACCAGCATGTGCTTGAGGCCATGGAGTTGGCATCGCGCCTAAAGCTGAGCTTGGTGCCAGTGCTCGATCATCGTAGAAACTACCTCGGGGTTATCACCATAACCGATCTAATGCACTACTTTGCCGACCTATCGGCGCTAAAAAATCCGGGTGGAATTGTGGTTTTGGAGTTAAACCATAACGACTACTCACTAGCCCAAATAGCCCAGATAGTGGAGGGAAACGATGCCAAAATCTTGGGGATCTTCGTGTCGGGAAGTTCAGACTCAACCAAAATTGAGCTGTCGCTCAAGCTAAATGTTACCGACTTAACTTCAATAATACAAACATTTAATAGGTATAACTATACCCTCGTGGGCTCGTATATGAAACACGACGACGAGGAGGATCTGCTCGAAGATCGTTATAATCTTCTAATGAAATACCTGAACACCTAGTCTTGCCTATGATCATTCGAGTTGCCTTTCTGATTAGCCTGATTCTATCCGTTACACCTTTTCTTCGAGCCAAATGCATAGGGTCAGTGAACAACGAGGGGCTTCTTGTTTCAGCCATCAAAATAACTGGCAACACCCTTACCCACGACAGGATAATTTTCCGCGAGCTTACCTTTAAGGTGGGTGATACATTATCCAAAGAGGATATCGAACTTATTGCAAAAGAATCGAAAGAAAATCTCGACAACACCCTGCTATTCAACTTTGTAACCATCGAACCCCAGATAAATGGTAAGTTTGTAGAATGGAATGTAGATGTTGTTGAGCGCTGGTACATATGGCCATTCCCCATTTTTGAGTACGAAGATCGAAACCTAAGCGCATTCCTTAAAAATGGTAATCTAAAGCGGGTTAACTATGGAACTTACATAAAGGTAGACAACTTTAGGGGTATGCGGGAGCAGATAAAAATTCGTGCAGTATTGGGTTACCGAAAGCAAATTAGCCTACAATATCTTACCCAAAACCTCGATAGAGAAAAAAAACATGGGCTATCGGTATGGGTATCGTATTTCACCAATCACGAGGTAAATCACGCCACTGTTGGCAATAAACCTCACTATTTTATTGCCGACAATGGCCCTGCCCGTGGTGTTTGGTTTGGATATTTCTCATATCAGTACAGGCCAAAATACTACTGGTACCATACATTCACGCTTGGATCGGTTCACGCCTCAATAAACGATTCATTAGCCAGCTTAAGCCCCAACTACTTTGGCAATGGAAAAACATCTTTCTGGTACACAACGGCCCGATATGAGGCCATTCTCGATAAACGCGATCTGAGGATATTTCCACTTTCGGGCTATTTGATAAAAACCGAGATGGGTCGCATAGGTTTTTTTGAGAACGAGCCCATTGGTCTATGGTACTTGAAAGCAACCGCTGGTGTTTACAGCAAAATTGCACCACGATTTTACGGGGGTATGGATATTATGGTTAAGTCGAGCACCCAAACTAATCTGCCCTACTTTATGAATGAAGCCGTTGGTTACAAGGATTACGTGAGAGGATATGAACATTACGTAACTAACGGATCGAACTTCTTTATCAATAAAAACTCGTTAAAATTTGAGCTCTTACCCACAAAAGTATTTAACTTGCCCTTTATTCGCGAAGGGAAATTTAAGAAAGCACACCTTGCCCTGTATTGGAGCTTATTTGGTGACTTAGGGTATGTAAAACCCGACAGGCTAACCCCACCGAATAGCCTAGAGGGAAATCTTTTTGTGGGATACGGCACCGGATTATACGCTGTTGCTTACTACGACATAGTTCTGCGAATTGAGTACTCGTTTAATAAGTTTGGTGAGAGGGGTATCTTTTTCCATGTTGGAACCCCTTTCTTAAACAGGTAACAAAAAAAATCATGGTAATAGCCCTTTATGGTAATGTGATTGATTCCGAGCACTCACAAGGAGTAAAACTCCTACTTGATGAGCTGGCAAAACGTAGCACAGAGGTAATAATTTACGCCCCATTCTACGACGCGCTAGTGAAACAATTGGGCTACACCCCAACAGTAAGGGCATTATATAGAACCCCAGGTGAGGTAAAGTACTTGGCCAATTTTATGATCAGTATCGGAGGCGATGGCACTTTTCTGGAATCGGTTTCGTACATTGAGGAGTCGTGTGTTCCGGTAGTAGGTATCAACTTTGGTCGATTGGGATTTCTGGCTAACATCTCCTCTGAGGAGATATCAGCAGCTGTTGATCAACTCTTTCGGAAAGATTACACCATCAAAAAAAGATCGGCCCTGGAGATTTCGATGAACGATAATCCCTTCGATAAATTTCCGTATGGCCTAAATGACCTGTCGTTGCAAAAGAAAGGTACTGCAATGATTACCATAAATGCCTTCATTAACGACGACTTTCTGTGCACCTACTGGGCCGATGGCCTAATTGTATCCACGCCTACCGGATCAACCGCATACTCGCTTAGCGTGGGGGGACCAATTGTGAGCCCCGATACCAACGCCTTTGTAATATCACCTATAGCTCCTCACAACCTTACCGTAAGGCCATTGGTTATCCCCGATAGCTCAACCATAAGGTTAGAGGCATCATCACGCGATAAGGAAATACTAATCTCGCTCGACTCCCGTTCTGTTAGTATTGGCAATAACATCAGCATAAGCATTAGAAAAGCACCGTTTTGTGTTGGAATTGTAAGTCTTACAGGGAACAACTACTTTCGTACGCTTAGGAACAAGCTGATGTGGGGCGCCGATACCCGAAATAATGGTAACTAGAATGAACCCAAAACCAAAACAAACCGTTTAACACCTGAAATGGATTTCTTTTTTGGTATTACTAACGGAAATAGAATTAGTTGTTTTATTATCTTTGTTCTAAACTAGGGTTTATGAAAAGAAACATTTGGGCCTTAACACTTATACTGTTGCTCTCTTTGCCTACCTTTTCGCAGGCATGGAAATCGGCCAAACTTGAGGTATACGCTGGGGTAACAGCATTTCAATATTTTGGAGATATTGGAGGAGCCGCTGGCGACACCAAACTTTTAGGGTTAATGGATATCAACCTGTTAAGAACTCGCCCAGGCATATCGCTTGGGGCTAGGTATCACTTAACAAAGCCTATACAGGTTAAGTCAACGTTTACCTCGGGCCTAATTACCCAATCGGATGTTGGTTCCCGGAACGAAGAACGCAACTATGCCTTTTCGACCATTATAAACGAGTTGGCCATTATGGGTGAATACTACCTAATCCCCGAGAGTGACGACAATTACTTTTACAACATTATGCAGATGCGCGGGGGATCAACGCATATAACCAGGCCATTTAGCGTGTACTTAACCCTAGGGTTTGGCGGGTTTCTGTATAGTGTTACTCCCAAGGCTAGTCTCGATCCGAGTGTAAACCCAAGAAGTCCTTTCGAACAGAAAAGTAAACTTGCAACCTTTATCCCCGTTGGCGGTGGTGTAAAATATGCTTTTTTGCCAAGCCTCTCACTTGGGGTTGAAATTATTGGTCGGCTTACCAGCACAAATAGCCTTGACGGGTACGATTCGCCCTTGGCTAACTACAACGATTTTTACCATTCAATCCTGTTCAAGGTTAATTACAAGATATCCTCCAACTCTCGGGGAACAAGGCCACCCCGGCGATAGTCCTTACATCCATCCTTAATAATCAATGAATTTACGAAACGTTTTTTTTACTCTTTGCTTTTTCCCTCTGGTATCGGTTGCTCAAGAAAAAAACGACGTGGGTTTTTCCGTTGGCGCATCCTACTACATGGGCGACTATAACCTGGCAACTCAGTTCTATATGCCCTCCCCTGCAATTGGCGTGATGTTTCGACATAACTTCAACGAGTTTTACGCCATTAGGGTGTCGGGTTCGCACGGCCAGCTAAAAGGCTCCTACTCTGAGAGTAAGCACTTGCTACACAACCTTCCTGCCGAAACCAGTTTTTCCCACCAGATTGCAGAAATAGCCACTAGCCTCGAAATAGGATTTCGCCCGTTTGGAACCAAACCAATCGATGCCCATAAATTCTCACCATTTGTATCGGTAGGTGTAGGCGCAGCCTATATCGATCGGAAACTTGTAGTTCACTTCCCATTTGGTATTGGACTTAAGTATACTCCATTTAACCGCTGGACTTTTGGCGCACAATGGCAGCTACATAAAACCTTCACCGATAACATCGATGGTTACTCCAACGTAACAAGCATCGAAAGATTACGGATTCATAACTACGACTGGATTGGAATTGGAGGATTATTCGTATCTTACCGGCTTGTAAACAAAGGGGCTGTTTGCCCTGTATACGATTAACAACGAGATCATTATGTCATCAATAGATAGCATAGATAAGGAGAAGTTGCCTGCACACATCGCCATAATTATGGATGGGAATGGACGCTGGGCTAAGCAGCAGGGTAAGCCACGCATATTTGGTCATCAGAATGGCGCCCGTGCGGTACGGTCAACAATTGAGATATCTGCGGAGTTGGGAATCAAATACCTAACGCTATACGCATTTAGCTCCGAGAACTGGAAACGGCCAAAAATGGAGATAGAAGCCCTTATGGCCCTTCTAATTACCACCATCGACAACGAACTCCAAAATCTGATTAAAAATAATATACGCCTTAATGTTATTGGCAACATTAACCTGCTACCCGATAGCGTAAGAAAAAAGTTAGACTATGCCATCGATAAAACCGCCCCGTGCAATGGCATGACTCTGATCCTGGCCCTTAGCTACAGCGGCCGATGGGAAATAATTGAGGCTGTGCGGAATATTTGTACCGACATGCAGGCCAAAGGACTTTCGCCCGAAAAAATTAACGATGAGCTATTTGCCCAATACCTAAACACATCAAAAGTCCCCGACCCAGAATTGCTGATAAGAACCAGTGGCGAGTTACGCCTTAGCAACTTTCTGCTCTGGCAAACAGCCTACACCGAGCTGTACTTCACCAAGGTGCTTTGGCCCGATTTCGACAAGGACGAGATGCTAAAGGCCATTCTAAGCTACCAGTGTCGCGAACGGAGGTTTGGTAAAACCACTGAGCAGCTTTAACCTTTTGGGGCGATATTGTCTCAATCAGTTTCCATATATTTCAATTAATCATTGAATTTTGTATATTTTAGCTTGCTTCGCTTGAAGCACTTGATTAAATTTGCCAAACTTTAAGTCGATTGCCCACTGGGCAAATCTTTTTTTAAAATAATTTTGCGCCAAATACACCGTTATTCTATATGCACAAATCTCTTAGTACCTCAAGGATGATCAATAAACTAGCGTTTACCTTAGCCTTTTTTATAATCCTAACCCACTCAGGTCGTTCCCAAACATCTCCATTTAGCTATAGCAACCCCGAAGATTATAGCATTAGGGGCGTAACTGTTTCCGGTGTTCGATTTGTAGACCCCAACGTAATTGTGAATATGAGCGGTCTCTTTATAGGCGACACCATAAGCATCCCTGGCGAAAACATTACCGCCTCCATCAACAAGTTATGGGACTTAGGCCTGTTCTCGGACGTTAAGGTTACGGCCACTAAAATTGATGGAAAAGATATTTATCTAGATATCTTCCTACAGGAGTTGCCAAGGATAAGTGGTATCGCCTTTACTGGCATTAAGAAATCGGAGGAGAAGGACATTCAGGACTTGGTAAAGCTCAGAATTGGCGGACAGGCCACCGAAAACGTGCTCGACAACGCGAAACGATTAATCAAAAACCACTACCGATCCAAGGCATTTCTGAATTCCAAAGTGGAGATATATCAGCAGAACGATACCATAATGACGAACGGCGTTAGGCTTACCTTTGCCGTTGATAAAGGCCCAAAAATTAGAATTAGCGATATAACCTTTGAGGGAAACAACAATATCTCCGAAAGGCGCCTACGCAGGGCAATGAAAAACACCAAACGCAGGGATATCAATATCTTTAAAGCGTCCAAGTTTATTGAGAAGGATTACGATGATGATAAAATCAGCCTGATTGAGTACTACAACGAACATGGATTCCGCGATGCGCGAGTATTAGGCGATTCCATCTTTGTAACTGCTGAAAATAGAATTGGGGTGGTAATAAAAGTTGAAGAGGGCCCAAAGTATCACTACCGCAATATCGTTTGGGTTGGAAACTCTAAGATACCCGATGAAATACTCGACGAAATACTGGGCATTAGAAAAGGTGATGTATACGACAAATCTTTGCTTGATAAACGTTTATTTGTCGATGATAACTCCATAACCACTACCTACATGGACGATGGTCATCTGTTCTTCAATATTGAACCCGTTGAGATTAGGGTTGCCAACGACTCCATTGACCTTGAGATGCGGATCTTCGAGGGCGATAAAGCTACAGTAAACAAAATATTTATTCAAGGGAACACTAAAACGCACGAGAGCGTTATTCGCCGCGAGCTATTCACCAAACCCGGCGACCTGTTCAGCAAAACAAATATCACCCGATCGATTCGTGAGTTAGCCAATCTGGGCCATTTTGACCCAGAAAAACTTGACGTAAGACCTGTACCCAATATGGCCGACGGTACAGTTGATTTAACTTATGTTGTAGAGGAAAAAGCCAACGATCAGCTAGAAGTATCGGGAGGCTGGGGAAACAAAATGTTTGTGGGAACCATTGGCGTTCGATTCAGCAACTTCTCCATCAGCCGAATTTTTGAGAAACAGGCATGGCGTCCCGTTCCTTCGGGCGATAGCCAAACCTTGAGCATAAGGGGTCAAACCAATGGTAGCTACTATAAGGCATTTAGTCTTAGCTTTGTAGAGCCCTGGCTAGGAGGCCGAAAGCCTACCAATTTCTCGTTCTCGCTCTACCACACCGTAAACAACCTGCCTGGAACATACATCTACCAGATAAGCGATCAACGCATGAAGGTTACTGGTGGTGCCATTGGTATTGGTACTAGGCTAAAATGGCCCGATGACTGGTTCCAATTCTACAACGAGTTGAGTATTCAAAACTACAACCTTAATAAATGGGACTACTTCCTAATTAATACTGGTAAGTCGAACAACTTAAGTTACAAGGCTGTGTTAACCCGTAACTCTGTCGATCAGCTTATTTTCCCCCGCAGCGGGTCAAACTTTACCGCTTCACTTCAGCTAACGCCTCCTTTCTCAAAAATCAGCGGGAAAGATTTCTCGACCGTAACCGATTTACAGGAGAAATACCGCTGGATTGAGTACCACAAGTGGACAGGAAAAGCGCAGTGGTATCATAATTTGGTTGATAATCTGGTACTCTACACTGGAGCGCAATTTGGGTACCTAGGGTATTACAATAAGGATATAGGCTACTCTCCATTCGAAGGGTTCGATTTGGGCGGCGATGGCATGTCGGGATACAACCTGTACGGCCGCGAAACCATTGGCATGAGGGGATATGAGAATTCAGCATTATCGCCAGTAATAAAGGGTGTACCAGTAGCAAATATCTACACAAAGTACACTGTGGAAATGCGTTATCCCATTACCCTGCAACCCCAAGCAGCCATTTACCTGCTTACCTTCCTTGAGGCGGGTAATGCATGGTACGAGTTCCGAACTCTAAATCCATTCAACCTTCACCGTTCGGCTGGTATTGGCGCAAGAGTATTCCTGCCCATGATTGGTATGCTTGGAGTAGACTGGGGTTACGGTTTCGACAAGATTCCTCATAACCCGACCAAGCATAAGGGGCAATTCCACTTTACCATCGGACAAAGTTTTTAACACTATTTAAATCGATGCGGTAAATTTTGGCTAGGTTATTGAATTTCCTCAACCTAAAATCAGAAAAGCGATGAAAAAGATTACAATTACCCTTTTCCTTATAGCCTCGATGGCAACCGCAGCGCTGGCGCAAAAGTTTGCCTATGTTGACACCGAGTACATCCTAAGCCGAATCCCCACTTTTAAAGCGGCACAGGATCAACTCGACAAGATTGCGGCACAGTATCAAGCCGAAGTTGAGCAAAACTACGAGGTGCTTGATAAGATGTTTAAAGACTATGAGGCTGAAAAGGTTCTGCTCACCGAGGAGATGAAGAAGAAACGCGAGAACGACATTATTGAGAAGGAACGTGCAGTAAAAGACCTGCAGGTGAGGTATTTTGGCCGCGATGGTATGCTGTTTAAGAAAAGGGAAGAGCTGGTTAAGCCCATCCAGGATCAGGTTTTTAATGCCGTAAAAGAGATAGCTACCGAAGGTGGGTATGCAATTATTTTCGACTCTGCCAGCTCTGCCAATATGTTATATACAAACCCTCGCTACGACAAGAGCGATGACGTACTCCAGAAGCTTGGTTACAACCGATAAATTACTACATTTGTAAGTTAAATTAAAAAAAGATATCACATGAAACGATTCGCAACGATTATCCTAACTGCTTCGCTACTTATATGCACTGGCAGTATTTTTGCACAAACAACGCCCAAGTTTGCTCATATCAACGGGCAGGAGCTTATTCAGATTATGCCCGAACGAGATAGCGCTGAAGTGAAACTAAATGCTTACGGTCAGGATCTTCAGGAACAAATTGAGGAACTCCATGTGGAGTACAACAATAAACTTCAAACTTATATGCAACGCAGGGAGACTTTTACTCCTGCCATCCGCGAGGCTCGTGAAAAAGAATTAACTGGCCTACAGCAGCGCATTCAGGAGTTTGAGCAAACAGCACAGCAAGATTTTCAGCGGATGCAGGGTGAGCTTATGCGCCCACTAATGGAAAAAGCTGACGCTGCCATTAAGAAGGTGGCCAAAGAGCAAGGAGTTATGTATGTATTCGACCTTAGCACCGGAGGTGTGGTTTATTTCTCCGAGCAGAGTATCGACCTGCTTCCTCTTGTAAAAAAGGAGCTGGGAATAAAGTAATTTTTCGATTCCAATATAGTACAGCTCAATCGCCGAAAGGGGTTGAGCTGTTTTTGCATAAACGGTATCTACCCTTTATGGAAGGTAAATCAAAAGTAATAGGTGTTTTTGACTCGGGAGTTGGTGGGCTCACTGTGCTCAAGGAGTTGAAACAGCTGCTGCCAAATTATTCCTACATTTACTTTGCCGACACCAAGCACTGCCCCTATGGCCCTAAGGGGCCAGAGGAAATTATTCGCCTCTCCAAAGCCATCACCGAATTTTTGATTATTCAAGGTTGCTCAATAGTTGTAGTTGCCTGCAATACGGCCACGGCTTCAGCAATAGATTACCTTAGAGCAACTTTCGATATCCCCTTTGTGGGAATGGAACCTGCCGTAAAACCCGCAGCTCTGGCTACCAAAACCAATTCGATTGGGGTTTTGGCAACAAAAGGAACATTCAATGGTCGATTATACAGGGAAACAACATCAAAGTATGCTGCAAATATTAACGTTGCCTACCAGATTGGTGAGGGGCTCGTTGAACTGGTAGAGCAGGGAAAATCGCAATCGGACAAAGCCAAAGAGTTGCTTATGTCCTACATTAAGCCCATGCTTAATGAGCAAATTGATCATCTTGTGCTTGGTTGCACTCACTACCCATTCTTTATCCCAATTCTGCAAGAAATTTTACCCAAAACGGTAACTATTGAAAATCCCGCACCAGCAGTAGCCCGGCAAACCGCATGGCTGCTCACTGCCAACACTCATGAACCGAATATTTCAACAAAGCTCAACAATAATCAGGTTTATACCAGATTCTACTCCAGTGGAAATATCGATACGCTTAAAAATCTGGTAGTTGAAATAGAAAACAGTAACGGGATTATTTTCGATAATAAATCATTCCAAATATTTACTGAACTTTAACCCTGTATAAAAACCTTTTTGTTAACCATGCTGCTAACCCTAAAAACTGCTGTTACCTATGAGAAATAATGTCATTTTCGATTTTGATGGAACCCTAGCCAACACCCTTGAAACCGGAGTGGATATTTATAACAGGATAGCACATGAGTATGGTTGTAAGCGGTTGCAAAAGGAGAACAGCAAGGCGCTCCAAGGGAAAAAACCTCACGACCTAATGAATGAGTTAGAGGTTTCGCTTTTAAAACTTCCATTTATTCTGCTTCGTCTTAGGCACGAGCTGTTTTTGGAGATAAAAAACGTGAAACCCTTCAACGGCATAGTTGAGGCGCTCCAGCAGCTTAAGGAATCGGGCTACAGCCTTGGAGTTGTAACATCAAACTCGCGAAAGAATGTGGAGCAGTTTTGTAGGGAACACAATCTTTTAGACCTGTTCAACTCTATATACACCAGCAAGCATTTGTTTGGAAAGGATAAGGTGATAGCCCGATACATGAAGGTAAATAACATTGTAAAGGAGTCGGCCATTTACGTGGGCGATGAAACCCGCGATATTGAAGCCGCCAAAAAGGTGGGCATTCCAGTTATAGCTGTAAGCTGGGGTTTTAACCTAAAGGAACTATTAGAACTCTACAAACCCGATGCAATTATTGATACACCAGGACAGCTACACCAGTCGGTAATGGCTGTGTAAAAGAAGAATGGGCGATCAAAAATGATCGCCCATTCTTCTTTTGAGAAACAAGGTTTATGCATTAAGTAGCTCCTCAATCTTAGCCACAGGTATCTTTTCGCCAAGGCCCATGTCATTTAACGCACCAATAATTGCATCTCGCGAAATATAACTAGTCTCCTGGGCAAAAAGCAGTAACGAGTTTAGCGCAGCGTTCTTGGGTCCAGCAATCCTAAAGTCGCGACTAATAACCTTTGCACCAGTATTGGGCACATCGAGGCTTGAATCGATGATTAGCAGGCCATCGGTCATGGCCTTAATACGACCCATTTGATGGTTTAATCCATCGATGGAGGTAACCAGAATGGCATCGGGGCTGGCCATACCGTGGTAATGAATCGCCTCGGGCGAGATATTTACCTCCGATGTTGAGAAGCCCACACCCACGGTTACGGGGTAACTTCCTTTTTGGGTTACCTGATAGCCCGAACTCAACGCAGCGCGTGCAAGAATGGCCGACGCCACCTGTACACCCTCTCCTGCCGAACCAGTCATCACCAGCTGGTAATGCCTATCTAAACCTCCTGTATGCTTCTGTTCAATTACCGGCAACTTGGCAAGTAAATCATTTATTTTTGGAGAATTTGGATACTTGTAGGCAGACCTATCGTTGGTCCAAACACCCTCGGTATGTCCCATCGTTTCCATTATCTCGCTAAGCTTACGCTTAGGGTTGAACTTCACCCCGTAACTGGGACAAATCTCCACCACCTCAACAACAGAACAACCCCTTACGCTGTAGGCCTCGGCCAGCTTATCGGCGATATTGCCGATGCCAAGAATTCGTGTTACGTATGCTGCACCAGCGGTGTGGGTTAGCTTGCAGATATCGTGCGCGCTGAATGGGTTTCCATCCATTGCTGTGGTAGTTCGGAATCCCGTTGGGGTTAACCCGCTGGTTTGGCCACCAGTCATCCCGTAAAGCATATTGTTGTGGATAACGATGGTAAGGTTCAGGTTCATCCGTGATGCCTCGATTATGTGCTGCAAACCAATGGTAGCACCTCCATCGCCAAGGAAAACAATCACCTTTTTATCGGTGTTTTCCATTGCAAAAGAAATCCCTGCACCAAGGGCAACCGATCGGCCATGCAGTCCATGAACGGTGTGCGTATTAAGGGTTTTATCGATAATACCGTGGCAACCAATGTCGGTAACCATTATCACATCTAGAGGGGAAAGACCAATCTTTTCCAGTGCTTTTTCAGTATTTTTAGCAATAAGATCATGCCCACAACCCTTGCAAAAGGGTAGGTTTGGTGTATTTAGAAATGGTGTGCTCATGGTTACTTTCCTCCGTTAATTATTTCCTGTGGTGTAATCATCTTGCCAAGTGCGCCAACGGTGGCAATCTTGCTGGGCAGGCGATGTCCAAAAAGAATTCGGGCATACTGCGCATTCAGGTTCTCCTCAACCATCACCACTTTATCGTACCTATCCATTATATCGTAGTAATCGTCGGGAATTGGGAATAGAGTTTTGGGAATAAGTAGCGATACCTTTTCGCCTTGCTCGCGCATTATGGCCACCGCATCTATTGCCGCATTGGCTGAAATATCGAATGCAACAATCAACTTCTTGGCACCAGGCTGCTCGTCAATATCAAAGAATGTATAAGATTTTAGGTGATGATTCGCTTTATTCTCCAGGCGAACTGTATTGGCCAGCGCCTCGGGTGTAGAGTGCTGCAGGATTCCTTTGGTGTCGTGGGTTGATGCAGTTGTGCGCACCTGATGGTTTGGATTACCCACCTCGAGGAACTCGGGCACTAACGAATCGTCGGCTAGGTAAGGAATGTAGGGTTCGCTTTTGCTGTAACGTTTCTTAGCAACTGGCTGAATATCTTCTAAAACCGATAGGTCGAAGCTGCGTTGTGTCATAATTCCCTCCTTTGAGGTTAGTAGCACCACAGGCGTACGAAGCCTTTCGGCCAGTTTAACCGACTCGGCAGCCAGTGTCCAGCAATCCTTATAGTCCGATGCACAAAGCACGGGTAGCTGGTGACCGCCCGAAATTTGTCCGCGCAGCAGCATTAAATCGCCCTGCGCACCGCAGGTAGCAGTTCCCGTGGCAGGCCCTAGGCGCTGCACAAGGATTATCACCATGGGCATCTCCATCATAAATGCCATGTTAATAGACTCCAGCATCAGCGCATAACCAGGAAACGATGTGGCCGTAACAGGCAGCTTGCCTGCCGTTGAGAGTCCGGTCATCCACTGCAGAGTGGTTATCTCGTCGGGAGCAGGAAGCATCATGGGCATCCGTGCGGCCGAGTATGAGTAAAGTAGGTTTGCCGGGGTAATTGGGTAGCCAATAAACGCATCGGCACCAGCTCGAACCATGGCCTCAATCATTAGCCGAGAACCATCGGTAATCACCAACTTTTCTTTAATTGTTTGCTGCATACACTATATTTTGACTGATTAAATTTTCAATTTCCTCGAGTTCCAACCCCAGCTCATCACGGAGGATGTGGTAAGTGTGCTCACCGTAATGGGGTGGATAGTTCATACCACCGCTCGATGGAACTCCATCGACATTAAACGCCACGGAGCTTACACCTTGTATGGACATACCATTGATATCGGCCTCAAGGATCATCTCCTTAGCCTCGGGGGTTTCAAACACCTCCTGCATGTTAAACACCCCACCAGCAGGCACCTTGCGCTTGTCGAGCATACCGAGAATGGTCTCCCGATCATACTTAATAATTAGACCCTGCAGAATAGCGTTTATCTCCGCCTTATTTTTTACCCGGCTAAAATTTTTGCTAAACTTTGGATCGGTAACCAACTCGGGTTTACCCAGCAAGTCGCACAGCTCGGCAAACTGCTTCTCGGTGCCAACGGCAATCACAATGCCCTTGCCATCGGAAGTATTGTAGATAGTTCCGTAAGGAACTATATTGGGATGATCAGAGCCCATACGCTTGGGAATGGTCTTGCCCACCAGCCAGTTGGTGGCCTGGTTGGCCAACGACGATACGCCAGCCTTGAATAGCGATGCATCGATATAGCACCCCTCTCCTCCCCGCTCACGCTGGTATAGCGCCAGCAGAATGGCCTCCTTTAGGTGATGCGCCGCCAGCACATCCATCAAGGCCACGGGCATTTTGGTGGGTGGCCCATCGGGCTCGCCATTCATGTAGGTAAATCCGCTCTCGGCCTGAATAATGGCATCGAAACCAGCCCTATCGTTCTTAAGCCCGTAGCCTGTAATATGTGAGTAGATTACCCTCGGATTCAACCTCTTGAAGGTAGCGTAATCGACCATTAGCTTCTCGGCATCGCCGGGTTTATAGCTGGCAAGAATTATATCGCACTGCTTACCCAGGGCATGAATCACGTTTAGCCCCTCGCACTTAGTTAGGTCGATGGCCAGCGATTTTTTTCCCCAGTTCACGCATGAGTAGTACCCAGAGATATCGGTGTCGGGATTCTCAGTGGGGAGTTTCCACTTACGGGTAACATCGCCATCGGTAACCAGATTTTCAACCTTAACTACCTCGGCACCCAGCTCGGCCAGGAACATCCCAATGCTTGGGCCTGCCAGTACGCTGGCCAACTCCAAAACCTTAATCCCACTTAACGGTTTGCTATTGCTCATATCAAAAATAGTAGTTTTGCCTTACCTATTTCTTACGCATCGAAATCCCTTTGGCCCTTATCTGTTGTTTACGTCTATTTGCATAAATATTGCCAAGCAGGATAAATACCACAGCAGCAATAAGCGCCATGTATGTATCTTCCATTTTCCACCACCCAGCAACGCGTGCAATAATGTTAACAATAACCGCTATGGTACCACCAATAAAGGCAAACCGAACGCCATCGGTAGATATCCAGCCTCGCTGGTAAATACCCAGCATTATCACTATAGCACCAATTGCACGGATTCCGTAGGATATGTAGGCCATGCTAAGGATTGCTCCACTTGAGTAGATTGCCAATGGAATGGTAATGAGGTTAACCAAAATAACCAGCTTACGCGCGGTGGAGATAATCTTTTGGTCAACCGCCGATTTATTGATAATACCATGGTAAATATCCTTGGTGGCAATGGTAACCACGGCAAAGTTAACAGGCCCGACAGTTGAGAGGATTGCCGCCAGAATTCCCGCAAGAGCAATTCCACCCATTAATGGATGGATAAACTCGGGCGTTACCATCAGCTCGGGAAGCACCATCTTAGCATTTGTCACCTCGAAGTAGCTACCCGACTTGGCAACCAGTCCCAGAAGAGCTACCATTATGCCGAATGGGGCGATGATTAACGAGGAGAGTATGGCCGATTTCTTGGCTATTTCGGCAGTACGTGCGGCAAAGATGGGTTGAATGCTTGCCTGTCCGGCCATTCCCCCAAGCACACCGCCAAGGATAAGGCTCCACGCATAGCTTAATCCTCCGCTAAAAGGATTGTACAAATTCTCGGGCGAACCGTGGTTGGCCACTAAGTCTGCCTTGAGGGCAGCAAATCCGCCCACATCAATAATACCGTTTACGGCCGCATAGCCAATACCAAGGAACATTACAATAACGTGGATAATCCCAGTAATAGCCAGGGCATGCATACCTCCAATATAAGTGTAGATGGTAATTACAACCGATGATACCAGCACGGAGTAACCCCACGACAGGTCGAACATGGCCGAGATAACGCTCGATGCCGTTTGGAGCTGCACAAACGCCAGCACAATGTAAGCAAAAAGGAAAGCCACTGCCGATATAGCTTTGGAACGCTTACCAAATAGCCGTCCCAGCATCTCGCTAACGGTGTGTACATTATTCTTACGGTAATGGCGTGCAACGGTAAACCCGATAATAATCATTCCAATTGCTGTGGAGATGTTGTACAGAATTGGCTGCAGCGTTCCCGACGTGAAGGCCTTTTCACTAACACCGATGGTGCTCATCCCGCCAAGCCACTCCGAGGCTACCACCACGGCACATGCTACCACGCCCAGGTTACGGCCCGCCACCAGGTAATCGGCAGCCGATCGGCTGGCAACCTTCTTTGTAAGAATTGAGATTAGGGTTATTAAGCCAAAGTAGGCCAGAACAACAATAAGATAAATAGACATATGGTATATTTTAGGTTTACCTGCCTGTGGCAGGGTTAGGTTAGAAAAAGCATAAGCCGATAAAAAAAGAACCAGGCTTAGGAAAACCTAAACCTGCCCTGCGTCTATTACTGCGCTGTACAAACTTCATTACCATGTACGAACACGAAAATGTTACGCAAATTTATCCATTAAAATCTAATTCGAAAACCTTTGCGGAGATTATTCGGGGCGGGTGTTTATAAACATATGGGAAGACCGAAGACGGAAGACCGAAGACGCCTGCCTCGTAAACCGACGTTTTTTGGAGGTTGACGAGGGAAGTCTGAAGACAGAAGTCTGAAGACGGAAGACCGAAGACGGAAGACCGAAGACGGAAGTTGCCTGCCTCGTAAACCGACGCTTTTTGGAGGTTGACGAGGGAAGACCGAAGACCGAAGACGGAAGACGGAAGAGCGAAGACGGAAGAGCGAAGGGCAGAGGGCGAAGAGCAAGGAGAATATCGAATAATGAATTACGAATGTTGAAGTTGGAAGACAGAAGACGCCTGCCTCGCACGTCTCAGCTTGTCTCGGAAGGAAGCCGTTTTCTGGCTTGCTGACGAGAGGAACCGCTGTTCTTTTGCGGTTAACGAGAGGATTGAGGCGTTTTTTTTACCGAAGTAATTCACCTGTCACCCGTCACCAATATTCAAGTAATCTGTGGTAATTCGTGTAAACCTGTCCGCCCACTGGCGGATCTGTGGATAAAATATGCCAGGGGCTACAAAACCAAAAGTCGAACGCTATGTACCTATGAGTAAACTATGTTTCTATGTGGTTTCTGATTAGTTGATTGATTAGTTGATTGATTGGATGATTGATTAGATGATTGATTGGTTGATTGATTGGTTGATCGAATTGCTTTGCCAACTGCATTTTGCCAACTGATGATTGAGTGTAAGAAAAATCATTATGCATTCGGTGGTAGATTCTGAAGGGCAGAGGGCAGAGAGCAAGGGGCAACAGCATAATTTACCTTCGGTGAGTTCTCTCTTCTCGTAAGAAGGTGACTAGAAGAGATCGGTTGTGTGAATTGGAACACCTAAGCGGTTTGTGTTAATTTGTGGATAATGAATAACAGGTTACGGGTGCAGCTATACCCTCTCAAGTTCCCACAGCTCGATAGACTCGCTGGTGCGAACCTGCTGCAACCAGCTCTTTTTGGGTGATGGTTTCTGGTGAACAGGCGATTGGATATGGTTTACTAACCGGAAACGATTTTGGCCATTCAGTTCAGCCTGTACGGGATGATCGGCCGCCAATCCGGCTGCCTGCGCAAAGGTTGAGAAGAGGATTACCAGTCCGCAGCTTTGTGGCAGGGTCTTGTGTGCCGAGCTGAAGAATCGTTCAAACAGATCGGCCTGGTAGTACATGGCCAGATCGAGGTTACCGGATGGGGTATCGGGTATCCAGGGAGGGTTAAAAACCACCAAATCTAGATTGTGACAGCTAATACCCTCGAAAAGATCGGCTCGCTGGGTTTGAATCCTGTTATGCATGCCCAACCGCTGCAGGTCGAGGTTTAGGCCATATAGGGCATTGGGGTTGATATCGGTGGCTAAAATGCTTTTTACACCTTGCTTTAGCATGTAGAACGACAGCACCCCGCAGCCCGTACCTAAATCCAAAGCAGAACTAATGTCCCTACCCTGCCCTAACCAGCTATCGAAAAGGAACAGATGCTCTGTGCGCGTTGGAAAGTAGACACCATAGTAAGGATGCAGCTTATGCTGTAGACCAGGGAACTGCACGCCGTTGGTATACCACTGGTAGGCTCCATTTATACCCAGCACATCGGTGAAGGGTAGGTAAAACCGTTCTATCTCTGGGAAAAACTCCTGCAGCCATGGAATATTAGGCGAATTCTGCAAGTCGATTTTGTAGTTAACCACCCTAACCAGAAGCCGTTGACTTATATCGCGGAGCTTATCACGTTGAAGACGCGACGAGGCGTAGCTGGTAATGGGGAACTGCTGGCCAAGCTGCTTCTTTACCCAGGAGTAGAAAGCCATAGCCGTGCCAAAAGTACCCTCGAAGCAAAACAACTCGCCACGCTTAAGCCCCTCGAATACCTGTTGATATCGGTTGCCCGCTGTAAGCGGCCTGGCCGAGATTGGCTCAAGTATGGGTACGGGGTAGTGCATATTTAATACAACCTATGGATTATTCCCAGATGAAGTTAAAAACTTTACAAAGATGGCTGTTTTTTTGACGAAAATTTTCCTTCACAAAAAAATTTTATATCACTGATTATCTGATTAATAAAAGGGAATATTATTTAGAAAAGGTATAAATTACGTGGATGTCCCCAAAAACCTTGTCACAAAACCGGAAAACCGAGGATATATCTATAGAGGGGGTTACTAAATGGATTTACCTAAGCAAAAGAAGCGGAAGCCCAACAGCCTCCACAGCCCAAGCTCCCCCTTCGCACGCCCCTAAACTAAAAGGAAAGGAGGTAAGGTGACAAAGATACGATGAAATTCTCAAGCAATAGTTGCTACCATAGGATTAATGTCCCTATTGCCACCAGGTGGTAGTAAAAAAATTAGATGCAACATATTAGGTGGCCACATAAAATACCCTAAATCAAAAAAACCAACTGCAATGAAAAAAAACAATGTGTATTTCTACTTTCTTCTTATTGTGCTTCTTGTATCTTGCACAAAAATTGATTACACCGAAGATTTTGCATTAGACATAAAGTCATCAAATCCAAAGTATAATGTCTCTTTGCAAAACGTAAAACAGCTACTATCTGTAGTAGATAACAACTCCGATATCAATATAGAAAGTATTACACCGCTAACCCATAATTATGATACGCTTTTATATGTCGTTAACTACTCCAAGGACTTAGGATGGAAAATTATTGCTGCAGATAAAAGAGTTAATCCAATACTTGCCCTAAACTCAACAGGTAGTTTCAATATTGATAATTTAGATCCAGGAATATTTATTTGGTTAGATGATTTATCTAACAGAATTAGCCAATTTAAAATTTATGGTGATGAAGATTCAACTTGTATAGATTTTGTGTTTTGGCAAAAGCTGGAAGAACTTAATGACAATATTAGCGGTAAATCTTATGCGTATATCCCGCCCGAAGGAGGTGGTTACTGGCAATTAATAAACGTTACAACTACTCCATTGCCCTCCCAGCAAGTAGGTCCCCTATTACCAACCAAATGGGGCCAAGGTTCTCCTTGGAATACTTGTGTTCCTTATACAAGCCAATCTCTTACAGAACGTTGTCCAAATGGATGTGTTGCTGTTGCCGGTGCACAAATGCTCTACTATCTTAACCATACAATTAATAAGCCCACATCAATGTTTTCTACAGGTGAATGTTGGGGCTGGTCAATAAACGACGGTGGTTTTTTGACAACAGGTTATAATTATGGATTTAGCTTTAGCAATAAGAATTCTCAGGTATGGAATAATATGCCATTAGAATATAATCTCCCTTTTGATAACTATCATAATGTTGGCATTCTAATGGGATATATTGGGATGAAAATTGACATGAGCTATGGAGTAAACGGCTCTGGAGCAAGAATGAATAAACTAGTTGACTATTTTAGATTTGAGGGTATAACTTGCAGCAATAATGTTGATTATAATTCATCTACCGTTATTTCTAACCTCAACACCAACCGACCCGTTGTTATAAGCGCAGACAGGTTTGATGGCTGGGCAACTTGGCTTGGAATAAACTGGTATAAGAAGTATAAAGGGCACGCATGGGTTATTGATGGCTACGAACGAAGAACAACTAAATACACCTATACCTACGAATGGGTTATTGATGATGGAATGGCTCCATATAAGAAAAGTACAAATACGCTTATTGGTGAACAAAGGATTGAAGAGTACTACTCGTCAATCAATTACCTAATTATGAATTGGGGATATGATGGTTACTATGATACAGGAAGGTATACATTAACAGGAGACTGGACTACATCAAGCAGTAGAAATTATATTTACGACAGAAAGATGATTTACAATTTCAACTAGATAATACAGGGGTTGTGGTATAGTTAGAACACAACCCCTGTTTAAACAGACTAATTATGAAAAGATATAATAAAAGAATTCTACGAGTAGAGAGTTTATTACCAATAACCCTCTTTTCAATCGTTGTGCTAACCTCATGCGTTAAAAGCACCCCTTCGCTAAGGCCTATAGAGTTTAGGCCAAAGGAGTGTAAAAATATTTATGTAGCACAGGCTAAACGGATACCCGTTTATGGGCAGAATCGGGAGATTGTGCGCTATGATTACAGGGGAACCGATGAAATTACTATCCCCATAGAGGATTTTGGCCTTGCCATTTTTACTTACAACCAAACATTGTCGGTATACAATGATGTGCTGGATGTGCATATTACCCAGCTTGAAATGGAGATTGAACAAAGCTACCGAAGATCGTCCAAAACGGCTAGTAGCACAGGTGTAAAGAATAGCTTTGAATACGATGCTCCGCCCATTATTATTGAGTACAGAACCACAGGCATAAGCAGCATTTCGATAAGTTCTCAACAGGTTTCTATGTTTGGTGAGGAGGTGGGGCAACCCCTCAATCAACATGTCGCTATTGTGCAATACGATCCCGATTTTATAGCCTCATCCGAATCGAAAAGTTTACTCTATGGGTATTCCGAAACAGGCAAGCCCACAACGTTGGCAGAATGGATTGGCCTGTCGCCCCTTGCGCAACCCTTAGTGTATCTGCGCCTTAAAACTGCTCCAACTACACTCCCTATAAACACTTCGTTTAGAGTTGATGTGATTACAGCCGAAGGCATTGAATTATCATACACCACTAGACAAATTACCATAACACCATGAACTGGACAAACTTATCCAAAAAAAGCCTCTTATGTATTGCTTCTATCCTGATCCTTTCGTCGTCCTGCGTTAAGGAGATAAATATCAACCCCGAGGATCAAGGGAAATATGTTCTTAACTGCATCCTTAAAAACGATACTCTACAGACCCTAAGCCTAACGAGCACCGCCTCCATTGATGGGAATTACATCTATCATCAGGTAAGCGATGCCCAGGTTTCGTTGTGGCTCAACGAGGAGCATGTGGGCAATTTCGCAAAGGTGGGTTACGACAAATGGCAATTGAAACATACCCCAACTGCCGGAGGAGTTTATCGTATCGAAGCCAGGATTTTCGATGGATCAACCCTGACAGCAACCACAGTTATGCCCTACAACCTCGATATTGTATCACAACATAATGGCGACAGGTATCCGTCAAGGTCTTTTACTCAAAATTCATTCGAACTTCCCTGCTGGGTTATGATTCTATCCTCCGAAAGTTTTATCCTCCCCCACACAAAACCTGAGGACTTATCGTCCCTTAAGGTTCACCTAGGAAGCGATCATCCGCAAACCGACAGGTTTAACCTCGACGGAAATCTTTTAAGCATTATCCCCCAAGCCGATACTCCGGCTTTCCTTTTTTACATTCGCATAGCCAATGTCCCCGGAAATTTACAAGCAAACTCAATTACATTCAAACTCCAAACAAACTACGGGAACAATTCCCTTATCAACTTCCGAACTGCATCGCAGGAGTATGATATGTACTTAAAATCGAGCTTTCAAAAAATCCTTATGCGAAAGGACGAATCCGACCCCCTAATCTGGTTCGATGAAACGCGAGTTTACTCGAATATTATCAACGGAGTGGGCATATTTGCCTCCTACACCGATAACTACTTTATCTACAATAGCGATGGCTCCAATTGGTAACCCCAAAAGTTGTGGATTGTCCATAATCATAATGCTCCTAGTCGCATCGGGGGCGATTGCAAATGTAACTATCTATGATACTAACCAGCAAGATACCACACGCATTGCTAGGCATATAGCGGTAGACTCGGTTGTAATTACAAGCAAAACGCCCAACAGGCGTAACAGCGAGTATGCTTTTTCTCCCCTAAAAGCGAAAGAGATTACCACTCTGCTGGGAGAAACCGATGTGATTCGATATTTGGGAACAATACCAGGAGTATCGCAGGGAATGGAGGGCGGAATGGCTTTTTACGTTAGGGGGAGCAACAACGGCAATAACCGAATTGAACTCGACGGAGTACCCGTATATGGAAGCACACATCTATTCGGTTTGGTATCTACCTTCCATGCCGACATTATCGACTCTGCTACTTTTCGGATGGGAGGCATACCAGCCAGCTCTGGCGACTTTTTAGCTTCAGTAACCAGCATTTCCACGCTGATGCCATCGGTAAAAACCTCGAAAAAAGGATTAAGCATCTCCCCATTCATTGCAGGAGCATCATTTTGCGGTATTATTCCCAAAACACAACTTGGCATTTTAGCTGCAGCCCGCACCCTTACTCTTCGTCCATTACTTTTGATTACAAAAAAGGTAACTCCCCTGGAAGCGGATATTAATCCTGAGGTTATTGACGCATATACTAAAGTTACTCGCAGAATTAACGAACACAATACCCTTTCGCTAAGTGGATATATAAGCAACGATTTCTTTGAATTTGACATAGGGGTTAGCGATCTTTCCATGAACTGGGGAAATAAATTAGCTAGCCTAATTTGGGAACATAAGCACCCCGATGGAATCAGAGTTAGAACCCAGGCTTATGCCAATCAGTTCCAATCAGGTCAGCAGTTTATATACTACAGCGAGGATGGACAACTAGAGTCGGCGCTCCGAATGCGTACCTCGATAGGGGAGATTAACGCCAGCACAACCTTTTGGTTCGACATAACGCGTTGGAGTCTGATGGCGGGAGGATCGTTTTCGGTACGGCAGTTCAGCCCCGCAGCCGAAAAGGTGCTAGTTGGGCAATCCACATCAAACGAGTTTGGTGAGAACTCCCGAACTCAAAACCATAACATTTTTGCGGCCATAGCATATCGCAACAGCTTTCTTGCTGCAAGTTTTGGGGTTAGGCAGAGCGCATATTTGATTAGTAAAAATCATACCTGGCTAACCGATATTAGAGTTAGCGCCAAAGGCTTTTGGGGAAGCAAAGGGGGGGTTGAAATTACCTACGATAAACTCTCACAAACGCACCACACGCTGGAGGGATTACCCATGGGATGGGCTATTGACCTTATGATTCCTGCTGACAATCAATTCCCAGTGCAATATGCGCATCAGCTGTATACGGGGGCTTACGGTTATTTCGAGGGCATAACAGCCTCGCTCGGGGCTTATATCAAAAGCATGAACAATCTGATTAGCTACAGCAATTCAACTAATATTTTTGGTGTGCAGAACACCAGCTGGCACGATGAAATAGCTATTGGCAAGGGAGATAGTCGGGGGATTGAGGCTCGTGTTGAGAAAAGTTCATCAACATGGAGCGGAAGCATCGCTTATACCCTTTCAAAAACCACTAGACAGTTTCCGGAAATAAACCAGGGGAAACCATTTCCCTTTAAGTTCGATCGAAGGCATATTCTAAATATCCTTACACAAATTAAACTGCCAGTTAAAAAAGAGGCATACCGTAGCATTAATGCCACACTCTCACTATCATCTGGTCACTACACCACCCTGGCAACAGCAATGTACAAGGGCGCGGAGTTGCCCTTTTGGTCGGCCATTGGGGATAATTATCGCACTCTGCTCATGAACCAGAATTCCTGGGGCAGGCAGCTGGTATCCCAAGTTAACGGGGTAAAAATGCCCGTGTTCATTAGGCTTGATATTGGCTATGCAACTACCCGTGTTAAAGCAAAATACACCCGTGAAATTTCCTATGGGTTATACAATGTGCTCAATATTCAAAATCCTTACCTATACTTCTATCACGATTACTCATGGAAACAGCTAAGCATTTTGCCCATTGTACCCTCCATTAGCTATCGTGTTAATTTTTAATATCTCAAATAAATCGATGAAAGATGACTGTTTTTTTGACGAAAATTTTCCTTCACAAAAAAATTCCATATAACTGATTATCTGACTAATAAAAGGGGATATTATTTAGAAAAGGTGTAAATTACGTGGATATCCCCAAAAACCTTGTCACAAAACCGGAAAACCGAGGATATATCTATAGAGGGGGTTACTAAATAGATTTACCTCAACAAAAGAAGGGGAAGCTTAAGGCCTCGACAGCTCCGGCTCCCCCTTCGCACGCCCCTAACCAAAAAAGGAAAGGAGGTAAGGTGACAAAGATATGGTAAAAATTAGCTGTAACTACTCCATTGTGGTTACTGCCCCTGTTGCCACTAGGTGGTGGACTATTCACAGTATTATCTACAGAACAATTTACAGATACTGTAATGGGGCTAATAAAAAAAACACCCCGCTGTACAACCCGCAATCAACTTGGGGTGAGGGGTAAATCGAAGTTTAACAATGCTAATTTTGCTTAAAATGGTAAAAACAAAATTTTTCTACGTTTATGTGTTTCTTTGTATTGTATCAATACAAAGCTGCAAAGAGGGTGTTGACTCAATCGTTCCAATTGAAACAGCAAAAAAGGAGATTGCTATTGAGATTCTTCAAGCGAAAAGGAATGTCCAGTACTCTGAGCCCATTTATTTAGATCAAAACGAAGAGTTCTTCAAAGGAGCTTATGTTCAAAGCCTGCCTAAGGAGCTAAAATCATCAAAGTTAGAGCAAATAGATGGGTACGATGTAATCAGCAGTGCCGATGAGATACCGATGGTTAGCTTAGTGGAACTGACACAAACCATTTTTACGGATGGATCATTCACCTATTCCTCCATTGATATTACACCCGATGAGTTGGATTTTCTCGAGAACCTCCATCCAACCCTACTCACACCAGAAGAAAGGGTTTACAGAACAGAAATTGAAAATAATGTTTTGACCCTATACAGTACCACTGGAAATCTAGTTAGTAGTGAGTATATTGGTGAGGTGAACTTTAAACCCATGCTCGATTCCTTAGTTGCCTTTTTGGCAAGTGAGCCAAGTAAAGCAAGGGTATCATCAAACAAGACCAGGCAAGCAGCCGCAAGCAAGGCAATTGCAAATGCAGCAGCTTATGGAATGAGGGTAATTAGCCAAAGTCAAACAGAAGTTGTTATGGAGATGGACATGGACATGGGCGTTCCCTCACTTTCCAGTAGTGGGAAAGCAGGTTCCACCCAAAAAGCTATTATGCGGTTCTCGCCTGATTTGACCCGAATGTTCTCCCAAAAAATTTACGAGGGGGATCAGCTAGTTCAATCGCTCGAGATTGGCTTTGCCTCCGAAAGCGAACCCAATTTCGCAAACTCACTCTCTGGGTTCGACTCCCACTTGCTCCCAAATGCCAATGTAAAATTTGTAAAGCAGAAACGGCTGGCGGTAAAACCCGATGGCACCCCCATTGTTATGAATTTTGGCGAGATTTACTCCAAAAACATTGTAAAATACCATCTTAACCAATAAATTTGACTAGATATGAAAAAAATTATACTTATTACAGCGTTAGGATTGGCTATGCTTTTTAACCACCAGGCTATTGCCCAGAACAGCTACGTGTGGCTTCATGGGTTAAACGACAACTGGAACTGCTGGACAGTTTACAACAACGCCTTTACCCCAGTAGCTGGCACACGCTTGGGATACTCAAGTAATAACTCTATTGTAGGCATAGCGAATACCCTTGCACCCAGTGTTACTAGCCGCCCCAACACAATTATCATTGGGCATAGCTTAGGAGGGCTAGTGGCAAGGGAAATAGAGTCAAGAAGAAATCCTAACATCAGGGGGATTATCACCATTGGAACACCACACCAAGGGGCTTACATACAGAATTCAATTGCTGCCGGGAAGCAAAAGACCTTCCTTAGTAACACGGTAAATAAATTCGATAATGCGGTAGTTCTCTCCACCGCAGCACTAATAGGTCCCTTTTCACTAGTTAAAGCTGCGGTAACTGTTATTGTTAGTGGAAGTGTTTATGGACTATCAGAGTGGTTGCTGAAACCTTACATTAACAGCCAAATGGCCGATGGCTCCCAGCAGTGCGAAAAGGATATGCAGGTGAGCAGCGCCTATATGAACAACATTGAGCCGCGGAGCGTAAATGTACCAATTCTCACCTTTGCCGCCGAGGAGGATCGGTGGTCCATTGCCCGTTTAGCATATTGTGGTAAAGAGAAAACTGTTTTGCAAACAAATGCTAATGCAAATACTGACGGCAAATTTGATATCCCCGGCTATAATTACACAAAAGCGGCACAAGTAGGAAGTTATTCAATTTCGGGTATACATGCGAGTTGCGCTGTGGCTGCTATCGCCTTAGGCTGGTGGAATCCATATAGTTGGTTTGCAGCAGGACTTAATGTTACAGCAGGCGCCTACTGGCTTACGGTGGGCAACTACATCACCAGCGGCCTCGACTACGACCACTCGGTGCTGGTTGGCTCATATGCCTACGAGAAGCGCACCTACTGCTACGAAGTGCTAACCTGCGGTGAAATGGAACTAATGCAAAAGGTTATCCAGCCCAACGATTGCATCACCGAGTACATGTGCCAAACCTACACCGTGGCCGTACCCTGCTCGCACGATGGTATTGTATCCACCTACACCCAGCAGCTCGACAGGTCAAAGGGTAGTAATGTGATATGGGCAAACGAAACCATAAAAGGAGCTAACCACATGGAGGAGTTTAACCATAAGAATACGAGGGAGGAGTTTCGGAAAGCAATTGAAGATGGATATTATCATCCTTTCTTTAAAAGATAATAATTTGTAAATATCAGCATCGCTGCTGGGATTTATCCCCGCAGCGATGCCAATTGAAATAAAACTTATGCAGATAATAAAGAATATAGCGTATCTCACCATACTACTGATGCTAACCTCGTGCTGCAAGGACGAGAACAGCAATCCCGATGTGCTATGGAGAAACAGAATCTGTGGCAAGGATTTAATTGGTGATATCGGCCCTGGCTATCCAATTTATAAAAACACCGTTGTATTTCACAGCACGCCCGTACCCGGCGACGATGACGAGTATAGCGTGATGCATGGGCTCGATACCAAGACGGGAAAGGAGAAGTGGCGGCTTACAGTTGACGACTTTAGTCCTAAACAAGTGTTGCGGTTTAGTAATTCGGATTACTACTACCAGCACAATAATATTTTTGTGGGGGCGGACTTTCAAACTGCAAGCGATCTTAAAGAAACCTACATATATGGTGTTGACATCGACAAGGGGAGGGTACTATGGGTAACGGAGCACCCCAGGGGCAAGCAGTTTGGTAGGCAGGTGGTGGGCAGTAATAAGACCGCCTACGTCGATTTCCAGAACAGTAGCACCGAGTTCTCCCTTATTGGCATTGATATCGAAACGGGTAGCTACGCAGAGGTGTTTACGTTCACCCAGGCAGATATCCCAGAGGCAATGCCCGAGAAATCCGTGGAGTTTCACAGAATGTCACAGGTCTACACCAACGATGTTGGCGATGAATTTATCGCTTTAAGCTTTAATGGATTCGATTATAATGGAACCTCAGGTAAATCTTACATGACGCTATTCGTTTACAACCTTACCCAAAGGCAAAAGGTTTACTCCATATATGTAAATCCGCAAACACCAGATGATGGCTGGGATGGTTTTTACGGTCGAATTACTTACCATAAGGGAAGAATACTGGTGGGTAAATGGAAGTACGTTTACTGCTTCGATGCCTTTCAGGAGCGGGAGCCCTACTGGGTGCGCTCCACCAAAGTTAGTCCCGACCCAAACTCCAGTGACGAAGTAGCGCATATGCTGGCCTACGACAACGCGGCATTAGCCTTTTGCTTAGGGCACTTAGCGGCTTTTGATATTAACACTGGGAACTTACTGTACGATTCAAAAACAACAGGAACCGACCCTAATGTGATAGATGGTGTGATCTACAAAAAAGACCAAGGCGACCTACAAATGCTTGATGCCAAAACGGGCAAGGAGCTAAAGCGTGTGCCGTATGGAAAAGGCGAGGAGGCGTTTGCCGGAGCCCGCCCCAACGGCGCCGATGGCCGCATATACATACACACCTACACCGATGCGTACTGCATTAGGGCGTGGGGAAGGTGACGGGTGACTGTTGACACGTGACAGGTGACGGGGTGATCTCGTTATCTCGTCAAACTACGACGAGATCCCGAGACACGGCGGGGTGACTGGGTGGCCGACTGAAATATGGGACAACGTAATTTTATGTGTTTTAGCGTTAGGAAAAAACACTACCAACCACTTGCTCCCTTCGGCTCAGCCTGCACCAGAATCGCTTTTTTATCCCACTCACGGGTTACTATCGGCTAAGCGGATAGTCAACCCGTGAGTGGGAGTTCTGCTATGGGTTGAAGCCTCAGCCGAACGGTAGAGAACAGTTTATATGAGTATATTATTTATAGTAACAGAATTAGTTTAGCTACAAAGAAGCCCAATCGATTTTTACATGTTTAAAAATATTTTCCCCACTAACAAACTACAACCAAAACAAAATGTAAAAAAATAAAAATGCATTTACAAAACATCACATCATCTTAATATAAAGTATTTTAGATTATATGTTTGTATTTTCATGCTGTATAACATATTTTTAAATGGGGGGGGGTAACTGCAAATAAGGGTATATTTGTTTGCAATTGTATTTAGTAAATATATTTTTAATTAAGTAAACTTAACGACTTTAATCCAATACACTGTATGCCAAGACGTATTCATATTGAAGCAGGGCGTCTTTATCAAAGAAAAAATAAAGGGCAAAAAGAAGGGGAAGCCAACAGCCTCCACAGCCCAAGCTTCCCCTTCGCACGCCCCTAACCTAAAAAAGGTAAGGAGGTAAGGTGACAAAGATACAATAAATTGCAATACAAAACCACTAGTCAGTGGTTACTCCCCACCCACAACTAGGTTGTGGGTTAATGCAGCGATTGCTGTAGGGAAAATTAAATTAGTTAAGAAAACGCAAACAATTGAAACTTTGCGCTCATCTGACACCTAAAAATTTAACTGAAATGAAAATAAAATTTTTAATCATATCAATTATTGTCTCAACACTCTATTCTTGCACAAAGGACAAAACTGAACCAGAGGTTATAAATGATTCAACAGCCAAAAAGGGTATTCTTGTATTTGATACGTTTGATGAATACATCTCAACGATAAACAAAACTCTTAGTATGTCCCCCGTTGAATTACAACATTTCGAAAAAACTTTTGATTACACATCGTTCGGACGAAAATGTGAGGAAATTTATTTTTCGATTAACATTGATAAGTTAAAATCTTATGATGAGTTAGAGAAAATAGTTAACGAAAATAATAAATACTTAAAATTGGTTAAAAATGATAACAATGAAATTATACTCGAACATCACCTTTTTAATCATCCTGAGAGGTTTGTAATAAACAATGATTGTATGTTTCAAGTTGAAGAAACTGCATTTAAGGTTTTCCAAAATCATTACGCTTTCACTAGTATTCAGAATGCAGATAAACTAGTCAAACTTAATGAAGAAGACCTATTCTCAAAGGGTATTGACCCTAACATTACAATTATTATTAATGAACATATTATTAATACAAAGGACTTTTCAAAAAGTTGTGGAGCAGGTGAGATAACAAAACGTTACCCTGAAAATGTGACAGAGGAAGATGAAATTGGAACAACAAGTGAAAGAATAAAACTTGTTATAGGAGCACATCAACCTGATTGTCTTCCCCCATATGAACTTGAAGCTAAAGCAAGAAATTACTTTCTTGTACGCCCTTACAAAAAGACGTTAGGAGTTTGGTTCTGGGTTGAATGTTACATTTCAGCAGATATTAATATTGCTTTAGATTATTACACCCTAGAGGGTTGGACTCGGTATATTAGCAAGCAAAACTACCCATCAAGATTAGCAAGAAAAATTGAAGGGGAAATAGTGAGAAACTCTGGATTACAATGTTCAACCAACCTACAGGTACACTTTGGTGGCTATGACTGCTGGGCTAGTTCGAACAGGGTAAAATGGAAAAAAGCTATTTTAAAGTGTGGTGATCTACTATATTAACAATAGGCCAATCATTCTTTTGTAAAAAGAAATCGAAAATAACTGCGGATCTTGATTGTTGTAATTATTTCCGCAGTTATTTCACCATAATTAACTAAATATTACATTTTAAATTATTTTAAACTTCTAAAACAAATGGTTTTATGACACGAGTGCTGTTTCTTTCGTACTTAACCCTTGGTTTTACAATGATCTGTTCAGGCCAAAATACGTATCAAAACAACTGGCAATCCGTTAAGATAGGATATTCCAAAACACCAGAATTAGCTAACTGGAGCAATAAATTGATGAATAATAATCTTTGGATTGAGGGCAATTACGGGTATAAAGCCTTTTTGGAGTCGGGCATTTACCTAGGGTACACCAACTACACAAATTACGATGCTACTACAGACATAAACCAGAATACCCAAACCTACATCTCCAATGCATTATTCTACGGCGTAAACACAAACCTTCAAATTTTACCGCTACTAAACATCGCCCAGGAGCCCCGATTCGACTTATATATCTCAGGAAAAGTCGGACTTGTAAGCTTTATTGCTCCAAAGCAAAGTGTGATCAATGGATCGGCATTTAATGCGAGTATCAATTTGGGAGTTGGCTACTTTTTTACGCGCAGGTTTGGGGTATACGCCGAGTATGGCTTTAGCAAAAAGATTAAGCTAAACGAGTTTGAGCCGGGTTATAAGCTGGGTATAGCCTTAAAATTTTAAATGTATAGCCATGAAATCATTTCTGCGCATGCTGATTAGGGCTGCTGTACTTGTCGGGCTATTTTCACATGCGGGATGCATTGAGAAATTAGACGTACCTAACTATACCTTTGAACCCAAACCGATTGTCAATAGCATTATTGTTTCGGGAAAGAGAATTGCGGTATCCGTGTCGCTAGCTGTTGATCTGCAAGCACCAAAGGCATCAATCGTGGATAATGCCGAAGTGCTTCTCTTTGTAAATAACGAGTTGGCCGAAACCCTAGAACATAAAGGCGATGGTGTGTACAAGTCGCAGCTGTTGGCACAGGAAGAGACCGAATACCGATGCGAGGTTACCATTCCGGGATATCCAACAGCAATAGGATCAACTTATATTCCAAAGCATCGGAATGTGACCATTGATGAGCATATTAATATTGCTGGAGCCAACGAGGAGGGATGGCCATTTGCTGCAATTAGGGTGTCGTTTAAAAACGATCCCGATAAAACAACTTACTACCAAATAGCAATAAAAATTATACGAGAAGATAGAATCGGAACACAGCTGCAAACATCAAATATTGTCGATCCAGTTCTGCTTAGCGAGGGGCTTCCGCTACTTGTATTTAGCAACCAGACCATACAGGGCAACAGCTACACCATGACGATTAACTACGGAAATGGACATAACGAGTACTTAAATGGGGTTAATGACCCCGTTTGGACCCTCGACCCAGTTCAAATTGAGCTCCGAACAGTAAGTTACGACTACTATAAATACATTAAGCAGCTTTACCTTTACGAGAAATCAACCGAAGAAGCAATATTTTCTGCTGAAGCAACCTCGCACTTTAACCTGCATAGCAATGTCGAAAATGGGTATGGAATATTCACGGGTTACTCTTGGGCAAACTCATCAATTTACACTCCTTAATATTACTTAATCGTGAAGATTACATCATCACTCATTGTATGCACTTTGTGCACTCTCCTAATTTCTCTATCGACATTGGGGCAATATCGTATATCGGGTTTTGTAAGGGATAGCCTTACGCACGAGGTGCTTGTTGGTGCGCATATAATAGACAGTACAAAAATGAGGGTTGTGGCAACCGATAACAATGGCTATTTTAGCATCAACGCCAAACCGGGAAATTCGCTCACGGTATCGTTTGTGGGCTACAAATCGAAATACTTTTTTGCAAAACCTAAAGGCGACACGCTTGTGCAGCTGCTATTAACCCCATCGAACGAAATTGATGAGGTGGTAATTAAACATACCAAAAGGCATACCCACAGCATATCGACCCTTAGCAATGTGGAGTTACAACAAATACCATCGCTGGGTGCAAAGCCCGATGTAATGAAGGCCATACAGCTGCTACCCGGTATTCAGTCGCAAAACGAAGGGTCAAGCACCGTGCTGGTTCGTGGAGGTAATCCCGGAGAAAACCTTTACCTTTTCGACAACGTTGCACTGATATACGTAAACCATCTGGGCGGATTTACCTCGGTTTTCAATCCCGATATCATTAACAATATTAATGTGTATAAAGGCGGATTCCCCGCTGCCTATGGTGGTAAACTTTCGTCAATCATCGATATTGCCCAGCGTGAGGGTAATGTAAACAACATAAAAGGATCGTACAGCATTGGCATTACCGATGCCTCATTTGCTGCCGAGGGGCCAACACCAATAAAACACACAACGTTTATTGTAACCGGGCGCAAAACCCTAATCGATCCAGTAATGGCCTTGGCCAGCCATTTATCGGGTGGTGGCGACAATTTAGTGTCGTACGGTTTTCATGATATTAACGGGAAGTTTACCTGGCGACCCAATGCCCGTAACACTTTTAGCTTTAACCTCTATCAGGGCGATGATTATTTAAATTACTGGTATAGCGAAAAATCCTTATCGGGGAGCGAAAAAGCTCGTTTGGCAAATATTTGGGGCAACTGGCTACTTTCCACCCGATGGAACAGGGTTCATAACCCAAGGCTTTACTCTACCCAAAGCCTGTCGTTTGTTCGATATAGGTTAAATAACTTTCAGAACTATTCTAATACCGATACTAACGAAAAATTCAGCTTTGAGAAGGATTACAGATCATCGGTGCAGGACTTATCTTACAAATGGGACTTTAAAGCAGATCTTTTTAAAAGCTGGAGGCTCGATTTTGGGATACACTCATCGTACCTTAGGTTTAGCCCAAATAGGATTTACATATCCAACCACACAGGGTTGAAAAATGAGAATCCCATCAACGCATTCGAATCGGCCATATATGCTGAGAATACATGGGAAATCCCTAAAATCCTTAACTTTAGGCTTGGTGCAAGGGTAGTAAACTATTTCACTAAAAATTACAACGCTTTCCGCGTAGAGCCTCGCGCCAACATCGACATATCTCTTAGCCCCGACCAGTCGTTAAATATTGGGTACATGAAAACCAATCAATTCTCACACCTGCTATTTACGCAAGGTGAAATTATGAGCAGCGAGGTTTGGGTTCCTGCCGATAATACCATAAGCCCTGCATCAACCCAACAGATATCGGGAGGTTGGCGAGGTGTGCTTGCAAATGGCATGTTCGATGTCGAGGTGGGCGGATACTATAAAACTCTAGAAAATATATCGACCTACGCCGAGGGTTACAAATCGCTTATGGGCGATGGCAGCTGGCGGGCGAAGGTGGAAAGTGGTGGCGAGGGAAAAGCATATGGGGCGGAAGTATTTATTCGAAAAAACCAAGGGAAATGGACGGGCTTTTTAGGATACTCATGGTCCAAGGCATACCGCAAATACAACGGAATAAACAATGGCATTGAGTACCTCTTTGAGTTCGATCGGCCACACAGCCTAACGCTAAACGTGAACCGAAAGCTAAACCAAAACCTAACGCTTAGCGCATCGTGGGTTTTCCATTCGGGGTTACCGTTTACCCCTGTAATCGGACGCCAGAGCGTTCCAAGTCATATAAATCTTAACGATGGCGAACCGTTCTACTACGAGGCATTTATATATGGTGATAAGAATAGTGCCAGGATGAGGAATTACCATCGACTCGATGTGGCGATGCACTACAGCACCTATACCCGAAATGGGAATAGGGCGCAGTGGACGCTTGCCGTTTACAATGCCTATAATCGAAGTAATCCATTTAGCTATATCTATACTCACGACACATCAATGGAAGGGCTTGTGCCCACTCCTTTCTTTAATGGCCGGCAAACCTATGAGCCCTTCTCACTTTATCAGGTAAGCTTTTTCCCAATTATTCCAACGCTTTCATACAAAGTGTTTTTTGGTGAGGGAAAGCCCAGCAACTTTAAGCCACGCGAAAAACGCTCGTTGCTCCAGAAACTTCTTTATCATTAAAAAGATTTTTCTAACTACTTTAAGAAAATGTTTAAGTTTTAACTAACATATTGGTTGTAAATTACCACGGGCTTCAGCCCGTGGATAAGAATAAGACGTCAACTTTGGCTTTAGCCTGCCTATGTCGGCAGACAGGCCAAATAAATACTCCCTTATTGGGCTAAAGCCCAGAACTCTTTCTTTGTTTAAACCCACGGCCTGAAGCCCGTGGCAATTAATTGGGTGTTTTCAAAAACAAAAATTAAACAGTTTTTAAACTTCTCAGAACGAAACTGGCTATGCAGCGCCGTTCTGTTTCCAGCATAATCGAACTAAACTCCGCTCTACAGGGTCTAACCCTACCCACGGAGTGTCTTAGGCTGGCGGGTAGTTTCCCTGTGAGTTAGAGATCTGCTATGGGCTAGAGCCTCATCCGAACGGGGATTAAGCGCTATGATGGCCGCTGCGGAATGGAGGAAGAGGATGGGCGGGGTTACCAAAAGACTGCGGTTTTGCAGGGTTGCAAAACCGCAGAAAGCGTCTACCAGAAATATGCCTGAAGCGTGCTGGAGTAGGTATACCCTACCGTACCACCTTACCCAGGGCCTCGAGGAGCTGAGGCCTATCGTCGAGGCCAATGCGGGCCACGGCGTAGAACTCGCTCATCCAGCTGTCGAGCAGGGCGATGGTGGCATCCTTTGCCTTGGTGGCATCCTGCGATTCGCCCCTCTCCCGCTGGTATGCAATACGGGCCTCATCGACCTTTGATATCAGGGTGTTGGCGGCATTGAGCTCATCGAGGGTGACCTTAAGGGTGGCCAACCGGGCCTGGATAGCGGAATTGGACAGGGCCTCCGTGTAGAACTTACGGATGGCCATGAACCAGGAGATAAAAGTGCGGGGGAAGTTCCCCGATATGGCAAGCAGATCGCTTGTTTGGGTATCCTTACGGTACAGAACCCGGGCCTTTTTGCGGTGGATACTGTAGTAGCTGTCGAGCTGGTTGCGTTTGTCAACGAAATCGGCAAAGGCAGCGGAGGACTCATCGTCCTCGGTTACGTTCTTGTCGAAAGCCTCCTGAGCTTTGGCCAGAAGGGTTTTGCCCTCGGCAATCCGGGTGGAGTCGTAGCCCATATCGGCCATTATGGCCGATATATCGGGTTGTGATGTGGCATTGTCCAATGCCATACGGTACAACGCAAGGGTTGCAGCGTCGCTCTTTCTAGAAATTGATGCCATAATTACACAATTAAAAGGTTAGTAAAAAAAGCATCTAGGTTAATAAGTTCTACTTATAGGGTATTAGGAGGGGCTGGGGCAACAGGCGAGTGCCCACCATCATCTGGTTTACACTCTCTTACCCCACCTGACACAGCTTACTGAATAGACCCACTCGCAATCGCGGTTTGAGCACTCGCAATTGCGGTTTGAGCACTCGCAAATGCGGTTTGAGCACTCGCAATCGCGGTTTGAGGACTCGCAAATGCGTTTTGAGGACTCGCAAATGCGTTTTGAGGACTCGCAAATGCGTTTTGATGACTCGCAAATGCGTTTTGAGGACTCGCAATTGCACTTTTATGTCTCGCAATCGTATTTTGAGGACTCGCAATCGCGGTTTGAGGACTCGCAAATGCATCCAAAAGAGCCGTAAATGCGTTTCCGGGGCCTACAGGCTTAGACGAAGCTGCCCAGGATTATCCCATACTGTAAATACAGTATTAAAAACTACACTACGAACCAGCCATTTAAAGAACTAAGGCAAAGTTATTAAGAATAAGAATACGCCACAAATAATTAGGGGTTAATTTGTTAGAAACGGATTGGGGTATGGTGTCGGCTCGTCAGAAAGTGACGAGCCGAGAGGAGAGCGTGTGTTATCCGCCAGCCGGCGGCTCCCCCGACGAAAACTCCCGAACGGGCGAAACCGCTCCGAAGTTCCAGTGTCAACCCACACCTGTACCGATTTTTACATTGGGATTGGTTACACCCCCTGTTAGGGGCTGGCAGTTAATCTACGATTACGTTAAATTGTCCTGCAGTCATTACAGGGATTTTTGAATTCTCAAAATCTTTAAGATTTCTGGTTATAATTATTTCAATATTGTTTTCTAAAGCGGAATAATATTGAAGTCCATCCTCAAAATCTTTAAAATTATTGTCATTAAGTGCCAAACTTATTACTTTTTCATTGAGACTTAATATTCCAACCAATAATTTAAGTTTTCTTAGAATTTGTTTAGCCTCTTCTGGCTTTTTATCCCTTAGAAGCACATAATTTATATTTGCAATCGAAAGGGCAGACGTAAAAAGATTAACTTTTTCATTGTCTGCAAACGAAAATAGTTTTCTTGCATCTTGGTCAAATGG
Organism: Tenuifilaceae bacterium; assembly: GCA_034003245.1. Taxonomy (GTDB): domain Bacteria; phylum Bacteroidota; class Bacteroidia; order Bacteroidales; family Tenuifilaceae; genus Perlabentimonas. The sequence continues at coordinate 74,150 of JAVEYY010000001.1, forward strand.
CTCTCTTTTTGCCAAAAGGTCAATGATTATATTTGTGTCAAGTAGAACTCTTTTCATTTGTATTTTTGAGTCAGATAATTAGAATATTCATTCTTGTAATCAAAATCAGGATCAAGTTCAATGACACCACTTAAACTTTCAACCAAAGGCGTTGTTCCTACCTCTTTTTTTTGAGAAGCGGTTATTGATTCAAGATATATTTCAATCATTTTCGAAAGGCTAATTCTTTGAGTATGCGCATATTCTTTAGCCTTTTCAATAACACTTTTCCTCAATCTTAAAGTTAACTTAGTTTCCATTTTTGTTTTTTTTCATTTCTACGTACAAATATAGTTGTTCAATACGTCAAAGTCAACCAATTTATTTAAAAACATTCAATTTTTTTATTATATCTTCTATAGCCCAGTAATGCTGCAATTTATGATTTTCTATCTGCTTGCTGCTAACGGCTGGGTATATGAAACGTTTGGCATTTCGGAGCTGCGTCTGTATCAACCGTTACGAACCTTGATGCGAGCTGAAACGCTTGATATACCACTAAAACCCCTATGGAGTATGACCGCTTGTTAGCACCAGTTGTTTTCTTTAAATTCTGTCTTTTTCAATTAATATAATTCATCAAAACGATTCTAATAAAGCCAACCTATCAAGCCAATGAAATCGTTATAGTAAAGATATATCGTAACGAATAAGCTGAAAGAAGAAACAATAAAAGAATGAACTCTAGCAAATTTATTCATTTCATATTTTATTTTCAGCAGGTTCACAAGAAAAGCAGAAATAGATATTACCGCAAATAGTATAGAAAGTATAAAAAATCCAACAGATTCAAATCCAATTTTTCCCATTGTGTAAAAAGAAAAATAGTTTGTATAAAAAAGTATCCAGAGTATTCCAATAAGAACTGCTGTTAGAGGAAGAATTCTTGAAATTAACATCTTAGGTTTTCTTCTTTTCACCAATCTAATATACAGTAGAATAAAAATTTCAATAATTGAGCTAAAAACTATTAGTACACCTAAAATTAACAGGCTGATTTTACCCCATACTACAAATCCGCTGATTTTCTTATAATTCAATTCATGCAAGGGTAGTTGAAGATATTCTTTACCATTCTCGTCATGGACAAATATAAAAGGTACGAAGTTTTTAGAATTAACTGAAATTAGGCTATTTTCAGAATATGGGATTAAATCCCACTTTCCAAAAAATAGTCGTTTATAATAATATTGGTTGTTTTCTTTTCCAATTTTCATGAAATTGAAAAACTGATAGATAAAACTCCCTAGTTCAACTTTATCTGTGTTCTTTTCATACCAGCCAGTTACATCCTTTGATAGATTAATTGTTAAAGTAGTATCTATGACTTGTTTTCTAATCGAATCAGGTATTAATAAACTTTGAAATTCACTTACAAAATTGAGCAAACCATTTTCCCTTGATGTATTTGTTAAAATAATAAATCCTACATTTAATTCGGGGCAATATTGTAATGAAGAAATAAATCCGTCAATTGTTCCGTGATGCAAATACTTTGTATAACCTTGTCTTATTTCACTTTTCAAGCAAAGTCCGTATCCCAAATTATACCCAGATTTGGCTGCAAGGGTGGTTTCAACACGCTCAATTCTATTAATAGAACTTGGTTTTAAAAGCTCATGATTATCAAAACTTCCTCTATTTAAGAACATTTGAACAACACGAGATAATTCAGAAACATTTGAATTCAGTGAGCCAGATGCTCTATTTAAAATATGCCAATAATTAACTTCGTTTGAATCATTAGAATTATATCCATTTGCTAGGTTTTCGGCTATATAGTCTGTTAAGAAGAAACTACTTTTTCTCATTCCTAAAGGCTCGAAGATGTTATCTTTAACAAATTCTTCATAAGTTTCATTGCTTACTTTTTCTACTGCGTATGCGGCACAGGCTGTTGCTGTATTTGTATAAGACATAAACATTCCGGGTTTCCATTTTGAAACTCTCGGTTTAGGATTAAATTGCAAGCCTTGCATGGTTGTCCAGCCGTCAGCATTTGTTGAATATTCAATTGCATGAAAGTCGTCAAAACCCGCTGTGTGTTCTAACAGATTTACAATTCTAATCGGATTAGTATTTTCCCATTTATTTTTAAACTCAATTTCAGGTGCAATTTCCCTTAGTTTGTCATCTAACCTAATAAGTTTCCTTTCGTTGAGTATCATTGTAGAAATGGAAACAAATATTTTTGATATAGAACCTACCCGAAACATTGTGCTGTCTGAAACAGGAGTGAGTTTCTTTAAGTCTGCATATCCAAAATTGCTTTTCCATAAAATTGAGTCCTTTGAAATTATCGCAACTTGCATCCCAGGAATGTCATTTTCGAACATTGTTTCTTCAACAAGTTTCTTGAACTTAGAAAAATCATAATCAAGAGTCTGACTTTTCAACTTATTGCTAATTCCAATTAATAGAATTATAAAAAGGAGTTTAATTATTTTTTTAAAATCCATAATTAATCGTTTGGTGAATTTTCTTACAAGTTTTTTGTCAACGGTTACGTGTATGGGTAGTGGCGGTTTTCGGAGCACCTACTTATCAAGATACACTGAACTTGATACGAGGGAGAACGCTCGAATACGTTACAAACCCCGCCATTACTTATACACGATGTTAGCAAACGTTAATTCTTTATCAGTCTTATAGTTGCCTTATTATTTCCCGAATTAATCGTCAGTAAATAAATACCTGGTTGAACATTTAAATTCAGTTCAAACATTTTAGTGTTTTTGTAGATTGATTGTCGAACTAATTTGCCGTTTACATCCATAATGCTAACCATAAATTCAGTCAAAGTTTCACCTAAGTCAATTTTCACTATACCGTCAGTTGGGTTTGGATAAACTATTATGTCATTACTAAAAGTGTTTTCCAAAATCCCAACAGTTGTAACTGCATAGCAAGCAGAAGTATCTGTGCAATCGTTTTGAGTTACTTTAACAGCGTAGCTTCCATTTTGGGTTGCAGTAAACGACTGACTTGTTTCTCCACTAATAATAGAATTACCATTGTTACAATCCAACCATTGATAGGAAACGGCTGTTGCATTTGCAGTGAGAATTATTCCGTTTTGAGATACAGAAACATCAACCGTATTAATCGTAAGGTTAATAGTAATTGTGCTATCACAACCGACTGCATTTGGTATAATAGCCGTTTTTATTCCTGATGTTGTATATATCTGACCATCGGGAGCAGTATAACTATCACAAGCAGTTTCGGTTATTGTTGATGAAGTATGTAACGAATTGATAACAACAGGTATTACAATGGTGCTGTCTGTCCCTAGAGTAATATCGGTTACTGTTAGACTAACCTGGTATGTATCTGGCGTGTAATAGGTATGTGTTGGATTGGCCAAATTGCTGGTATTACCATCTCCAAAATCCCACAAATATTCATCTCCATCCATACTATTATCTACAAAAGTAATTACAGCCGAATCGCAATGCTGCATAGCTGAATAAGAAAAATCAGCAATTGGTAAAGCTATTTTTTCAATGGTATCAGTTAAAACAACACTCCATCTGCCGAGCGTATCTTTAAATTGAAAATTGATTTCATAAATTCCTTTTGAAACTTGTGTTAAATCCAAATTATCCATCAAATTAATCTGCTGATTAGGCGTTAGCGATAAATTCACAGCATTGGCAAAATCATTGTTGAACCAATAACGGTATTCGGTTATAGAATTTTGTGTTACAATTTGTTCTGGTGTTTTGTAAAAGAAATGACTTACTACACTGCTCCATAATCCGGCATCATCTTTAAATCGAATATGGAAATTATGTACACCATTATTTAAAGTAGTCATAGACATTAGTTCATTGATATTCAATTGTTGTTGAACGGGAGTGTTCACAATAACAGCATTTGCATAATCATTATCAATCCAATATTCATAAGCAACTATTTCAGGAGCTGGATTGCTTTCTGTTACAGATGTTTTGTAAAAGAAATGACTTATTATACTACTGTATTTTCCTGAATTATCGAACGAGCGAAAATTGATTGTATTTATTCCCTGCATAAGTCCAGTAGTTGGAATAGTTTGGTTAATCAGCAGTTGTTGCGCTGAAACTACGTTTGTGGTAGTCTTGTTTGCAAAATCATTGTTAAACCAGTATTCGTAACCAGTAATTTTGGGTATTAAATTATATTCTATTAGTAAATCATCAAGAATTATTTCGCTAGCATTAGTGATGTCATTTACCACAAACTTAATGGTTGTAACGGTTTGGTTTATACTTATATTTTTTAACTGAGGTGTTGCATCAGGCACTCCGCTATTTACGGGCATAGCCCCTAGTGTTGCACCGCTATATACGACATCATCAAGTAATATTTGACCCTGCGAACCCCAGTTGCCACCAATTTCCATCTCTTTCCAATTGATAGAATTGACTAATGTGGGCGATGTGAAAGTAATGATTAAGGTCGTTTTATAATTATCGAAGCAACTCGAACTACAAATAGATTTACCAAAACTAAAAGCTTTAGTGCTTCCAAAATTCGTATTGTTTATTATCCCCGGAGACGAAGAGAAAGAACCTGTCGATTGAAATGATATTGAAGGGCTCAGCATTCCTGATTCAAATCCTTCATTTATGGTTACTTGAGCATTTATTCCAATGGAAATAAATGAAAATACGAATAACATTATGTTTATTTTTTTCATAGTTAATCATTTTGAGCTCCAACTTGAATTTGTATTTGCAAATCCCCGTTGGCATTCGTTGTAGGAGCTATGTTTTTAAATTGAATGTGTGGGTTTAAAGGCACTGCTCCTTCTTTGTAAGGAAAAGTACCTCCGTAAATGCCCACTTGCGAACCATCGGTTCCTAAATAAGATGTTGGTGCTTGTAAATGGTAATCGTGAGCATAATTAAAAACAGTGCCGATTTGGTTCACAAAAATATCTGCTTGAAGTATGCCAGTGTAATTACCACTACTTGTTGCAGTAGCTCCATAATCGGGAGAAGGTTCTACATAAAGGTTGTTATTGAAAACATTACCACTACCAGCTACATTGGCTGCATATCCTTCCCATAGAAAAATATTGTTATTTAAAGTGTTGTTATTGCCACTAAACAAATAGTCCATAGATGACCCCCAAATAAAGCCCATAACAATATTGTTGCTTATCATATTCCCATATGAACTTTGAAATGTATTAGAAATAATATTGTTAGAAAGTAATGAGTTTTGAATATTTTCAAGGGTTAAGCGGTTCATCAAAACATTTCCAATTAGGCTTAAATTAGATGTAGGGTTGGATAAATCACCTAAAGCGTTAAATGTTCCATTTATTTTACAGCGTTTAATAATAACATTATTTACCGAATGATTGGTGGAGAAAGTTACATTTCCGGTGATTTCAACCCCTTCTAAGTAAAACAAATCTGCATTTTCATCAAGAGTAAAATTACCGTTAATAAAAGTTTTCCCCGTTGCCAGCGTGGAATCAACATAATGCCCGGCTCCGAAAATCATAAGTTTTTTGTCGAAATTAGCAGGTGGTGTAAAAGAACCACCCGAAAGATAAAGGGTGTCACCACTTTGGGCAGCAGTATAGGCTGTTACAAGAGCGGTATTGCCTTTAATTATTTGAACCCCTGTTGTAGAATGTAATGCAATAGTTTGTGCATTAACGCTCATTGAAGTTGCTATCGCAATAATCAATGTAAGTAGTGTTTGTCTTTTCATGTTTCTAATTTTATGTTATACGGTTTCTTTTCTTTTAATGTTTGCTAACTTGCCTGTATATCCTCCAAAAGCATACTCTAACTATACCTGTTTGCGGTATATATACGCGTAAGGTGTATGATATACCCTGTAGGGGTGTGCTGGTATTTAACCCTAAAAGTAAAACAAAAAATTGATTTAGGGCATGTTGGGGAAGGTATTTTGGGGTGTGGGCATGGGGGGAAGGGTAGCGCTACTTAGCACTGCCCTTAATTGGAAAAAAGGTTGTAGGTACCTGCCAAAAAACGATGAAATCGGTGATATATCTATGAAATTGACTTCTATCACCAGTGTTGTGCTATGCAAAAAAAACTACCCTGAAAAAACAGCGTAATGAAGAACATGTCCACTGAAGCCGAAATTTATGGGTGCTTTAGAGGCGATAAACCTTTCAATTCATTATCAATCATTCAAACTGCCAACATTCGACATGGCAATCAATCATTCGCCAATTCCAAACACCCCAGAAATAATCATAGCTACCTCACCAATCTGATCGTCGGCAATGGTTAACATATCAAACTGTATGTTGCCTGCCTTAAGTATAGCCAATACTGGTGTTGATGAGTGGAGCAGATTGCTATGAATACGTTCGGCAAAGGCCGATCGTTCCTTATTGTTGGATGCATCGCACAGGAGTTCAACCGCAAAGCTGTCGATTTCGGCATCGGGAAGAGTTCCGCCACCGCATTGTGCTTTGGTTTCTACTATGCGTGAATTAACTCCCAGCTTTTGTAACCTGTCACGTAGATTGCTCGCCGCTGCTTTTAGCTCATCGGGTTTTCGGTTGAACATTCTATAAATAGGGCTTTTAGTAAAGAGAGCCTCATCGGTTACATGGTATGCACAAGCCGTTTCGAGCATGGCCAGCGTGGTTTTACAAACTCGTAAAGCCCTAAGCATAGGCTCTTTTTTAAGCTTCGCCACCAACTCCTTTTTACCCACAATTATTCCGGCCTGAGGGCCTCCCAGCAGCTTATCGCCACTAAAGCAGACCAAATCGGCACCCTGACCTAAAGCCTCGCGAACGGTTGGCTCATCGTTAAGCACAGGAAGATTAACCCTACGTAGCAAACCTGAACCCATATCGAAAAGCAAGGGTACCTGATGCTGCTTTCCCAGCTGCGCCAGCTCATCAACATCTACCTCTAGCGTAAAACCCTTTATGATATAGTTCGATTTGTGGGCTTTGAACAGCATGGCCGTATCGTTGCTAATAGCATTGCTATAGTCGGTTAGCTTGGTCTTATTGGTTGTACCCACCTCAACCATCTTGCAGTCCGATGCAGCCATAATATCGGGTACGCGGAACGATCCACCAATCTCAACCAGCTCGCCGCGCGAAACAATTACCTCGCGATGCTTGGCAAAAGCCCTAAGGCAAAGCATTACGGCTGCGGCTGCGTTATTCACAATCACTACATCCTCGGCACCGGTTAAGAATTTGATCAACTCTGCAGCATGATCGTTGCGACTACCACGCTGGCCAGTTTCGAGGTTAAACTCCAGATTGTTGTACCCGTTAAGATTTACAATAGATTGCGATAGCATTTCTGCATCGAAAGGAGAACGCCCCAGGTTGGTATGAATCACAACGCCTGTGGCGTTTATAACTTTTTTCAGGCTTCGGCCCGAGAGCTGCTGAACTATCGATAGAATCTTCTCGAGAAGCTTAGGTTGCGCTGGTGCGGGGCTGCCTTTGGAGATACTGGTTCGGAAATGCTGAAGCGCGGAGCGTATGGCATGGATTACCAACTCGCGCCCATGGGTAGGAAGGAGCGCGCTAACCTCGGGCAAGGCCAAAAGTTTATCGACTGCTGGAAGGCTTTGATAGGCCTCCTGTTGTAAACTCATATTTTACAGCGATATGGATTCATATAATTGAATGGCAGAGAGGGCAGGAATCGAACCTGCCACAGCCGGTTTTATCCGTCTGCTACTGGTTTTGAAGACCAGGTGGGACACCGGTCCCGTCCTCTCTAAAAAAGTTGTAAAGGCAAACTTAGGATTTTTTTTGTGAAAAATGGTATTGAGCACCTATGGATTGAAAATAATTGGAGAAGGGTTGGACATCTACCATAGGCAAATGGCTTGATTGGTTGCCTTTGGCAGGATTGATTGATTGATCTCGTTATGCTTCGCATCCTCTCGTTAACCGCAAAAGAACAGCGGTTCCCGAGACGTGCGAGACAGGTTGATTGGTTGAGGAAGAAAAGTGACTTAATCCGTATGTAATTTTTCCTTAATGGGTTTTGAGTAACTACCCGAAAGACCATACTCTGCGCGCAATGCGTTCACCATAGCATACAGCTTGTCTTTATACTCCTTACTTGCTCCTCCCTTACAATACATAGTCAGTAAACTATTATACAAGTGGGGCATTTGATGTTGGATAAAATCGAAAAATGATTTTCGGGTTTTACCCCTTAGGTAAAGCGTTCCTGTTAGCATGTAGTGGACATTCGCCTCGGCAGCAGAACTGCAAAGAGAATCAATATTCTCGAAGCTATCGGTTACAAAGGGAATAATTGGCATTACGTGCAACCCTACCGAAGCATTAGTATTCCTAAAGGCCTTCAGCATGGCAAAACGCCTTGCGCTAGGTACTGCTCCAGGTTCAATCAGCTCGCTGATGCTCTCGTCGGTTGTGGTAATTGTTGAGGCAATATTGATATAAGTCAATCGCGAAAGCTCATCGATAAGGTCGTAGTCGCGCAGAACTAAATCGGATTTTGTTGATATGATGGCTGGAGTTTTGTACTTAATTAGGAGTTTTAACACCTGGGGCATAATCTTGAAATGGGCTTCGCAGGGTTGGTAACTATCGGTTACGCCACCAATATTTACAATCTCACGCTTCCAACTTGCACTACGAAGTTCCTCCTCAAGTTTATCTACAACATTGGTTTTAACATAGATATTTTCATGAAAATCATCATCTTGCAAATACTCATGCGAATACATTGCATAGCAATACCTGCAATTATGCTCACATCCACGATAGATGTTCAAGTCCCAGCCATATGGGATTCTTCGTTTGAGCTTGTGTAAAGCTGATTGGCAAGTTACTTCGATAAAATTAGCAGATTGGCAACCTTCCATTAATGATGGCCTTATGATTTATACTAATGGTGTGGATTACCTCTTGCTAAGCTTGAATTTGCCATCACCAACCAGTACAACCTCCCAGCCCTCGTTTAGCATTAAATCGTAATCAGTCTCAGCAATGCTCCCTGATTGTCCAGATGTTGGCGCAGCAAGAATGAATAGCTGCCAGTCCTTTGAGCGGAAAATCCCATTGCGAACCTCGACAACGCCCCACTCGCCAGTTAGGCGCATTGTTTTGTATACAACGCCATTATCAATAGGGACTAACTTTTCCTGGGGATTGAAGCTGAATTGCAGCTTATCATTCTTTATAAGTAGAATATTTCCCTTGGCAAATTTTTGCTGGTATTCGGCAATTAAATTTTGTTGAGACTTAAACCTAGAGATTTCAGCCTCAATCAATGTTTCTGCTCCGTACTCAGTAATGATTTTATCAACAGATGCTTGTAAATCATTAGTATCGGACGAAATGTTGCTTGCCAACAAAGGGCTTCCAATTTCGGGAATACTGTTTCCGTTCTTCACCCCAATAAGCCAATTATCATCTAACCCATCAAGGATTAAACCATAAGCTGGCCCTGTAATGTATGCAAAGGAATTTGCCAGACCCTCCTTACCCAAAGCGATCTCGAGCTGTTTGGCTACAATTTTTCGAGTAATCTCATGATCTAGTCCACATAGTTTAAAACCAGTATACTCGGGCATTCCCTCGTGAATTTCAAAAAGATTTTCGTTGTTTTCGGGGAAAATCGATTGCCTGTACGCTCTAATGGTTAGTGCATTCTGTAGATGTTTCAATACATTAACCTCATCACCAAGCGCATTGATGAGTGCCAAAAATTCCAACTTGAGCAGAATACTTCCTTGCTTCTCATCAAGGTGCGAATTCATGGTCATTGTGGGCATTATCCCAATATCTTCCTGAATTCTGTGCCAACTCTCATGGATAAGGAGTTTACGTCGAGAGTACGCATCGTTTGCCGGAATTGCATCCCAGCTTACCATGGTCCAGCGTTTACCGTTCCAGCGGAACGATGTGTTGGCAATATTAATATCCACAGGTAATTCACCAACGTAAACACCGTTTTGGTATGTGAGCAACCCCTTGGCATCTGGTTCGTTGGCAATAATAAGCCTGCTTTGAGGAGCTACAAACATGGTGGCTCCATACAAGTTTACACCCCACATCCTACCATTATCAACTTTACACAGCGAGTCCAGCTCGGTAAAGTAGGATAAGGCAATACTAAGCTTATCATGCTCTTTACCTTGCCCTTGGGCAAGCACAGCAAATAGCATCAACAATAAGATGCTAACTATTACTTTGGATATTTTTTTCATAGATATTCACAATATTATTAACTACAATGGCAGCCGTACAGTGAACTTGGAGCCCACATCGGGAGTGCTTTGTACGGTTACCGTTCCATTGTAGAGTTCGATCATGCGTTTGGCAATGGAAAGTCCAAGACCACTTCCTGTAATATTTCGGGTCTTGGTATTCTTAATCCGAACGAACTCCTGGAAAAGTAGCTTCTGATCATCGTCGCTAATGCCAATGCCAGTATCCTGCACCTCGATTTGGTAAAACTCGGGCATTTTTTTAATGGATATAAAAACCTCGCCCCCATCCTTGTTGTACTTCACCGCATTGGATACAAAATTATTGAGAATAATTTCGATTTCATGGCTATCGGACTTGTAGAATGAATTTTCCTCAGCATCGAGATGAACCTTCACGTTTTTCTGAATGGCCAGGGGTTCCACGGTATCAACCACGCGTTTGGCAATTTCGTAGAGGTCAACATTTCGGATATCGCGGCTCTTCTTGCCCGATTCAATTCGCGTAAGATCGAGCAGATCAAGAATCAGGGTGCGCATCCCCTTAAGGCGCTCCACGGAGCGCTCGAGCATCACCTTGTAGTCATCGATGGAGTCGCCCGCTTGCTTCTCGAGCATTATCTTAATGTAACCCTCCACGGCGTTAATAGGCGATTTGAGCTCGTGCGATAGCACCGACAGGAATTGGAACTGGTTCTGCTGCCCCTCGGCGCGCATCTGGCGGGTCATCCGTTTCAGGAACAAATTCTTGGTAATGTTCTCGATGGACGTACGCAACTCCTGCGGGGTGAAAGGCTTGGGAACAAAACTAAAGGCTCCCATATTAGTAGCCTTAACGGCTAAATCGAGCGATGCGTAAGAGGTTATCATCATTACCGAGATGTCGTAATCCTTATTCTTTACGTACTCCAACACCTCAATCCCATCTATCCCTGGAAGCTTGTTATCGAGCAGCATAATATCGATGGGCTGACTATCGATTATCTGAATGGCCTTTTCGCCACTCTCGGCCTCAATAATTTCGTAGGAGAACTCTTCTTCCATAAATGGATAACCCACGGTGAAGCTGCGCAGTGCGCGCTCGGCTCCGGTACGGATTCCAGGCTCATCGTCGACTACAAGAAGTTTTAGTTGGCTCATGCTGGTTGTTCGTTGTTCGTTAATGATTGTTACATTTCATCGCGCCCTTCTGCCAAGAGAGGCAAGTTTTACATTACACATTATTCATTCAGCATTTAATCAGCTTACTCGGGGAATTGTAAGGGTAAATGTTGTGCCTGTGGGGCCTTTGCTGGAGTCAGTATTTGTATCGATATCAATTTTCCCCTTGTGCATTTTCACAATTCCGTATACCAGCGGTAAACCAAGTCCGGTGCCCTTACCCACCTCCTTGGTTGTAAAGAATGGGGTGAAAAGTTTATCGAGGTTTTCCTCGGCAATACCAGAACCAGTATCAGAAAACTTAATGGTAACATGCTCGTCACTTCCATAAATTTCGATAATTAAGTGACCCCCATTGGGCATGGCCTCAATGGCATTCTTCTCGAGATTGGTGAAAACCTGCATCATCTGTTCAGTGTCAATCATAATCAGAGGATCGATGATAGAAGAGTTGATCTGGGTTTTCACATTTTCGGGCACAACCACCGAATCGAGACTACGCTTAACGAACTCGTTGATATTCACCTCCTGCGGTTTCATCTTGCTTTTGCGAGCAAAGTTGAGCAATCCGCCTACAATGTTCTTGCAGCGGTTGGCCTGCTCAACAATCAGCTCCACATCCTGAACCATAGGGTCATTCTTGTCGAGTTCCTCCAAAATAATATTGCTATACATAGTTATAACGCCCAGCGGATTGTTAAGCTCGTGCGCTATGCCTGCCGAAATTTGTCCCATGGTGGCCAATTTCTCCGATTGTTTAAGGGCAATCTCGGCCGAGGCAAGTTTCTTATTGGAAATCTGTAATGCTGTAAAATACCGGTAAAGCCTATCAGTTGTGAAGAAGTAAAGGAAACCTAGCAGGAAAAGGATGGCAATAACGCCTACCACCGAAGCTCCAATAATCGATCGCCGGATTAGCTCGCGATTTTCGATATTTTTCACAATCGAGGCGGCAATAAAGAGTTCAAATCGCTCGAAGTACTGAAAGGCTATTGTCTTATCCTTTCCATTGTAGTGCAGCGGAAATATTGCCTTAGAGTGATTGGCTATTTGCTCCTGAAAGAAAGGATCGTTCCACTGATCGCCCTCCATGGTTGGATGAATTATCATAAGCCCCGATCTGTCGAAAACAAAGGGATATCCGCTCTTACCAATTTTTAGCGTATACAAAAGGCGTTTAAGTTCGGCCAAATCCTTCTCCTTATCTCCAACATAAATCATCCCCACTACCTCCTTATTATATAAAATTGGCTCGTAGGCAGTTGTGTACCAGTCGTTAACCACAAAGGCGCGACCATAGTATGTCTCACCCCTATTTATAGCCTCAACCACGGGCGAATCGTTGGGAATAAATGTTCCTATTGCTCTTGTTCCATCGGCCTTTAGCACATTGGTGGCCACCCGAACATAACCGCTATCAATTTTCTGAAAAACAGTAATGGTCCCCCCCAATAGTTCATGGAGTGTATCCACATAATGGTTACTTCCAAGCAGTTTTACCCCATTGTGCAACCACTCCTTTACCCTAGTTTGATGCCGCTGGCCAGTTTTCTGATTTTCGGCCTCAATATCGATTAAACGATTCTTAATTTTAAGATCGGAGCTGTAAAACTGGTGATTTGCCACTTTTAGGTTGGTTTGAACGTTTTTGAGTTTGAGCATGCTCTCGCGTTCAAACATTTTTGAGATGGTCTTTACCTCGAGCTGTAGGTTATTCTCAATCTGCTCGTTAAATGCATTAATCGAAGTATTAATGGACCAGATTGTCATAATTGTAACAACCGAAATGATAATAAACGAAACCGGCAAGAAGAGCCTAATCTTGAGGGGAATTCTGATGCGTTTCAGAACATCTGATTTCATAATGCAAGGGGTATTTATTGGTTTCCCCAAAAAGGAGATGAAACAACAACGTGTAAAGCAGATTAATTAATACCTCTAAAAGTATGAATTTTAACATGAAATGAAAAATCCCCTGAATAAAAACTTAGTTTATCAGGGGATTTTCAAAAGCTCAACTAAAGTTGTGAAAATATATGGTTGCTTACTTTATATGTTTTTCAATCTCGGGAATAAGCTTGCTGGCATCCACTGGTTTACGGACAAAGCCTCTAACTGGGAACCAGTGCGATACGCCATCCTCGGCCTTATAATCAATTCCAGCGCTACCGTCGTAGTTGTTTTTAATGAGCAGAACCTGTAGGTCCTTAAAAGTGGGATCCTGCCTAAACTCCCGCGCCACAGTCTGAATGCTGGCATTCGAAGTCATCAGCACATCAATTGACGACTGCATAAGGAAAGGAATTTCCTTAAATTCAGGATTATTGAGTATCTCCTGTGCCAATTCAAACCCTTCGTAATGCGTGGTCATCATCACATCGAGAATGGCCAAATTCGGTTTTACAGAGCGAAGTTTTTCAATCCCTTCGGTCTTGTTCATGGCCGAATGCACTTCATATCCGTGCTTTGTTAAAATAGTTTCGATAACGGTTATTACATCTATGTCATCATCAACGATTAAAATCTTCTTTTTTGTTTCCATAGTGATTTAAGTTTTAGAAATTGGCAACTGTTATGTTATAGTTTTAACATCGATTTCAATCGGAGCAATGACATTCAACACGTTATATCGCCAACAGGATAAATAATACTACAAGTAAGCAAAAATACACTTTTCAAGTTTATATCAAAGTAACAATTATCATATTTTGCACAAATTCGGCACAAACATATAATACCATGATATTCTATAACTTAAGTCCACAGAATTGTTTTTACTCAATAAGCGTCATTTCTTTAAGCAGATGCCCAGCGCCAGCAAACTTATCGATAATAAAAAGGGCATAACGAATATCGAGGCTAATGTTTCGACACATGTCGGGATCGAACATTATGTCGCTCATGGTTCCTTCCCAAACCCTATCGAAGTTTACCCCAATTAAATGCCCCTGAGCATTAACAACTGGGCTTCCAGAGTTTCCTCCAGAGGTGTGATTACTGGCGATAAAAGCAACGGGAACGGTGCCATTTACTGCCCACCTCCCGTAGTCCTTAGCAGCATGAAGGTCGAGTAATCGTTGGGGAACAACGTAATCGTACACTTCCATTTGGGCTTTCTCGGCAATGCCATCGAGAGTAGTTTGATGTGTATACACCACAGCATCGGATGGGAAATAGCCATTTACACTACCATAGGTTACCCTTAGGGTCATGTTGGCATCGGGGTAAAATATCTTATCGGGCTGCATTTCCATTAACCCTTTTACATATGATCGATACAGAATGTTCAACTCCTGATTAATTGAGGTAACATACCTATTTACACTTTTACCGTATAGGTTGTCGTGTTGCTTGTAAAGTTCAAAAATTTTATCGTTAGCTAGAGTTTCAGCGGCTACTTTATCAAAGTTGGTAAGCAAAGCTATTAGCTTTGAACTATCGGCAAATACCGACTGCGAGAAAAGTGAGCTAGCGGCATTTTCCCAACTCATACTATTTAGCAGATAAAGATCCTTAAGCGCGGCTGGCTGAAGTGAGTCGTGAAGTCTTTGAGAATATGCGCTCATCATCTCTGCAAAAACCTCTCTATCTATGGGTTGGTAATAATCCTTGTAGAAACTGCGAGTAGCGTCCACCATGCGCTGCGCTGATTGTGCGTCAATGTCCTTTTCGGGATTCGCTAAAAGCCTGCTAAACTGACTTGCAAACCGAATAATCTCAACAGCCATAAAAGCCTCGCGTCCAAGGTCGCTGGCAACAAGAAGTAGTTCTCTTTTAGAATAAAGCTCGGTGAAGCGGGATAATAGATGGCCATACTCACTCTTACGACTTGGGTTATCATTAATCCACTGTGCAAACTGGGCCTCAAGTGCTTGCTTTTTGGCTACAGCATCGAGCCTAATTAATCCGTTGCGCTCGCCAATCCACTTTTTCCATGCATTGGCAACGCCTGCTTGTTTGCTGGCATACTGAATGCGTACGGTATCGTTTTGGCGCATGTAAGTTTCCATAATCTTAAGGCGAGCATCGCGAAGGGCGATATTCATTGGGTTGGAAACATTAACCACCTGATTTACTGCTTGCGAGGTAATATACTGCTGTGTGCTACCCGGGTAACCATAAACCATTGTAAAATCGCCAGGTTCAACACCTTTTAGCGATATAGGCAGATGCCTCTTAGGGGTGTAGGGCACGTTATCGGGCGAGTACTCCGCAGGTTTATTATCCTTATCGGCATAAATGCGAAAAAGGGCAAAGTCGCCGGTATGCCTGGGCCACATCCAGTTATCGGTATCACCACCAAACTTACCAATGCTCGATGGTGGAGCACCAACAAGCCGAACATCTAGAAACTCCTCGTATATAAATGCAAAATACTGATTCCCATAGAACATGGGTGTAATTCGCGCCGAGTAATGGGTTCCTTCAACTAACTTTTTCGACAACGATGCGATATTATCCTGAATCTTCCCTTCGCGCTCAGTCTCCTTCATTTTCGAATCAACACCAACAAGTATCTGCTCAGTTACATCGTCCATTCTCACCAAAAAACGTACTGTTAAGCCCGGGTTGGGCAATTCCTCCTGCCTACTCATTGCCCAAAAGCCATCGGTAAGATAGTCGTGCTCTACAGAGGAATGGCGCTGAATAACCCCATAACCACAGTGGTGGTTGGTAATTAGTAACCCCTCGGGCGAGATAACCTCGCCGGTGCAACCGCGACCAAAAATTACAATAGCATCCTTAATGCTGGGTTGATTGATGCTGTAGATATCCTCAGCAGTAAGCTTAAAGCCCTTGCTCTGCATTTCGGTAAAGTTGTACTTCTCTATTAGCATGGGGAGCCACATTCCCTCATCGGCCTTTGCGTTAAAGCCAAAAAGAGTTAAGGCAATTAGTGTCGAAAGGAAGAATCTTTTCATTTATATTCTATTTTACTGTTAATCGTAGTTTTGATAAAAAAACTCAGGTTAGGTTTAAGTATCGTTCAGCATTCCTGCAGGAAACTAACCAACTCGGAGTACAACTTTTGCACAGGAAGCCCCATCACGTTAAAGTATGAGCCATCAATCCGTTCAACCCCAACATATCCAATCCACTCCTGTATACCGTAAGCTCCTGCCTTATCGAATGGTTTGAAATTATCTATGTAGTATAAGATCTCCTCGTCGGTAAGACTACGGAAGTAAACATCGGTTTCGGCGATAAAACTTCGAAAACGGCCTTGGAAGTTAATTGCAACACCTGTAACAACGGTATGCTTGCAACCTGAAAGCGTTCGAAGAATCTCAACGGCATCGTCCCTATCGGTAGGTTTTCCCAAAACATCTCCCTTGCACCAAACAATGGTATCGGAAGTGATTAGAATTTCATTATCCTGCAATGAGGGTTTATAAGGCTCTGCCTTCTTCTGGGCAAGATAAACTGGGATATCAGTATATACTAAATTGGTGGGATACGACTCATCAACCTCACCAAAAAGCCTAACCTCAAAGGGCAAACCCAACTCAGCCAGCAGCTGCTGCCTGCGAGGCGACTGCGAGGCAAGAATAATGGTTTTGCCCTTTAACAGATTATCTAGTAGCATTGGATGGCGTTTGAGGATTGAACTACATTTCAAATCCAACCATTTTGCCCTTTTTCATTATGAGTTTATCGTCGAAGTACACATCGGGCTCGGTTACCAAGCCATCGAGATGACTACTTACCGAAATACGTCCGCCCATGGTTATATTATTGCCAAAGGCAATGTGGATGGTTCCAAAAACCTTCTCATCCTCCAAAATAAGACCAGTTAGCTTGGCCTTATAGTTGGTTCCAATTCCAAACTCAGCCACAGCGCGAGCATCGCGACCCGACTTGTCGAGTATTTCAACAAGCTTTGCAGCCTCATTACCGCCAGTAATACTCTCGGCATATCCGTTCACAATATCAACAACAATTGGGGTTTCAATCATTCCAATGCTTGCCATTGAACCATCTATTACCAATTTGCCGTTTGTCTGATCCTCCCAGGGAGCCAGGAAAACCTCGCCCGATGGCAGGTTGCCACTTTCGCCCTTATTGCGTAAAACACCCTTGCTGCGGATTATCATTCTATCCTTTACCGGCATAGTAACATCGGTTCCCTTCTCGGTAACCACTCGGATAGTGCTAATGCCCTCCATCTTCTCGGCAATAAAATCGGTGAGCGAAATTATTTTTTCGTAGTCAGCGCTTAGGCAACGAGCCATTGCATCAACCGTAATGCCGGGCATGGTTCCTACACGAACGCCCTCCTTAACTGCATTTCGGCGAGCATCGGTGTGAGTAAGCGATTTTGAGGTTGGGCAAACCACCACGGCTACCATTTTCATCATGTTGGCAACGGCCTCGGGTGGCTCTTGCCCATTTATTTCTCTAGATTTTATCTCTATCAACATCGACTCCTTACAGAGATCCCTACCGGCCTCGTGTAGTGCCAAACCAATCTCCCTTTTCAGTTCGTCGGTAACTACTAGAAGAGTTTCGTGGGGCTGAAGCCCCATACAATCTCTTAGCGCGATAATTGAGGATTCGCGAAGTTGGTTCTGATTTGATTCCATTTCGAATTGTTATTAATGTTTGAATGTGCACAAAATACGAATACTCTGTGGATTTATCAAGCAACGCATAAGTGTTCTTAATCATAAGCATTGTGGCCAACTTAATGAAGCCATTTACCAAATAATGCATAGATAGAGAAACGCAAACCAGTAAAGAAAACTGGGTAAAGAGTTTCCTGAGAAAGTTCAAATATACCAGATCATCTGGTCTCTCCGACACAAGAAATTGAATGTAAAAAGCCCAACGCTAATTTGAGAATCTCTTCAAATTAGCGTTGGGCTTAGCTATGCTAAAATCAAAAAACCTTCCCAATTTCCTATAAATAGGAATTTGAGAAAGTTTGTGGAATACTTTATTATCAGCTAAAAAACTAGCTATTCCTATCAGTTTGAACAGTATTTGCCTTACTGTAGGCAGGGCATGACTTCTTTGCACATGATCCAAAAAACACGGCAACTGATACTAGCACAAGGGCTAGGGCTAATACTTTTCTTTTTGCTTTCATCGTCGGTAGATTAAAAAAATAGATATGCAATATAAAAAATTTTATCCAGATATAGTTTCCTCACTGCAAATTTCTGATTCGGCATAAACGGCACATGGAATATTGTTATGGCAAGACTCGAGCAACAATAATGCTAAAATGCTAATAAAGTAAATAAAAAATTTACTACCCTTCGTTAAGTTTAACATACTCCAAATGCGTTATTTACTGAAATCAAGAACGTTACACCAAAAACAACGATCTTCATCGAATTGTAAAGGTAGATTAAAAAAAAGAAACGAGGTGTTGATAAATGCTGCCAATTATCAACATAAAGAATGAGATAAATCATTAAAAACTGTGTGACACTTAAATCAAGACCCCAAAGTCCCCTCTACTCTAGTGGATGAACCCCAAACATTTGGGCCAACTCATTCAGATCGGCAAGGACTGAGGATATCAATTCTATTCCCTCCCTACTATGATAGTTCTCCTTAAAGCGCTCAGGGTCACCAGGAATAACAACAGGCTGCTGCCCCTGCGCAGCTCGTGCTCGCTTAAAAGTTTGAATCCAACTATCCATGGAGTTTTTAAACTCCAATGCAGGTCGAAATGCATCGACCCTAATTGCACCAAAAAAGTGGCCTAGCCCCTTTCCTACTGATTGCTCGAGTAGTGGTAAATATGCCACCTGTGGTGGCACAAAAGGGCCAAAGTTGGCTCCCGACAGCACCGAGGAAAAAATATCGACCAAAGCTGTCATGCAAAAACCTTTGTGCCCGCCCTGCTCAATTCCGCTACCACCGAGTGTAAGAATTGCTCCACCCTGCTCAAGCGAACCTGGATTATCGGTAGGATTTCCATCCTTATCCTGAACCAGTCCCAATGGAATAGTCTCACCGAGCCTTGATTTTATGGCCAATTTTCCGCGGGCAACAGGTGTGGTGGCAAAATCGGCGATAAACGGAGGCTCCTTATGGGTTGGAATGGCCACAGCAATGGGATTTGTTCCCAATAATTTATCAGCGCTGTAAGTTGGGGCAACCAACGGATTTGCATTGGTAAGCGAAATACCAATCATATCGTGCTCCAAAGCCATCATGGCGTAATATCCAGCAATGCCGAAGTGGTTGCTATTATTTGTTGCCACCCAGCCAGTTCCAGCAGTCTTAGCCTTTTCGATGGCAATTTGCATCGATTTTTTTGCTGCCACAGGGCCAAGCGCATTATCGCCATCAATTGTAGCTGTGGAAGGTGTTTCGTAAACAACTCTCACCTTTGGTGATGTATTTATCCGCTGTGCAGCCACCATGGCGTGGTACTCCTTAACTCGCATCAAACCATGCGAAGGTATTCCACGTAGCTCGCCTGCCATCAATACATCGGCTACAATCTCAGCCTCGTGAGGTGAGCAGCCCATTGCCTCGAACAGCAGCTGGGTGAACTGTTTTAATTGCTGGTATTGGAACTTCATATGTGTAACATTTTCAGCGACAAACTACACAAGGCATATCTGCCCAAGATACATAATTGAACAATAAACCTATTTACGGAAAACGTAGTAGGAGCTAGCCTGCGCCGTTGGAGTTATCTCCATATCGTTAATATTAACGTGTGGAGGTCGTGATATGGCAAAAAGAATTGCTTCGGCAATATCATTGCCGGATAGTGGAACAAGACCAATGTATGGTTTCTTTGCGCTCTCGGCATCACCCTTAAACCGAACAAGCGAAAACTCCGTTTCGGCTAAGCCCGGTCGAATTTCGGTTACTTTAATTCCATGCTTAAGCATATCTATTCGCATTCCTTGTGAGAGCGCATGAACGGCATGTTTGCTTGCACAGTAAACATTTCCATTCTCGTAAGCCTGAACACCAGCAATGGAACCTATATTTACAATATGGCCGTTCCCTTGATTTATCATTAAGTTAGCAACAAATCGGCTAATGTATAGCAATCCCTTAACGTTGGTGTCAATCATCTGCTCCCAATCTTCAACTGAGCCCTCCTGCAACGGATTTAGTCCAGCCGCAAGACCAGCATTATTAATCAAAACATCGATTTTTCGCCACCGCTCTGGCAAAGTGTCAAGGGCATTTTCAACCTCCTGTCTATTCCTGATATCGAAGGCTAAGCATAAAACATCGTTACTACTTCCTATCTCTGTTCTCAACTCCTCCAAGCGTTGGCTGCGACGACCAGTAATTATTAACCTGTACCCATTTTTGGCAAGCAATAGTGCAGTTGCCCTGCCTATACCGGCTGTTGCGCCAGTTATTAGTGCTGTTTTCATAATATACTATCAAAATGTTTAATTCTTAGCTGAAAATACTTTTTAAAAACCGATGGAAGGCATGAACTCCTTTGACCGGCTCAGCCCACATAAAGAAACATTCACCAGCTATTACGGTAACCCCAAATTCATTGCAAAGCTCCTTAATATTTGGCGCATCACAACTCACATGTATCCATATCTTCTTAATGCCCTTATTGGCAACCTCACGAGCCAAATCGATGGCTAAATCCTTACGCTTAATAATGTAAGCCGCATCGATACTATCGGGCAGTTGGGTTATGGACTGATAACACTTTAGACCATCTATTTCTGTTTCATTTGGATTCACCGGAAAAACCTCGAAACCCTTATCGACAAATGCCTTTAACAGAATACGACTGTAACTTTGCTTATCGCGCGAAACGCCAATAAGAGCTACCGATTTGGAACTTAAAAAGTTATTTATATCAGTATTTTCCTTGTACATAAAACAATGTATTTAAACTCAGTTTTAAATATCTTCTTTCGACTGATGAAACGAATCGCAAGTTAAGGAAATATTGGTTTCAATTATGATGTTTCCCAACCATTTTAGATTACTGTCTTACGGTATGCTCGCAAAATCGGCTCGTTTAGGAGATTGATTATAGAGGTTCTGTTCAATCAAACAATAGCCTGCATTACATGCCACAGGCAAAACGGGTTGGCAGAAAACATTCTATGCCAGAACATCCCCATCACTCTCCTTCCTCCTCATACCAACTCTTATACAAAAGGTATCCCTTGGAAATACGCTGGTTAATCTGCTTCGATTGTTCCACATCGAGTTTTTTTACGAATTTGGCGGGCACACCGGCATAAATGCTACCCGCCTCAATTTGGGTGTTGGCCAGTACAAGGGCATTAGCCGCTACAATGGCTCCTTCACCCACCACGGCATCGTCGAGCACGGTGGCACCAATCCCAATTAGCGCACCTGCCTTAACCGTTGCCCCATGCACCGTTACGTTATGACCAATAATAACATCATCCTCAAGGGTTACCACCGATTTCTGGTAAGTTGTATGCAGCACAGCATTATCCTGCACACTCACCCGTTTGCCAATACGAATGGGGTTCACATCGCCCCGCAACACCGCTCCATACCAAATGCTGGAATCGTTACCTATCTCCACATCACCAATAATAACGGCTGTTTCGGCAATAAAACAGTTTTCTCCAATTTTTGGGGTTTTGCCCCGCAACGGTCTAATTATTCCCATGGTTTGCTTTTTTCTTTGATAACAAAGATATGGGTAGTTTTGCTTAAAAACACATAAAAATGGAAACATCAATAACGACAAAGTTCACCTACTACTTATCCTCAGCCTATTAGGTAACCATATCTCCGAAAACGTTTTAAACCTGACTAGAATGATGTTGTAAAACAATTTAAAAAAAAGTTTTCGGCGTTTTTCATTATATAAAATAACTAATTTTGCACTATAATTTTCAAGCGGGGGTACAAGTTGAAAAGCCTGAAAAATAATTTACTATGCATATAAAATAGGATCATATTTTATATGCATTTGCATTTTTAACGCCCCCAATGAGAACCAAAAAAAACATAAATCATTATGGATAAACAAAAGCAAATACTTGAAGTTGACGAGGTATCGATTCGATTCTCGGGCGATTCAGGTGATGGGATGCAGCTTTCAGGAACTCTGTTCTCTGATGCCTCAGCGCTTTTTGGCAATGGCGTTAGCACATTTCCCGATTACCCATCCGAAATTCGCGCGCCACAGGGGACCATTGGCGGGGTTTCGGGATTTCAGCTTCAAATCGGAAGCAAGCGCGTATTGACTCCAGGCGATTACTGCGATGTGCTTGTGGCCATGAACCCAGCTGCGCTTAAGGCAAATGCCAAATGGCTAAAGCCTGGTGCCACAGTAATTGTTGATAGCGATACCTTTAACGAGAAGGGTTTACAGCGCGCCAACTTCAAAACCGATGATCCCATTAAGGAACTTAAGTTGGAGGATTATAATATAATTTTTGCCCCAATCACAACTCTTACCAAGGAGAGCTTAAAGGAAACCGAGCTCGACAACAAGAGCATTATCCGCAGCAAGAACATGTTTGCGTTGGGCATGGTGTACTACATGTTCGACCGCCCACTTGGCTTCACCGAGCATTTCTTTGAGGTGAAGTTTAAGAACAGCCCTCGCATTGTAGATGCTAACAAGAAAGTGCTTACCGATGGATACAACTACGCTGGTAATATCCATGCTATTCCCAACACCTACAAAATTCCACCCGCAAAGAATATCCCCAAGGGCACTTACCGCAATATCAACGGGAATACAGCAACCGCTTGGGGCTTAATTGCCGCAGCCGAGAAAGCCAAATTACCCCTGTTCTGCGGATCGTACCCCATAACGCCTGCCACCGAGATTCTTATTGAGCTGGCCAAGCGTAAAGATTTGGGCGTAAAAACGCTGCAGGTGGAGGATGAGATTGCGGGTATCTGCACCGCAATTGGCGCAGCCTATGCTGGCAACTTTGCGGTTACTACCACCTCGGGCCCCGGATTATCGTTAAAATCGGAGGCCATTGGGTTAGCCGTAATGACCGAACTTCCCCTAGTTATCGTAAACGTTCAGCGGGGTGGCCCATCCACGGGTCTGCCCACCAAAACTGAGCAGAGCGACCTTGTACAAGCACTTTACGGTCGCAACGGGGAGTGCCCCGTTGTGGTTGTTGCCGCCAGTTCGCCCAGCAACTGTTTCGAATGGGCTTTCAACGCGTCGAAAATTGCGCTGGAGCATATGACTCCCGTGATCCTGCTTACCGATGGATACATTGCCAACGGCGCTGAGCCTTGGCTAATCCCCAACATGAAGGATTACCCCGAGATTCATCCTCCTCTGGTTCCCGATGGCACGCAGAACTACCTCCCTTACGAACGCGATGCTGAGCGTTTGGCTCGTCGCTGGGCTATTCCTGGCCAGGTTGGCCTTGAGCACCGCGTTGGGGGCTTGGAAAAGGACTTCCTGAAGGGTACCGTTTCGCACGATCCCATGAACCACCAGCGGATGGTTGACATAAGAGCCGAGAAAGTTGCCCGTGTGCAAGACTTTATACCCGAGCAGGAGGTGTATGGCGAGCAGGAAGGCGATTTACTGGTTGTTAGCTGGGGAGGAACATATGGTCACACGTACTCTGCCGTTCACGAGCTGCAACTAGAGGGTAAGAGTATTTCGCTTTGCCATATTCACTACATCAATCCGCTACCAAAAAATATTCAAGATATTCTCAAACGTTTCAAGAAGATTATCGTTTGCGAGTTGAATATGGGACAAATGGCGAACTATCTGCGAATGAACTTCCAAGAATTCAACTACATGCAGTTTAACAAGGTGCAGGGATTGCCGTTCACCGTTGTTGAGCTAAAGGAGAAATTTAACCAAATACTGGAGGGCAAGTAATCATGGGTAAACACAATTATACTCCACAAGATTTTAAGAGCGATCAGGAAGTACGCTGGTGTCCCGGTTGTGGCGACCACGCAATTCTTAACTCCGTTTACAGGGCGTTGCCCGAGGTTTCGGAGGCCTTGGACTACAGTAAGGAGCGCTACGTTTTTGTATCGGGGATTGGATGCTCCAGCCGTTTCCCATACTATGTCGATACCTATGGATTTCATGGAATCCACGGACGTGCCTCGGCCATTGCTACAGGTATGAAGGTGGCCAACCCCAAGCTGAGTGTTTGGCAAATGACAGGCGACGGCGATGCCCTGGCTATTGGTGGAAACCATTTTATCCATGCGATTCGCCGTAATATCGATATCAATATCATCTTGTTTAACAACGAGATCTACGGACTTACCAAGGGACAGTATAGCCCCACATCAAAATTGGGCTCTATTACTAAAACTTCGCCCTACGGAACTGTAGAACAACCCTTCCGTCCGGGTGAACTGGTAATTGGAGCACAGGGCAAATTCTTTGCCCGCTCAATCGATGCCGATGTAAAGCTAACCGCCGAAATTCTGGTTGAGGCAGCCAAGCACGATGGAACTTCGGTGGTGGTGATTCAGCAAAACTGCGTTATTTACAACGATAAAACGCATGCAGAATATGCAGAACGCGATGTTCGTCCCGAACGTACTATTGTACTCCGCCATGGCGAAAAGATGATCTTTGGGCAAAACAACGACAAGGGGCTGGTTATGGAGGGCAATCAGCTAAAAGTGGTAACCATTGGGCAGGATGGCTACACCATGGATCATATCCTGGTACACGATGCCCATAACCCAAACCCTGGGATACATGTTATGCTTGTAAACATGGAATATCCTAAGTTTCCCATGGCTCTGGGAGTTATCCGTGCAGTAAAGTTCCCAACGTACGACGACAATGTACGCGATCAGCTTATCGATATACAAAACAATGCTAAAATAAGAACCATGGACGATCTGCTTCGAAGCGGAGAAACCTATGAGGTTAAATAGTCAACCAGTAAGGGGCGGAAATTCCGCCCCTTACTTATTATACAAGTTATAGTAGGTTTAGCGTGATGCCTCAACCAGCTTCTGAAAAAGTTCTGGGTTGCTCTCAATGGCATTCCCCACAACCACCATCGAGGCCCCAGCATGGCGTAGCGCTTTGACCTGCCCTGGTGACCGAATTCCTCCTCCCACAACAACCGGAACACCTACACTAGAACAAACTGCCTGTACTAGCAGTGGAGGTACAATCTCATCGGCTCCACTACCCCCCTCAAGGTAAATCACCTTTAACCCCAGTTGCTCCCCTGCCAACGCTGTAGCAACAGCAATATCTGTCTTAGATCGAGGAATGGGCATGGTGTTGCTGATATACTGAACGGAAGTGGGCTCTCCAGAACCAATAAGCATGTATCCCGTGGGAATCACCTCCATCCCGCTATCGCGAATTGCCTGAGCGGCAATTACATGATTGCCTATAAGAAACTCTGGATTTCGGCCCGAGATCAACGAGAGGAGCAGAATGGCATGGGCATGGGGGCTAAACTGAAAAACGCTACCAGGAAAGAGGACAACCGGGATGGAACATTTTTTCTTTATCAGCAGAATAGTTTCATCCATATACCCCCTCACAAGGCTACCACCCACGAGAATAAGATCAACCCCAAACTCCTCGGCATGCTTTACAAGCGTTGTTAAGTTGCTGATATTTTTATCGGGATCGATGAGTAGGGCAAATTGCCCTCGGGTATGTTGAGAAAGGGTATTTAAAACCATTGCTACCAGACTAAAGTTTGGGGATTACAGCAAACCCACACCACGTTGAAATACTCCATGTAATGGTACTGCAGGTGAAACTGCTGAATGGTGTTACCCAATCGCACTGATGCTTTCAATGACCCATCGGGCAAGATCTGATGAATGGGCTTAATATCCATCTCGGCACCACCCAACCCGTCCATTCCGGGCAGCTTATAAATTGCTTCCTTGGCGCTCCAAATTAGAGCCAGCCGCTGATTATCGTCACTTTCTACCCAGCGTTTCTCGTTCTTTGAAAGATACTTATCCATCACTTGGTGAAATGGTCTAACAAACGACTCAACATCTACTCCAACCAAGTACTTATCGCTCATCACCACGGTTACCAGGGGATAGGAGTGACTTATGGAGATGTGAGCACGGGAATGGGCAAGGAAAGGTCGACGGGTGGGATGGTACATCACGTGTCCCGTGTAGCCAAATTCGCGTAGGAGCGACCGAGCGGCAAGCCACTCTAGCCTTCGTCGGGGATGCGAAATACGTGCAAGACCCGGGAAGTAATCGCCACCGACCTTCTGCATAAGCGTTTCCTCATTCTCCTCAACCCGCCAAACGCCTAAAATAAAATCCTCGGTTCTATGTAGATGTTCTATGGCCATATCCTAGCGATTATCGTTCCACTCAAGGGTTTCGAGTACCTTAACCAGGTCTTGTCCAAAGAAATCAATAGCAGGGGCAAGGGAGTCCTTGTTAGGACTAACGGCGAAGTAAAGGGCACCTCTCAGGAAGTGTTTTACCGAATCAGTAGCATAAAACTGCCACGAGCTGGCCGTATTGCCCTTCATATTATAAAGTATGCCATAAACCCGTTTCTCGGGGTTTGCGTAGAATTGTTCACTAATTGCTTCGGCCTTAAGGGCATGCTTATAGGCAAGAGTTCGTGAATCCTCAGAAAGCGAATCGAGCCTATTAGTAGCCTCCTTATAGCTAATATGGATGCGAGCCTTGTACTGCGGAAAATCGAGATTCACCCAGTACTCTTCTGCAATCCGGGAGTTATCCTTCACCAGCTTGCCGTAGGTTGGGTAGTAGAAATGGTATGGGAAATGGGCTGAGTCGAGGCGCTGATACTCCTTGGTGGGAAAATCAATCCGAAAATAACCTCTGGGTTTGGGGGTAGAACTACCACCACAACCCACCAACAGTGCTCCCGCAACGAATACCAAAATGTATAAATAGCCTTTACTCATTTTTTTCTGTTTGATTTAAAATCTTAACCCTCACGCGCCTAATCCTTTTGTTGTCGACCGAGTCGATGGTAAACCGGAAGAACTTGTGCGTAATGGTGTCGTTCTTATTAGGCAGGTATCCCATGATTTCGAGAATAACCCCGGCGAGCGTTTCGGCCTCGCCCCTCACCTCGTCAAAAATTTCATCATCAACATTCACCACCTTGGCGAAGTCGTTAAGCAGAATCTTCCCCTCAAAGAGGTAGGTAGTCTCATCAATTTTTGAGTACAGCGACACCTCCTCATCCGACTCGTCCGATATCTCACCAACAATCTCCTCAAGAATATCCTCTAGGGAAACTATACCACAAGTTCCGCCATACTCATCCACCACAATGGCCAGGTGGATACGGTTTGCCTGAAACTCCGACAATAAAACGTTAATTTTTTTGCTTTCGGGGATAAAATAAGGCTCTCTAATGAGATTTTGCCATGCAAAAGTATCGGGTTCATCAATGTGAGGCAGTAAATCCTTTACGTAGAGCACGCCACGTATCTCATCGAATGACTGTTCGTACACGGGAATGCGGCTGTAGCCCGACTCAACCACTACCGACTTAACCTTATTTAGACCCGCAGAAATATCTACTGCGACCACGTCCATTCGAGGTTTCATAATCTCCCTCACCTCGATATGGCCAAATGTAACAATACCTCTTAAAATCTTCTTCTCCTCGGGATGCTGACCCGATGTGATCTCGAGAGCATCGCTAAGCTCATCGATAGATATGTTTCGGCGTGGGGAAAAACGTTTGCTCATTTGGGCCGTAGAGGAGACCAGCAAATAGTTGACTGGTCTGAAAATCTTGGTAATAATTAGCAGTGGAACTGCCATAAATCGACTAAACGATAGCGCCTTATTAGTCGCCAAAATCTTCGGAATAATTTCGCCAAAAAGCAGCAAAACAAAGGTGATTATCACCACCTGTACAATAAATCCAAAAATGGGTGATGCGCTAAAATCGACAATAGAATTGGTAAGGTAAGTGGAGAGGATTACAATCCCCACATTTATAAAGTTATTGGCCACAAGAACCGAAGCCAAGAGCTGCTCGGGTTTTTCGAGCAGCTCTAGTATTTTTTTACACGATTTATTCTGACTCTCTTCTAAATACCTAATATCCTTGGGGCTTAGTGAAAAAAAGGCCGATTCAGAACCTGAAACAAGACTAGAGAGTAGTAGCAGTATCGCCAGCACTACAAATCCAAAAACAACCCCAACGGTTAGTGGATAATAAGTAATATCAGCTAAAAGAATACTGATGATGAAATGCTCACCTGGTTCCAAAATGCATTTGTTAAGTTTCTACTTGTTTATAAGCATTAAACGTCAATGCTTAAAAGGGCAAATCGTCCTCGGGCTCGGGCATTGGAGGTTCTGGCTCGTTGGCTTGTATTACTTGTCCAGCATTAGCCTTACCCTTTTCAGCAGTAGCAGCTCCTTCGCCAGTGGCAGGTCCTAGGAATTTAAAGGTTGTACAGTAAACCTCAGTGAAGTACTTCTTGGTACCAGTCTCCTTATCCTCGTATGTATTGGTGCGTAAACGTCCCTCAACATACAGCAACTTACCAGACTTCACGTACTTCTCAACAATCTCGGCTTGGTTCCGCCAAACCACAATGGTGTGCCACTCGGTTTGGGTAACCTTTTGCCCGCTCTTGTCGGTGTAGGTCTCATTTGTAGCCAGCGGGAATCTGGCTACAGCAACGCCGCCCTCCAGATGTCGGACTTCGGGATCCTTCCCAACGTTACCAACTAGAATTACCTTGTTTACACTCATGATTAGATAATTTTTAGGGTTTTAAAACTACAACTTACAAATATAGTCATATCATTTTAAACTGTAAACTAAATGTTGTAAAAGATATGCTACTGAGGTGGGTTTAGGAAATACTTTGTTGCAGGCTCTGCCGCCAAAAAGTTATCTATTAGTCGTGGTGTTGAATAGCTATCGAGCTCATTAGTGGAAACCATCATATACTCCTTTTTCAGGTAGTTGGACACATTACTAACCTCAACTACCAAAAACCGTGTGTAAATGGTTTGATGGCTCAGCTGATGCTTTACTAATGGCGATATATAACTAATGGTATGTTTCGATTTGCCAATCAATCGCTGCCACTCTTCCATTTGAGTGAACTCTCTGAGTTCTAAAGATTGGTTGGTTTCAATAAGTGGGAATTCGTAAAGTGAGTGCCAAATATCATTAGCCTTGCGCTTGGCAATAAAGGTCATTTTCCCATGGCGGATAAGCAAGTAGGTGAAGAACCGATCACGGGGAATCAACTTTTTACCCTTTGAGGGCAAACTATCTACCATATTATTACGGAATGCATAGCAGTACTCCATAAAAGGGCAATCGGTACATTTTGGATTTCGAGGTACGCATTGCAGCGCGCCAAAGTCGAGCAGAGCCTGATTAAAGGAGTCGGGCGACTCCTTGTCCATTAAATCCAACACCAGCTGAAAAAACTCTTTTTTTCCACTCGATGTGGTTGGCAAGCTGAAAACCCCAAAAATTCGGGCCATAATCCGATACACATTCCCGTCAATGGCCGGAACAGGCAGTTTGAATGCAAACGAGGCGATTGCCCCAGCAGAGTAGATTCCAATGCCTTTAACCTTAAGCAAATCCTCGTAAGTACACGGCATAACACCTCCGAAATCGCTAACAATGCGTTTAGCTGCGCTATGCATATTTCGAGCACGCGTGTAGTATCCCAAGCCTTGCCACACCTTTAGTACTTGATCCTCGTGAGCATTGGCCAAATCGAAAACAGTAGGGAAAGTGCTTATAAACCGCTTATAGTAGCCTATTCCCTGCGCTACCCGGGTTTGCTGTAAAATGATCTCCGAAACCCAAATCTGGTATGGGTCAGAAGTGTATCGCCAAGGCAAATCACGCTTATAAACCCCGTACCACTTGGCAAGAATGCTTTTAAAATCC
Organism: Tenuifilaceae bacterium; assembly: GCA_034003245.1. Lineage (GTDB taxonomy): Bacteria > Bacteroidota > Bacteroidia > Bacteroidales > Tenuifilaceae > Perlabentimonas. The sequence continues at coordinate 104,382 of JAVEYY010000001.1, forward strand.
ATTAAATCAAGTATTAATGAAAATAATTTATGCAAAAATAATTGTAAAGTTTTTTATTTATCAATTTAAAAGACTTATATTTGCAGTCCGATTTGAGATTTCTAACCTTAATTTATTGATAATTAAAGATTTTTTAAAATGACAAAAGCAGATATCGTAAACGAGATTTCCAAGAATACTGGAATCGAAAAGGTTACTGTTCAGAAAACAGTTGAGGCCTTCATGGAAACCGTAAAAGATTCTCTAGTAAAGGAGAAGAATGTTTACCTAAGGGGATTTGGTAGCTTTATCGTGAAAAAGCGTGCACAGAAGACTGCCCGTAACATTTCAAAAAACACTACCATCATTATTCCTGAGCACTTTATACCTTCGTTCAAGCCTGCAAAAACTTTTGTTAACAAGGTGAAGTCTCACGTTAAGTAATTTTTTTATTCTAACCATCTAAGAAACTACAATCATGCCAAGCGGAAAGAAGAGAAAGAGGCATAAGATGGCAACCCACAAGCGGAAAAAACGCTTGCGCAAAAACCGTCATAAGAAGAAGAAATAGCGCCTTGACAGTTAATCTGCAAGCCTATTAAACCTACATCCAACCTAAGGGGCCATAGTGTTCTTTAGGTTGGAATTGTTTATAATACCTTACCAACATTTTCCAAAACAAATTCACCGTGAACACAGAGCTGATTATTGATTTACGTTCATCTGAGGTTGCTATAGCTCTGCTTGAGGACAAACAACTGGTTGAACTTAACAAGGAGAAGAGCAACGTTCAGTTTTCGGTTGGTGATATCTATCTAGGTAAGGTCAAGAAAATAATGCCCGGGCTAAACGCCGCCTTTGTTGATGTGGGGTACGAGAAGGACGCATTCCTTCACTACCTCGATCTGGGGCCGCAATTCCGGTCGTTCCACAAGCTACTTCAGGTAGCACAATCCAAAAAGGGAAAACCCTTCACCATCTCCAAGGCCAAACTTGAGCCCGAGATCGACAAGGAGGGGAAAATTTCGAGCATTCTCAATTCTGGTCAAACGGTACTGGTTCAAATCGCCAAGGAACCTATCTCCACCAAAGGCCCCAGGCTCAGCGCCGAGATATCTATCGCAGGTAGAAACATTGTGCTGCTGCCCTTTTCCGACAAGATCTCCATCTCCCAAAAGATTACATCCATTGAGGAGCGTAAGCGCTTAAAGCGACTGCTGGAGAGTATTGTTCCCAAAAACTTTGGTGTTATTGTGCGCACTGCCGCCGAAGGCAAAAAGGTGGCAATCCTCGATGCTGAGCTTCGCAACCTAATCAAAAAATGGGAGATGGCCTTCGACAGGGTCAAAACGGCTCCCGTTCCCGGCATTATCCTTAGCGAGCTCAAACGAACCTCTGCCATCATCCGCGATATGCTTAACGTTTCGTTTAACAGCATATACGTTAATGATGAAAATATTTACAACGATATTAAGGAGTATATTGGAACCATTGCCCCTGAGAAGGAGAAGATAGTTAAGCTATACAATGGCAAGGTTCCCATCTTCGAAAACTTCGGAATTGAGAAGCAAATCAAGGGGCTATTTGGTAAAACCGTTTCGTTTAAAAGCGGTGCCTACCTTATTATTGAGCACACTGAAGCCCTACACGTTGTTGATGTAAACAGCGGAAACCGCTCAAAGGCAGGCAACGATCAGGAGACAAATGCTCTTGAGGTAAACCTTGCCGCTGCCGAGGAGATCACCCGCCAGCTAAGGCTAAGGGATATGGGTGGTATTATTGTGGTCGATTTTATCGATATGCACCAGAACGAGAACAAACAGATGGTGTTCGATAAGATGAAAGAACTTATGGCCAAGGATCGTACCAAGCACAATATCTTGCCATTAAGCAAATTTGGCCTGATGCAGATCACACGGCAACGGGTTAGACCCGAGATGCACATCGAAACCCTTGAGAAATGCCCAACATGTAAGGGAACTGGCGAAGTGTCGCCCCCACTCCTACTCGACGAGGAGATTGAGAAAAAACTTGCCTTCCTAGTTACTGAGAAGGAAATAAAGAAACTTGTCCTCAAGGCACACCCCTACGTGGCATCGTTCCTAACGAAGGGCATTCTTAGCAAGCGTTTCCGTTGGACCCGCAAGTACGGGTGCTCGCTTAAAGTTGTCCCCATTTCGTCGTTCACCTTTTTGGAATACCATTTTCTTGACCAAACCGAAAACGAGATAGATTTTTAATCGAACCGAAAGCCGCTGCCCACCGCAGCGGCTTTTTTTTATCCCAACGCTCCTCAGGCGGCAACTTGAAATTGTTAAAATCGTTTAATACTTTTGCCTGAACTTTTAGTTAAAATTGTTGTTTGGAAAATACCTTAACTTTCTAAAGATAAAAAATGATGAAGAGATTTCTTGCGATTTTCGCCCTGCTTACCCTATCGCTGGTTAGCCTTGTGGCTATGGGACAGATAGACGATCCGGTTAAATGGAAGTACTCGTCGAAACAGGTAGAGGGACAGAAGTATGAGCTAACTTTTGAAGCCACCGTAGATATGGGCTGGCATCTGTACTCATCAGAAAACCCCGAGGGAGGCCCACTGCCAACGGTATTTATTTATGCTGAAAGCAACGATTTCAAGGTTAGTGGCAAGGTAAAACCGGTAGGCAAAGCTAAGGTTGAGTTTGACGAGATATTCAAGATGGAGTTGGCTTACTTCGATGCATTTGCCCAGTTTGTTCAACCCATTGAACTTGCCGAAGGAATTACTGGAACTATTGTTAAAGGCGAAATTGAATACCAAGTTTGCTTCGAGGATAAGTGTATTTTCCTTACCAAAGATTTTGCCATACAAGTGGGTGAGGTTCCTTTAAAAGCAGAACAGCAACCAACAGTGGTTGAGCAGCATGCTGCAACCCCCTCTGAAAACGGGTCCGACAAGGACTCATCACTGCTGGTGTTCTTCCTAATATCATTTGCCGCAGGTTTGGCTGGATTGCTAACACCCTGCGTATTCCCCATGATACCCATGACCGTATCATTCTTTATGAATAAGCAGAAGAACCGTTTCAACGCCATACTTAACGCATTTGTTTTTGGGATAAGTATTATAGTAATTTACACATCCATTGGTTTACTTGTATCGCTAACCAGCGTGGGCGCTGGGTTTGCAAACCAGCTGGTTTCGCACTGGTTACCCAACCTTATCTTCTTTACCCTTTTCATGGTTTTTGCCGCATCGTTCTTTGGCCTATTCGAGATCATGCTACCCAGCAGCCTTTCGACCAAAACCGATAGCCAGGCTGAAAGGGGTGGCTTTATTGGCTCATTCTTTATGGCACTTACGCTAGTTATTGTAAGTCTTTCGTGCGTGGGGCCAATTGTGGGTGCCATTCTGGTGGAGTCGGCAGCAGGCTTGGGGCTTAAGCCCATAATTGGGATGCTTGGTTTTTCCATGGCCTTTGCAATACCATTTACGCTTTTCGCTATCTTCCCATCATGGCTTAACAAGCTGCCCAAATCGGGTGGTTGGTTAAACTCAGTGAAGATTGTATTGGGCTTTATCGTACTAGCCTTTGGACTGAAATTCCTATCAACAATCGACTTAACCTATCACCTGGGTATTCTGGGTCGCGAGGTTTACCTGGCCATCTGGATAGCCATCTTTATTATGCTTGGGCTGTACCTGCTGGGTAAAATAAAATTCAAATTCGACTCCAAAGTAGAGCACATTGGATTCTTCCGCATGCTGCTGGCCATTGCCACATTTGCGTTTGTTATCTACCTTGTGCCTGGCATGTTTGGCGCACCCCTAAAAGGCTTGTCGGGATTAATCCCTCCTAAAACGGGACACAGCTTCGACCTTGAGCGGATGATTGGCCAGCAACGCATTGGCACTGTTCAGGATAAGTCGACACTATGCGAGGAACCTAAGTACGCCGATATTCTACACCTCCCCCATGGGCTGCAGGGCTACTTCGACTACAACCAGGCTCTGGCCTGCGCGCAGCAGCAGAACAAACCTCTGTTTGTCGATTTTGTTGGCCATGCATGCTCCAACTGCAAAGTGATGGAGCAAAATGTGTGGAGCGATCCGCGCGTACTGCAGCGTTTACAAAACGATTTTGTGGTGGTTGCCCTTTACGTTGATGAGCGTACCAAGCTGCCCGAATCGGAGTGGATTACTTCAACGGTTGATGGCAAGGTGAAAAATACCGTAGGTCGAAAAAACGCCGACTTCCAGATAAGCCGGTTTAACGTGAATAGCCAACCCTACTACGTTCTACTGGGCACAAATGAGGAGTTACTTACCGAACCCTATGGATTTAACACCAACGTGGACGAATTCATCAAGTTCCTAGATAAGGGTATTGAACAGTTTAAGCAGAGCAAACCCACTGTTGAGCTGGGCACAAAACCAATTGATATTATTTAGATTTTCTTTTGTTCTATGACCAAAAGGAGCAGCCAGCGATGGTTGCTCCTTTTTTTATTAATTTCAAGATTATTGAACTTGTTCTTAAATTGTCGACCCCGGGTATCTCGTAAAGAATTCGTTCTGGGCTTATCAACAAATGGAGACAACTTTTTTGGCTGATTAAATTCAATTCGCTTGTCTCCTCACAAACCCACAAATCTCATGTAATGCCAGTTTAGCCTCGGGGAACAGAGGCGATAAAAGTGGAAATGCATGTATCATTCCTGGCCACTCGCGCAGGGTAACATCTACCCCATGTTGCCGAGCGAGCCGGGCTATACTTACGCAATCGTCGTAGTGAATCTCGTGCGTGCCAACGCAAATATACAAAGGGGGTATCCCCTCAAAATTTCCGAATTGTGGCGAAAGTAATGGATTTGTTGGATCGTTATCGGCTATGTACATATTTGTCCAAACGGTCCACGAGCCCATTGGGGCAACATCTTTACTAGCATTGTAGGTAAACGAGGGGGTAACACACCGCAAATCGGTAACCGGAGAAATCGAAAAGGCTGCCTTAGGCTGCTTTATTCCCTCCTCTTTAAGCGCTAAAAGAAGAGATAAGGTTAGGGTTGCCCCTGCCGATTCTCCTCCAACAATAATATCATCGGGCTTATAGCCTTGGTTCAATAACCATCTGTAAGCCTTTACACAGTCGTGTACGGCTGCAGGGAATGGATGTTCTGGGGCTAGCCTGTAATCGAAAACTAGGGCTTTCAACTCGCAACCAATGGCAAATTTTGCCACATGCATACGATGCGTAAGGCACGACCCAGAGATAAACCCTCCTCCATGAATGTAAAGGAGAACCTTATCTTTCATCGGATTTCGCGGGATTATCCACTCTGCAGCTATTCCATCAACCAATACCTTTTGAGCAGTAACTTCCTTTGGCAACTTTACTTTTGCAGATGCCCGATCGACACTCTCCCTGAAATCCTTAACTGAAAAAGTATCATCAACCAATTCGGGTTTTAGCTTAAACTGGAAAAGGTGTCTATTCCTAATTAGTCCAATTACCAAACGGCTACGTAAACTTTGCATATCACTACGTTTTTAAAATCCGATGCAAAATTCACTATTAAACGGTAAACCAAAATTCACCTAGGTTAATTTGGGCTAATTTCTTGAATTTTTTTTCGGATTCGGCTTAAAGATTGGGGAGCAACGCCCAAGAACGAGGCTAAGTGCTTAATGGGAATTTTCTTAATAAGATCCTGAGGGTAACTATCAAGTATTTTCCGATACCGCTCCTCAGCGGTAATAGTTCTAATCTCAAGATAAAAGGACTCGGAGTACTCCTGTATCTCGTTCAAGAGCTTACGCATAAATATATTCCATGCATTAATCTCCTCGAGCTTCCTATAGCCTTCGAACGAAACACGCCTAACCACAGTTCTATCCAGCGCCTGTATGGCCTCACTGGAGGCAGTCTGACTACGAAAACTCAGTTTTGCTGTAAAACAGTAAGGTGCAATGGCAAATGTTTTGGTGAGGTCGTTCCCGTCGATATTACTGAAGAACCGAACCAGTCCGCTCTCCAGAAAGTAGAAGTACCGGCAGATTCCTCCCTCTGCCAGAATAACCTCGTTTTTACTGAACTCTTTTGACTCAAATAGTTATTCCAGGTCGCTAAGCTTGGAGTACTTTTCTATAAAATCTCTAAAAATCATTATATGAGATTGTGCTAATATTTAAATTATTATTTCTGTAACGACTATTATTCAATAAATATTTAAATTTAATCTGCTACCCCCCCTCGATTGCGTAAATATAAAAAATTACCGTAACAATTTAGATACTTTCGCTGAACCATAATGAACCCATGATAACCAAATAATCAAGGACTATATAACAACCCATTTACCTAATGGCTATTATACTTGGGAAGTGCCAAATAGGTTAACCCTAATAGTCAATCGCATTAAACTCTTTCAACCCAAATCACTCTAATCAACAGAAATCAAACTAAACACAATTCCCTCCCATATGAAAAAATTCCTGATCCTTTCTCTGGCATTAGGCATGCTTTGGGTAAATAGCGCCAATGCACAGCGCGATCCGGTAGTCGATAAGATTATTGAGATTGCCAAAAACGACAACCAAACCATGCATCACCTCGATGTGCTAACTAATCGGATTGGAGGCCGGCTAATTGGCTCCGATGGTTATGAAACCGCTGTAAAATGGGCAACCAAGAAATTTGAGGAGTGGGGCATGGAGGTTATCCTCGACGAGGTGGGCACGCTACCCGTTGGGTTTAACCGTGGGCCATGGTTTGGACGGATGCTTAGCGATAATGGGATGAATCTACACTTTGCCACGCCATCGTACACGGCTGGTACCAAGGGAGTACAGATTGGGCACGTAGTTCTTGAGCCCAAGAGTCGAGCCCAGTTCGATAGGATGAAAGGTAAACTCAATGGAGCCTGGGTTCTTATATCGGGCAAGAGTGAGGGTTGGCCTATCGATGTTTCGGCCAATGCCGATAAGCTCCGCGCCAGCATTATTGCAGAGAACGAAGAAATTGAGAAGAAGAATAACGAGATTCGTCGTCAGAATCGCGATAACAGAAACTCCGGAAAACCAGAGCAAGAGCTTCTCCCGCTAAAGGATGAACCAGCCCTTTTTTACAAGGAGATGGTTGATGCTGGAATACTAGGAATTATCCAGTCGGCTGCAAACCCAATAGTGGCGCTGTACGATCGCAAAAATCATATGGACTTCACATTCGAAAATCTACCTAAAGTTCCCGATATCAAACTCGATGAGCATCAGTTTGCCATTATTGAGCAGATGGCCAAGGAGCGGCAACGCTTCTTCTTGGAGTTCGACATCCGCAACCATTTCCGCATGGGCCCAATCCCCTACCAAACCGTAATTGGCGTGATTCCCGGAACCGAGTATCCCGATGAGTACGTTATTATGGGTGGCCATTTAGATGCTTTTGATGTTGCCACAGGGGGCGTTGATAATGGGTCTGGTGTAACTCCTTCCATGGAGGCTGCAAGGCTAATAATGGAAGCCGGAGGAAAACCTAAACGTACAATCCTGGTATGCCTTTGGGCTGGTGAGGAGTTTGGGCTACTTGGGTCGAGACACTGGGTAAATAAAAATCAGGATAAGCTCGATAAAATCTCAAATATGTTTAACCGCGACGGTGGACCAACGGTAGCAAATAGCATAAGTGTTACCTCAGCAATGCTTGAGGATTTTAAAAAGATATGCGAACCGCTTAACGATATCAACCCCGATTTCCCATTCACAGTTACTGAGCGCGGCCCAATGGATAGGCCAAAAGTAGCCTGGGGAACCGATAGCGGCCCCTTTGCCGTTGCAGGTGTTCCAACACTCAGCTTTGGAACAGCCGATCCCAAAGGATACGATTTCAACTATCGTGAGATTTGGCACACCGAGCGCGATTTGTATAACATGAGCATAGCCGAGTATCAGGAGCACACCTCGGTGGTTACAGCCATTGTGGTGTACGGCATTGCGAATCTCGATCATCTACTCTCGAGGGAAGGATACTGGAAAGAAGAAAAACCAGAACCTGCTCCATCAACAGGAAGAAGGAGAGGCCGATAATATTCTATCACAAAATTATTATGCAAAGTGCGGTGAGTTTTTCTCTCACCGCACTTATTTTTTATGCTTTATCGGTTCTTAAATATAACAACCGATCGAATGAGCATTGCCGCTACAACTGGAAACATGGGGAATGGTAAGGTTTGTGGTAGAACAAACCAGAAAACCAGAAGCAAAAACATAATCGCAGCATTCACCACAAAATATAACTTAGCTAACCGGGAACACTTACGGAAGAATAACAATACAGCCGCAATCAGGTGAAGCGGATGTGCCCAAATTAGGTTATAGTTGTTGGCCATCACAGCATGATCCGATCCAAACCACTGAAAGGCGATAACAATTCCCAGCAGGCCAACCAACCCGAAAAGCGCTACATCGAACCCAATGAAAAGCTTCTGCCTTTTTATGTTGATGTAGGTAATAAAAACGGCTACTAGCAATATCAGCATAAACACAACAAAGGGAGAATTTCTGAATTTACTAGTGGGAATATCCCTTCCTGTAAGCAGAACAGCTGGTTCTTTGGCAAATGGTGTCGAGGTGCTGTCATCAACAAAACGGGCATGGGCAAATGCTGTTAGCATATGCTCTGGTAGAAACATATACTCCCAGGTCTTTGCAGGCCTATCGGCACTAACGCCAAGCAAAAGGTTTATACCTAGTTTTGCCCAGGGCATCTCCTTCACGTTGGGCATCAGCAGCTCCCTAAAACTCTTGCCATCATTTAGCTTCGTGGAATCAAACTCAATGGCTCGAGGAATGGTCTCAACAAAAATATCGCGGATGCGCGTGGCGCAGTTATCGAACAAGAAATCGTACAAATAGTATCTATTCTCGGGCATAAAGTTGATGCGGAGCGAATCGAGCAACTTTTGTTTCTCGTGCTGTTGAATATTTAACTCCTGCTCATAAATAAACCTACCCTCGATGATATAGGAGTACTCAAAGTTTTTATATGTCGATACCGAAAGGATATAGTTTAACTTCCCTTTCACAAAATTGGGGTAAAAGTTGGGGTCGGAAAAATCGAATGTACCGTAGTTAAATACCCAATCTACTCCAACCAAAGGGTCGTAAATGCGAATTGCGCTATGCCCAAATATTGAGTAAAGCTCCTCGCCTTGCGAACAGGTAAGAAGGCTTACCTTAGCCTTATCGGTTAGCATCACATCGGGAAGTTGTCCAAGTACAGGGCTAGCCGCGAACCAAAATAAAACCAATAGAATCTTAGTAAAACGAGTGCTAATCATAGTAGTAATAGTTAATAAATCGAAAAAACGCTGTAAAGTTAACGGTAAAAGTAAGCAATCAAACTGATGTTGATTTAAGATTTACTATTTTCGCATTAAAAGGGATTTATATGAAAACCTACGGAGCGTGTATTGGAGGTGAATTTCGGGTTCTTCAAACCTCACTGGATGTTGTTAGCCCATTCGATGGCAATACAATTGGTAAATGCTCTCTTGCTGGCAAACCCGAGCTCGAAGAGGCAATCAATATGGCACAAGCCTGCGAGCAGCAGATGGCCACACTTCCCTCGTACCAAAAGCAGGAAATATTAAATGGAATAGCTGCCGGTCTTCAATCCGAACGCACTATGCTTGCCAACCTGTTGGCTATGGAAGCAGGCAAACCCATTAAATACGCATTGGGCGAGGTCGATAGGGCGATACAAACCTACCGCATTGCCGCCGAGGAGTGTAAACGGTTACCCTCAGAATACATCCAACTCGACTGGACTCCAGCTGGCGAAGGGAAAGAAGGGCTGGTTAAGCATTTCCCAGTTGGTCTAGTGGCGGGGATTTCACCATTTAACTTTCCGCTAAATCTCACATCGCATAAAATAGCACCTGCCATTGCGGCTGGCTGTCCAATAATTCTGAAACCAGCCAGTAGCACTCCCCTATCGGCATTGGAGCTAGCAAGGATTATCTATAAAACTTCGCTTCCAAAGGGTGCGCTTAGCATCCTCCCCATGGATAGGGAGTCGGGAAATCAGCTGGTTACCGATCAGCGGTTTAATCTCCTCACCTTCACCGGATCGCCACAGGTTGGATGGAGGATGAAAACCCTTGCCGGCAATAAAAAGGTTGTGCTAGAGCTTGGAGGGAATGCTGGAGTTATTGTTACCGAAACAGCCAATCTCGACAGGGCAATCCCAAAGTGTATATCGGGCGCGTTTGCCTACTCCGGACAGGTTTGCATTCACACCCAACGGATTTATGTCCATAGAAATATCTTCACCCAGTTTGAAGAGGGGATGATTTCGGGGACAAAAAAACTAGTAATCGGCAATCCGCTAGATCCAGCAACCGATATCTCCTCGATGATAGACAGTGAAAATACGCTCCGCGTAAAAAATTGGGTTAACGAAGCCATTCAGGGAGGGGCAAAGCTACTGCATGGTGGGCGAACCGAAGGGAATGTTTATCTTCCCACAATCCTTACCAATACTCAGCCCAACATGAAGGTTTGCGTTGAGGAAATTTTTGGCCCAGTGGTAATAATGGAACCTTTCGATGAATTTGCAGAGGCCATTGCTGTCATCAACAATTCAACGTTTGGCTTACAGGCTGGGGTTTTTACCAATAGAATCGACGAGGAGCAACAGGCTTTCAGTCAGCTAAAAGTGGGTGGCGTAATAGTTAACGATGTGCCCACCTTTAGGGTCGATCATATGCCCTACGGGGGCATAAAGGATTCGGGGCTGGGTCGCGAAGGAGTAAAGTATGCAATTCACGATATGATGGAGCCACGGCTACTGGTACGAAGCTATTAGTGCCAATTAGCTTCAAATTGGTAGCTGAATTGCAACAAATATTCGTTGATTTGTGTTTTAGCAATACATAGGCATTGTTTTTGATTACAGTGACTGATATCACAATTTTTCAACTACTATTGTTTATCTTTACACAATTTTAATAACTACCCAGCATATTCTAGATGATCTTGACACTGTTTGTTAAAGGGATTATTGTTGGACTTCTTGCCTCCATCCCTTTAGGCCCTATTGGGGTTATATGTATACAACGAACTATAAACAAAGGCAAACTTAGCGGTTTTCTAAGTGGAATGGGAGCCGCCAGTGCCGACACCGTTTTTGCTGCAATCGCTGGGTTTAGCTTAACCTTCATTATCAGTTTTATCGAGGAGAAGCAAATAATTTTTCAGGCTATCGGTGGAGTAATCGTCTTTGCTCTGGGAATAAAAATATTCTACACCAATCCCATTAAGCAGCTCAGGCGACACAAACGGAAAAAGAATAGCCTGCTCGAGGATTACCTCTCTGTTTTGCTGGTTACCATAACCAACCCTCTTGCCGTTTTTCTATTTATTGCCCTTTTCGCATCGCTTGGTGTGGTAGCCGAGGGTACAAACCTTGTGCTTTCGTTAGTCGCCACCAGCGGTGTTTTTATTGGTGCAATCCTCTGGTGGTATACCCTTACCTCTTTGGTGGATATCTTTAGATCGAGATTTAGGCTAAAACAACTTTGGTGGATTAACAAGATTTCTGGGGCAGCTATTTTTATTATTGGGGCGGTAGCCATTATTGGCCTCCTAAGATTGTTTGTTGAGATGTAAAAAAGTTCCTTTCATCAAAGAAATCAAACCTTTTCTTATTAACTTTGTTAAACAGGTGTACGCATCAAGGTAGTTATTGCAATATCGTTGGCATAATTATTGCATCATTTATCCCAATGTTTTTCAACAATGTACTAACTCTAACAACTAATACTCTATGAAAACAGCTAGTTTAAAAATCACCAAACTCACAGCCTTTGTTGCTGTTATTGCCCTATTCGCACTAGGATCGTGTGATGGATTTGCCCCAACCATTAAGGTTCCCTTTGAGAGCGAGGCCGAGTTTAACCTTACTCCTTCAACAGCAAAATCAACTGTTGATGCTGGTCTTACACTATTACACACTTGGGGTTTCGACCAGGATCTAAATGCGCTAATTGAAGAGTACGGAGGAAATGCTGAGAAAATTAAGGAGAGCAACATCAAAACCGTAACCCTAACACTTTTGGGTGAGAATGATATCGATCTATCCCAAATCTTTGCCTCGCTTAAGCTAATGGTAGATAAAAATCCTGCCGAGATGGAAGAACTTGTTGCCCAGTCGACTGAAATTACAGCAAATAGCATCTCGTTTGAGCTGGTTAAAGGCGATATCCTTAACTACACATCCGGAGCGAATGGATTCACATTCCTGCTTTACGGCGATGTTAACTGGAATAATCTACTCCAGACCATTAACCTCAAGATCACTGTTGAATCGGAACTTGTGGTTGAACTTCTATAGTTTTCCAATACCGTTTATACAAAAGGGGCTTCAGAGCCCCTTTTTTTATTTTATGTAAACACGCCAACAAAGTCGATTCAACTATTAGGATCGACAAACCATATATACTATCATATAGCAATAAACGCTATAGGAATTGATGATAATCGTATACGGATAGATAACTGTGCTACACAAATTGATGATCATCCCATACTGATAGAAACCTATAATAAACCGACAGTAATCAGCTCTACAAACATTGACAGTTATTCTACACTCATAGATGGGTGTGCTACACTGTTAGAAAAGTGTGCTACACTCCTAGATAAACCTTCTGCACAGATAGAATATAGCGCTGCAATCCTCGATGGGTATTTCGTACAGATATATATCCGTGCTACACTCCTAGATGAGAGTTCTGCACAGGCAGAATTTAGTGCTGCAATCCTAGATGGGTGTTCTGCACATACAGAATACTGCGCTGCAATCCTAGATGAACCTTCTGCAGAGATAGATTATAGTGCTGCGCTCCTAGATGGTTGTCCTACACTCATAGATGCTTAATATTACTACCACTTTGCAGAATTATAACCTGCAAATGGGCTTACTTTCATGCAATACTGCTAAGCAAAGAGGGCATCCAAATTGGATGCCCTCAGGTATATGGCTAATAAATATCTACTAGTAGAAACTTGAACGCTTGTCGACAATCTTTGCACTCTCCTTAACGGCCTCGTAGGTTTCGCGCATCGACCTCGATTGGTAAAGGTTAAGCATACGCTGTAGTTCCATTGCCTTATCAACCTCCTCAACATTTATGGCATTTACCGCAAAAGCGTAAACCCCAGTGTTACCCTTAATGGGGCCAACTAGCTTACCCTCGGGGGAGTTAACTGCAGTGGCAATAACTGTAGGTTCAAACCCAACTGCTGGCAACGAGAACGACGAGAAAGTAATGTTTGTGGCTGCTTGTGCCTGAAGCGATAAGCTACTTGCAAGCTGATCGATACTACTGCTATTCTGCATCGCCGACTCAAATTTTGCTTTTAGCAATTCGGCCTTTTTTTCCTGAAGAAGTTCGGAGCGGATCTCCTGGGCAACTTGCTCCAAAGGAGCAACACCCTCTTCGCGAACAGCCTTTAAAGTTGCCACCACAAAGTTATCGCCAAACTCAAAAACAGGCGATACGGCGTTCACCTTTTCGCGATATGCCCAACGGATCATCTCCCGAGGATTTTCCAAACCAGCAACACGCTTATCATGTTCCCTTAGGTTAGATGCTAGGCGCTTGCTCAACTTCAACTCCTGAACAGCAGCGTTAAACTTTTCGTTGGTATTGTTGATGCCAGCAAATTCGCTTGCCTGTTGATATATTCCCTGATAAGTCCTAGAGCTTGGAACAACATTACGTTCAAGAATTGCAACCTGGACTTTTTTGGCGAGTTTTCCCTTATCTAGTATTTCGATGATATGGAAACCGAACTGCGACTCAACAAGTACAATGTCGCCCTTCTTGCCGTTAAAACAAGCGTCATTAAATGGTTTAACCATCATGCCCTCGGCAAACCAGCCTAAATCGCCACCCTGAGCAGCCGAGCCTGGATCCTGCGAAAATTCTCCAGCAATACGGGCAAAGTTACCGCCTCGCTTCACAACCTGTAATAGGCTGTCGGCTTTAGCTTTTGCAGCATCGTACTCAACCTGCGACTGCACATTAGAGCTGAGTAGTATATGACGGGCCTTAACTGAATCGGGGAGAAAATCAATATTAACCAATCTCGCCATCATATATGAATCGCCATCGAACATGGGTTCCATGTAATCGCCAACCTTGGCGCTGAATGCCCACTGGTTAAGCTGCTCATTGGGCAATTCGCCCTGCTTGAAGAATACGTCACGATATGGAGTATCAGAATTGATGCTGGTGAAATGAGCAGGATCGGAAGCCTGAATGAAATCATTCTTGATATCCTGTATCCACTCCTCAGCAAGTTTGTAATCATCGGGCGAAGGAGTAATGGGGAAAACCACATACTCTACATCACGCGAAGCTTGCTGCTGATATTTTTTCTTATTCTTCTTGTAATGGCTCGATATTTCGCTTGAACTAACTGAAACCAACGAATCGGCAACAGAGGAGTAGCGATTTACAACAAAATTAAAATCGACCCTATTGCCACGCTCGTCCGCTGCCCTTTGGGCTTGCAGGCCGGTAACGTAAAGCCCCTTGCGCACTAGGTTGTTGTATTTGGTGAATTGCCTATCGCGGATAATAATATCCTCGAGATATAACCAAATGGAGCGTTGAAATCCTGATGGATCAGCGTCGAGATTACGAAGGAATTGGTCAACCATAGCAACATCAACCTCTCCAGTTTGGGGATTTCCAAACTCCTGACGGATAATGGGGTGTAAATTACGCCCCTGAACCATATCCATAAGCTCTTGACTCGATACTACAATGCCTAGACTCTTGTACTTGGGTCCCAAAACGAACTCCTGTACAAGTTGATTCCAAACTTCCTCACGAATATTCTCGGTAGTATGCTCATCAAGTGCATTCACCCTACGCGAAACCTTATTGAGCTCGGTAATATGATCAACGCGCTCCTGATATGTTTGAAATGGGATCGATTTCCCTGAAATTTCTGCTATCTCAAACTGATTACGGTTGAAAAGTGATCCGCCCGAACCAAACAAATCACCAAGTATAAATGCTAATAATGCAAGGCCAATTACCACTGCCACAAGCGTACCAGCACGATTTCTGAGTTTCTCTAGTGTAGCCATTTTAAAGTAAATATTAGTTCAAAAATTGCCATTTTTTTAAGGCTACGAATATAGCAATTTTAGTGTATAGCATAAAGCGTTAGCAAACTTTTTCGGGGATTATTTTTAAAAAAGAAGTTCTGCTCTCAAGTTAGTCGAGAATTCGACACGAAGTAAGGTGTGGTACCGGAGAAATGCTAATCCTTGGAAGGAATAGTTAAATGAATTAAATCGATGCGGGTTCTATCCATCTTGGTAACTTTAATGCTAAAACTCTCGATCTGAATCTCCTGTTGAGGTTTAGGTATACTCTGGTAGTTCGAAATTACAAATCCCGCAAGCGTATCGTACTCCTCCGACTCGGGGATATTTAGCTTGTACTTCTCGTTAAGGTAGCTAACCTCAAGCCTTCCCGACAGGATATACTCAGTATCGCTAAGCTGCTTTTCGATAAACTCGCTGGAGTCGTGCTCATCGTCAATCTCGCCAAAAATTTCCTCAATAATATCCTCAATGGTAACAAGCCCCGCTGTGCCCCCAAACTCATCCACCACAATGGCAATGCTTTTCTGTTCTTTAATGAAAGATGTTAGCAGCTTATGCGCAAGCATAGTTTCGGGGACAAAATCGAGCTTAAGCAGCTTCGACTTGATGCTCTGAGGCTTTTTGAAAAGATCCTTGGAGTTTACGTAACCAATAATGTTGTCGATATTCCCTTGGTAGACAGGTATGCGTGAGTAGCTGGTTTCGATAAACTTCTCGGTTAGCTCTGCAATGGTGCTATACACATCAATGGCCTCAATATCGGTTCGGGGAATCATGCACTCGCGAAGCTTAACCTCGCTAAAATCGAGGGCATTTTGGAACATCTTAATATCATGCTCATGCTTAAGGTCATCGCCCTCGGTTGCCTGGGCTTCGCCCACTAAATGATCGAGATCGATCTTGCCAAATATGCGTGTTTCTTCACCAAATTTTATGTTCTGCCTTAGCAAACGCCTAATAATGTTTACAGATATCCAGGTGGAAAACTTGCTTATGGGGTAGAAAACGATGTAGAAAAAAAGCATGGGCAGGGCAAAAAAGTTGAGGAACCCATTGGGATGCATTCGAAACAACGACTTGGGTAAAAACTCGGCTGTTACAAGGATAAGTGCTGTTGAAAGTAACGTTTGTAGTAGCAAAAGCCCCATTTCATTATCAATAACCAGCAAAAGGAATGGCTCAAGTAATTTTGCCATACCAATACCATATACAACTAGGGCAATATTATTACCAACCAGCATGGTGGCTATATACTGACCCGGATTGCGGGTAAAAATCTGCACAATCCTTGAAGCAAATGTTCCCTGCTTCCGATCGAGTTCTAACCTTAGTCTGTTTGCTGTTACAAAGGCGATCTCCATACCGGAGAATAGTGCCGAGAAAAGAACTGATAAACCAATAATCGCCGGGTTATAGTCCATTGGGGAGGCTAGCTATTTTGATTTGAGGTAAGGGTTCGTCGGCGATGCCTTCGAATAAAATACATAAGCACAGCTACCAGTGCCAAAACAAAGAACATGTAGCTTTGGTCAATCCCAACGGTAACTGTTGCATAAATGGCAAAACCGAGGCATACTACAGCCAGTATTAACCAAACAACTTCTAAAATTCTGGGAATTATGCTCATGCTATTAATTTTTCTGATTTAGGAGATAAAGATAAAGGTTTTTTTGGCCAAAAACGCAAACTTTCAACTACTAATCCTCCTCGAAGTAAAATGTGCCCGAGATTTTTCGGATCACCCAGTCATTAAAATTCTCATCGGAATCGAATCCCTGACCAAAAATCACATCATCGCCCGAGGTTATCTTAACCATGTCATCGGAGTAAATCTTCTTGCTTTTCTGATCCCAAAATAGCTGCTCGGTGTTCAAAATTTGGCCAATTCTATTCTGAGCAACCACATCGTACTTGGCATCCCAAAGTTCCTTAGCCTCATAGAATATGGCGTAATTTGCAGTAATGGTCGATTCAATCCTCATCGAATCATCGTATCTAAAAACCGTAATTCCCATAGGGAACTCGTTGTATGGTTCCTCGGCAAACTGAAAGTATTGAGTTTCTGGTGCTAATACTCTAATTCGCGGCTTGCCATTCTCGGTGTATGTCAATTCAACATTTTTTGCAATAAGGCTGGGCACTTTGTCCTTCTCAGCTAGGGCATTAACCATTTCTATATCGGTTTTGCACGATAAAAGCAAAATAGTCCCCACTAGTAGAGTGGGGACTAAAGTTGATATCCTATGCTTAAGGCTTAAAAAGTCAAGCATCTGGCTATGTTATTATGGACGAGCTCTAACGGTAGTTCTCTCGTTAATCCAACAGCCAACGGTATAACTTTGGTTAGGAGTTAAATCCTGGAAGAAAATATCGTTCTGAGCGGGGAAATACTGTGTGTAAATCTCAATTAACTTATCACAATCGGATTCTAGGGTTGGATCAACTTGCTTTGCCTTCACAAATTTATCAACAGCAACCCAAAATATGGTTTTCTTTTGAAACTCATCGGTAAAGCAGTTCTTTTCGGCTGCATAGATATTGCCAATTAGAATATATGCATGACCCATGTTGGGATTTAATGAAATAGCGTCGAGGGCAATGGTACGCGCTTGCTGAGGTTTTTTAAACTCATTAAACATAATACCTGCATACTCCACCATAAAACTCGATTTCTGATTATTATCAGTTTCCAACTCAATGGCCCGGAGGTAATACTCCTCGGCTTTCGGAAAATCTTTAAGACCAACAAATGCCCTTGCCAATTCGTAGGCTCTTAGCGAGGTGGGTTCGCCATTGAAAAGTGCAGTAAGTACTTTTCTGTAAAAATCTGAACCAGCACAACGATTTGCACTAAGCAAAGTATGGGTCTTTTTAACAAGTTCTAGGTCGTTAGGATTACCATCAATTCTGGGTTCAAAGATTTTCTGTAAACTTTCGCAATCGGCTACACCGGCAGAGCTGAAGATAGCGTCTACGTTCTCTTTTACTTGCAATAGTCTTCCATCTTCAGCATTAGAAGCTAATTGAATATCAAGATAGTCGGCAATAAATGCGTAGGTTTCAATTACGTTTTCGGCATTTAACTTGCCATTGTCGTACATGGTTTTGGTGAGAACCATAAAGGTGTAAAGTACAGGGGAATCAGAGCCATCCTTCTCAAGGTCGATGGACTCTTTCAGTATTTTATACCCCTCCTCATATCTGTCAGGATCGAGTTGAACTAAATCCATCCCTTTTTGTCCAAGAAGAATCCCACGGCGATTGAAGTTCTCAATACGCATATCGTAGATCATCATAAGCGAATCGATAAGTTGGGTTTTGCGAGCAACATTATTCGTCTCACCAATCCATGTCTTTATCATCCTAACACCATGAATGTAGGGATTTTGCCCAGATGCAGGACATATCTGTAACACTTTCTGCCAGTATGGTCTAGCTAAGGCATAGTTGCGATGTTTGTAGTGTTCGCCATACAGGTTAAGATTAACAACACACTCTTGGCGGGTTTCTTCGTCAGGTCCATACTTTGGATCGGTTTTCCATGACTGGGCGAACACGCTTGTAACCAGTGTTAGTAATACTCCTGTTATGAAAAGGCTTTTGGTTAGAATAGTTTTCATCGTTCCTTATTTTTTAAAAATTAACTGTTAATTCCAGCTTAGCTTTAGTTATACTTTCGCTTAATAAACCAAAAATCGTAGAAAGTAAAACCAACATTAAAAACTCCGTATGTCTCTTGAATGTAATCGGTATTTCCTTTACGTCCAACCTCACACGATATGTTGAATGAGGTGTTGGTTCTACGGAATGGTAATCCTACTCCAAAAGTTATGCCATAATCATTAATCTGATTATCATCAAATTGTAGATATGTTTTTGAGTTATAGAATCCTCCCCTATAGGAAACTCGCTTTAAGTAACTACGTAAATCGTTAGGACTTGGGGTGTACTGAATACCGACTCTTACGGTTTCACTTTTGGTTAGATTGGCCGATTGCCCCATAAATCCTGAATTAGTCCAATCCTGAACAGAATAATCGGCACCAACCATAAAGATATTCTTGTACGCCAAGGAGAATCCTGCAGTTAGATTTTTAGGGAAATCAATCGCAGCATCGGATAGCTCGTTATACTGAATTGTATCGATAGTGTTTCCTAAAGGATAGCTGATGTACTGAATGTTCTGAGCACCTAATTTAGTCTCGTTGTCGAGGGTTGCGCCCAACACAACACGAAGCTGCTTCTCTGCTCCCAAATGAAATGCCCACTGCGCACCAAAGCTGAGTCCAATATCGCGAACAACAATACTGTTAAGCTTATTAACAGTCCCATAGGGAGTGTCGTCGGGGAAAACAACATCAACAGAATGCTCAAGCGAACCAAAGAAATATGAAAGGTTTGTCCCAACGGAGAAACCTTCAAAGGGTTCAAACGCCAGCCCAAAGTACGATTGCGTAATTCCGCCCTTCCCAAAGTGATAATACTTTATGGCGCCAATGCTACTCAGTAGATTATCATCATCCTCGGTATACTTCAATCTGTAGCCAACATTGCTAAACGGTTGTATTCCTGCGCTTACACCAAGCCATTTGGTCATGGGGAACTGTATTGCCAGATGGTGTAGGTTGGCTCCTGAGTTAAAGTTTGACTGGCTATTGGTGCGATAATCCACTCCTATGGCCTCGAGCCCAAAATCGAAGATAAACGACATAGAATCCTGCGATGAGTAGGAGGCGGGGTTAAGAAAGTTCACCGACTTATCGTTTCTAATTCCCTGGGAAATGCCCCCCAACGCCTTGTTGTTGGCGTAGCCCCTCGTTCGCACTTCACCAATGCCATAGCGAGAGTAGGGAGAAAAAGTGTTAATACCTTGCGAGTATGACGCAAACGATACGAATAGGAATGTTGCAAAGAGCAGCAGGTTTCTAGTGATTCTCATTATATTCTAAAATTCTATTAAGTCCGAATAGTACCAAATTAGGATTCACAAAGATGCTATTTTTTAACTTTTTATCAAAGTAAATTGAGTTGCCTCCAGTAAAAACTACTGTTAACGGGGGATATTGTGCCCCAATTTGGGCTATATAACCATCCACCTCGGCGAGCACACCATTTAAAACCCCTGAAAGTATTGATGTTTCTGTATCGTAACCTATTAGTGGATGGTTTGTGTTAAATGTTATTAAAGGGAGGCGGGCTGTGAATTGATGTAGCGATTTAAATCTCATCTCAATACCCGGAGATATTGCTCCACCTAGGTATTCGCCTTTGCTAGTCACCAGATCGTAGGTTATTGCAGTTCCGCTATCAATCGACAACACGTTCTGATGTGGGAACAAAACAAATGCTCCCACAGCGGCGGCTAACCTATCGGCGCCAAGGGTTTGGGGTGTTTTATAACAGTTTTTGATGGGCAAAAGGGTTTCGGAGCAGAACTGTAGTAGGGGTAACCGTTGTGAAAGAAATTCTTCAATATATACAGGAAATTCCCCAGTGCTCGAAAAAATTGCCTTTCCAATGGGATATGTCCTTAAGATCTTTTCAAAAGCATCAACACTCAACGTTGAGTGCTTTTCGTGGAAAACTATACTATCATCGTTAAAAACGGCCACTTTCGAAAGGGTGTTTCCAACATCGATTATGAGATTCATATTTACGCTCTGCTCTAGTTCTACATTGCTTAAGTAGTTGCCCATGGCAAATTAACGAAGCGAATGGTCAATTTGTTGTAATAACTCCACGGCTTGTCCTATGGAATTTACTTTAGCCGCAGCGATTGACAACTTTTCTCGCTGCTCTTTCATTTGAAATGTTCTGGGATTTTGCTGAATAAATCCAATGATTCCCGAAAAAGTTTCCGAACGGTAGTAAGGCGATAGCTGATTGGAAATAAAGTATCCAACCAATGTATTATTTTTGAGCAAAACGCGCTCCATGCCTAGCGACTGAGCAATCCATCGTAGTTGCACTACATTAAGGAGTTCCTCAACCTGATCGGGGATTCTACCAAACCTATCCTGAAGTTTACCCTTGAAAGCAAGTAATTCCTGAGGTTTTGCAATGGAATCTAACTCGCGATAAAGACGCATTCGCTCAGGAATACTCCCCACGTACCAGTCGGGAATAAGCAGCTCTAAATCGGTCTCAACATGACAATCGGAAAGGGATGATTGCCACTTAACGGCCTTTGCCGTTGTGGTTTCGGTGCTATCGGAAAAAACCTCGGCAAACTCTTCTTCCTTAAGCTCCTGTATAGCCTCATCGAGAATTCGGTGATAAGTTTCGAACCCAATATCGGCAATAAAGCCGCTCTGCTCTGCTCCAAGCATATTCCCTGCTCCACGAATATCAAGATCCTGCATGGCAATACTAAATCCGCTGCCCAGCTCCGAAAACTCCTCAATCGCCTTAAGGCGTCTTCGAGCCTCCGTTGTTAACCCCTCGAGTGGTGGTGCTAGAAGATAGCAGAAAGCTTTCTTGTTCGATCGACCTACCCTCCCCCTTAGCTGGTGCAGATCACTTAGCCCAAACATGTGAGCGTTATTTACAATTATTGTATTGGCACTTGGGATGTCGAGCCCCGATTCGATAATTGTAGTTGATATTAGCACATCGTAATCGCCCGAGATAAAATCGAGCATGGTTTTCTCCAACTTTGCTGGTTCCATTTGCCCGTGTGCAACAATTGTACTCACATTGGGGCAAATCTTCGAAATCATCTGCTGAACTTCTCCAATGTTCAGGACGCGGTTGTGCACGAAAAAAACCTGTCCGCCACGGCTAACCTCGTACTCAATAGCCTCCTTAATAATATCAGTATTAAATGTATGCAACTCTGTAACTATTGGATGCCTATTGGGAGGTGGTGTATTGATAATTGATAAATCCCTTGCTCCCATTAGGGAGAACTGAAGCGTTCGGGGAATGGGGGTTGCCGTTAATGTGAGCGTATCAACATTAATTCTTAGCTTCTTTAACTTTTCTTTGGCTGCTACTCCAAACTTCTGCTCCTCATCAACTATAATTAACCCCAAATCCTTGAATCTAACAGAACTGCTGAGCAAAGCGTGGGTTCCAATAATGATATCAACCTTTCCTTCGGCCAGTCGACTGAGTATATCCTTCTGTGCCTTTGCTGTTTTCATTCGACTAATAAATTCGACCTTGCATGGGAAATTGGCAAGCCTTTGAGTAAATGTTTGGAAGTGTTGAAGCGCCAGAATGGTTGTGGGCACCAAAATGGCTACCTGTTTGCTATCAGCAACAGCCTTAAATGCTGCTCGAACTGCCACTTCGGTTTTTCCAAATCCAACATCACCACAAACTAACCTGTCCATAGGAATAGTGCATTCCATATCCTCCTTAATGGATTGGGTTGCCTTCTCCTGATCAGGAGTATCCTCGTAGATAAACGATGCTTCAAGCTCTTCCTGTAAATATGTATCGGGCGAGTATGCAAATCCCTTTTCGGCCTTACGTTGTGCGTATAGAGCAATAAGCTCCTTGGCAATATCCTTTACTTTTTTCTTTGTAGTATGCTTTAACTTTTGCCATGCACCTGAACCCAACTTGTAAAGTTTTGGTAACTCTGCATCCTTTCCCCTGTATTTCGAAATTCGATGTAAATTATGGATGTTAACTAGCAAGGTGTCGCCGTCCTTGTAGGTAAGCCTCACCGCTTCCTGTACTTTCCCGTTAACATTGGTTTTTACAAGCCCCCCAAACACGCCAATTCCATGATCGATATGTACCACGTAATCGCCAGGTTGTAAGCTAAGCAGCTCTTTCATCGAAAGGCTATCGCGCTTGGTAAGCTCATTTTTGAGCTTATACTTTTGAAATCTATCGAAGATTTGGTGGTCGGTAAAAAGGCACAAGTTTAGAGCGTGATCGATAAACCCTTGATGGAGAGTTGAGGTAACGGATGTAAAGTGTACGTCGCTGTGAATGCTCTCGAAAATATTTTCGAGTCTCCTGTGCTGATTGGGGTTCTCGGCTAGAATGTATGTGTGGTATCCCTTTGCTGAAAAGTCGGTAATGTGTTGAGCTAATAGTTCGAAGTTTTTTTGAAATGAAGGTTGTGGCGACGTTTCAAAATCGATGGAGAGCTGTGGCTTTAAAAGCTGTTTTAGCCCAAACTCAATGGTACAATAATTTTGAACCTGATTAAAGAAATTTGCCCCCGATGCATATTTCTCTTCATTCTGTGCAATCTCATAGGTTTGGTTCATTTGCCCAACTATCATCTCCAAATCCTCAAGCCAAAGCACAGAATTTTTGGGCAGTAGTTCAGCCAATAAGTTTCGACTTGTGTCTTGCTCCTCAGAAATCTGAAGATTTGGGATAATGGTAACGCTCTCAAAAACCTCCCTCGAGAGCTGATCGTCAACATCGAAGGAGCGGATAGAATCTACCTCATCGCCAAAAAAATCGATTCGATAGGGAAGTGCCGATGAAAAGGAAAAAATATCCACAATGCTTCCCCTAACAGAAAAGTGCCCTGGATCATACACAAATTCAGCTCGTTGAAATCCCAAATCGAGTAAAAATTCGATGAGGAAATCCTGCGAAATGGATTCTGACACAGAAAGGGTAATCGTGTTTTTGGTAAACTGGTCGAGCGAAACCACCTTCTCGGCTAGCGCCTCGGGGTAAGTAACAATAATTGCGCTGCCAAAGTCTGCACTCGATAGAAGCGGCAAAACCCTTTGGGTATCGGTTCTTTGAATAAGTGCATCGGGCAAAATCTGGCCAAACTGAACCGAACGCTTATAGGACGACGGGAAAAAAAACAGCTTCTCTGGGGAACTAAAGAGGCTTGAAAGATCGGTAAAAAGATATGCCGCCGCCTCCTTATCGTTCATCACCATCACAAATGGCCTGCTCATCGATTGCCCTAATGCAGAGGTTACAAGTGCTAAAGCGGAACCGGATAGCCCTTTTATCCTAATATTATTGGGTTTTCCCAACTCAATCTCGTCGGTTAGGGTTTTTACCGATTGATGCCTTTGATACTTTTGAACTAAATCTTGAATTGAGAAGGTACTGTGCATTGGGGATTGGTAAATGGTCAGCAAAGTTATGATGAATATGGTATTAATGCAAAACACATTCGAAAAAATTAAGCATTCTGTATTGATGTCGAGCAACGTACATGTAATTGATAATGTTCATAGTAACCACGTGCCTACTTATTTGAACACCATATCTACTTATTTTTATAAATAGATTTTTACTTTTGTAGGCTGATATTTGAACATTCCATCAGATCAATTACACAAAATGGGAAAGCCAACAAAGTTTATTGATGTTAAGCAAGTTATAGCCAGCAAAAGCCCCCGAATGGCAAGACTTCTCCCAAATTTCATTATTCGATATCTAAAGAGGGTAATTCACGAAGATGACTTAAATAAAGGCTTGAACGAATTTGGCCATCTTAAAAATGTTGAATTCGTTGAGGCAGCCCTTAACTTGCTTGAGGTAACCTATACCGTTGAAGGGCTCGACGAACTTGACTCCGATTCCCGATATGTTTTTTCATCGAATCACCCCTTGGGTGGCCTCGATGGGATGATTCTGATTCACTCCCTGAGAAAGAAGTACAACTCGGTAATGGCACCATCAAACGATTTGTT
This sequence comes from Tenuifilaceae bacterium, assembly GCA_034003245.1. Classification (GTDB taxonomy): domain Bacteria; phylum Bacteroidota; class Bacteroidia; order Bacteroidales; family Tenuifilaceae; genus Perlabentimonas. The sequence goes on from JAVEYY010000001.1 coordinate 129,163, forward strand.
GATGAATATCAAACAGCTGCAGGAAAACTTTATTCCCGTTAATAAGCATGGCGGTCAGTCCAAGTCAAACGCATTGCTAATGGATGAAGTATTCGCTTCAAATACTCAGATGTTTAGTTTCCCAGCTGGATTGTGCTCGCGAAAACAGGGTGGAAAAATTGAGGACTTGGAGTGGAAAAAGAACTTTATTACCAAGGCAGTTAAGCATAAACGCAACGTGGTTCCCGTCTTCTTCAGTGGAAAAAACTCAAATTTCTTCTACAACCTTAGCCGTATCAGAACTTTTTTGGGCATTAAGTTGAACATTGAAATGCTTTATCTTGTTGATGAGATGTTTAAGCAGAAAGGGCAAAAAATTCATGTTGTTTTTGGAAAGCCCATCCCATTCGAAACCTTCGACTCGTCAAAAACTCCCCAACAATGGGCATCCTGGGTTAAGCATCAGGTATATTCTTTGAACAAAAATGCGTAACGAAATACAATCTGCCCCAATAATAAGTACTTTTGAGAAAATTATCATATAATGGAACAGATATTAGAACCGGTTGATAAAACTCTACTCGAGAGCGAATTAACCAAAGATAAATTTGTTAGAGATACCAATAATGGCGGAAATCTCCTTTATATAATCACCGCACACAACTCCCCTAACATAATGAAAGAAATTGGCCGTCTTCGCGAGCTTAGTTTCCGGAGTGCGGGTGGAGGTACAGGAAAAGAGGTTGATATCGACAAGTACGATACAGCGGAAAACCCCTACAATCAACTGATAGTTTGGGATCCAAAGGATAAAGAGATACTTGGAGGCTACCGATACCATATTATCGATCCCACTAAGGGCGAGGAGTTCAACCTTTCCACGACTGCCCTTTTCAGTTTCTCAGACAAGTTTAAAAAAGAGTATCTCCCCTACCTAATAGAATTAGGGCGATCATTTGTTCAGCCACGTTACCAATCGGCACAGCGCCGCGAAAAGGGCCTCTATGCCCTCGACAATCTTTGGGACGGATTGGGCGCGCTGGTTATTCTTCATCCCGGAATAAAATATTTCTTTGGTAAAGTAACCATGTATAGGCAATACAACAAGAATGCGCGCAATCTTCTGCTTTACTTTATGGACAAGTACTTTGCCGATCACGATAAACTTGTAACGCCCCTTTACCCCATGGAGGTGGATATTGATAGTGATGCCATGTCGAAAATATTTGTAGGTGCCGATTACAAGGAGGATTACAAGATCCTATCTAAAGAGATCCGAAACCTCGGAGAGCATATCCCACCACTTATCAACTCGTACATGAACATTAGCCCCTCGATGAAAATGTTTGGTACAATTATCAACCCTTACTTTGGCGATGTTGAAGAAACCGGAATTATGATAACCATTTCGGATATCTACCAAAATAAGGTTGATAGGCATATACTATCGTTTATTAAGCGGAAGATTATCAAAAAACACTAACCTAAATAGCAAACAAAAACCCCGCAAAAGCGGGGTTTTGATTTTATATCCAATGTTAGGTTCCTTATTAGTCCTCCTTTTCAAATACCTTGTCGAAGGTCTTGCTGCGAAACTTATCCATATCGCCTCCAATACGTTCGTAGCCATCGCACTGTTTTGCTTCCTTGTTAGCGTAATCCTGCTCTTGTTTTAAGTATTTTAGCAAATCGGCCCCCTTTAACACCCCAGAGTTCTTCATGGTATTAACGGTTACCTTGTACTCCTCAAGAAACTCGCAGGCTTGCTTAATGCCCACATACTTGTAAAAGTAAATATCCACAAGCTTAATAAGGGCTTCCAACCTCAACTCCAAATGCTTGCGCGAATCGATGGCGGCTGGGATTGAATTAACAACGATGGTGTACTTTTGAGCAGCCTCAAGGTATTCGCCTTTCTTGTAGTCTCTCTCAGCAGAGTTGAAACTCAACTCTGCAGCTTTCAGTGCCCTTTTGTCCTGTGAGAAAATCTCTGAAGTTAAAATAAGCATCAGCGATATCAGGATAAGCGTAAACTGTTTCATAGCGCAATAGGTTTAATGTTAGTAAACAAATATAATCAATTTCACTAACAAGTTCAATGCCAAGATGGAATTGTTTTTCACTAATTTCAGATCACCAGTATCGAAAGGGTTTCCCAATACTCTAGTATGCTCGTTGGTTTCTACCCTCAATAAAATTTATGAATGAGTTGTTTACCACCTTATTTCCACCTGGTGTTGGGTAATTACCGGTAAAGTACCAATCGCCAGTGTCGTTTGGACAAGCTATATGAAGTGTTTCGATGGTTTGAAATACTATTTTCACTTTGGCCTTCATCCCTTTTGGGGTAAGAAGCTGGGCAATCTTATCGGAGATTTGTTCCGATGTAAATGGTTTGTAGATATCCTTTACATAGTTCACTATCTCCTCTTTAGGAAGGTTTTGTTGAGCTTTGCAGTTCTTGTAAACACTGTTTATTACACTTTCCTTGCCTGTCTCCTTAAGCAGATCGATGGCTGCCCTAAATGCTACAAAATCGCCTAGCTTGGCCATATCAATTCCATAGCAATCGGGGTATCGAATTTGAGGCGAAGACGAAACCACAACAATCATTTTAGGATTTAACCGGTCAAGAATTCGCAGAATACTCTCCCTTAGGGTGGTTCCCCTAACAATTGAGTCATCAATTACAACCAGGTTATCCACTCCTTCGCGGAGTGCTCCGTAGGTAACATCATACACGTGACCCACAAGGTCGTCGCGACCTTTATCCTGGGTAATAAAAGTTCGCAACTTTACGTCCTTAACGGCAATCTTCTCAACCCTTGGGCGCGTGCCAATAATCTGTTCAATATCGGCCTCGGTGAGGCTTCCATTCTTTTGCTTAATGGCCTTTGTTTTTTCCCTAATCATGTAATCCTCCACCCCCTTCACCATTCCGTAGAATGCTGTTTCGGCTGTATTTGGAATAAACGAGAAAACTGTATTCTCCAAATCGTAATCAATCTTCTCTAAAATGACAGGAGTAAGCAATTCGCCCAACCTCAACCGCTCCCTATAGATGTCCCTATCGGTTCCACGCGAAAAGTAAATTCGCTCAAACGAGCACGATCGGCGTGATTGCGGAACCCTAATTTCCTCTAATGCAACATCGCCAGTATTCTTCACTATTAGGGCATAACCTGGTGTAATCTCCTTTACATCATCGGTTGCAACGTTCATAACCGTTTGAATAACGGGACGCTCTGAGGCTGCCACCACTATTTCATCGTTGGCGTAGTAAAAAGCCGGACGTATTCCCCAGGGGTCGCGACACACAAAAGCATCGCCGTGCCCAATCATTCCTGCCAAGGCATATCCACCATCAAAATCTCTTGTGGCATCCTGCAGTACCTGCTTAAGGCTAAGGCTTTCGGCAATAAGATCGCTTATTTGTAGATTGGAATTACCTTCGTTTTTATACTGTCTGAAAAGCCGCTGGTTTTCGTCATCGATAAAATGCCCAAGCTTTTCAAGCACTGTAACGGTATCGGAGTAGTCCTTTGGGTGCTGACCCAGTTCGATTAGCTTTTGAAACAGCTCATCAACATTCGTCATGTTGAAGTTCCCTGCCAACACAAGGGTTCTCGATTTCCAGTTGTTCTCTCGCATCACAGGGTGAACATAGTCTATAGAGTTATTGCCGAAGGTTCCGTAACGCAGGTGACCAAGGTACAATTCAGCAGCAAAGGGAATGTTCTGCTTGGCCCACACAGGATCGTTAATAGAATCGGGATTGTGCTCCCATCGGTTAATCCCTGCCTGAATAGTATCGAAAACTTCGCGAATTGATGAGGATGAATTGCTTCGAACCCTATCGATGTATCGATGTCCGGGTTTTAGGTTAAACTTTATTGTGGCAACTCCCGCTCCATCCTGTCCTCGATTATGCTGCTTTTCCATGAGCAGGTATAACTTCTGCAAACCGTACATCCAGGTGCCATACTTCAGCTGGTAATACTCTAGGGGTTTGAGCAGCCTAATCAGGGCAATGCCACACTCGTGCTTAATCTGGTCCGACATAAGATTCCTATAAGGTTATAATGCTGTATTGTGAACAAATTTGTGGTAACACCTTGTGGAAATGCGTAGTGCTAGAAAACCTCCCGTTTTTTGATGTTAATTTGATATTGGAGATTTGTCTAGTACAATACATTTGCGTAGGGTCTTTATAAAATCAATCGATCCGTGGAAAATTTATCCATTCGGGGACAATAAAGGCTTTGGGGTATTTCCGGTTAAGCTTGCTGAGCATCCTGATAGCTTCGTCGCGGGTACGGAAATCGCCAACTGAAACTTTATAGTAGGGGCTATCAAAAGTTCTGTAGATAGACATTCCGGGAAAACCTTCCATAAACTCATTCATTACCTCCAACGACCTAGTTCTAGATGTTTGTCCAGGATCGAAAAAGATGCGGATACGAAACCCTTGCATTCCGGGTTTTGATGCATTCTGCAGGTAGTATGCGTTGAGCAACTGCTCAACCTTAGTATCTTGTTTAATGCTAATGTTACCCTTCTCGGGGTTAAACTGCTGAAGTTGGCCAATTATGCCAGTGCCATCCTGGGAATACCCCACACAGATACCACTGGAAACCAAAAAAGCTACGATAATTCCTTTGGAAATTGAGTTTTTGGCTACTCTAAACATATGGAAATCGAATTGGTTTAGCTTTTTTACTTTAGGCCACAAAGGTACAATATTTGGAACACAATCAAAGCTAGCTTTAATTAAAAAAACGGGTTAAAGCGATGAGGACAAATCCTTAAACTTCTGTCGATCAACCTTTATTGTCTTTCTCACCGGAAAAGATTTTCCCTTAATCTTTCCTTCAATCTCCAGCCTATCGAGTAATCCTTCAATTGAGCCCGATGTGGCCAAACGGAATGCATCGGCAATGGTACGCAACTCAATCTCGGCAGGAATTGAATATACCTGTTTTGAGCAAGGCACCAACTTTATTGGTTCAATAATACGAAAAGTACCTAACTCTCGATTATTTAGCCAAGCTTTAAAATCTATTTCAACCACACTAATTTTGCGAGTATTGGGATTGTCAATCTCCACATCAAAGCTAAGCAGAATTACCTTTTGATTTAACCCTCGGAATTTAACATCCTTAATCCCCTTAACGCTTATGTCGTTATATCGGCCACATCCATTAAGTAAAAGGACAACAAGAGTAAACAATGAAAACCTAATAACCCAATTCTGAATATTCATAAATACAATTTGAACTAAAAAATCTCTAAATTACTCTGCACTCTCCATGGCTTGCACAAGCTCATCGGTCATCTCGATGTTGTGATACACGTTCTGAACATCATCGTTATCCTCAAACTCATCAACAAGCCTAAGAACTTTCATGGCAATTTGCGGCTCAAGCGACTTATAGTCGTTGGGAATTCTTTGTAGGCTGGCGTTCTCCGCCTCAATTCCTAACTCCTCCAGCTTTTTCTGCATCCGGCCAAAATCAGCCATTGCGGTATACACAACTATCATTTCGTCTGAACCTTCAATCTCCTCAGCCCCAGCGTCTATAAGTTCGAGTTCAAGTTCCTCCTGATTAATATCACCACGGGGAATGGTAAAAACGCCCTTTCGATCGAACAGAAAACCCAATGAACCGTTTGTTCCCAGACTTCCTCCACGTTTAGTAAAAATTGAGCGAATTGCGCTGATTGTCCTGTTATTGTTATCGGTAAGGCATTCAATAAATATTGGTACACCCTCGGGTCCATACCCCTCAAATGTTAACTCCTGAAGCGACGAACCGTCCTTGTCGGCCTTACTGATTGCCCGTTGGATGTTATCCTTGGGCATATTAACGCCTTTGGCGTTATTAATGGCAAGCCTCAATCGTGGATTTCCCTCCGGATCGGCACCTCCCTCTTTTACTGCAACTGTAATCTCCTTTGTAATTCGACTAAACATCTTAGATCGCTTTGCATCTAAGGCCCCTTTCTTCCGTTTAATCGTCGACCATTTATTGTGTCCGGACATATTCTAAAAAAATTTGTTAGTGGCTAGGCTAATTATATGCTGATAATCTAACACTTAATCAACAAATCACGAGTCAAAATACACTCCTCATTACAAACGGTAAATTTAGTAAGAAATTTGGGTTCGACAACACACTTTTACTATACGGCTGTAATACTGACGCTTAAGATGCTGTAACGATCTAATCCAAATGCAACTAAACCAAGACAAAACGACAGTATATTCACAAAAAATTAATGCAATTACAAAAATATATTTTTCCATTACCTTTGCAGGGCAAATGAATACAGTTTAATAATAACAGATAATAAATCATATAATCTTGACAAACAACAACATAAACAACGGAAGGGTTTTTATCGAAACCTATGGTTGTCAGATGAATTTCAACGATAGCGAGGTTGTGGCCTCTATCCTTACGGCAAACGGGTACCAAATTACCGATGAGATGGAAGAGGCTGATGTGATACTGGTGAATACCTGTTCCATCCGCGAAAATGCTGAGACCCGGGTTTGGGGTAGGCTCGATGTGTTCCGTTTGCAAAAAAAGAAGAACCCTGCACTGCTAATTGGTGTGCTTGGATGCATGGCCGAGAGGCTTAAGGACAAACTGCTCGAAAACGAAAAATTGGTTGACATCGTTGTTGGCCCCGATGCCTATAGAGAACTTCCAATACTTCTTCGATCGGCCGAGGAGGGCCAAAAGGGAATCAATGTTCTGCTTTCGCGCGAGGAGACCTACTCAGATATTAGCCCTGTTCGATTGGACAAGAACGGCGTTTCGGCATTTGTTTCCATTATGCGCGGATGCAATAACATGTGTACGTACTGCGTGGTTCCATACGTTAGAGGTGCTGAGCGCAGTCGAAACCCGGAGACAATCCTACGCGAAGTACAGGATCTAATTAACGACGGCTATCGAGAAGTTACTCTTCTAGGGCAGAATGTTGACAGCTATAATTGGGCAAACGATTCGGGCGAACGGCTTAGCTTTGCCGAACTTCTCGAAAAAGTAGCGAAACTCGATACCCGACTGAGGGTTCGGTTCTCCACCTCGCATCCCAAAGATCTTTCCGATGAGGTGCTCTACACCATGGCCATGTACGAGAATATCTGCAGCCATATTCATTTGCCTGTTCAATCAGGATCCACACGCGTTCTCGAGTTGATGAATCGAGGATACTCGCGCGAGTATTATATGCAACGTGTGAAGGCCATTCGAAGAATACTACCCGACAGCTCCATTTCGACCGATATTATTGCTGGGTTTTGCTCCGAAACTGAGATTGATCATGATCAAACCCTTACGCTGATGCAATGGGTTGGTTACGACTTTGCGTTCATGTTCAAATACTCCGAGCGCCCTAACACCAAGGCTGCTCGAAAATTTGAGGACGATGTGCCTGAGGATGTTAAAACCCGAAGGTTGACTGAGATAATTGAACTTCAGGGGAAATTGTCGGAGGAAAGTAAGCGTAAAGATATTGGCCGATGTTTTGAGGTTCTTGTAGAGGGCGTTTCAAAAAAATCGGAAAACCATTACTATGGTCGTACTTCGCAGAACAAGGTTGTGGTATTCCCCAAAGAGAACTGCCAAATCGGCGATTATGTTTATGTTGAGATAAAAGATTCAACACCAGCAACCCTACTTGGGGTTATTGTTCCTGAGAAAGCCTAGCTATATAAAACAGAAAACGCTGGGTTTCCAGCGTTTTCTGTTTTATATGCATTACTGAATCTATGAATTGGCTTCGATTTTAGCCTGGTATTCTGGGAGAAGACTACCATCGCCTCCAAACCACGAAACAGGCCCATACCATTTTTCCCGAGAGCCTGGCACTTTTTGCGTACGTAACTTTTTCTCGAGGGTAACAAGTTTCGAAAGGGCTCCAGAAATAACTTGCCTTACCCGGGGCACATCACTCTCCTGAATTTGGAACGTTGTTATGGCTAATTGCTGTATTTCCGAGGATAAAGTAGGTGCATTTTTCTCAACAATGGTGTTAAATACAAAATCGTTCCATTTAACTTTATCATCTCCCGCTCCCCTGCTAATTGGCTTTCGGGGTTTTGATGCTCTGCGAGGCTTCCTAGTATCACCAATTACATAGGACGTTTTTCTCCGTGTTTTTTTCCCGCGGGTAACAACCTCTTCAGCTTCAAGCACCTCAACATCTGCATTGGGGTCAAACTCAGAATCTATCTTCATTAATATGGACGAAAGATGCTCAATGCGCCTTTGGGCTTTTTCGAGTTCAACCAGATAAATCTCCCTGAGATGCGAAAATTCAGCGTTGGTTAATGTTAACTTTTTCATAATTTCAACCCAATTTTTGATTACTAATTTGTTGACATAAAATCATATGTAAAAGTATAATTATATTTTCTTTATAAATAAAGAAAATATAATTTTTTTTATTTTTTAATTAAAATAAAACCGTTACATGCCCAACAGCCTGGTTATGTGTTTATTACTAAAACCTATTTTGGAATAAAAGCAATAAGCGCAATATCAACTATATAGTTTTTATCCTAATAGTTGGACATTATCGACATGGCTAACAGTCTTCAAGTCATATTTTGACTAAAAAAAGGAAGAGGGTCAGCATAAACTGACCCTCTTCCTTTTATATATTTTGTCCTGTACTTTGGTGAATAATGTCATTTAACAACCAAGTCACAATTATATAATCTCGAAAATTGGCTTAAAAATACTTTTACAAAAAAATCATTTTACCCTTTAAGCCTAATACTCAATTCGTTTAGCTGTTGATCCGAAATTTTTGCTGGCGAATTAATCATTACATCTCTTCCCGAATTGTTCTTGGGAAATGCTATATAGTCGCGGATAGACTCTGAACCGCCCATTACAGCACATAACCTGTCGAAACCAAAGGCAACGCCTCCGTGAGGTGGAGCACCATACTTAAATGCGTTTAAAAGAAATCCAAACTGTTCTTCGGCTTCAACCTCGCTAAAACCGAGGACTTTGAACATTCTATGCTGCAAACTACGATCGAAAATACGAATCGATCCTCCACCAATTTCAACGCCGTTAATCACCAAATCGTAAGCATTCGCTCTAATGGCACTTGGGTCGGAATCGAAAAGATGAATATCGGACTGAACGGGTGAGGTGAAAGGATGGTGCTTTGCATAGAAGCGTTTTGTTTCCTCATCCCATTCCAAAAGTGGAAAATCTATTACCCAAAGAGGGGCAAATACATTAGTTGCTTTCAAGTTAAGCTGATTGCCCATCTCCAGGCGAAGCTGTCCAAGAGCCTCGAGGGTTTGATTTCGGGCACCAGCCATAATTAGGAGTAAATCACCCTCCTTGGCGTTCATATGCTTAGCCCACTCCAAGAGTTGAGCCGGAGAGTAGAACTTATCGACCGATGATTTAACCTCACTATTAGCCGAAAGTTTCACGTACACCAACCCTTTTCCACCTATCTGAGGGCGCTGAACAAATTTTGTGAGTTCGTCGAGCTGCTTACGTGAGTACTCCGACGCATCGGGAACAACAATGCCCCCAATATATTCTGCGTTGTCGAATACCGAAAAACCGCTTCCCTTCGAAAGTGCTGTAATATTACGTATCTCCATTCCAAACCTAAGATCGGGCTTGTCGGATCCATAAAGCGACATAGCATCGCTGTATGTCATCCTTTGGAATGGCTTTTTAAACTCAACGCCAAGTATCTCATCGAACAAACTCACCACTAATCCTTCGAAAGTTTTTAGCACATCATCCTGCTCTACAAACGACATTTCGCAGTCAATTTGCGTAAACTCGGGTTGGCGATCAGCTCTAAGATCCTCATCGCGGAAGCATTTCACAATTTGAAAGTACTTATCCATACCGGCAACCATAAGCAGCTGCTTAAAGGTTTGAGGTGATTGGGGGAGAGCATAAAACTCACCTGGGTTCATGCGCGAAGGAACAACAAAATCGCGTGCTCCCTCTGGGGTAGATTTAATTAGAAAAGGTGTTTCGATCTCGATAAAATCTTTGGAATCGAGATACCTGCGTACAGCCTGTCCAACCCTGTGACGTATAAGAAGCGCGTTACGAACTGGACTACGGCGAATATCTAAATACCGATACTTCATACGTAACTCATCGCCTCCATCGGTATCGTCCTCAATGGTGAATGGAGGTGTTTCTGAATGATTTAGCACCTTAAGGCACTCTATTCTAACTTCTATATCGCCAGTGGCCAACTTTGGGTTTTTGCTCGATCGCTCCAAAACAGTCCCCTCGCATCGAACCACGAACTCTCTACCCAAGGTTTCAATCACTTTTTGCAGCTCATTATCAGCATGCTCATCGGCAACAAGTTGGGTAATTCCATACCTATCGCGCAAATCGATAAAAGTCATTCCTCCAAGGTTACGAACACGCTGTACCCAACCACTAAGAGTGACTTTTTGACCTATATTCGCGGAGCGTAACTGCCCGCAAGTGTGAGTTCTATACATTTTAGTTCAATTTTTTTTCAGACTGCGAAGGTATAAAGAATTCACAAGGCGAACAATTACTGGCATCTTTTTTGCAAATCAGGTTTATGTGTTTACATTTACAAATATGGATATTAACATAAAGTACATGCAGGAAGCCTTAAAGGAGGCGCAAAAGGCCAAAGCAAAGGATGAAGTTCCCATAGGTGCTGTTGTGGTGTGCGATGGACAAATAATAGCCAGAGCGCATAACTTAACCGAAAATCTTAATGACCCAACTGCGCATGCCGAGATGCAAGCAATTACGGCAGCCACTGCATATCTGGGAGGAAAATACTTAAACCAATGTACACTTTATGTAACCCTTGAACCCTGTCCAATGTGTGCCGGAGCGCTATACTGGAGTCAAATTGGCAGTTTGGTATACGGTGCTAGCGATCCCAAAAGGGGATATACAACTGTGTCGACGAAACTCCTGCACCCAAAAACAAAGATAACGCAAGGAGTGCTGGGGAATGAAACTGGAGCAGAGATTAAGTTGTTCTTCGAACACAAAAGGTAACATTCTGCAAATTAGTACTTTTTAATTTTTTTATTTAAATTCAATATAAATTGCTGAAACTTTACTCTAAAGAAATTTGAACTTGCTATTTTTATGCGTTCTAAAAAAACCGAAACAACCAAATAAATACTTAACAATATGAAATCTAACAAACTAGTAAAACTATTCCTGCTTTTAGCGATTGCTTTCGGCCCATTTGTTAGCGAAGCACAAACATTAAAAGAAGCGACTGAGGCATACAATACAGGAGCAACATTGCTACAAGACAAAAAGCCACAGGAAGCGATTGAATTCCTTTACAAAGCCCTTGAAATTAGCGAAGATCTGGAGTTTGAGGGAACCGAGATTAAGAGAAATGCTGAAGATCTTATTCCAACGGCTCACTTCCAGTACGCCATGAACCTATATAGGGCAAAGGATATGTATGGTAGCTTAGAGCAGCTGGAGAAAGCACAGGAGACTTCGAAGAGCTATGGCGATCGTAGAACCTTGGGCCGTGTTCAGAGCATTATCCCACAGCTCTACAACCAAATGGGTAATACCGAGTACCGCGCCGATAACTTTGAAAAGGCTATCAATTACTATGAGAAAGCCATTGGTGTAAAAGCCGACTACTCCGACCCCTATCTTGGCATTGCCCTTTCGATGGAAAAACAGGAAAACTTCGACGGGATGCTGGAATTCCTGAAGAAAACCATGGAGGTTTCCCTTCAAACCAACGACCGCAACAAAGCCGACGATGCTCAGAAAAAAGCCAAAGCCTACTTGCTCCGCAAGGGTGATGAGGCTCAAAAAGCCAAAAAGCACGAAGAGGCCATTACGTTTTTCAAGAAAGCACTTGAGTTCGACGAGAATGATGGAACCATCTACTTTGTTCTTGCTATTAACAATAGCGAGCTGAAATTGTGGGAAAATGTAGTTGAATTTAGCAAGTTAGCCCTCGAAAAAGGTAATGGTAACCTCGACGAGGCAGGTATTCATTACCAAATGGGTGTTGCGTATCAAAATCAGGGTGATACAACTCAGGCATGCGAAGCCTTTACCAAAGCTTTAACAGGCTCGTTCCGCGCTGCCGCAGAGTACCAAATGAACGAAGTTCTTAAGTGTAAATAAACACAACATAAATAAATGAACAAAGGGGGTTTTTATACCCCCTTTGTTCATTTATACACTCAACATCCCTATTTAATACCATACTTCTTAAGATGTGGAACTGTTTTCTTATCAATATTCAGAATATGTTCCGATAGCCATTCTCTTAGGAAACTCAATACATCAATCGAGAAATTATCCTTTCCCTCCTGTAACTTCTGTTGGTAAAGCAGTACCTGCTCCACAAATGCATCATGAGCTCGCTTATGCACTTCGTAATCGGGGTAATTAGTGCTTTTCATGTAAAACTCTTCGCGTCTAAAGTGAACACGAGTATAATCGAGCAGACTTTTTACCACATCTTCAATAATCGCTTTTGCTTTACCCTGGCTCATCGAGACGTATAAATCGTCAATCAAACCAACCAACTTCTTGTGGTCATTGTCAATGCTTTCGATTTCGAAAGCAAATTTGTCTTGCCAAGCAAAAAATGACATAATCGGGGAATTTTAAGTTAGATAAAGTTTAAATCAACTTGATAGTTGCTTCCGTAAATACTGGCTGAATCTCATGTCGCTTCGCAGTATATGCTTATACCACCAATCACGCAAGAACGATATAACATCGGCCGGATTAGAGCTGTTTGGAAGGTAAAACCTTGTGTTGAACATGGCCACCTGGTATATATAATCGCGATGCTGCTGAACATGATCCTGCAATAAATCTTGAGGAAAGCCAAGATCAAGCATAAGTCTCTCCTCCTCCTTGAAATGCTCCAGCCCGTAATCCGTAATCTTCGATAGAATCTCAGCGAACTGCTTTGACCTCGGAGTTATTAGCTCGACCTCAATAATTTCATTAATATACTTAAAGAGGGTTTGGTGCTGATAATCGAGTTTTGCGTTGTACATCGTCAGCTTATCGGTCCAAACCAAAGTCTTTAGCGTTTCCATAATAAGGTACGATTATCTAATCCCATGTTCTTTAAAGGTTTGCACATAGGCCTTATCGGTACGTTGGATATGAGTAACCAGCCAATCCTGAAGGAAGTGAACCACATCGAGGGCCACGGAGATATCACCAGCGTTAAACTCCTCGCGGAACGATTTTATCTTATCGATAAACTTCTTGTGCTGAACCAGATGCTTCTCGGTGCCCTCGTAACGAATCTGCTCAAACACCTTTTCCTCGTTACCAAAGTGGTAGATGGTATAATCGAGCAGCTCGTCGAGTACCTTTTTGAGCTGACCCTTGCTCTTGGATTTGCCATAGGTGGTATAAAGTTGGTTGATAAGCCCAAACAGCACTTTGTGCTGATCATCTACCCAGCTGATACCAATGCGGAATGAATCGTTCCACCCAACCAGTTCACCGGTTTTTCGGGAAGAGCGAGCACCTTGGCTATCGGCTGTTTTAAAAAAACCAATGGCATCCTTAAGCTGCTCGGCCTGGCTGGCAAACTCCTCAGCACTAGTTGCTAACTCTTCACTGGCGGCGGCATTCTGCTGGATAACGGTATTCATCTGCTGCACACCGTTGTTTATCTGATTTGCTCCCTCATTCATCTCCTGACTGGCCGCTGATATTTCATGGATCATCTGCGAAGTTTTCCCTACTTCGGTGGCAAGATCGTTAGCCAGTTTTAGAGCGTGACTAGTTGTATTGTAAGATTTTCCTGATAGCGAGATAATCTCATCGGCAGCCAGCCGGCTACGTTCGGCGAGCTTACGAACCTCGGCAGCAACAACTGCAAAGCCCTTTCCGTGTTCCCCAGCACGAGCTGCCTCAACAGCAGCATTCAGCGCCAAAATATTTGTTTGGAATGCAATGTCGTTTATCACCGTAATCTTTTCCGAGATTACCGCAATGGCGTCCATACTTTCCTTGCTGGCATCGGCGGTCTGCTTCATCATATTTTCGGCAGTACGATAGATCTTCTCGGCCTGCATGGCGTTGTCGGAGTTCTGCTGAATGTTGGCCACCATCTCCTCTATAGATGATGAAATCTCCTCGGCCGAAGCGGCCTGCTCCGAAGCTCCCTGCGATACCATTTGAGCTGACTCGCTGATCTGATCGCTTCCATTAACAATATTGCTAGCACCTGTGGTAATTGTGCCCACAATATCCTTGAGCCTGTCGTTCATCTTATTGAATGAGTTGATAAGTAAACCTATCTCATCGTTAGCGCTTTTTTGAATCTTGTGCCCAACAATACCATTCGACATGTCCATAAAGTATGGCAATACTAAGCGCACCGGGTTTACAATATACTTGCGGATAACCCACAATAGGATAAAGAGGGATACAAAATTTATTAAAAGTAAAAGGGTAAAGATTAGATTAGATCGAGCGGATCGGGTCTTATTCCAATCAATAACAGCCTCAACAAGGGCATCGCTTGCAATAATCAGATTTTCGGTGTTATTCTCAATATACTCAAGGGATTCAAGCACGCTGGCGGTTTGACCATCTAATATTTTTTGAGCTTGAACGCGATATGGTGCCCAAATGGTCTGAACATGATCAATTTCCCGCTTAAACTCGTTATAAACTCGGGGCACCTTTGGATTGCCATTAATTTCGGGTGCAACACCTCCATCCTTAAGCACTTTTATCGATTCGTCGAAAAGATTCATTGCCCAGCGCAACTTTTGCTTGCTACCATTGGGATTGCGATTCAAATACTCCGATTGGTAGGCAATACTCTTGATAAGCATTCGGTTTCGGCTGGCAACCTCTACCATGTAACTACTAGTAGACAGATTATTAACCCTAAAGAAGATAAAGGTTACGAATGCAAATCCGATTAGGATACCCAGGATTACTCCTGTTTTCTGCGCAATTGACCAGTTCTTGAATGAGTTCATTGTTGAGAGGTTTAGTTAACAACTTCTTTTTGATGCCCATAAAAGGGCTGAATAACATTACCCTTTAGGTACCCATAGGGTTAAGGATTTTATCTAGTACATTAAAGTTAAGAATAATGTTACATTCACCACAACTATTAAATAGAATATGTAAATTAAAAATTCCCCTCATTTTGTACATTAGCCAGCTATCATTTTAAGTTCCATAAAACTAGCAAATCTCTTATCGGACGAGAGAATATGATTAACCAGCCAATCTTTAAGAAAACGAGCCAGGTTTGTGGTAACTGAATCGCTTTTAATATTTCTGGAACATTGAGAAACTTTAGCAATAAAAGCATCGTGCTCCAACTCGTGTTTTTCAAAATCGGGATAGCTTAGCGATTTCATCAGTTTCTCCTCGCGCCTAAAATGATTCTTCGAATTGTCAACCAACTTCTCGATAACAGATTCGACCACAACAGAACCATCGCCTCTTGCCATCTCAACATATAAATCGTTAATCAACTGCACCAGCACTTTATGGTCGTTGTCCATTATATCATTCCCACTCTCGAACTCGGAGTTCCACTTAAAAAATACCATAGATATTTCATTTATTATAACACACGAAAATATTGAATCCAATAAAATAGGAAATCAGCTTTTTCACCTAATATGGATGTTTAACACCAGTGTACAATAATGATATTCTGTAAAACACTATGCTAATGCGAAATACTTCCTAGTAATGTTGTAATTAATACTAATTCTAGATTAGCAGGTTGAGGATTTAGCGAACTTCGGGACAAGCATTTTCGCCCAGTAACCTATTAACGTTATTCACTAAATCATCTATGTCGAAGGGTTTCATTACAGAGGCATTAGCGCCCAGGTCGCGAGCCATTTTTAGGTAATTCTTTGCCGAAATGAACCCACCACCCGAAATGGCTAAAATCTTAATTTTGGGGAACTTCCTTTTTGCCTCCATGATAACCTCAATTCCATCCTTCTCGGGCATTAATACGTCAGTTAGAATCATATCTACCTCGAGGATATCGAGAAAAGCCATTCCCTCCTTCCCATTGGATGCCAGAACAACATTGAACTCCTCAACCTGAAGTATATCGCGAATGGTTTCACGCATTATGGGATCATCGTCTATTACCAATATAGTTTTCATTTTATGGGTATCAGAATGTAATTAAAATTTTTCATAGCCTTCATCGCCGTTAGATTTTGCTAGATTTATCACAACACCTTTCGATTTTACCGATATTCCAGCTGAAGTGGGCGAACCATTTTCCTTAGCTTTGAATGCTAGATGGGTACCATTTCCATTTGCTGTTGATGATTGGTGTCCATTGTTAACACTTTTAAAAACACCATTTTGGACAGATGTTTTTACGCTGGTTTTCTTAGCTGTGAACGAAATATTGCTTCTATCTACCTCAAAGAAGCTAATAATCTCACGCAGCTGGTCGGCTTGAGCCGAGAGTTCTTCTGCGCTGGTAGCCACCTCTTCGCTGGCAGCAGCATTCTGTTGTGTAGCCTGATTTAACTGCTGAATGGCTGAGTTTATCTGGTCAGCACCTGTGGTTTGCTCAGCACTTGCTGCCGAAATCTCCTGAACAAGTTTTGCAGTACGGTTAATTTCCGGAAGTAGTTCGTGTACCAGCTTGCTTGCCTCCTCGGTTGTTGTTACAGTTCTTTTAGAAAGAGAATTTATCTCGTCTGCAGCAAGTTTGCTCCTTTCGGCCAGCTTGCGGACCTCGGCTGCAACAACAGCAAATCCACGTCCATGTTCCCCTGCCCGGGCCGCTTCAACAGCGGCATTAAGCGCCAGTAGGTTTGTTTGGAAGGCAATGTCGGTAATTATCGAAATCTTATCGGCAATTTCTCGCACAAAGGTTAGGCTATCGGATGCGGTTTGCTCAACCCGCTGCATCCCGGTTTCGGCCAATAACGCAATCTTTTCGGTTTGCTGCGCATTATCGGAGTTTTGCTCAATATTAGCAGCCATCTGCTCCATTGATGAAGAAACTTCCTCGACAGAAGCAGCCTGCTCGTTTGACCACTGCGACATCTCCTGTGATGTGCTGCTTAGCTGCTCCGATGCCGATGACATATTATCGGATCCAAGGCTTACACGCTGGACAACATCCTTAATCTTGTTCACAGTGCTCTCAAAATGCGTTAACAGCTCACCGATTTCATCCGTTGAATGATGCCCCAGCTCGGCCATCAGATTCCCCTTTGCCACCTGCTGGGCAAACGCAATACCCGTTCTCACATCTCGCAGTATGCTGCGGGTAAGTGAAACAGAAATTAATATGGCCAACAGTAATGCTGTTAGTGCAATGTAGAATGTTGATGTACGAGATGCATTAGAAGTGATATACACCTCCTCGTGTGTGATATCTGATTGCTGATCGGCAAGCGCAATGGCTTGGTTGAACAGTACACCAATCTGATCTAGATACTTGAGCGTGTTTTGGTGATAATACTGCTGTGCAGCCCTTAGAGCAACCTGATACTCCTCGTCGGTTGCCTCCTCAATTAACTTTTTAATATGACCCGCACTTTGATGCAAAAGCTTGTGAGGTTCCTCCATTTGACTCATAACAGGGGCTAGATTTTGAATCAGCACCTCTGCCTCACGGCGCGATTCGCCGTAGTACCAACGGCCAAAGGCACATAGCGTATGGTTTAGTTCAACTTTCACCCTATTGTCCTGATCCGCATAGATACTCTGGCTAAGCTCCTTTGACCAGTGCAAATGCGCATTATAGCTCTGGAGCAATTGAGCCCTAAAGTCGTCGCTCTTAATCGATTCGTTGGCGGACTGGAGAACACTCCTAAATCCCAGAAGCGAAATTATGGCAATTAGCACCAACAGGAGGGTTATTGTTCCGAACCCTAATGCAAACTTTTTGCCTAATGAAATATTATTTAGTCTCATAGTAATGAATATTAGTGTTAGCAATTTCTTTTGCAAAATTGCAGTACTAACGAACCAAAAACATCAGCAAAAAGGACTAAATAAGCATCTTGGTAAAAAGTACGCTTTTCTACGGTAATACGGGCTTGGAATCTATGTGAGATTAACTCTCGAGCGAGAATAGGTTGTGCTTTATGGCGTACACAACTAATCCAGCAGTGTTGGAGACCCCAGTTTTGCTTAGCAAATTACCTCTATGAGTATCGACCGTTCGAACGCTTAGGAAAAGCTTCTCGGCAATCTCATGATTTGTGAGCCCACGGCAAATTAGCTGAAGTATTTCAATCTCCCTAGTGGTGAGGTTATGAGGATTAAGGGGTTCATTGGTTGGACTTTCGGCAGGCGTTTCGATATTTCTGCTCTCAATTTTTTCGAGTAAGTACTCATTTGTTTGGCCCTTAAGCTGCACCTCGGCCCGTTGGCGATACTCATCGATATTGATTACATTTGCAATTAGCGCATTGTTGCCATTAAGGGTTGATAATCCTCCCCAACAATCTATGTTTACAATTTCACCAGTTTTGGTAAAAGCCTTACAGGTCATGTTAAAGCTACGCTGAATGCCCTTTAAACAACGCCTAACTTTACTCTCAAAAACCTCTCTGTATTCCTCATCAATTAACTTGAAAACATCAATGGTAAGAAATTCTTCGGGCGAGTACCCAAATATTTTCCCCAACTTACTATTGGTGAAAGAAATCCGATCGTCTTGAAAGATAAGAATGCCTGTAAGTGTGCTGTCGAGAATGGCTTTAAAACCATTTTCCGTAGCATTTATTAACCTCTCGCGTTTGGCTATTCGGAGTTCAATGGCCTTGAGCAGCTCATCAAAATCAAATGGTTTGGTGATGTAATCGTCGGCCCCCATCTGCATTCCCACACGAATATCCTCTCGTTCCGATTTGGCCGATAGGAAAATAAAGGGAATAAAACCAGTGGCAGAGTTCTGTGAAATGATAGAATAAACCTCGTAACCATTCATACGGGGCATTGAAATATCGCATAGAATTAGATCCGGTATGTGCTCCAAGGCTTTTTCAACGCCTTCGAGCCCATTCTTTGCCGTCAATACCTCATATCCCTCTTCCTGTAAAAACATCGAGGTTGAGTCTCTTAATGCATGATCATCTTCGATTAGCAGAACATGATTTTTTCTCATACGCGAACACTAATAAACAACAAAAACGGTTAAATCGGCCGGTGGGGTAACCAAACTTTCACCAGAGTACCTTTGCCCAAAGTACTCTTAACCTCAATGGATCCACCGTGAGTATCGACACACTGCTTCACAATTGTCATCCCTAACCCTGTACCCGAAAAGTCCTCACTATTGGCCGCTCTATAGAATGGGTCAAAAACTTTATTGAGATCATCTTCTGGAATTCCTACCCCAAAATCCTGTACGGAGAATTCGATGAAACGTTTCGATTCTTGTATCACAAAATTTACCTGTTCGGCATTGGGCGAGTATTTAATGGCGTTAGAAATAATGTTAACTAAGATATGGCGAAGAAGCACCTGGTCGAGCAGGACATGAGTAAAGTCGCGCTGAATGGTAAGTAGCACCCTATTGGTGGTGTTGAGAGTAAGCTGCGACTCTTCAACAATACGTGAGGCAAACTCGTTGAGGTTAAGGTTCTCGGGACGGAAAGTAAAACGACCGGACTGCTCCTTTCCGATGAGAGACACATTCTCGAGCATTCCGGTCATCATATTCACTGAATCATAGATACGCATGAAACTCTGATTTTTCTTCTCATCGTCCCACTTAGAGTGGTATCGGTGTAAAAGCTGAGAGTTTGAATAAATGCTGGCAAGGGGTGTACGAAACTCGTGCGAGACGGTTGACACAAACCGCGATTTGAGCTCGCTAAGCTCCTTCTCTTTTTCGAGTGAACGAGTCATGGATTCCTCGGCAAGTTTTCGCTGGGTTATATCGATGGAATTAAAAAAGATGCCATTTACACTCTTTTTATCATCGAAAACTGGGGAGAAGTGGAGCTCGAACCAAAACTTATTCCCAGCCGAGTCGGCAACAGGAACTTCGAACTTGAGAGTTTCACCTTTCATGACCTTTTCGCCATAGGTTTCCAATGATGCGGTTAACTCGGGTGGGTAGATTTCAAAAATCGACTTACCTACCTCAAAATCGGTATTAAACAGGTGCTTTCCACGTTCTTTGGCCACATGATTAAAGGCTTGAACCGTTAAACTAGGGCTAAAGATGACGAACGACTGGGTCGAATTGTCGAAGATTGCCTGCAACCGCTCCTCTCGCTCCTGTACAGCTCGCTCAGCCATTTTCTGGAGAGTAACATCTCGCACAAAACAGGCAAGCATATTCCCGGTTTCAACGGGAATCACAAAAACCGTAAGCTGGATATATGCTGGTTCATCGTTCACGGCAAAGCATACATCGTGTACCACGTTGGTGGCAAAACTAGTCGACTTGCCTGTGCTAAGCATATCCATGGTGACCCGCTTAAGCATGTCATCGGAAGGTGAATGGCCGTTGATGGAGGGTAACAGTTTATGGAAGTCCCAAACAAACATACCCAAGGCCACGTCGGCAGATATATTTGTAACGGTCTCAAGAGCCTTATTCCAGGCAACTATTCTCCCATTCTCATCGGCGAGGACAATGCCGTCGGGCGACTGCTCTATCATTCTCCGTAGCTTAAGCTCGCTATCGCGAAGAGCCTCCTCGGCTTTTTTTAACTCGGTGATATCCTCCTTTACGGCAATAAAGTTGATTATCTTGCCCTTGCTATTCTTAACGGGGGAAATAGAAGCCGACTCCCAGTAGAGACTTCCATCCTTTTTCCGATTTACCAGCTGACACCGCCACTCTTTCCCGGACAGAATTGTACCCCATAGATCCTTGAAGAAGTTTCTATTGTGAAAACCTGAGTTTAGCACGCGGGGATTTTGGCCAATCGCCTCCTGAAAGGAGTAACCTGTAATTTGTGTAAACTTGGGGTTTACATACTCAATAGTTCCTTTTTTGTCGGTAATTACAATTGACGCTGAGCTCTGCTCTACTGCAACCGAAAGCATCGAAATTTTTTCAGCATCAGCCCTACGCTGAAGCATGCCCCACACCGAAGCCATCAGAAGTTTAAGCTGATTTAAATCGGTTTCGCTGTAATCCGATTCCTTATTTGCCATCCCCACAACAGCAATAACTTTTTCACTATCAATAATAGGGATAGAGATAAATCGATTTAGAAAAACCTGATCAGTAGGGATATCAAAAATTAACTGCTGTGCTGGGTTATTGACAACCATCTCTTTGCCATGGAGGACAACAGCGCTCAAGACACCTGCATCAGTGGAGTCAAATGCCTCTCGTGGTGCTAGTTGAGGTATATCAGCATCTCTGTGCTGTGCCCAAGATTTAAGTTTAAACTCACTGGTCAGCTTATCGCGCAGATAAACGAACCCAACCTTGCTGTTTGTCAGGTATAAAATCTCATCGAGGGCAAATTTCAGTATCTCGCTTGTGCTGTCCACTTTTTGCTCAAAAATTCGAACTATAGCTTTAAGGCGTTCCGCATTGATCTGGTTTTCCTCCTCTGCCCTTTTCCTTTCGGTTATATCTGTAATAACTCCAATTATACCCATGGGATTGCCCTTGGAGTCAATAAGGGGGGCTTTATCAAATATTACAGACCTATTCTCACCGGTTGAGGACTGAATAAAAGTCTCGTAGCTCTGTGTATTTAGCGTCGCCAGTAGCTCCTGATCTTTTTCCCAGTAATTCTGCGCTAAATGGGCAGGTGCAACATCAAAGACCGATTTCCCCACCAATTGTGAAAGCGAAAGGCCCATAAATGATTCGAAAGCCTTGTTACAACCCAAATATTTTCCCAAAATATTTTTATAGAAAATGGGGTTTGGAATGGTTTGCATCAGGGTTTCGAGGAAATCCTTTTGCTCTTTAATCTGGTGCTCATATTTTTTTTGGTCGGTAATATCGGTAAATGTTGCATACACCCTATAGGGCTTTTCACTATTCTCGATAAATTCTGGAATAGCATTTACCAGTATCCATCTATGTTCCTTTTTTGTTGGATGAAATATGCCCATTACCTTCCCGGTAACGGGTTTTCCTGTAAGTAAAGCTATCATGGCGGGATGCTGATCTCCCTGAAGGGTTTCACCAGCCTCAGTAATAGCCCTCCATTCGGGGTGCGCCGAGGTACGTCCCTGCATCTGATCGAGCGTAAGCCCAAGAATTCGTTGAGCGGCACCATTTGCTGAAATTATGAGACCCTTTTCGTCCTGGTAAACAACTCCCTGCTCCATGGTTTCGAAAAGCATCCGGTACTTATGCTCGCTCTCGCGAAGGGCGTCCTGCACTCTTTTTCGTTCCGTAATATTATCCAGCATCTCCACAACAGCCTCCACCTCACCCTTGTCGTTAAGAATTGGCGTAGAAACAACCCTGTAAATCATGGTTCCCAAGGGGGTTTTCATTTCGTGCTCTGTTTCGTGGGTTTTGCCATCGGCAAAGGTTTTTAACACTGGGCACTCGGCGCAGGGCTCACCCGGAGGGGGAGATCCAAACGCGCAATAGCAGAATGGATTCGTACTAAAATCGGCATTGGGAAACCATTTGCTTATTTGGGGATTAACCTGCAACACTTTCAAATCCTTGCTTAGCAACGAAACACCAACGGATAAATTATTGAACAGGCTTTGGAACTTTTCTTCACTTCGCTTCAGGGCAAGTTCGGCAAGTTTACGTATGGTTATATCCATCATTGTACCTCTAAGCCTAAAGGGTTTGCCGTTGTTTAGCTCAACGTTCACCTCCTCTCGAATCCAAACCACACTTCCCTCAGAAGTTAAAAACCGATACTCCATCTCATGATCCTGTCCCTTTGAAGTGGCCAACTTGCAGGTAGAGATTGTGGTGTCCCTATCGTCGGGGTGTATACGATTGGCCCAAAACTCAAAGTTAACCCATTGGTTGGGAGCAAATCCCAGAAATCGCTCAACCTGAGGCGAGAGGTAAACCCACCTATCTGCTACAAGATCGAACTCCCAGAAAATTGTCTTTGTGGTTTCAATTAACCTTCTATGGCGCTGCTCGCTTAGGGAGAGCGCCTCCTCCGCCCTCAACTTATCGGTTATGTCGTGAATTAGCGAGTACAAAACGGTTCGATCGTTAAACATAATCGGGCCGCTAAAAACCTCAACATCTCTAATTGATCCATCCTGTAAGCGATGCTGAAAAACAAAATGCCGTCGTTGACTCGCCACCGCTTGTTCCAACTGAATGGAAAGTTCATGGGCTGGTAGTGTGTTAATATCGCCAATGTTCATCCCTATCAGCAGCTCCCTATCCCACCCATAGAACTTAACTGCAGCAGGATTTGCATCTACAATACCCCCGTTCCGAGGGTCGATAATAAGCATGGCGGCATGGCTATTCTCAAACAAACTTCGGTAACGCTCCTCGCTTTGGATAAGGTCTGCTTGTAATTGCTTTTCTTGAGTTATATCGTTTACAATAACCGCAAACTGATCCTTTGCTGGAGAGTAGGCATGCACCTTGAAAAACTTCGCAAGTGGTTTTGAGTAACTCTCTAAGTTAACGGGCTCTCCCGTTGTTGCAACCTTACCGAACATATCGATCCAGAACTGCTCAATGTCGGGCAACACCTCGCGTACGGTTTTATTGATAATCCGTTCGCGGGTTAAACCGGTAATATTCTCGTACCCATTATTTACATCCGTAAAGCGATAATCGACTACATTCCCCTCATTATCCTTAATCACCTCGTGTAAAGCAAGCCCTTGTGGCATTTGCGTAACCAAGAGCCTATGCTTCTCCTCGCTATCTTGAATCGCTCCTTGAGTTCTAAGTAACTCTGTTACATCACGTGTAGTCTCAACCACGTGGTTTACATGGCCATTCTCATCAAATATTGGGGAAAGAATGATGTCGACAAACAATTTCTCACCGTTTGACCCAACGTGCTCGTGGATATAGGTGCACGATTTTCCTGTATTAAAAACGTTTATCAGCTCGCAAACCTCTCCCAATGAACTGCAGGGTTTGTTAGAACCATGAGTAATTGCAAAACATTTGCGTCCAAGAATCTCTTCGCGGGTTAATCCCGATTTTTCGACATAATTGTTATTAACATCGGCAATAACATAATTTCTGTCGATTACTAAAATACCCTCATGCAAGCCATGAAGAATTGTACGATAGTAATGCTCCCTTTCCCTTAACTTACAGTAGGCCTTTTGCTTGGTAAAAAACAAGGAGATTTGACTGGCAATTGCAGCCACTAGCTCTCGCTCCTCGTGCAGCAAATCCACCGAACAGGATTCGGTCCTATTGCACGATATCACAATTTGCCCAACTTGAACATTAGCCTGCATAATAGGCTCGTTAAGATGAACCGACTTGCTGTTGAATTGATCGGACGACAGAACCTGATCGCCAAGGGTAATTTGCATACCAATACTCTCAGGAAAACGAAATGAGGCTTTGGCAATAGTGATAACCTCCTGCAAAAACTCCTCAGCTTGCTTATCTCCATCACTTGTTAGGGTCGAGATTTTAAGCAGACAGTTCAACTCCTTTACCCTTTCTCTTAAATCGGCCTGATACCGAATTTCATTTGTGATATCTGTAACTGCACACCGAATAAGATATTTTTCGCCATCCCTAAGCCGATTACTATCTAATATTACAGTTTTCGTAACCTGTGGCAAATAAATGCTTAGGTTTATGCTACTTGGAATCCCTGTTTTGAGTAGGTGTTGAGTATGTATAAAAAAACTGTCCTGTGACTCGGGTGCAATAAGCTGGGTAACCTTGCTACCCTTTAAATCTCCCACGGGAATGCCTACCAACTTTGCGAAAGAGGTGTTAACCGACTCGATAATATTTTTCTCGTTGAACACGACATACCCCACTGGAGCATTCTGGAATAAATCCACAAAATGCTGCTTCGACACCGTAAGTTCCTCCTGGATTCTCCTTAGTTCCTGATTCTGGTAAACCAGCTCCTGATGGTAAATACTAATATCCTCAAACAACTCCTCGATAGATTTTCTCTTAAGTGTATCCTTGTCAATACTGTGCTCATTGAGTAATTCCTGAATTTTACTTCGGAAGTACTCCATCTTCAAATCATCCTGCTCCATAGCATATCGTTTAGTTAATCTATACCCAGAAAGTTCACACATTTACCTTAAGCAAAAAGTTTGTCACTTATGCTTATCTTTACCACCCGATTGCAGGCATTATGTAAATGCTAAATAACCCGCTATAAAATCAATAAATATAGATACATCAAGCTAATTTGCAATAAGCTTTTTCACGTATTTGCTGCATGTCCACTCATAATAAAATAGAATTATTGTGCCCAGCCAAAAATTTGGAAACTGGGATTGCCGCCATTAACCATGGTGCCGATGCTGTATATATTGGTTACCAAAGTTTTGGAGCTCGCGAAGCGGCAGGAAATCCTTTGAATGATTTAGAAAGTCTTATCCAGTACGCACATCTGTACCATTCAAGGGTGTACATTACGCTTAATACAATCCTTTACGATAGTGAGATGGATGAGGTACAGCACCTAATACATCAATTCCACAATATGGGTGCCGATGCTTTAATAATTCAGGATATGGGGATTCTAGAAATGGACTTACCACCAATTTCACTCCATGCAAGTACTCAAACAAATAACTTTACCGTGGAAAAGGTGAAGTTCCTAGAAGACATTGGTATCCAAAGGGTAATTCTGGCCCGAGAGTTATCGCTAATGGAAATTAGCAAGATTAGACGTTCTACTTCAGTTGAACTCGAGGCATTTATTCATGGTGCCCTATGCGTTAGCTTTAGCGGACAGTGCTACTTAAGTCATGCATTAACTGGTCGGAGCGCTAACCGTGGCGAATGTGCCCAGCCCTGCCGCTCCAGGTACAACTTAGTTGATAGCACGGGGAAACTAATTGCCAATAATAAGCATCTTTTATCGCTCAAAGATTTTAACCAATCGCAGAATATAAGAGCACTTGTCGATGCCGGAGTCTCATCGCTTAAGATTGAGGGTAGGCTTAAGGATATGGGATATGTAAAAAATATCACCGCACACTACCGACAAATTCTCGACAAAATCCTGGAACAGGATTCAAATTTGAGTAAAGCATCATCGGGTAAATGTGTCTACTCCTTTTCACCAGAACCAAATCGCACATTTAACCGTGGCTATACCTCCTACTTTGCCAAAGGACGCAGCGTAAATATGGCATCGTTAAATACTCCCAAATCAACAGGTATGCTTATTGGGCAGGTTGTCTCGTGCACAAAGGAGTTTATCTCCATTAAGTCAACAATAGAGATAAATAATAACGATGGGCTCTGTTTTTTTGATAGGGATGATAAGCTTTTGGGATTCAAGGTAAACCGAGTTGAGGTAGATCGTATTTACCCAAGCGAACCCGTAAATATTCCGATGGGTACCAACATTTACAGAAACTATGATCATAATTTTTCTCAAACCTTAAAAAATGACAACACATCGAGGCGACGTATTGATGCCTCAGTTAAGGTTGAGTTTTCTGAACAATACATAAAAGTATCGATTTGCGACGAAGATTCTGTGAAAACTCATATCAAATTTCAGCATAATGGATCGCCTGCAAATTCGACCGAAAGGATGATAGATATAATCAAAAAGCAGTTTTCCAAAACAGGGAACACAGCATACAATATTTTTGATATTGGGGTAGTTTTAGATGGCAAGTCAGTTCCCTTTTTATCTGTTGGGCAAATCAATGAATTCCGAAGGAAACTGATTGAGCAACACACTCTCCGAAGAGTAGACTCTCATCCAGTTAAACGAAAAATAATTGAACCAAATTCAACCCCTTACCCCGAGAAAAAGCTATCATATAAGGCAAATATCAGCAATAAATTAGCGGAACGGTTTTACAAAAAGCATGGTGTTGAGCAATTGGAGAAGGCTTTTGAACTAGCTAGCCTCCCTTATGGTAAAGAAGTTATGACAACACGTTATTGCATTCTCTCAGAGTTGGGGTTATGCGACGGAACTAAAGGTCCGGGACAGGTGAAGTATTTTTTGCAGGATAATAATCAAAAGTATCCTCTACACTTTAACTGCAGCAGGTGTGAAATGAAAATCTATTTCCCAGAGTAACTAGTGCTTTTTCAGGAAAAAAGTTAATCCTAGCATAAACTTCACAATCTATTTTTTGTTGATAATTAATTGGCACGTGATTTTTTGTTGAAATATTTTGTATCTTTATATCTGTTTGTATAACTCAATAATAACCTCATATGGATGTTCTCTCGATTAAAGGCACAAGCCAGTACCCAGAGGTGCTACTTGATAAAAAAGCAGGAAAGCTAGAAATCTCAGGCAATTCACTTCCCGAGGATGCTAAGGGATTTTTTGAGCCAATAATTGATTGGATAAATCACTACCTGGAGTCTCCCGCCGAAGCTACTACTATTACATTTAGGATGATCTATTACAACACCCCCAGCTCAAAAATACTTTTCCAACTGTTAAAGAAGTTTGAATCAATTCACAACAAAACGAGCAAGGTGAAAATTATTTGGCATTACCCCGATGACGATATCGACATGAAGGAGGCAGGCAAGGATTTCTCCGAAACCATAAAAGTGCCATTCGACTTAATCGCCTACAAGGAATAAAAAAAGCTGACCCGTGGTCAGCTTTTCTCTTGAATTCCGGTAAGCAATCTACCAGTTGGTAGTGTATGTGTGATTGTAGATTCTGTAGGTTTTCCTCTCGCCGGTTTTATCGGATCTAAAATGAATGTACCCCGATAACATAGCAATCCGTTGCCCCGATGTTGAAGTTTTTTCAATGGAAAGGGGTTGGTAAACATTAAGCGTTAATGCGTGATTACCTTTACCCGAGTAACTTTGCTGAACATTCTCAATGGTTATTGGTGCCTGCCCTGGAAGCTCTAGTTCTACCTTATCAATGGTAAAAGGAGCATCATACTTGGCTACTACAGTAATGCTCAGCGATGAGCTGCTAACTATACCATCAGCAATAGCGGCAGCGCTTAGCCTAATTGGCTCATTAACAAAAATAGCAGCCTTATCGGCGGTAATATCAAAATAAAAGTTTTTCTGTACGTTGTTATTGCCAAATCGGTAGGTTACGAGAATATTATTCTCGGGATCCTCGTAGCAATTGAAATAATCGTACTTGATTATGGTGTGATCATTATTGTTGATAGTGCTTGTTATTCTGGCACACTCCGAACGCGTTTGAGGACGACGCGCGGTCTGAACAAAACGGCTTCCCAAGCGAAGAGCATACTTTAACTCGCCCAATCCGCTCTCCAGTTCAACCAGTTCAATGCTTTTGTATAAAGCTTGATATCGTGTAATGCCAAGGTTAGCCTTATCTTTTCGGCTATCCATAAAGTAATCGGCAAGGATACGGAGTTCTCCAATATTCTTTTCAATGTCGTCGATATTTGAAATATTATCGGCCGCGGCAAAAAGTTCATCAAGTTGCTTGGTCATTTCAACGTCGCGCTTTTTGAACTCCTCAACCAACTTCCAAATCTCGGTTCGGGGGAATGGATATTTTAGGTGATACTCAAACCTAACCGATCGGCTGGCCTTATTTTCGGTCTTCTCCCAGTAAAACTCCTCAACTTTAGCTAAAGAGATTCCCTGGAGAAACGGTACGGGACCAGATGTTGTAGTAGTAGTTGTGGCAAATTTCTCGAGGTAAGTAGACACCTTGTTCACGGTATTCTCTTCAACCTTCATCTCCGATGTGGTTTGCACATTCTCGGCCACCGAGCTAACAATTTGCTCCTTAACCATGTTAAGAGCATTCTGTTGAGCCTCCTGAACGGTAGACCCGCTTCCTGAGGTAATAATATAGTCCTTCTCAAGGCCATTGATCCACGCGGGTTTCCTTTTGCTGCTTGATTCTACTACCTTGGTTTGAGCGACGCAGGCAATGGTTATGGGCGAAAGGAGAAGTATAAGAAGCAATCGTTTCATTATTCTAGGGTATTTAGTATTTACGAGCCCATTTTCAATACTTGGAATGAGCAAAATTGTACTTAGAGGGCAAAAATGGCTTAATACAAGTGAAAGGTGATACTTGTTAAAAAATAGCCAGCAATCCTTCCGGATTGCTGGCTGGAATATTGCTAACCCTACTTCTGATTAGCTAGGTTTTCCATTTCTTGGTTGAAGATCTGCTCGAACTTCATTTTGTCATAATCCAGACGGAGTCTGTCGTCCTTGCTGATGCTTTGTGTAACCTTGTTCAAAAGTTCGTCCTTAGCAACCTCTACAGCAACGTAAACGATGTAAGTTCCATCCTTCTGACGGGTTTCACTACATACAGTTGCCATGTTGTTAATCTCTTGGTTAACAACTGAACGGGTCATGTCTTCGAATTTCTCATTAAACTCATTAGCATCACCAACGGTAATGTCTTGAGTATAACGATCGGTAACAGCCTTTATAGTACTGTTAATACCAGTTGCCAAAGCAGCTCTTGCATCGGTGCTAGCCTTACGCTTAGCTGCGCTTAGGTTTGTGCTCTCGCCCATACCAGTTCCACGGAAGTGAGTCCGTGTTGAGGGGAAATCGTTGTCGCTACATGGGATAACAATTTTAGTTCCCAGTCCATCGGTTAATTTTTTTCCACCACCGCAGCTAGCTAGTGTGAATGCACCTGCAATAACAACTACTGCAAAAAGGGCCTTAGTTAGTTCAAACTTTTTCATAATCGTCAAAAATTTAGGTTAAAAAATTAATTGTTAGTAAAACTTGGTTAAAAAATTCATTTAGTTTTTGTAAAGCCAACTCCAGTCGAAGTTCTGTGAAGCACCGTAGTAAGCCCATGATTTAGCCACATCACGTCCTGCTTCAATTTTCATCTTCTGAATATCAATACTATCATCGTATTTCTTCATCTTAAAGCTCCATGCGCTTGCTCCCTCGGCTTCAACAGTAGCTGTAATTTGAGCGATTAGCTGCTCGGCTTGTGGGTAGCATGCCATATCTGGAGTAATTTTGCCAAGATTTTCTTCAACCTTTGAGAGTTCTTTTCCGGCCCAAGCAGCACGGGCTGCAGCAAGATACTCGTTACACATCTGGTTGGCATACTCCTGGTAAACATCGAGTGATATCTGCATACACTTATCGTAGCATTCGCGGCTAACATCGGGAACCGATATAAGGGTGTATAAGGCTTGTCCGTAATTCTTTTGTCCCGACAATGCTTTTGCTGTGGATATTATCACATCGCATTTGGAGTTGTAATACTCAACAATTTTCTCCTTACCTTTTTCAACAAAACCTCTAAACTGGCCATGCCTTGGGTTAATTCCATTTAGAGCCTGGGTATAAGCTCTCTCCTCGGTATTACCCACGCCACGAACCTGAATGCTGGTTTGGCTGAAAATATTTTGGCTAAGCATATCAACAATGTAAAGAGTAACCTCCATGGTTAGCGACACCTGAGGGGGTGCGGTTGGAGTAACATCCTTGTTAATAATGGATACCATCGGTACCATTACAAACTGTGCTGCCATCTCGGTAGCCCCAAGGCCATTTAAGCTGGCCACCTGCATTAATCTATTCTGTAAATTTCGCTGTGCCCCACCTGGAATTCCAGCCTCATCGGGTACAATAGCTGCTATTGCAATCCTACCAAGGTCGTCGGATTTTCCAAGGCTGCTCTGAGCTTTAGCGTTGCAGAAAGCAAGCATCAGTATTGCACTTATAATTATGAATCTTTTCATGAGATGTTATTTAGAATAATTTTGGGTGTAACCTCCATTCTTTATACAAACCTTGTACCGAAGTTAAAGGTAACAATAAAAATTGTTAAAATTCTTAAAATATCTTCAGTATTCTGCATTAAAAATTAATTATAAACGTAGAGGCTGAGTAAGTGTATAAAATTGGTTTACACCATATTTACACAATTACTTTTCGCCTACAATTAGCCAAGCTTCTCCCAAACCACGCATGTAGATCTTTGAATCGATTTGAAAGTTTTGGCGAAGATGACGGCTTAGTCCGCTTAGCCAGCTACGGGTGTCTACGGCACGTTCACGGCCACGGCTATCAACTGTCATCATGGGGATGCGCACCTGCTCAAACCGCATTTGGTTGTCGCTAGCATCGGAAAGGCTGAATCGCTGTCCTTGAGTATTATCATAGAACCAGTTCTCGATATGCTCTAGAAGTTCTAACTCCTCACCATCTAGGGTATAATAGGTTTCAAGATTGTCGAACCAGTTGGCAAAGCGTCTAATATTGACCTTAACCTCACGGCCATTGGCAAACATATCATCGAAATGGTTCTGTAGGCCAGCGTTAAAGCCATCCATATGGCTAAGTACGGCCTCCTCTAGAAGTAATTCAGGAGAAGCTGCAGTCGAAGGGGCTCCAGCACCAGCGGCACCAGTTATCTGCTTTGAGGTGTAGGCATCAAGACCTCTAAGGTTAAATGTTATATACTTAGAGGGGCCTTTGGGCTTGATCTCGAAGCTAAGATCCATTATAATATCGGCCTTTGCAGTACGCTTGAGCGCATCAACAGGACTTTCCGCTAGTTCCGAGCCAGATGACGAGGACATTAGCATGGCCGCTTCGGCAGCTTCGCGTTCAAGATTCTTAAGTTCCATCTCAAGATCCTTAAGAGGGAAACCACGGTCGGCCATAATTTGGCCCATTTTTGTGATAACCAATCGTAAATCGGCATCGTTCTGCATGGCGGCCTTGTAATCGGGAAGGGTTTGCTTAGCTCCCATGCTCTCGAACTCCATCTTATATCCCTTGCTTATGCAATACTGATCGCTGGGCACAACCATAATGGTTGGCTTTTTGGCCTGGGCAAACACAGCCATGCTCAGCAGTGAGATAAATAGTAAACTGAATAATCTTTTCATATCAATTAGTTTTCAGTCGTTAGACAATTTGAAAAATCTATTTAAAAAAAATTAGAATCCTGCATCGAGTTTTCTTGCAATACCATCATTCTCGAGCTGTTTGCGTAGAGCATCGTACATTACCTGAGCGTAAATAAATACTTTAAAGCCCTTATCCATCTTAATACGATCCTGACCGCTAGGCATACCATCGGTTGTCATGGTAATAAACTGCAAGTACTTACCTCCAGGAGAAAAAAAGTTCTCGAAGTACTCGGCATGTTTTTCACCTGCATTAGGATCCTTAAGGATTGCAGGAGTTGCAGCTGCACCATACCCACCTGGGATACCCTTAAAGATTACTGAAGCTACAGCATTCATTTTAGCCTCAATAACAGCGTCCTCAACTTTTTTGCCATGACCCGATACTTTCATCACCTTGGTGCCATCCTGACCAACGCCCATAATCTGTACATCGTAGTTGTAGTCGCTGTTGTAATGAGCTTTCTTCTCCTTTCGGGAGTATCTCTGCTGAGCATTAACCATTTGGCCAACGGAGAAGATAAGAATTAGGATGAGCGATAAATTGCGAAACATTTTCATAGTAGGAATATTTAGGTTATCAAATTATTTGAAATTTACAATCCTTAAAAGCCTAATTTAACACCAATCAATATTGATGAGCCACTACGCTGGAAGTAATCATCCCAGGTCCATCCAAGGCTATTGCTATCGCTGTCTGTAGCTTCACCAATGAACTGGTATAAACCAACGCCTCCAAGAATCTGGAAACGATGACTCAAATTTAGTGCCAAGTTTAATCCAGCACGGGCATATAGAGAACTTACATCTTCATCATTGTAGCTGGTGCTTTCAATTCCAACGCCTGCATATGGCCTTAACTCCATATTCCGCATAAGCTGCAACCCTTTCGCCAGGCCGGCTCCGTATCGCAACATTCCATAGGTTTCACCAAGATATTCATCTGAATCAATACCTCCCTCACCGTACACATATAAAGCTTTAATTCCCACAAAACGACCAGTCCGAAAATCAGCTCTACCATAGAAACCACCTACACTGCCCATCTCAGGGCCAAGGGTAACCTCAATACCAAAGTCGTTCTGCTGCTGAAGGGTGAACCCTGCCTCGAGTTTACGCCCTGCAACCTGATAAAATTTTGATGTTCCCATATCACCGGTAGCAACCTTGCGGTTATCGGTAATCTTAGATTTAGATTCAGCACGAATAACCCCCCGCCTTACGGGTTCGGCTTTACCTGTTTTGGAGTTGTACACGTACTCGTATGCAAAGAATCGGTTGTCGGTTTTAAGCCCCTCTTTAAGACCAATTTTAGCCCTAAGGGGACGGGTTGCAAAGAGCGTAGTTTTTACCTTAAAATCCTCAACCTCCATCTCGATACGGTATATAGTCTCGTCGTATGATTTCTGCACCAGCTCCTGCATTAGCTGGTCGGTTGACTTTTGCTTAACAAAAAGGCTTGTTCCCTTGTCGGCTTCGGATTGAGAAGCCGAAATAGATAATGATTTTTGGGTAACAGCTACAATTGGAAATTCAAGTTCATTGAATAAGCGATTTTTTTGAACTTTTACTTCAGGGGTGTCATCGTCGTACACCCATGTATCATAAAACGCATCGCGAGTCTTTTCTGAGAATTCCATCTTATATAGGTATCCACTTGCTGTGGCTTGCCATCCTTTTTGACCTTTATAACCTGCCTCGGCCATGGTTTTGATATTTGATATATCGACAACCAATATATAGCTAAGGTTGATTAAGCGGTTACCAAACTCCTCGAGGGCAGCATTACCGCGCTTACTTGTTTGGGCTCTAAGAAAATCGCCGTCGGTGGCCGTAAAACGTCCACGATGGTGTACCAGCTCCATGTCCATTGTGCCATCGGGCTGACGATTATACCATTTAGCGATAATCTTTCGACCAACATTGGCGCTCTTGAGCTCGTTAAGCATTGCTTCGCTCATTTTTAATCCCCCTTCGGCACGGCTAAACGAGGGCTTAATAAGCATAAAATCGATGTTGTTATTGTCGTACTTATCGGAAAAAACCAGCGAATCGATCTTTGATTTGGCAGTTTGCCAATGGCTTTCGGATCCGAAATCAACAAATAAAACGGTAAGTGAGCTCCTGTCGTAGGTTGATGGAACTTTCTCCTTAACATCTTGGGCAGTTAAGCCTATAAAACAAACTGAAAAGATAAAAAACAAAACAAGCTTTTTCATACTGGTTACTATTTAGGGTTAAACTAAGAACGATTAGTAAGTAAAATTAAGAAAAAAAACTTAGCGTGCCTATTTTTTTATTCAATATGATTTAAAGTTAATCAATGTCATTTAGGTGTTCATCAAAATGAACTATTAGACAAACCCATATTTTAGCTAGGATCCCGAAGAATTAGGGATAGTACATAAGACCTACTCGTCGAATTGGAGAGGGGGTCTGCTCACTAAGCTTTGCTTTATGGGTTAACTTTGGTAAGTACTCCCACTTGTCACAACTTACTGAATAGACCCCACAGCTTACTGAATAGACCCGACTTTCTTGGGACTTGCAAATGCATTTACAGGACTCGCAATCGCGGTTTGAGGACTCGCAATTGCATTTTGAGGACTCGCAATCGCGGTTTGAGAACTCGTAAATGCCGTTTGAGGACTCGTAAATGCCGTTTGAGGACTCGCAATGGCATT
Source organism: Tenuifilaceae bacterium (assembly GCA_034003245.1). GTDB lineage: Bacteria > Bacteroidota > Bacteroidia > Bacteroidales > Tenuifilaceae > Perlabentimonas. The sequence goes on from JAVEYY010000001.1 coordinate 163,817, forward strand.
TCCCCGATCGGCACAGGATTTTTACCGGTCAAAATTGCCCTATGCGAGTTCATGGCCCGGGATCTATTCGGTTTTAGTATCTAATTCTGATACGGTAGTATCACTTAGAGCCAGTAAACCTAAGCCCCATGGCTTTAGCAATGCTCTTAGGTATATCGGTGTTATCCATCTGGCCCGAGAAGAGATTCTGTCCTGAGCCATTTGCATACACCGGAACGTGTGAAGCGGTATGCGAGAAAGAGGTCCATCCAATACCTGCCATATGATTAAGGATTCTCACTGAGGTAACAGCCATGGGGTCTTTGGAACCATATTTTTCCTTGTTAGCCTTTATTTGCTCGGGAGTTTGAAGTGCAACCGAAGCATTGTAGGCAAGCTTTAACTCATCGAGGTAACGCTTGTCGATATCCTGAAACGATAACCCCACCACCTGATCGGAGCTAAGAAAGGCAATAGCCTTATCGAAACTAGGTTTTCCCGCATGACTCTCCTTAAATGCTCTAAATACTGTGTTCAGCTCCTCGAGTGAGTGCTTTTGCTTGGCCAGCAGAGCAACATTCGACTCGTATTGGTATTCACGGTTCCCAATGCTCATTCCTCCAGTTTCGTGATCGGCCGTAACTACAATAAGCGTTTCGTTTGGATATTTTCTGTAGAATTCCAGGGCCACTTCAATAGCATCATCAAAAGCAATTATTTCGTGAACCGTAGTAGCCGCATCATTGTCGTGGCAAGCCCAATCGATCTTTCCGCCCTCGATCATAAAGAAAAATCCTTCGGGATTCATCAGCACATCGATGCCGAGCCGAGTAATATCGGCAAGAGTAACGTCGGTGCTATCGGTGTCGATGGAGTACTTAATCGAAGAGCCTTTTGCCGATTTGGAACCTGAGAATACGATGGAGCTGTGGTTGTTTAGCAGCGAATCGTGTAGCGATAAGTTGGATGTAAATAAGAACCCGAACTCCTCCCCCTTGTCGATAACACTTCCCATGGGATTTTTCGACGACTCTCCCTCGGGATCCTTAAATCCGCCACTGCCGTAAAAGCGATAGCCAGCCTTTACTAGGTCATGACCAATTTGATGGTACATATTTCGACTGGGTTGGTGGGCATAAAAGGCTGCAGGGGTAGCATGATCGATACTAACACTTGTAGCAATACCTACATTGAAACCTGCACGCTTAGCGTAGTGGGCTATACTATAGAGGGTATCTGTATGGTTGTAGTTTAATCCAATGGTATTGATCGATGTTTTGTAACCGGTTGAGAGGGCTGTTCCTGCTGCAGCCGATCCGGTAATATATCGATTCTGGGCAAAGGTTTCGGCTAATCCCGTTACCGGGAATTGCGTAAAACTTAGCTTAGCATTACCCGGTTGTTGATTTTTAGCAGCCAAATACGCTTGGGCTAAGGCCACCTGTTGAACACCCATACCATCGCCAATAAAGTAAAAAACATACTTTGCCTCAGGTAACCTATTGGGCGAGGTGCAACTTGCAAAGTTGACTAGCAAAACCAGGATTATAAGGATTGGAAACCTGTGTCGATGATGTGCCATACTCATTCAAGATTGTTTTGGTTAATTAACGCATATCTGGGGATAAAGTTTACCATATAAGAAAAGGCCGTGCAATGGCACAGCCTTTTTCTATGGAGTAGATGCTAACAAAGCTATTTATTAGTAGCTCTGCGAGCAGAATAGCTGATCTTAAGAGCACTTGCCTTACGTAACTCCTGCTTAACGTCGGTAACAATTCCCATACGAGTTTCCTCATCAATCTTTAGGGATGTGGTAAGGAATGCACGGTCCTGCTCGCTGAGAGCCTCACGTTCGGAAGATATAAAATCACGAATGTCAGCTGGTGTTTTGAAAGAATCGTTGAGCTGAATACGTGAATCGGTTCCGAAAATTGCCTGATACTGACGAGCGGGTGAACCAATAAGGATATAGGATACTAGAGACTTTTTCTCGAGTTTTGCAACCTCCGTTGCTTCGGGGAGCTTTACCCTAACCATCATCTCGGTTTCCCTCATAGTAGTACTTACCATAAAGAAGAACAGAAGCATAAAAACGATATCGGGTAGAGACGCAGTGTTGATTGCGGGGGACTCACCACTTCCCTTTTTCTTTAATACTGCCATTATTTTCGTCCTCCTATGCTTTTGGGTTCTGCTTCAGATATACGGAGCGGGTAGATCTTTTGGATTGCCTTCTGCTGATCTTCGGGGAGATCGTTGTATGCCTTGCCAAACTTTGTACGAGCCACCTCATCGCGGAGCTCATTGTATGCGGCAACCAGCTCATTTTGAACCAACATATACATACGGTACGAAGTTCCCCTATCGTTTTGCAACGAGATTACACCTTTGGTAACAGGTACAGTGCCAAAGAATTCAACTTCAGTTGGCGTTTTCTCTGGAAGATTTTTATCATCCATAGGGTTGGAGAGAAACTCTTTAGTTTTCTCACGTAACATACTTACCTCCATAGGTGCATCACCAACCAGCAAGCGATCGCTCTTGTTAACCAGAACCGTAAGAATGTTTCGCTTATTTACATCCTGATCCGTCTTCTGGTCCTCCTCGGGCATAGGGGGTAACATCCTAGCTAGCCCAGTATCCACGTTCATGGTGGTGGTAACCAAGAAAAAGATCAAGAGTAGAAAAGCAATGTCAGCCAATGAGCCTCCATTTATTTCTGGTGTTTTTCTTGCCATGTGACTATTTTTTTAAAAGGGTAATAATTAAATCACCCATATTTGCTTATCGATTAAAAATCCCTCGAACTCCTGTTAAAAGGAGAGCAAGAAAAGCTACGCCTAGTAAGATATAGGTTACAAAAATGCCTGTATCTGCAAGTTTAAGAACATTAGGATCAGTGAAATCGGGATTTAATGCAGAAGTAGCTGTAACTATAGGTGTTGTATCCGACAGAAGGTAAGAAAGTATAAATACGACTGCCAGCGCACCTAGGCTAACCAATACTTTTGCAATGTTCTTAGGGTTAAGGATGAAGTGTATTAGAGGGAAGATCACCGCCAAAAGAGCGGCTATCAACAACAATACAATCGCCCAGTTGATATAGGGTGCAGCAATAACTTCCTCCATTTCGGGCGCAGCTCCAGAAATTCTGAAGAAGTATGCCAACGCCACAATAATGGATAAGCCCATTATCCCCCAAGAAATTATCTTTGTTATTAAAGCGACTAATTTATTGGACATGAGGTCTTATTTTTTTGCGTTATACTTCATAAGGATATCGATAAGGCTAATAGAGGCATCCTCCATGGTGTTCACCAGCTTGTCGATTTTTGATACAAGGTAGTTGTAGAAAACCTGAAGAATAATAGCTACAATTAGACCGAATACGGTTGTAATAAGAGCGATCTTAATACCACCTGCCACAAGCGAAGGAGAAATATCACCAGCAACCTCGATAGCGTCGAAAGCAGCGATCATACCGATTACAGTACCCATAAATCCGAACATAGGAGCTACGGCGATGAAAAGAGCAATCCAGGTAAGGCCACTCTCAAGCTGTCCCATTTGAACAGATCCGTAGGTAACTACAGATTTTTCAACCACATCGATTCCTTCTTCAGCACGGTCGAGACCTTGATAGAAAATGCTGGCTACTGGACCACGAGTGTTACGGCAAACCTCCTTGGCTGCTTCAACACCACCGTTCTTCATGGCCTCTTCAATCTTACCTAAAAGCTTCTCGGTATTAGTAGTTGCAAGGTTAAGGTAAATAATCCTCTCGATTGAAAGAGCCAAACCTAGGATAAGTACTAAAAGTACGATACCCATAAATTCGGGACCACCCTCGATGAATTTAGTCTTAAGCTGCTTGTGAATGCTCACTTCTTCTTGAGCCGCTGCAGCAGGAGCAGTAACGGGGGCTTCAACTACGGTAGAGTCGGTTTCAACCGCAGTTGTGTCAACTGTACCTGCGGTTTCATCCTGGGCTAAAATGGAGGTTGATGCTCCAAACATCAGCATTCCTGTAACTGCAATTAATGCAAATAGTTTTTTCATGGTTAGAATTCGTTAAATTATTACAATCGGATTTATTTAAACAAAATTACATTATTTTATCAAAAAACAAGCGGAGAGAGTGGGATTCGAACCCACGATACCCTTGTGAGGTATACACACTTTCCAGGCGTGCGCCTTCGACCACTCGGCCATCTCTCCAGTAAAACGCGCATTTTGGGCTGCCAAAATAGGGGCGCAAAATACAAAAAAAAATTTAAACCAACACATCTACCTCGATATTTCCCCGCTTATTGAATCTTGTACTTTACTTTGGAGTTCCTGAAAGGAGAGGTTTTGTCCCAACAAAAACATCAGCTTTGCCACGGCGGCCTCAAATGTGATATCCTTTCCGCTGATAACCCCTGCCTTTTTTAAACGCAAACCATTGTCGTACTTATCCATATCAACCCCGCCCGCTTTGCACTGAGTTACGTTGAAGATTAGAATACCCTCATTAACTGCCTTTTTTATACGCCTTAGGAACCATTCCGAACTTGGGCCATTACCCGATCCAAAGGTTTGAAGAATCACGGCCTTTACCCCTTTGGTGTCGAGAACGGCATCAACAACAGATGGGGTGATTCCCGGGAACAAGGGCAAAACAGCTATGCTCGTTTCGAATTGGGTGTGAACAACCAAATCGCGCACGTGCGTTGGGTAGTGTATATAGGCAAAGCTGTAGTTAATGCTAATTCCTGCCTGCGCCAGGGTTGGGTAATTATCGGAACGAAAGGCATTAAAGTGCTCAGCATTATGTTTTGAGGTTCTATTCCCCCTAAAGAGCTGATTCTCGAAAAAGATAGTGACTTCCGGAACTAAAGGCTGACCATTGCTTGTTGCAGCGGCTATCTCAATGGCACTTATCAGATTTTCCTTGCCATCGGTGCGTAGCTTACCAATGGGAAGCTGTGACCCGGTAAAGACAACTGGTTTTGAAAGATTCTCGAGCATAAAGCTCAAAGCCGAGGCCGAGAACGACATGGTATCGGTTCCATGAAGAATAACAAAACCGTTATAACTGATGTAGTTTGATTCAATAATATGCGCAAGTCTAACCCAGAACTCTGGGGTAATATCGCTTGAATCGACCAATGGATTAAATGATATTGTGTCGAGGTTAAAGCCAAACTTTCGCAGCTCTGGGACCTCGTCGAGGATCTGATCGAAATTGAAAGGGGCAAGAGCCCCTGTTTCGGGATTCTCCTTCATACCGATTGTTCCACCGGTGTAAATAATCAGGATTGATGTTGATTCGCTACTCATACGCTAGTCGAAGTCGATTGAAAAAAGTTTGCATGCATTCCGTGTAGTTGTCTCAGCAACCTTCTCGGCTGGAATGTCCAGCAGCTCGGCAACCCTATTCAAGGTATATGTCAGGTTTTCGCTCTCGTTGCGTTTACCCCTTTGGGGTACAGGCGAAAGGTATGGCGAATCGGTTTCGAGCACAATGTGCTTTAAGTCCATTTGGCCAACCAGCTTATCAACACCACCGTGCTTGTAGGTAACCACACCTCCAATTCCAATCATAAACCCCCCGTAGGCAATGATTTGATTGTAATTATCGAGATTCCCCGTGAAACTGTGAAAAACACCCCTTAGACGCTCATCATTTTCCTGATCGACAATTGATAAAACCTCATCGAAAGAATTGCGGGTATGAATGATTACAGGAAGCCCAAGCCGTTTGGCCAACCGTAGCTGAAAGCGAAAAGCCTCCATTTGCTGTGCAATGTAGGTTTTGTCCCAGTATAAATCGATTCCAATCTCCCCCACTGCATAAAACTTATACTTGGCAAACCACTCCTCGACAATTTGCAGCTCATCGGCAAAATTCTCCTTTACCGAAGTAGGATGTAACCCCATGCCTGGCAGACAATAATTTGGGAATTGCTCCGATGTTCTAATCAAAGCATCTATAGAGTGGCTGTCGATATTTGGCAGAATCATTCCCTTAACTCCAACTGCCTTTGCACGTGCAACGGATTCATGGCGATCGTGGTTAAAGTCGTCGGAGAAAATATGGGTATGCGTATCGAATAACTTCATTTATTTTCTGAAATGAGGGTACAAACATAGTAAATGTTTACATTACTCTGGAAGGAGATAAGCTTTGTGGAGAAAACATTGGGTTTCACTTCAGAAACTTTTAGCAAGTGCAAACACCTTTCCTGGCCTACACTTTATTAGTCCAGCAAACTCTAAATTGAGTAAAATGGCTGAGACTTTGGCAACGGGCATTTTTGTTTTAAAACATATAACATCTATAACCTCTTGCCCAAATTCGCGGATAACATCGTAAACATTCTGCTCCTCATCGGATAAAGTGGGCAGAATTGTTAGCTGCTGCTCAACCTTCTTGCCCTTAGGCGATTCCCAGCCAAGTTGAAATTCGATATCCTCGGCCGTTTCGATAAGCGCTGCTTTGTTGGTCTTGATCAAAAGATTACACCCCCTTGAGTATTGATGAGTTACCGGGCCAGGAATGGCAAATACCTCGCGGTTATACGATTGGGCAATATCTGCGGTAATAAGAGATCCACCAGTTTCGGCACTTTCAACAACCAGTGTAGCATCGGATAGGCCTGCTATTATTCTGTTACGCTTAATGAAGTTATTCCGGTCGAAGGGAGTTTTGGAGGGGAAATCGGTAATTAAGCCCCCCTGCTCATAAATTTCCTTGGCAATGTTTCGATGAACCGATGGGTAAATAAGATCTAAGCCATGCCCCAGCACTGCCACTGTTGGGGTTTCGTTCCTAAGCGCCGCTTTATGTGCACAAATATCAACCCCATAAGCCAAACCGCTAACTACAACGGGCTTATGCCCAATTTGCACCAGCCTATCAATAATCTGGTTACACACCGTTTTCCCGTAGTCGGTTATACTTCGAGTTCCCACAATGCTAATTACCTTTGTTTGATCGAGATTTAGATTTACTTTGCTTTTGGAGAAAAGCACAATGGGCCCATCATCGCATTGGCGAAGACGCTGTGGGTAATCGTGATCGAGGTAAAAATAGGTTTTGATATTGTGTTTTACCACAAAATCGACCTCCGCTTTTGCCCTGTCGAGGATACTTTGATTAGCAATTTCGTGAGCAGTAACCTGTCCAATCCCTGGAATCTGCGTAAGTGCTTTTTTCGATTGCCTAAAAACGGCCTCAACCCCACCACAGTATGCTATGAGTTTTTTGGCGTTGATGCTACCAATACGGGGTATCATATCGATACCAATTTGGTATTGTAACAGGTTTTGATCCATTACACAAAGCGCACTTTCTTAATTGCAATCCCTATCTTATAATGATGTTTAACTAGCTTTTGGTATATGCTGATTTAGGTTGCTAAGTAACTTGCTACGCTCGGACTTGGTAAGAGCTGTTATCGGGATTGCAGGATATCGAACCACCGATCCCTGGTAAACCCTGAAGAGGATAAGATTCTCCCTTACCTTCCTATATTTTGTCTCAATTTTATAACCAGTAAAATCGCGCTTGGGAATCTCATACGACATCTTGCCTGAGCTAAACAGGTTAAGCTGATAAAACCGTAGAACAATTTTGCTCTCCTCATCGGTAAAGTAGATATAGGCAGATGCGGCAACAAGATGATAAATGTAGAATAGAACAAAGAACGAAAGAAACAGGATTACAAAAACAAATCGGGGTAAGCCCGTGAAATCGACCAAAAACTTATCGAAATTAGTAAAGAAAAGTAATGCCACAAGTACAGCTGAGAGTACGGCAATGATCCGTTTCTGCATTTGAATCTTAATAACCGTTTGGTCGTTTTCGAACTTCATAATCTGATGCCAAATTTAAGATTTTCTTCGTTTAATTTCCTGCTTAATCAGCGACAACTCCCTTCCTGTTTGCCCTTTAACAGAGGTGTTTTCCTGAGCACGTCGGATAAGGTAGGGCATTACCTCGCGAACTGGGCCATATGGGATATACTTAGCAACATTATAGCCCAAATGACCTAGCATAAACGAAATGTTATCGCTCATGCCCAAAAGCTGCGAGAAAGTTACGCGCGGATCGTTCCGGCTAATTCCTGCTTTCTCCATCAACTCGCAAAGTTTTAAAACACTCTCCTCGTTATGGGTTCCACAAAATATTGAAATAATATCGAGGTGAGCAAAGGCAAACGCCTGGGCCTCGTTGAACGCCTTATCGGTATCATCCTTTGTGGGATGGATGGGTGATGGATAACCCAAAATTTCGGCACGCTCCCGCTCTTTTTCCATGTACGCGCCGCGTACAAACTTAATCCCAAGCTTAAATCCATTCTCGGAAGCATCTTTAAAGGCATCCTTCAAAAAATCAAACCGATCGACCCGGTACATTTGCAGCGTATTATACACTAGAACTTGGGCTTTGTTAAATTCTAACATCATGTCGCTAATTACATCATCCAAAGCCTTTTGATACCACGAGTCCTCAGCATCTATAAGAATTGGGGTACTTGCATTGGCAGATATACTACACAGATTATGCACCCGTTGCTTAAATAGATTGAATTGTTCAGTTTCGGCCTGTGAGAGTGAATCCCCGGAGCTTACCTTCTCCAAAATATCAACATTAATTAGGCCTGTAGGCTTAAATACCGAAAAGGTGATGTTGGGATTTGAGGCAGCATTCTGAATTGAGTTCAATATCTCCTTATAGGCATCCTCCTGCGCTTTGGGTGTTCCTTTCCCCTCCACTGAATAATCGAGGATAGATTTAACCCCATACTTAGCCAGCGCGTTTACTGTTGGAATACTTTCGTGCAGAGTTTCGCCTCCCACAAAATGGCTAAAGATTGTAGGTTTTACTATCCATGAAATGGGAAAACGTATTGCCAAGGCAATCTTCAGAAGTACGCTTCCGGTATTAACTAGCAAGGGCCATGAAATAGTTTTGAAAAGAAATTTAGCCTTGCGTAATGCACTATCGCTTCGCCAGGCAAAGGCAATCTCGGTGTTATTGAATTTGTGCATGGGGTTAAATACGTTTGGTTTACGTTTTTAAAATCCCTTTCAAAGGTGCTAAAAGGGGAGAATATAAACAAACTTTTAGACCCCAAACAAATTTTGTGAGTGAAATGTTTTGCATCTACTATCCTTTGTCATTATTCAAAAATGGGATTACCCTTCTTAAGAATATCTGCAAATGCTACTCCACTGTAAAGCCAACTTTTCTCAAATCGTCCCAAAAACAAGGATATGACTTGGAAACCAATCGTGGATTTTCGATGGAAAGGATTGAGCCCATTGGGGTTAAGGCAGCCAAAGCCATCACCAACCTATGATCGTCTAAGTGATTAAATTCAAGGGTATTCTCATTTGACAAGACTGTTTTCCCATCAAAATGCATGGTTTCAAACTCCCCCCGTTTCTCGATTGTAAGCTTTGCCCCAAACTTTTGCATATGGAGCTGCAAAGCCATTTTTCGATTAGGCTCAAAGTAGTTCATTACCTCAATACCTGCAAAGCTAAAGGGCAGATTTATTCCGATGCATGTAGCAACCATTGTAGGAATAAGGTGAGGGTTGCTCGAAAAATCGTACTTAAAGTGGTTAATTTTCCGATCCGTTCTTGATAATTTAACACCACTGGAAGTTGGAGTTGTTTTAACCCCAAGCGGTTCAAAAAGTTCCTTTACAATGGCATCGCTCTGAGCACTTTCGGGATTTAAGCCATTTATACAAAAATCGAGCTGCGACGAAATAGCAGCCATCTGATACCAGTAACTCGCCGAAAGCCAGTCGGCTTCGACTGTAAGCGCTGATTCAGCGTGCAGATCATGTTCAATGAGAATTTCATCCTTATCCCAATTGCTATTTATCCCCAAATACCTTAGCAATCGTAAAGTTTGATTAATATAAGGCGAACTGATTACTCGGTTTTTAAGATCAACCACATCATCGGAAGATAAGGCAGGAGATATTAGAAGTGAGGTGTTGATAAACTGGCTACAAATATCAGCATCGACCCTAATTATACTACTTTTAATTGCCTTGCCAATAATTTTGAGTGGAGGAAACCCTTCCCGTTCGATATACCTAATATTAATCCCCAGTTCCTGCAGCATATCAATCACATCACCTACAGGGCGTTTGTGCATTTCGGCCGAGCCAGTTACAATCCAATCGCCCTTGAAATAGGTTAAAAATGCCCTTAATAAGCGGATGGCCTTAGCGGGGTCACCTGCATCGAGAGTTACTTCACCCTTGCGAATCTCCTCGGCAAAAACTTTAGCGGCATCCTTTTCGGAAACAGTTTTAATATCGAACTTAGAATTTTTTAGCGCCCTTATAACAATATCCCTATTACTAATGCTTTTAGAAGGCGACAAGGTGATTTGACCGAACAGATTACTATCCGGTTTAGACACAGAATAAGTTTGCATAACAAAAAGAATTTGTTTGTCCCAGCTCATAAAGGTATTAAATAATACTTAGCTAAAACAAAAGTTTTAGTCTACTAAAGTGCATCGACAATAATAGATTGTTTATCGGTCAGTTACAGTTTATCGCTAAAGATATTTCCCGAAAAGTAATCAGAAAAATCATAAAACAAAAAACACCCACATCCGAAGAAAAAATCTTCGGAATGCAGGTATTTTGGGAGTATATCAGGCAAGGGTGTTCTAACGGAAGGCGACAATTCTAGGCTTGTTTTCCAAATTTAGCTTGTCGTTACCTAAAAAATCGAGCACATTCTGCACCTCGCCTGGTGGAACTGGAAGTATATGCCCACAGGAAATAACAAGAATTGGCTCAGCAGTTGCCCAGAATTCTAGAACCTTTGATACATTAACAAGGCATGAGTTTCCGCAGTGGAAGAAAAGATTTGGCGGAAGCACATCCTCGAGCTCCTGAATCATGGCATTTATCGTAAAACGGGTGTCGTTTTCCAGATACAGATGTGTAAGCTTACGCTCAGCCTCCAAGTAGCAAATGCTATAGGGCCGTTCGATAAGAGTAGCTACGGCAGCATTGTGCTCCATTGTGGTTACCTTTAGTAAGAAAGAATCGTTAATCATTTTTTGGGGTTTATTTGTTTGATTACAATTAATGGCTTAATTTCACTTTAGTTTCCTCAATAGTTTATCTGCTTTAGCCTTATAAGATGTATTCTGGTTACTCAAAGTAGCGAGAGTTTCTATAGCATTATCGGTTTCTTCCTCGGCTATAAAGCATAAACTTTTGTACCACATTGCCTGCTCAGTAAAGAAAGGGTCCTTGTTTATTATCTGATCGAAACTCTCCCGGGATTTTGAGTATTCTTCAAGATTCATGTATGAAACACCCAGGTAAAACCTTATGGTTGTGGAAGATGGATCCTCATTGAGAAGTTTCTCCATTTCAATGGCCGCCTCACTGTATCGAGTAGCCTGATACAGACTCATCGCATTTACAAAACCCCGTTGGAGTTCTAAGGCATTACTTTCTCTGAAAATTGTAACCGGAGGATATGGCGTGAAATAACTCTCGTAGAGTTTTCCATAATCTACTCCAGAGTTACTCCCCGAGATAACTGCCCAGCCACCAAGAGCAATGCCTGTTACTGTGGCAGCAGCGTAGAAAATTCGACGGGTTCGCCTTCGGGAAATATGGGGAATAGGGGTAAACTCCTCCACCTTTTGCAGCTTGTGCGCAAGGTTAAGCTTTTGCCTTAACATGGCAATATCATCCTCGCCTGCCAAGTGATTTAGCTCATCTCTAAAGGCCAGCTCCTGAGCAAGACTTCTATTCTGTTTAAGTCTATGGACAAGAACCTGCTTCTCCTCCAAGTCGATGGTGGAGTCGAGATAACTTTCCATTAGGTAATTGGTTGTTTTCATGGTTATATAGTTTTTTGCATTTATTCTTCACTATATTTTTTATCATCACCAACAGGAGGTTCGGTTGAACTACCTCCAGATGTTCCTGTAGTTGTAGTGCTACTCCCAGTGCTGCCTCCAGTTGTAGTATCCTCACCACCCATAAGGAATCTCATCTGCTGTTCTGTTAGCGACTGATCTGCGAAATGTGAAAAGCGGCTAAAGCTGCTTGTGCTGGCTTGATTCTTCATTGTTTTCATGGCAAAATGGTTAGATTAGTTTGACTTTTTATTTTTTATTATGCATTTTCAGTTTTGGGGATCAATTACAAATACCCCTCTATTGATATATCCGAGGTTTTTCGGTTTTGTGATGCGATTTTCGTCAAAAAAAATAAAAATAGTTTATATCAACTTGTATTACTGATTGTTACAAATGTAAAATTTTTGCATTTTTTTAGGGGTTTTTGAAAACCGACCTGTAGATATGGCCAATTTTTAGCCAAAAAGAACTCGAAATAACATCTAATTTTTGGCGATTTAAGCTATGAAAAAGCAAAATGAAGCCGAATTATTCGATTGGGATTCTACACAAATAAAAAGCGCTCCTTAAAATCATAATAAAATAATTAGATTTGCATCATTTAGAAACATCAGGCTTATTAAATCAACAGTATAAGCCTGATACTATAAGCTTTTTGGTTGGCCGATGGCAATGCTATCCTACTCGAACAAAAAACTACTAAAGGGTATATTGGAGCAAGATCAGTCTGCTCTAAACTACCTATACAGAAAACTCTTCCCAAGAGTAAAGCGAATGATAAATCGCTATGGTGGAGATCATGATATTGCTAATGAAATTTTTCAGGAATCCATCATCATCCTTTATCGAAAAGTAATGGCCCACAATATGAATGGCACCATAATGGTGGAAAGCTACATAATTGGAGTCTGTAAACTTGTTTGGCTTCGACTATATGACACTGAAATAAAGATTTTCACCAAACTTGATGCCGTTAAGGACGAAACGGACGACTCTTACGAGGAGGCAGTTCTAGATTTTTTAGCAAGTAGAAGGAAAAAACTATTCTATGAGCATTTTGAAAGGCTTGACTATACCTGTAGGCGATTGCTAAAAGATTTTTTTAAAGGCATGGACTACGAGAAAATTGCCGAGAAGTATAAGCTGGGAACTGAGGAAAATGCCCGAAAAAGAAAGTATCTTTGTAAGGAAACCCTCGTAAAAAGCATAAAAGACGACCCTAATTTTAGTAAGCTAATTGGTGAGTATGATGAAGACCTATTCGAAGATGATTGATGATTACATTAGGGGGACACTTTCACAAGGTGATAGATTGAATTTTGAAAAAGCATTAGCCAATGACACTCGTCTACAGCTAAAAGTAAGATTATGCAAAGAGCTTCATGATTCAACCGAAGAATCGGACATTAATGTTCTTCGAGCAAAACTATCAATAGCCCAGTTGAATAGTATTGGCTATAAAAAAAGATTCAGGAAAATTCTTTACGCCTCAGCGGCTGCTTGTTTTGCAATAATTATGGTTACCAGCATCAGCCTTCTAAGTATAAAACCTAAGCACGAAGTACTTTTTTCTAATCACTTTAACCCCTACCAACTTATTGGCGAAACACGATCGGCGGGAACCGGAAACAATAACTCGATATCGGCCATTGCAAATTCGTACTACGACAAAAAGCAGTACAGCAACGCAATAGAAGATCTCACAGCATATCTTAAATCAAATCCAGATGATATCCAGGCCAAGCTGCTTCTTGCCTCGGCTTACCTTGAGACAAACAATGCGCATTTGGCCGAACCTATTCTCGAGAAAATAGTGGCTAGTAACATTGAAGCACATTACAAGGAAATTGGTAAGTGGTATCTGGCACTTACGATACTTAAACAAGGAAGAGTTGATGATGTAAAGAAGATACTAACTGATATTGAAACGGAGAATGGATTCTACTCATCAAGAGCAAGATCAATTTTGAACTCTCTTTAGTTTTACTTTCTTTCGCACAATCACAAAAACAATAGCACCAAATAATATTGTGACTATCAATACCATAAAACATATAATAATGGGTGAGATGTATACTGAAGAATCTTCACCAATTATTTGATATGATGCCCAAAAATATGGATGCGATCGAAGTGGGTCGGAATTATCGATATAGTGAAGCTGAGCCTTTTGTAATGCCTTACTTTTGGGGAGGCCCTTCATCAGCTGCTGCGAAAAGCTTATCATGATATCGCTTCCGCTATAATCATCTACCCGCCACTGGGCAGCCACCATCGACGGACAGCCTGCATACTGAAACCCACGGGCTAAGCTAAGCAGACCCTCTCCCTTAACCAGACCTCCATCGCCACTTCTACATGCACTAATTATCGATAGTTTGGTGTTAAGCTTCAATCCATACACCTCATACATATTCAAAAAACCATCCTCTAAAGTATCAACTGGTTCTGCAAATACAAGTTTTGAGTATAAAGGATTCTTCTCATCGAGCTGAGTATGCATGGCAAGATGAAGGATATCGTACTTTGGTGCTAGCTTTTTAAATATTGCTTCCGATGCCTGATTACCAATTAGCATATCTCCTCTTAAAATTTTGGATACGCTATGAACTTCCTGTTCTGCCCCAGGTAATTCGCCCAAATTCTGACGGTATGAAGAAATAATTCCATTTGCTGCAATAACCTTATAATCGGGCGCAATTGAAATAGATTTAACCCTAAAAAGAGGGCGGCTTTTATTTGAGGTGGCAAATGTTTTTGTGGAGGGAAAGTAAGATATTGGTACTTTTCGGGCCAGATAGGGTAAAGCATAGTATCCATTTCGCTTCATTGGGAGATCCGTTATTAGGGCGGCAAATGGAATTGAGGCCAACTGGAGATGCGGTACAACAATTAGCTCTTTACCCTCGAGTATCGATTCATATGGCTTAACTAAATATCTATACAAGAAATAAGATGAGCGTACAAAATCCTCAAAGTTTTGGTGATTAAGGCTCACAATACTTGAGGGGTTAACCTGCTTAAGGAAAACATCTAAACTGTCGTAAAAAGTTCTGTCAATTGACTGGCTTTTCCATTCAAAGCTATTCTTGGAAATGGCAAAACTTATTAGAGCATTGTGTGTTAATACATAATCGATAAGAACCTGTGTAGGTGATAATCGCTTTTGAATTTTTTGGATTGTAACTGATGTATTATCGTACTTTAGGGCATAATAACCTGGGTAATCGCTCTCGAGCGAGGAGATAAATTCTCGATACTCCTTCTGAACTTCGAAAAGGCGGGATTCCAAATATTCTAATTTGATTATAGATGGCTTTCCTTTCTGCTTCTCCTCGTAGTAAACTTCATTTAGTGAACCAATTACTTGCCTAAGTTCCTGCTCTCTATTTATAAGTTGCCCAGGGACTCCTGAAAACTCAAGGCCTCTCTCCTTAGCTAAAGCCAGATTAAGAGCTGAAGCTTTAGCCTTGGAGGAGATGTTAACCGCATAATCTAATCCTTCGGTTCTTAATGTGTCTAGTAATAGGCTGGTTTGAATTGCCTTTAGATATATAATGTGATAATTCTCACCAACGGCAATCTTGTCAATCTCCGTCTGGATTTCAGATGTAATATTATCGATAATCTCAAGTGCTTTTGAATAAAAATTTAATGACTCTTGAATATACTTTTTCTCCCCTTTTTCATAAAATAATGAAAGATTCACGTCGGCAAGACCCTCAAAACACTGTGCCGCATGGGTTAAAGAATAGAAATCGTTAAACGATAACATTTCAATATCCGAACTCTTTCCATCTTTAATATTAAGAACTAAAGCCTTTTGAAATACCTCTTTCGCTCTAAGATATTCCCCCCTTGATCGAAGAAAATAGCCATAGTTTATATATAGTGATCCTTCCATTGGCAAAAAAACCTGAGTTGAGGGAGATAAACTAAACCCTTTTTTAAAGTAAAATTCAGCTAAATCGTTTTCACCAAGTTCCCAGTATGTGGTTCCCAGATTACTATAAACTGAGATAATATGACCTCTACTAAATCTAACTTCGTCGTTTATTCTTTCCTCTGATTTCAAATAGTAATTTAAAGCTTCCTTGTAATCTTTTTTAATTTTATAAAGTAAACCTAAACTGCTTAAAGTATTTGAAATGCGGGAATTATAGTAATTCAAAGCATAATAATGTGCCTTAAGGGCAGCATCCAGCGCTTCATCAATGCTTCCTTGCTGTTTATATGCTCGTGAAAGTTTTTCATATGCTAAAACTATCGATTCTGCATCCCCAATAATTGAATCTTGAAGTAATACAGAAATTCCCCTTTTGATATAAACTATTGCATTTGAATAGTCCTGCTTATAGGTAAAACAATTACCCTTTTCGAACAGCACCATCCCAAGAAGATCGGGATTCGGAGATTCCAACTTTAAGAGAATCTCTTCAGCCTTATTGTAATAAATAAATGCAGAATCAACAAAAACCAGATCAAGCTTAATATTTGCGTAGTTAAAATAACCTCGGGCAAGACGTTCCTTTGGAAAATCGGGTGTCGATTCTCTAATTCTTAATGACTTAAGAAAATATTCACTAGCCAGTAAAAAATCTCCTTCCCTCACGTATTTTATACCAGTGTTATTGAAAACCTTTGCAAGGCTATCGAGATTTAGATTTGATGGCGATTCTTGTGGATTAGGATAAATAAGCGCTGAACTGCCATAAACAGCCGCGCTAAAAGCACTCCAAAGTAGTATGAAGAGTAACTTCCTCAAGGTAGTGAAGTAATTTACAGGTGCAAGATAGTAAATTTTCGAGTTTTGGGGCACCAATAAAACTAAAGGGAGTAAATGATAAATTCTTTGAATCCAATGAATTTATGGTAAGATGATTACCCCGTAACCGTACGAAAACTAGTTTCGCTCACCTTTTACTCTCGATTTATAAAGATGCTTTAAGGGACTAAACAACCTTTGGAGTAGCGATAAATCCTCGGTGGTTATCTCGGCCATACCCTGCAGTTCACGGTCAAACTGTATGGCTACGTCATAGCTGGTAGTTGTGCCGTTTGGCAATTCAGCCACTGCTGGATATCCCTGATCGGTGTAGCCCGATGATACGCTTCGGATAAGTCCTTCGACCATACCAAACTCCATGTACGAGTAGCCATCGAGCTTAATATTTACCCGCTGCCCGGGTTTTACCTTTCCTGCGCCAGCAAAGGGAATAACCAGTCGAGCCTGCACCTCGCCGATACTCTCGGGTGTAATGGCAAACAGGGGAATTCCTGTGGTAACCTCCTGCAAATCGCTCCAAATGCTCATAAAAGTTAGTTTACCTGTTGACCCTGCATTTAGCAGATAATTCTTCTCCCAGCTTGCAAGGGCAGAAACAAGCTGCGCGTGAGCGCTGTAAATATCCTCAGTTAGCCTCTTTCGTTGGCTCTCGTACTCTAGACGGGTATCCACCACCCCCTGCCTAAGGCGTTCCGTTGTAATGGCAGTATTGGAAATATTTAGCTGCGCCCCCTCTAATGCTTGCAGCTTAGACAGAAGCGCCGCTTGCGATTTTTCAAAATCAACAGCAGCAATTACGCCGCTGGCAAAAAGCGCTGAGTCGCG
Source organism: Tenuifilaceae bacterium (assembly GCA_034003245.1). Lineage (GTDB taxonomy): Bacteria > Bacteroidota > Bacteroidia > Bacteroidales > Tenuifilaceae > Perlabentimonas. Next base: position 181,318 of record JAVEYY010000001.1, read on the forward strand.
ATTAAACTGCTTTTGGGTTAGCTCAATATCTTTTAGTGTAAGGTTTCGTTGATTTTCGAGCCTTTGGTTATAAACCTTGTACTGCTTTAGCTCTCGCTGCAGCGCCTCAATTTTTTGGTGATGATACCTCTGCTTGCAAAAAATTTGATAATCGGCAATTGCTCTGCTAAAGGCATTATAGGTCGATTGCACCTCACCCAGCACAAGATTTTGAGGCAAATGAATTGGGTTAAGACTATCGGCAATGCTAAAAGTTGATAGAAATTGAGATAGTTGGAAGATGTGGCTATGATTTGCAGGGTTCTCAATTACGCCCAGCGTATCGCCCTTGGATACCTGCTGTCCGTCGGTAACAAAAATGGCGGCGGGTTTACCCGTGGCACGCGCCACCACCACCGAAGGTGGATTCTCGGCGGTGATCACCACGGGAGCCATCACCGTATCGGGGTAACGAAAAAATATGCTGCCAATAAAAATTATGGCAATAACAGTAAACACAATGGTAATGCCCCAGCGAACAATCCAGCGGGGAGGTGTACCGAGTATCTCGGTTATCTCATCGGATTTTATGTTGATCTTTTGTTCTTGCAACTCTTTTCCCATTGATCTAATATCTTAAATTTTGACTGCCGCTATAGACTCTATACAATGATTGCGACGCAAGCTAATTCCCTGTTTCAATTGGTATTCCCACGTGCGTCGCCTTGTGGACTTTCATTTTCCCACGGGCTTCGCCCGTGGTTATCAATATTTAGCTGCTACGCGGCTAGTTTCAAACCTGACCTACAACTCCAGCTGATTCTTTACCAATGTATAGTAGGCTCCCTTTTTTGCGCTTAACTCCTTGTGGGTTCCTACCTCAACAACTTGGCCACCCTCCAGCACAATAATCTGGTCGGCGCTTTTTACTGTGCTTAGCCTGTGTGCCACCACCACCGAGGTTCTGCCCTTGATAAACTCCTGCAGATTCTCAAGAATTACCTTCTCGTTGTTGGCATCGAGCGAATTGGTGGCCTCATCTAAAAAGATAAACATTGGATCTTTATAAACCGCACGGGCAATAAGTATGCGCTGCTTTTGCCCCTGACTTAACCCGTGCCCCTCGCCCCCAATCTTGGTATTATAACCCAGCGGTAACGAGGCAATAAAATCGGAAATGTTGGCAATGCGAGCGGCCTCAATCAACCGCTTCTTATCAACAATCTCAACCCCAGGTGCAATATTGCGGGCAATGGTATCGGAAAAGATAAAACCATCCTGCATCACCACGCCGCACTCCTCGCGCCAGCGACGCAGGCTATATGCCTCAAGGTTGTTGCTACCCAACCGAATCTCGCCAGTTGCAATGGGGTAAAAGCCCAGCAGCAGCTTTACCAGCGTTGTTTTACCACTGCCTGATGTACCCACTATGGCGGTTTGCTTGCCCTCGGGAATGGTTATGCTAACCTCGTTTAGCACCAACTCCGAATCGGGTCCCTCGTATCGGAACGAGAGATTATTTACCGACAGCGCAGCATTATCGGGGATATGGGAAATGCTCGATGCTGCAGTATCCTCCTCATCATCCCTAAGGTGTACCTCGCCAAGCCTCTCGAGGCTAATCTTGGCATCCTGGGTAACGTTGATAAAGTTGATAAGCTGATCGATGGGGCTGTTGAGCTGCCCAATGATATACTGAATGGCCAGCATCATACCCAGGGTAAGGTTGCCCTCCACCACGCTTTTGGCGGCCAGCACGGTAATAACAATATTTTTCACCTCGTTGAGCAGCACCGCACCGCTCTGCTGGTACTGGCTAAGGGCAAGCCCCTTAACGCCCACGCGGAACAGGCGCGCCTGAATGCTCTCCCACTCCCACCGTTTCTGCTGCTCGCATCCGCTCAGCTTAATCTCCTGCATCCCTTGAATAAGCTGTATAAGACTGCTCTGGTTGGCCGACATCTGCGCAAATCGCCGATGATCCAACTCGGCACGTTTTTTTAGGAATAGCCATACCCAAGCCGCATACAACGCGCTGCCGATAAAGAAAACGGTGAATATTTGGGCACTGTAGAAAAGCAACACCGCCCCAAAAATCACCAGGTTAACCAGCGAGAATATCACGTTGAGCGAAGTGCTGGTAAGGAAACTCTCGATACGCCGATGATCGCCAATGCGCTGCATAAGGTCGCCCGTCATCTTGGTATCGAAGTAGCGCATGGGCAGGCGCATGAGCTTGGCCAAAAAATCGGAGATTAGCGACACGTTGACCCGTGTACCCAGATGCAGTAATATCCATCCACGGATAAACTCCACCGATACGCGACTTAGCGTTAGTACCAATTGTGCGATAAGCACAAGGTATATAAAGCTGATATTGCGGTTGCCAATACCCTGATCGACTATGCTCTGGGTAAGGAACGGGAAAAGTAGCTGCATTAAGCTACCCAGTATCAACCCTAGGAATAGCTGAACAATCATCCGATGGTATGGGCGCAGGTAGTTAAATAGGAACCCAAAGCTACGGCGGTTGGGCTTCTCGTCGCGGGCCGAGTAGAACTCGGGTGTGGGCTCAAGAAGTAAAGCAATACCCCTTTGCTCGCCCTCCTCGCTTGTTGAGTACCAGCATTGGGTAAACTCTTTTTGTGGAAACTTTAGCAGCCCACCAGCGGGATCGGCCACATGAATAGTCTCGGTGCCCTTACGTCCCGATATCTTGTAAACCACCACAAAATGCTGCTGGTTCCAATGCACAATGGCAGGCAGTGGTGCCTCGTTGCGCAGCTGCTCAAAGCTTAGCTTTACGCCCATGGTGCGTAACCCAATGCTCTCGGCAGCACGGCTAATACCCAACATGCTCACCCCCTCGCGGGTTATATGGCTACGCTCGCGAAGCGTCTCTAAATTGTAATGCTTACCGAAGTGGCGCGCCACCATTCTTAGGCAGGTTGGCCCGCAGTCCATGGCGTCGTGTTGGGGGTAGTGGGGGAAAGGCATTTTTGAATGGTGAATGATGAATTTTGAATGTAAAAGTAGGAAGAAAAGTTATTTACAGCGAAAAATAACTGCTGAAATTATTTAGCAACAAACTTCTACTCCCCAAGATACCTATCCAGCAACTCCCTTATCTCGGCTCCCTCAGGACCGGGAGCATTTGGATTTACCAATTTCCCCTCCTTGCTATAAATCATATAGCGTGGAATGTTTGTGATGTTTAATGTTTCAATCATTTTTGAGGTTTTGGGGTTAACTATAAAATAGTTCTCGCAGTTGCTATCGAGCTCCAGCGTTTGAATAGCTTCCCGCCACTCCTTCTCCCTATCGTTGAACGCCAGGTAGATAAAGACAACATCCTTGCCCTTGTATTCGTTCCTCAACTCCCTGGCATATGGCATCGATGCCCTGCATGGGGCGCACCAGCTGGCCCAAAAGTCGATGTAGAGCACCTTGCCCTTGTGCTTCTTTGCTAGGGAAGATAATTCAATTTGGGCATTATCGAGGCTTTTTAGCAAAAGGTCGTTGCTTGGTTGAATACCCATGTTGTACAGTTGGGACAGGTATTGAAACTTCAAGGTGTCGGCTGTTTCCTTCAAAAACATATCTGAGTACTCTTTTATGTTCTCGGTATTAAAATAGTTCACGATGTACTCCAACGTATAGTACAGAATCAATTCCTTGGTTTGCTGCGGAATATCAACTCTATCCTTAATAATTTCGGAAACCTCAGGATAATCGAATGTGGAACCACTACTAGTTCTAATCATCTTCACTTCACTACCCCGAGCCTGATGATGTATAAATGCTTTTAATACCCTATGGTACGATGCATAGGCTACAAGCGAATCATTGAAAAATTCTTTATACATATTGTCGATTCTACTAAAGGCCTCAGCATCGTATGCAAAGTACTTATTCGATGCAGCAACAGCTAACTGCTCCCTTTGGGTAGTGTAGTTTTGGTAGTTTCCGTAAACTGGCTCAACCTGTTTAGCTTCGATAAGCGAATCAAGGGTTAATCTTTGCAACTCCCAATTTGCCGTTATATCATCGTTTAGCTTAACGAAATCAATGAAATCCTTTAAAAATATCTCGGGTATTGCCTCACCGTTTTGCTTTGCCTTATTGATGCGCATGAAGTAGTAATTGGTGTAAATGGCTACTGGGTCGAATCCAAAGTATTTATGGGAATTTCTGAAGGGTAACTTATAGTTGTAGCAACCTGATAGCTGCGCAGATATATTGCTTTGTAACACTGGATAGCCATTAGCATTATACTTTATAGTTACAGTATCGCCCGCTTTTACGAGAAAACCGACATCCTCTAGTGCACTGTACCCATGTAGAAACTCTATGTGTGATAGATCATGGGTAGGTATTAAGATGGAATCGGTTATACCCCCAGGACGATACCCCTCAAGAACCCCAACCGAATTCACAAACCAGAAGTAGTTGGGTGATTCTGATCCAAACTTACTGCCTGTTGGGAGTTGGCATTGGGATTGCTCAATGGGATTGATAAATATAATTGTAGCACTTTTAACCGGTTCTTTGTTGATAGTAGGTTCTGAAATGCAACCCGAAAGGAGAGCTAGTACGAGTGCTAGTTTTACTGGTTTTATCATTTTTACAAAATATGATTGGATGGATTTTTCTTTTATAACACTCTATTTAGATTCTACTAGAGTTCTAGAACGAAACCAAGAAAAAAATTATAAAGATGGGGTTGCATTAATTTCAAACACAACAATAATAGCCATACGTAACTGTTATTCTTTGTGTTACGAACCTCTAAACGAAGTATAACCAAAATATAATTATGATTTAATGCAACCCCAAATTAATGATCTTCAAAAAAAGACTGTGATTTTATGAACCGCAATAAGTAGACGTTCCGCAGCTATCACAGCACCAGTTTGAACCATCTCCTCCTCCATCAAACATAAACAATGCTGCTTCTTTAGAAACTCCACATATAACAGTTCTCTTACCATTTACAACTGGTCCAGCGTAACCACAGGTACCACTGCCACCTATTACTCTTTTCATTTGCTCTTGCGAAAGCAAATCCTTGCTGTTTTTAAAATCTGAAAATTTCATAATTTAAAAGTTTTAAGTTAATAAATAAAGGATTTTTTACCGAATTTTTACGACTCTTCGGTAAGTCGATCGATGCGCATCAATATCATTTTAAAAACATAAAAAATCAATTTCCTTAGTGGAGAATATGCTTGGTAGCAAACGCCCATCTATAAAGATTGCTGGAGTGCTATACAACTTGTTAGAAATACTCCAATTTATTTGTTCCAAAAGCGCTCTTTCTATCAATTCACTATTATTGCAGAATTTGTAATCTTTATATTTATGCTTGCTCGATGGGTAATTTTCAATATAAATCCATAAATCATTTATAAAGTCAATAGGTTTACTATAATACTTATCGATAAGCATCATTGCCAAATTATAAGCGAGAGGGTCTATCTCCTTTTTATCTGTTAAAAAAATAAGTTCAATCCTCGTATTTTCCTTACGCTTTAAAATTGGTATTAGTACCTTCAATTCATTTATGCATGGATTACAAACAGGGCTTACGACAAGTTTTATATTTGATTTACCAGCCGGATTTCCCAAAATAATACTTGCACCGGGAGCATTTGCAACTTTTTGTTGTCTTTTAAACACTATCTGTTTAACCTCTGCATCATGCTTAAGTGATCGATAACCCGACACAATTCCTTTTAACCCGTATGATTTAGCCAACAATTGTTTTAATAATATGTAGCTTGCGCAAATTGTAATAATTAACAGAAAAGTGGGGATTAAATCTTCTGTTGTACATTTTAGTTCAATGCCTTGGGTAATATAAAGTCCAATAGAAACAACAAATAATGCTGTAATCATAACCTGTACGCCTAAACAAAGCCTACACCAGGTTTTTGCTACAAATTTCTGATAAGTGATTGAATAGAAAACATATGGAAACGATAATGCTGTACTTACGCTAGTGACAGCATAACCAAAACTATCAGGTTTAAAAAGATTTAACAGGAAGACAAAAGAAAAGAATACAATGCCAATATCGCTCCAAGATAGTATCCCAAGGAAATATGCATCCTTTGAATTAAGGATTGAAGAGCAATTAATTTTTTTACTCTTTCTAGAGGTACAAAATCTTTTTACATATGGATTATGTTCATCAACACTTTGCAGAACTAATAACCCAGAAAAAATAACACCTATAAGCGAAAACAAAAGAAATAAATAGTTGTAAACAACTCGTTGACTATGTAATTGAATAATAAAAAAACAAATGAAAAAAAATAGCGCAGAAATAACAAATGGGTTTCTAAACTTGTCAAATAAAAACAGAACCCTATCTTGCAGTTTACATTTGCGTGGTGTAATTCCTTCAGAATCAAAAAGCATAGCGTTGCCATCCCATATTTTTAAGAAACTATTAATGGGTTCCAAACTCACGCCCCCCTTCTCGTTGATAATATGGACGTTAGATTCGTCAACATTTTTAACAAGAAGGAATAAATCTGTATTTGTTCGTACATGTACAAGTACTGGTTTTGGTAAATCGTTCCTAAGGTTTTCAATAGTTGTACTAATTGCAATGCTATCAACTCCCTCATACTTTAACACATGCTGTATTGATAAAAAACTAGGGAAAAATGGGTGTTCATTTAATCGATATACAACTTCAGAATTGAAGTTTAACTTAAAAGTTTTATACAATATTCGTAAAACTGTATAAATATTATTATCGATCATTGCATTTCTCACGTGACTTCTATATGTTTATTTGTTCAACTTAAAACTTATTATGTATCTCTATTAAATAATTCTTATAGAATTATCATTAAGAAATTTTCAATATCCTAGGATAATATTTCACCTAACAAATATAAATTCGATCAGGGACACGAGATGTCCCCGGTGGTTTTTAACAAATAATTTGAAAACTAGCAAAGCGCCACAATTGCTTTAATGCGCTCATTTTATTGTACTTAAAACCTATAACACACAGGTATTAACTTTTCAAAAAAAATACTTTTGGGTACTAATTTAGAGTAATTACAAATAACGATAAAGGAAAGGGGAGGGTAACTTGCTAATCCCCTTCCCCATTCCCCACAGGGTTATCGTCATTAGCAAACACGGGCTCGTACCCAAACCGAAAGGTTAGGGATGTAGCGTAGTAGTACGTGTTGCGGTGGAGGCTAAACCGGATATCGGCGCCCATCTCGCGCAGCTGGGCAATGTAGCGCTTTACGGTACGCTCGGAAATGCCCATACGCTGGGCCAGCTCGGCGGGTGAACCCGTGCTGCCGTTATTAATTTGCTGGTGAAGCGTTTCCAATTGATCCTTTACTTTTAAAATCATTGCTGTTTATTGGTTATTGGTTAATAAATAGGGTGAAACTGTGTAGAGGCAATAAGCCCCTCTACTATATGTGTCGCCAATACCGGATTTGTGACAATGATTTTTGAAGTTTTTTTTGAAAAAAATTAAGTTCGATGGTTAACGGGCTGGTTTATTGGCATTTGGATTTGCGTCTATTCTAAAGGCAGGTATAAAAATAGCGAAAACTATAACTTAGATGCTAACTGTAATAACAAAACTGAGCATACAATATGTATTTAGGACTTCCTTTAATATACACACCTGAAAATTTGCCAAATGGGGTAATACCCAGCATACTCATCTCCGCCAGCCGGCGGATTATATGGCTAGGCTCGCGAAGCGTCTCTAAATTGTAGTGCCTGCCTACCGAAGCGAAAGCATAGGTAGGCTTACCGTAGTGGCGCGCCACCATTCTTAAGCAGTGCCTGTCCCGATGCGTCGGGATTGGCCCGCAGTCCATTGCTTCCCCGATTAATCGGGGCAAGCTGTGTTGGTTATATAAGTGGTAAGACATTTTTTCGAAAGTAGTTCATTTTACTATTTACTCATCCTTGTTTTTAATGGCCTTAGCATTATCTAATGATAAAAAGTTTTCCTCGGATATTATACTTTTACCTAGTTCTTTTTCGGTCTCTTTACGGGCTTTTCCGGCAACTGAACCACCTCTTTTAGCCACACTTTTGTTTTTTGAGAACGTTTTTGGCTTTTCGTTCTTAGAAATCTCAGTGGTTACCTTCTCGCCCAGCATCGTAAAAATGAGTTCAAAGTCGGTCATATGATCCCTTAGATTCTGGTTTTTCAGGGCAAGACCCTTTAATTTTTTGTATTCAGAGGGTGTTAATCCAAAGGTTGCTTTTGAAATTTCAGCAGTAAGTATGGCATAGTCGCGCTCATTATCTATCCCCCTCTCCTTCCACTCGTCGGTTAAATTCTGTCGAATGGCAATACCTCTTATTCGTTTGTCAATCCAGTCTTTGGGGTAGCCCTTTTGCTCATACATCTCTTTCATTCGCTCCTGGGCAAGTTCAGGATTCTCAATTTCCTGCACACGTTCGTATCCTATCTTTGCAAGCCACTGCTTAAAAGGCTCTGCCTTAGGCGATGGGATGGATTGAATAATACGAAAAAGGGATTGCGTGTTGGCGCAATCCGTTTTTCGCATTTTGCCATCTGGAGCCTCAAGTTTCAACTGTCGACAAATTGTCGACAGTTGGATTCCATCTTCAAGAGCAACCCTGGTTTTCATCTTAAACCAGTAGTCGCGGGGGTTTGTGCTTTCTGTTAGTACGCCTACAACATCAATTACCGAGAAATACCATTCATTCTCAATCCATACCCTGCGTATGCTTTTGCTCTGAAAAACAACAATTTTATTCTGCTCCATATTCTGAGAATCTATTGCTTTTTGATGTATGCAAGACAAAAGTAGTATTTATTAAAACGAGCCAAAACCTAGTTCCAACTATAATCGGGCTAACCTCCACCAACTCGCGTGTTATATGGCTACGCTCACGCAGGGTCTCTAAATTGTAGTGCCTGCCTACCGAAGCGAAAGCATAGGTAGGCTTACCGTAGTGTCGCGCCACCATCCATAGGCAGAGCCTGACCCGACGCGTCGGGATTGGGCCGCTGTGCATCCCTTTTTGGATGGCAGGCATGGCATCCCCGATTAATCGGGGCAAGCTGTGTTGGGGGTAGTGGGGGAAAGGCATTTTTGGAATGTAGAATGATGAATGTTAAATGATAAATGTAAAAATAGGAAGAAAAGTTATATGTAGTTCATTATGTTGCCACTTACTCACCCCAAAGCTGTTTGTTCATCTCTGCCACTCGTTTATGGTTAACCACAAACCCTGTTTCCCGTGCATAGGTACCGCACTCCTCCACCGGCACGTATCCCTCCTCGCCCTGCCACTTGGCTATGTAGGGGTTGTAAGTACACTTAGCAGGTTGGGAGTAAATATTTTCGGGATCCTTAATAAATACGCGGCAATCGGTGCACATATGGCGGAACTCGCAATCCTTGCATACATCTATTTGATCCTTGGTGATGTTCCAGTGCTTTTTAAAATCGGGATGATTTAATGCTTGCTCTAGAGTTGTGTCTTTAATGTTACCAAAGGATTGGGCACTAGAAGGGCAGTTTTTGATGTTGCCGTGGGTGTCGATGGATATTTTTCGATTAAGGCAACTATTGTGATTGTTTGACTCAAAGAAGAAATCGTTATTACAAATGAAGTAACTAGGGCTTACCACTCCACATTGTTCTACACCTAAAAACATCTCTTTGGTAAGTATAACCTGACAGTTATTATATGCTTTAACTGATGTAGAATCTGCTGAATAACAAATGATGCTAACGATAGACTCAAATTCCCTGGTAATAAATTTAATGAGTTCCTCACTAAAGGGAACAACTAACTCAACTCCCCTAATATTCATTCCAACAATACATTTCAGTGCTTTAACAACTTGGTTCTCTTCTATGTTGGGATAAAACCGTAATTGTAGGGTTTTGCATCCAATTTTGTCTAGCTGTTCTAGGGCTTTTATTATATCATATTTCGAGTCGATACTCCAGTCAACAATGCAATTAGTAATTGAGAAAGGACTATACCAATTGGTTTTTATGAAAGGGAATAGATTCTCATCACCTTTTGGGCATTGAAAAATGATTTCCTTATCCAGTAGCTCAGAGAAACGATTATTGGGAAGTCCTTGAAGTAATTCTTCGAAAATAATTTCTAAACCTAGCAATTCGAAGGTAGGCTTGTCAATAGCAAAAACGTCCTTTCTGGAAATATCGTAAACAGCATAATTTTTATATCCATCTATTGGGAAACAATTAGCAAAACGTTTATAGTATCTCATATCTAAAAATATGTATCATAATTGAAAACTAAATATTCTGGATATAGGCTTAGAAGGCTGATCAACAATAACCCTATTCGATTGCAACCGTGCATTTGATACTATTCTCAATACTCTTACCGAACTATTCTCTAACAGTACAGCATTTCTCACACATAATGGCATAATCGTTTTGCGAGGTAACAAGTTCTCATCATTCATGTGTCAAATATTTAGCAATTTCCATTTCAATAGGGTAGTTGCAATTCTTGGTAACCATTTCGATATTTCCTACTGGATTAACCTCCAGGAAAAAATACTCTTTTTGGGGCGTAACTATCATATCTATGGAGCCTGTATCCAGCCCTAACTTATCCATAAGGTTGCGTAGTCGTTTTTCTACTAGCATAGGTAAAAGGAATGGAACCATACGGTTGGGCCTTTCATCATCATAATTTCTGAAGTCGATTAAAGTTTTAGCGTTGTTCTGTGAGAAAATTGCCATTGAGTAGTATGTGTCCTTTACAAAAAAGATTCTCAACTCTATCCACTTTTCAATTCTATGTTGAACTAATGAGGGAAAAAATTCTGAATCCCTATCAAAAGATAATACCTGCATAGAAGTTGTTAGCATTTTCGAGGATGAGCCATCTGTATTTCGAAAAGTCTCCGCTTCGCTAATGGGTTTAGTTATTAATGGTTTACATTTCAATTCATCAAACAAAACACGACCATTTCCAGTTATAACTGTTTCTGGTATAGCGAGACCACACTCCTTAGCAAAAAACAGAACTATGGGTTTATTGATAAAAGACTTTGAGAAGCTTCCTATAGACCCCTTTTTATGTTCTAAGACGAAAAACATATAGTGCTGTAAAATTTTCCACTCATTCGATAGGAATTGCCCAACCTGCTGCACCCTATGTGGCTGAATTCCCAGTTCGGATATTGCTGTCTTAACACAGTTTGGAGAAAGGCTACCCCTTCTATACCATATGTTGCTAAACTGACATAAGTCGTAAACTCTACCATTCACTTCCACCTCAATAATTCCTTTGCTTGGTGAAACATTTACAATTCTTACCTCATCCTCCCTATTGATGCGTAAAAACTTTTTCCCGTTCAGTATTAACCATTGCACTACCTCATCGGTGGTACGCTCGCCTTCCTCGCTAAACATTAGGATCATTTTGCTTTAATCTATTTATTTAGTGGGACAATCAATACATCAACAATACTTTTGCTAATTCGAAACTCTTTGAGTAATTTCCATTTATTTTCAATAATGATTGGGCTTTTATCCAACTGACTTTCTAAACTAAAACCGCTATTCTGATAAAAAGATTCTCGTATTTCTGAATGAGCACGAATTACAGACAGGGCCATTAAATCAAACTCGTTTGAATTGTGCTCAATAGCAGCTTGTTTCTTTTTAGTATAACCAATTTCATTAAATTTACAAATAAGCCCTTCAAAGGGGAAGAAGTCAATATTATAGAAAAAAAGAGCATCAATATCCTTTTTAGAAGCATCACGAGCTGTCTCCAACCCCAACGATAATCGATACGCATCAATTTCCTTAAGATTTTCCTCACTTTTTACCGTCTCATAAGTTATAGTTCTTGTTTCCAAATCAACTATCAAATCAAAACCGCCCAGCTGGCGGGTTGAGTCCAGCTCGCTATGCGCCATGGCTGAGGCAAGAAATTGGGGCGTAAGTTCGCCATTGAATACCGCCTCACGAAGAAGTGGTTCAAGGTCGTATCGTGAGAACTCCATAGATTTGTATGGCTCAGCATTTAGATCGATATCATTCTCCTTTGGATATTTCAATTGATTCCTAAGCCCAAAATGATGCAGTAAGACATCAAGAGGAAAATGGAATCTGCCGTATAAGGGGACGGTAGGGACTCCTCGTTCCGAGACCAATGCGTGCAACACCTTGGCATGCTCATACACCAGGCTATCGTAACTCGATTTAGGCTTTCGGTTTATTAGGAAATCTTGTTCTCGCTCTCGGAGCGTGTCAAGTGTAGCCATATAGCTAGAGTCGAACCTAGAGAGGTAAATCGACCGAAGGAAACTACTGCTTTGCCTAATCTCCTCCCATATAGGCTCTGGGAGCTCTTTAAAGTATCGGGTATTCAGCGTATTGATATCAACCCCTTTGGTAATCATCTCCATTATCCACTCCTTGGCCTGCGCATGCTCCCCAATTAGTATTGCGCACAGGGAGGCATTGTGAAGGTCGTTGACGTGCCTTTTCTCGAACCTTGAGAAAGTTCTACTATAAGTATCGTAGGCTTTATGGAAATTAAGCTCGAATACGCTTAGCTCTGCCACATTAATGCTATCGTAGTATGCTTTATAATTCTCTGGCAGAACATCAAAAGCATTCGCTGGGAGTGAAAGACAAATCAACAAAACTAAAAAGTAAAGCCATCTCATAAATCCTGTTTTTTATTAAAAAATTGTAAAATAAGAATTCTTATGGGACAAATCTCAAGCTGTTTAACAAATCAACGTTTCGTATTTAACAAACACCAAGTTTCCCATACAGAAATAACTCAAAAGTTATTATACATCGAATTTAAATTTCTTAAACAATTTGTATTTACTGTAAATTAAGAAAAAAAGAGGGTATCCGTTACATTTAGTTACCCTCATTTTATTCCTACTTTAATTTAGTGAACTACCATATATCCAATCCAAAAGAAGTAAATTTGATTTATTAGACAGCTAAACTATTCTAATCTTTTTACCGTAATTATGGTAAAAAAATAAAATCGTTCAATGAAAATAAACAAACGTTTTCAATCCTGTATCAATTTTTAGCATTGAATATCAACAGAAATTACTCCTAACCCGTTATATGGTACAAGATAAGTACTTACACAACCATCATCTGAAACCTCTGCATATTCTTTTCCCCTATAATAAGCTCCTCCAGAAGTAACCATCGACCTTTCACCAGTGTAATGAGATGTACCACCACCATACACTTTAGACATATCTACAGAATTCTTTTCAAATTTTTTTAAAACACTTTCCATAATTTTGAATTATTAGGTTTCCTACTCTTGCGGACGACCCGCAGGGCTTTTCGGAACCCGCCCACCAAACTCACCCTTTGGGCCCATCCAGGATGCTTTGGCATACCAAAGGTAAGTTGCTTCCCTGAAACCACATTTCAGGGAAGCAACTACACCTATGTTTAACAACATATTTTCATTCAACAGATCGCTTATAACCTTATCTAACTGTTTGTTACGATGTGTTTCCCCTAACTTAAGAAAGGGGAAATTAAATAAAAACAAGTTGCGCAATCAAGCCTATACTATTCACTACTAGTCTTTTACCCCCCCCATTTGTATCATTAAATCTTTCATCCAGGGGTTCGAACCCAAACTTAAACTCCACCGGGCGGATGTAGTAATAGGTTTGGTTGGTGCGGGAGTAGTCAATGGGTGCCCCCATCTTACAAAGCTGGTTAATGTAGCTGTGAACCGTGCGGGCAGTTACGCCCAAGCGCTGGGCCAGTTCGACGGGTGTTCCCGTGCTGCCGTTATTAATTTGCTGGTGAAGCGTTTCCAATTGATCCTTTACTTTTAAAATCATTGTGGTTTGTTGGTTACTGGTTAACAAATAGGGTGAAACTGTGTAGAGGCAATAAGCCCCTCTACTATATGTGTCGCCAATACCGGATTTGTGACAATGATTTTTGAAGTTTTTTTTGAAAAAAATTAAGCCCGATGTTTAACGGACTGGTTTAATGCGGTTTGCATTTTAGTTTTTTGCCGGCAGTTTGGGGCGAACGGAGATATGCTTTGATATAATAAGATGAAAGAACTGCCTATAACAAGTATTAAAAAAAACATAACCCTATCTATCTCGAAGTTACCAACTTAGAAATTGGAATAACTACTACCCCATCGTACAATAAAAAATGATTCTTACTTCGAGTTGAATGCATCCGATCAAGAAAGGATATGTAATTGTTTCGCTCAAACCTAGGGATATCTGCTGTGGAGAAAAAGAATGGCCCGTTCATAGAAGTTGATATCTCGAGTAGTCCTTTCGTAAAGTTATCAAACCCGTTGAAAATGAAAACTGGATCATTCGTATCAATACTTTTGCTGGCAACTGCCTCTCGATAATTTGTTAGCATCTTGAGATAATTACCTGCTCTATGCTTAAAATGCTCTTTGTCCAGCAATAGGGGGTTCACCGTATAGCTATAGGCAACCAAACGTAGCGAATAGGTAAGTCCCTTGGTGTTGGAGTTAATATACTGAAAGTAATAACCTTCAGCATCACGCTTTATCGCATTCTTATTCCCTGTTCCTGTGTGCTCACTCCCTCCATAAATTATGAGCTTATTATCCCTTACTATATCACTAAAATAATGAGGGTCTTCAAACTTTCTAATTATTGCCCTACTTCTTATCTGATTGAATTTATGAAACCCCTCATTTAATGCGCTATAGGCCAGCAATGACTGAAGTAAATTTTCAACAATTGGATAAATGGTTTCGTCAATGCTGTGAAGGCTTTTGATTTCGGGTAAAAGCTTACGAAGATAGGTTGCAGACTTTAGGGAATCAGGACAGTATGCAAAGCCAGCATCATTAAGCTTTGGAATGAGGATATCTGAAATGGTAACATCAGAATTATGCTCAATATCAGAACAGAGTACATTTAGCTCTTTATTGGGATTGTTTCTATTCCATACCCTGATGTCATTATAAAAAGTAGAATCCTCAACAGTTGTTACAATTCTATTCAACCTTTCGCTGAAAAAAGCAGTGGCCGTTTTATCGTCTGCAATTGAGAGGTAGGTGTTGATGTCATAGGTGTAAGAAAAAGGGGATTCAATAACCAGGTAGGGAAAATATGCATCCTCATTAAGTGCAAATAGTATTCTTTTTACAATATCTGTAATCTCTTTGAAGTAATGATTCTCTCCCAACAGAACTACCTTTTTGTTGACCATATCACTAATAAGCTCATCATAGTTACTCCTAGTATCAATTGGTTTAAAAACATTGGTGTCGACTGGAAAAAGACTCCCGTCTAAATTGGGATATCTGCTTAACTGGGTATTCGGGTAAAAGCCAGATTCGTGCATATGCTCGTTGGGGGAGGCATCCATTTTCGTTAAATAGCGATAATACTTATCACTATATACCACTTCATTCTTTCGGTAAACTACAAATTGGGATTTCCCAAAAAATTGGTTGTTATAGCCTTCGGCAATGGTATCGATGTGTAGCAAACAATTTGCCCTGTTAAAAGGATTTGAGGTTACTGCCATAAAATTAGCCCCCTTGGTGCTAATTGTTGTATCACCAATGCATAACATATCACCATCAAAGCTATAAGGTAGTTCTAGGGTACTAATGAATGCATTGGTTTTGGCATTTCCTACACAAATTATATTGTAACTGGCGAGGCAAAACGCGTTATACTCACTTTCGTCAAGTATTAACGTGCTTGGACCCAACATCCTAGCCAAACCATCAACATTGGTTCCATCGGTAATAATACAGTTGGCTGCATCATGTGCAAAGTAATCATATATACGAGTGGGGTAAAATCGCAAATCAAAGGCACTTACTTGTGCTTGAACTTCCCCTATTGCACATAATACTATAAGAATAAATTGAATAGATTTTCTCATTGGATATTAATATTTTGATACTTTGAAAAAAAATCTCTATTTTGAGATAAACTAACTAAGTCTTTCTAATCAATTCAAACTACAATTTTACTTGCACTGTTAATTAAATCTAAGTTATCTTCAACTTTCATTTTCTTTTCATAATGTATCTCAAGAAATTCTTGCAAACAGTCTTTTGCAATATAGCAAATATCATACTGTCCATTCTCATATTGATTCTTCAATGCAAAATAGGGACAACCGCCTCCACATATCGGCAGAAAAAAACAATCCTTACATTCCTTGTTATCAAATGGATCAGCACCACATTGCCGCACGAACCGAGCGTACAGTGCGAGCTCGGCGCAGCTAGTCCCCTCGTTCGCTTCTGCTATAGCTAAACCCCATAAAGCAAATTTACCATTTTCTTTGCTTCGTTACCACGCGTGAGGACACGCGCGGTAGAATGGGGCTGAAATTCAGTCATCAAACTAATTATCATTGTTTTACCTATGGCTGACAGGTTGCTTCTGTCCACTGCGAACATCCCCCTGTATCTGTTGTTACTGGGGTTGGCTCTTCTGGTTTTGGCGCACAAATATAAGGTATACATGAACATGCAGAAGGTCCAGTAGGATAAAATCCACTTTTAATTGTATTTTGTTCTTGTTGAGTCAGGTTCGCAATCAATTCTTTCTTTAATTTTAGTTTGTTTCTCATTTTGATTGAATTTAAAATTTTCCTACTCTATTGGCTTTTCGGTATCCGATTTAATCATTAAAAATTTATGTTAATCCTCAATACATCTTTCTGTTCACATTGATAGCGTAAAGAAATGATTTTTTCATTCGTATACCATATTTCAGGACGAGTCATATTTGCTTTTAACGGCTGAGGGTGTGGCAAGTGTGGGTGATCGAGCAGCAGTTTCACACTCGACGAAATCGCCTCAAACGGTTGATGCAGCTTCGAATCTAAGTAATAAGCAAGCATTGGCTACACCCCTTGTTGAAAGCAGGTATTTATTCATTCATTGCAATCTCAATCGCTTTTTCTAAAAATTCATCTCGCCCTTCTTTTACACCCTTAACTGTTTTTTCTACATATACATCGGGCAAAATTCCTATGCCGTGATGTTGTGAACCGTCGTGTTTTAAGACTTTCATACCTGTGAAGTATATTTCAATACCGCCACTTAGCTTAAAATGATTTACATTGCCATTGGTTCCAGCACTGGGTTGTCCGATTATAGTTGCCAAATCATATCCCTCAATGTAACCCAAGACACTTTCAGCATAGCTGATTGCCCTACCATCGATAATAAAGATTATTTTCTTGTCTCCAAGATATGGCTCTTTCGCATTCATATACTTTGTCCAATCGTATTTATTAAAGCCAACAACTCTCTCCATATCAGGATAAGCAATTAACGGTATCTGCATCCACGCCTGGGTTGTATCATCCGATTGCAGAAAATGAGTAATAAGCTTATCGTTAGCATTGGGATACCCTCGTAAATCGCAAATTATTGTTTTGCATTCTTCAAGGGTAGGAAGCAGCTCGTTTATTTTACTTATGCTGATAACATCCAGATTTAGGTATACTGTGTTATCATCAATCATCTCGTACTCCTTTACACTGTTTTTGAATAGCTGCCTCGAAGGGTAATAGTTTAAATCTCTTGTTAAGTCAGTATTTTTACCATTCACCCGAACAGTAATGGTTGAGTTTTCTGGTCCAAGTAAGCTATAATACTCTGCCTTATAGTTTAGCCAACCTTTTGTTGCAGCGGATATTCTGGATTTAACCTCGTCGAAGTATTTGTGGGCTTTTACTCCGTTGATGTGCGTAACCACATCGCCAACCTGTAAATCAATTTCCTTATCCAGCACTCTAGTTATTACCAACCTATCCTCTATCCACTCCCACATTATTTTGGGCCTATACGAATTGGTCGATGAGCCGGAAATGGTAATATGTCCATCCTTAAGGTGTGCAGTAAACTTCTCGAGAGTTAATATGTGGTCATTACCGTTCTTGTCCGAGAAACTCCGTTGAAGGGCTTTTCTCATCTCAAGCTCCCAGCTCACGGCAACTACATCAGAATAGGGGTAAAAATGCTGAAACACGTTGAATGTATTGATAATATTTCCAAGTCGAACGGAAAGGTTGTGTAAACCTATACCGCTATATATAATTTTACTCTTCAGGTCATTAAATGAATTTTTGTCTGCGTTGGGGAAAGTACCATTTTCATTTCTATAGAGAACTAAGGGGATTTGGCAATGAACTCCTGAACCAATACTCTTTGAAATTAACTCTTCTTCATTCGGTTTGTAATCGAATAGCAGCTTTTCATCCGACTCACAGTTTATTAGAGCCCTTTCGCTTTTGTAAGGCGAAGATGGGTGCAGCACCATTCCAAACCCAACCCCAATGTGCTGCCAATACGTCAAGCAGTAGTTGCTTAGATTCTCGGGCCTTATTTGATTGAAGTTGTAATCTGTAACAAGGTTTTCGTCCGCAAATTTTACAGTTGGTGCAATAGGCTTGAAGAGGTGATTAAGCGTATTTATTAAGTCCTCTTTGTTCTTACACTTACTAATTTCATTGGCCCCATAGCTGGCAAATTGGGCCCAATCAATTGCAAAGGCTTCGTCACTAGGATGGAAATACTTTACATAACCATATGCCTTTGCAAAGGTTGTTAAATATTCAATTATTTTGTTTTGATTATCACAACTTATTGCTAAAAGAGCAACTAAGATTAAAGTAACTGATCTTTTCATTTGAATTGTTATTAAGTTTTTTCGAGTATTGTTTTTGAAAACTTAGTTTATAAGATTCCTTGGGATGTTAGTGAATAATATCAAACATCTAATACCATATGAAGTTGAGGTTTACCATTGATATTTGCAATTTTCGAAGTATAATACTTAAATAAAAAGTAATAAATCACTAACTCGTGTTTCCTTTGTTTTGATCTAAACAACCTATTGATCATCATATGAATGAAACTAGGCAACAATTCCTGTAATGAACGCTCTATAGTATTTAAATTCTCTCTTGAAATAAAATCTTGAACTACATGTTTTGATTTTTCACTTCGGTTCTTCAATAAATCAACAATAAAATTTATCTCCAAAGCGTTATGTTTGCTGTTAAAAACATTGGCAATTTTATTCATATTGCTTCTATATTTCCTATCAAGTTGTAGTTTTAGAGACTTGTTCATAGAGAATTCTTTCCCAAATTCCTCTTTCAAAGAATGTAGAAGTTCTAACTTCTTTGAATCAGCAAAGCCAAAATCTTCTAGTAAAGCATCAATGGCACGTAGCGCAAAGAGCCATCGTATATCATCCCCCTCATTTTCTCTAAAGATATCAATAAAATCAATAACCATTTTACTATCAAAAAAAAATAGGTCTTCTGAAACTTCAATACTACTACTCCCGTAACGTTCAAGTTCTCTTGAATAGGTATCGATTAAAACACTATCTACAACATACATATCTACAAGGGGTTTCATTATTTTGTTCATTTCATTAATAATGATGACAATGCTTTCAGTGTTGTTTAAATGAAGCCTAATACGCAGATGATATTTTGGGTCAGCATACCTAATAAAAAACCATTTGTCAATAATACCCTTTGATAAAAAAACATTAGTTAAGGGCTTAATAACTTGAACAAGAATTTTATCAGCCGTTTTGGGGCCACAATATATTTTGAAATATAACCATTCATCCCCAATTATAAATTTTCTTTTCATTGGTTTGCTGTTTTTTTGAAAGCAAAAATAAATTCGGTTGCATAGGTTCCGTTCTGATCATAAACTACTCCGTTTTTTTCATTTAGGTAATATTCTGATAGAATAAAAAAAGGGCGTATTTTCACGAGAGAGATTAACGTTTTTATACATAAAATATTTTTAAGATTTAATGTAAGCTTATTATCACCATCCACCAAAGAAACCCACACAGGTATTCCTTTTTCATCTCTCCATTTTTCTACCCACGCTGCCGCACGAGTCCCCTCGTGTGGCCTTTGCCACAGCGAAAACTCATAAAGCAAATAATCAATATCGTTGCTTCGTTACCACATGATAAAAATCGTGCGGTGGTGTGGGCCACTTACTCCCCCCATAGCTGCTTGTTCAACTCTTCCACTCGCTTATGGTTAACCAAAAACCCCGTTTCCCGTGTATAGGTACCGCACTCCTCAACTGGCACGTAGCCATCCTCGCCTTGCCACTTAGCTATATAGGGGTTGTAGGTGCATTTTGCGGGTTGAGAGAAAATATTTTCGGGATCCTTAATAAATACGCGGCAATCGGTGCACATATGGCGGAACTCGCAATCCTTGCATACGTCTATTTGGTCCTTGGTAATGTTCCAGTGCTTTTTAAAATCGGGATGATTTAATGCTTGCTCTATAGTTGTGTCTTTAATGTTACCAAAGGATTTGGTACTTGAAGGGCAGTTTTTGATGTTACCGTGGGTATCGATTGATATTTTTCTATGCAAACAAGTGTTATAAGAGATACTCTCTGCATAATACTCCATATTAACAATCATACGACTAATGTGTATTTTTGCACAAGAAGAACCAGTGAATTCACTTTCATAATAGTTTGTACCATGTATTTGAATATTATTCTTACTATTATGTACACTAAGTTTACTTATAATACCAGAATCAGTTAATTCATCTAACTTTCTGTAATCTTCTTTTTTCAAAAGGTTAAATACTACCTCAAGGCTATTATAACGTAAGGTTTTAAATACATTTATTATAGCTAACAGGTCGTTTAATGAATTGTAAGAATGAATATGAATAAGATAGTTTAAAACATTTAATTCTAATGATAATTCTCTTATTACGTTGTTGATTAAACAAGGATTAGATTCAGTTGATACTTCAACAATACAGTTAGAGAATGTACCAGGATAGTTGTATTCGAATCCTATTTTTGGAAACATCGAGAATTCTTTAAAAGAAATAAAATGCCCTAATTTTTTTTCTAATAAAAACCTAAAATACTCATCAATCATGGTTTTGTATTCAGTGTACTTTTCGAGAATTCTACTATAGGGCTTGATATTACATACCTCAAGAATATAATTAAGTTGATTTGGTGTGTATAAGTACCTGTTAGTCTGTAGATCCATAATAAGTGATCGTCGATGACCCTTTACAGGGATACAATTTGCAAAAAGACAGAAATAATTCAATTTACGACTCATATAAAATATGTTTATAAAAAGGTATTCTTAAAGATTTAATTCTTATATCTTTTGTTTTTGAAAATTTAGTTGAAAACTTACTCACATTACCCCTATCAACAACTTGAAAAATTGAAATAAAATGGTAATGTGTAGTTATTGGAACAACAATAGTCTTTGTTGAGAGTGCTTCCATTGTTTTTTATTAGATAAGTGATTTGGCAATAAGTTTATCAATATTATAACCGGAATAGTATGCAAAAGCCCCATACTGACCCTGCGGATTAATCTCTAAGAAATAATACTTATAATCGTGGGTAACAATCATGTCAATACATCCATATGTACAACTGATGCTTTTCATAAAAGCAGTTATTCTATCTGCAATATCTAATGGAAGTTTTAACGGTAAATACCTTTTGTCATCTTTTGATAACTTCCTAATATCACTAACACCATATTGATATGGTAAAATTGCAGTTGGGAACAACCTCCCATTAACAGCGGTAATCCTTGCTTCAAATAGACGATCTAGCTGTTCCTGTATAAGAATGGGGAAAAATTTTTCTGGAAACTGCTCACAGTCTGATTTAAACAAAGGGGTTGTATAATGTATAAGAAATTTATCTTCAGACAAGTAACCAAAAAGATTTGATAATGGTTTGATAATTAAACTTGTATGTTTTTCAAATAATGCCAACAACTCTCCTTTGTCTGACAATACATAAGAAGCAGGAATTTCTAGTCCTACATCAATGGCCTTTTGTAGCATCAATAATTTATTTGCCTCACTTAGGTTGTTATCGCCAATTCTATTAAGGGTACTAAAATAATTTAGAATAAGAGTTTCTACCGTTTTCCATTCATCTGTAATGTGCTGAAACATTTTCGGTTCAATTGTTCTATAGCACTCTTCGTGAAACTTTAATTTTATGCCTCCCTTCCTGAACCAAATTGATGAAATTTCTCCTAACCTAATATTTTCACCATTAATTGAAATTATTGAATTCTGAATGTTTGATATAATCAATTTATGAATAATCAATTCTACTTCATCGGTAACCAGTATTATCCTCTTCCCTTGCGCATTAATCCAATTAACAACTTGTCCAGTCGACATATCATAATCACTGCTTATTATCAATACCATTCCTGTAGTTTTTAATTAAGAAATTCTCAAGAGTAGCAGCATCAGTAAAGTTCATTATCCCTAGGTCAGTGCGAAAATTGTACTTATCATTTCCATTTCGAAAGTAGTAGTCAATTTTTCTCAGATAATCCTCGTACGGCTGGAGAAACAATACCTCTCTGTTTATGTTTATCTCCTCAATATCTTTATATTCTATCAACTGAATAGAGTTCCCCATAAAAAGGTAACAATAGTGGCCGTACTCTTTAAAATTCTCTCTTTTTACTGGTGTGTGCCTTAAAAGATGACAGACTAAATCGAGGGGATGAAGCTCCCCCCCATAAACGCACTCTTTAAGTGGATAAAACAGTGTCCAGTGTTCACTAAAATAGTGTACTAACAAAACAGAAATTATGTGGAGGGGATTGCTTTTTGCATTGGGATAATAGTAACATGCTTCTCTTGGATAACCATTATTAAGTATCCACTCTTTTAACCATAAACCATTTTTTAGCAGTATTAAGCTAAATGAGTCAATATAGGCCTGTGCGATTAAGTCTGAATATCGCTTGTTATGCATACTTGCCCTAAGACGATTTATTCGCTGATCTTCGTCCAACCTAACTTTTAATTCTTTTAAAAATGCTGAATCGACATACTGACATAAAAATGGGCCATTATAACTGTCTATTATTTGTTTTAGATTTGGATTGAAATCAATAACTCTTTTGTAGAGAGGAGTGTCAAACTCTATAAACCTTAAACCCTTTTGCAGTAAAAAACCAACATAACTATCTAGCCGACTGGTATCAGCAGCATCTATAGCACAATAAATTGCATTGGAAATATCTATAACCCAGGGAAACATCTGCTGAAAAGCCGAGTCGAAGTATGTTAATGCTTCATTGTAATTACTATCGCAAATTAACAGCTCTGCCTCATTAATGGCTGAATAGTAATTCCTCACATTATTTTGGGAAAAAGACCAAAATAATGTAAAAATTAGAAAAAAAGTAACGATAATTTTTCTCATTATATCAATTTGTTTTATTAAGAGTTACGGCTTTCAGCCGTAACTCTTATTGGTAATTCTATTCTACCACCTGACAGGCTGTTATTACATAATTGCAGCCTCCATCATATTTGTAATCTGATGAATAGCAATATGTTTTCCCGTTAATGTCTACTGAACCTGCAGGAGTATCCTCTCCTCCTCCATTAATTTTCATCATTTGTTGTTTATCCATTTTAAGAAATGAACTGCTTAAACTTTCGAATTTCATAGTTTTAAAATTATTAAGTTAATATTAAAAGTTATTTTTGCCAACCTCACCCTTTGGGCCCATCCAGGATGTTTTGGCATACCAAAGGTAAATCACCTCAGGGACACGAGATGTCCCCGGGAATTTTTGTTGTATTTTTTTTCATTTTTTTCACTTAACATACATTACATTTACTACATATTAAGGTTGATGCGTTCTGTCTTCCTCAAATGTAAAAATTGGGTTTGTACGCAACGTAAAACCAAAATGGCATTATATGATTCATAATGTGTGCTTTACCCCCCCCCGTTTTCCGGATGCGTATCGTCCCCACGCTGCCGCCCGAACCGAGCGTATTTTGCGAGTTCGGCGCAGCCAATCCCCTCGTGTGGCTCTTGCCACAGCAAAAACGCATAAAGCCAATAACCAATATCGTTGCTTCGTTACCACATGATAAAAATCGTGCGGTGGTGTGGGCCAATTACTCCCCCCATAGCTGCTTGTTCAACTCTTCCACTCGCTTATGGTTAACCAAAAACCCCGTTTCCCGTGTATAGGTACCGCACTCCTCAACTGGCACGTAGCCATCCTCGCCCTGCCACTTGGCTATGTAGGGGTTGTAGGTACACTTAGCAGGTTGGGAGTAAATATTTTCGGGATCCTTAATAAATACGCGGCAATCGGTGCACATATGGCGGAACTCGCAATCCTTGCAAACATCTATTTGATCCTTGGTGATGCTCCAGTGCTTTTTAAAATCGGGATGGTTTAAAGCTTGCTCTAAAGTTGTGTCGTTTATGTTACCAAAGGATTGGGAACAAGAGGGACAGTTTTTAATGTTGCCATTAGGATCAATAGTGATCTTCTTGTAAAGACAGTTATTATAAGACAACGATAATGTATAATTCTGAACATTTACGGTGAACAACTTTGAGGAAATATTCCCACAATTTGCAAAGGGTGAACAAATCTCTTTATTAAAAAAAATCCTTGTCCCTCTATAGAAAACGGAATTGTTCTCTTTGGCTGAAAAGATGTGAAAAACTGTAATTTTATTATAAATATTGGAAATAAGATATTGAATATGATCTTGATTTAACCATTCTGAACAAGGAATAACGACTTCAACTGATTCAATTGAACTTTGATCGATGAGATCTAAAAATTTACAAAAGGTATCTTTTGAAATATTTTTCAAAAATCGTATTTGTAAAGATTTACAAAAAAATTCATCGAGTTGTTTTAACAAAACCTGAAAATGCGTGTAACTCATATTTTCAATATCAATTATTGAATTTTCTACAATAGAAGGTGAGTCATACATTATGTTAAAAGATAGAAATAAATCTGAAAATTTTAAATCAATCGGAAATACAATATCATTATTAACAAGATATTCCATCTCAGTACCATACAATCTACTAAGTTCAGCAAAATCAAATGTATTTTTCTCTAGAATAGGAACAATATCCCTTGGGATAAACAAATAACACTTTCGATGCGTGTCAATAACAGTGCTACGTAGATAACCCTTCGATATAAAACAGTTTGGGTATCTCTTAAATGTTGTTTGTTTATTTCTAATTCTCATAATTATTTAAAAACGTTGCTATGTGGCGAAAGTATGGAATTAATAACCTATTAGGATTCTGAACATTTGGACAGCAAATATATCTTGGAGCGTAACCCACTCCTTTTGTCTTGTCAACCTTTTTTAAGCAAATCGATTGCATTTCAGTTTTTTTCCATCTATAGTTCATGTCTAGTTCATTGTGTTCATGATGTATGTAGCAATTTCTTTCTCTATCATATAATTACACGGTGTAGAAACCATATCAATTACGCCAATTGGATTTACTTCTAAAAATATATAATCCCCCTCCTGAGTCAAGATTAAATCTAATGAACCTGTGCTATAGCCTGAAATATCCATAAACTGCAGAAGCCTATCCTCAATTTCTATTGGTAAAGTAATAGGTGTAACTCTTGGCCTAGTTTCAAATCCTCCATTTCTAAAATCAACGCTAGTAATTTCTTCTCGCTGAGAAAAAATAGCCATAGCAAACAGTTTTCTTTTTATAATAAAAACTCTCAACTCAATCCATTTTTCAATACACTCTTGAATGAATTGTGGCGTACAATACCTAATTTCATCTCTAATATCCTCTTTAAAAATCTTTTTGGTATATGTGCTGTACTCACATTCATCATCCTCTATATGTAACGTTTCGCTTACAGGCTTGCAGATATAGTCTTTTTCGTTATCAATATTTTCCCTAATAACTCTTGAGTAATTAGATATATGGGTTTTAGGTATTCTTAAACCGCATTTTTGGGCAGTCTCTAAGTTCAAAATTTTGTTTGTAAATATCCTATTAAAATCCCCTAGAAACGCTTTCTGTTCAAGCTTCCTAATAATATAATTTCGAACTGGAATCCATTCGTTCTTATGAAAATTT
Source organism: Tenuifilaceae bacterium (assembly GCA_034003245.1). Lineage (GTDB taxonomy): Bacteria > Bacteroidota > Bacteroidia > Bacteroidales > Tenuifilaceae > Perlabentimonas. The sequence goes on from JAVEYY010000001.1 coordinate 207,289, forward strand.
TGCGCTTTACCAAAGTTATCCTTTTGCAAAACAAAGTCTAACTTTGCTTTTATATCAAACCGAAAAAGCCCTCTACGATACCAGAAAAACTCAACATCCTCAACACTAAAAGTTATATTGTTCACATCAAGGATAATCTCGTTTCTGGAACAACCTAAACTAATATGCCTAACATAAATTGGCGTACCATCATTTACTCTTAAAATATTGGAATAACCGAACTTAAACAACCACTCAATAACCCTATCGGTTGTGATATCATGTGTCTCACTAACTATTAGCACCATTATGTTTTCAGCTTTTTAAAACACCTTTCTACTTAAGGTTTGGCATATACTTATATGCTCCCTTCATGGTAAAAGACCTTAGGTTGCTCGGGTCATAGCTAAATATAAAACTTTCGAGCTCCTCATTCTTAAAGGCATCTCGAATCCTTTCTCTAATCTCACCAGATAGCATTGAGTAATCTTTTAGGCTTTTGCATGTATCACAATTGATATAAGCCTCTTTTATTTCTTTGAACGGAAACTCCTTGTACCAAGTACCCTCAAGGTTTACTGAGAATGAGTCAACTTGTGCAAGACCAATAGCTCTCCTGTTCTTGTTAATCTCCTCATGGTTGCTGTTAAATGATCCAAAATCCAACGATACGGTTTCCTTGTCAAAATCAAAACATATCCCAATTTTACCAAAAGGGCTATCAACTGATGAATAATGCATAATAGACTCATATGAAGAGGGTTGTAACTTACCCTCATATACTGCTTTTAGAATGCACTCGCTGTAAGGCCTGTTAAAAACCATGTGGGAGTACGATTTACGGGATGCCAAGCCGGTGTCAGCCGAGAACATCTTAGGGAGATAAAAGAAATGTCTTAGCATAGCTAATAACTGACTAGCAAGAATTGGTTCCTCGTCTTTAAAAAAATCAGGGAATCCGTTATCGAAAATATAGTCAAAAAGCATTATGCCTTGGTAGTAGTAGGTTGAATCTCGTTTTTCTTCAGAAATTTTCTGAAACTCCTGGTCAGGCCCAATAGCCCTATTGATTATATTGATAAAGGAATGATCCAAATTCTGCTCATATCGCTCACGTAAAAGAGGATAAACCTTTGTAAAAGCCACCCACTCTTTTGTACTAGCAATGGCATCAAATTCTTTGTATTTACTAAAATTATCCAAAGTTCGCCCGCGGAGCACTAGTTGACGCGCTAAGCTAATGGCGCTATCGAGCTGATTCGTATTTAAATAGCAGATAGACAGATTATGTAAATCCTTAGCAAAAAAACTAGCCTTCCCACGTAATTCCTCATATGCCAAGAGGGCCTGTGAATAGTTTTGTTTCTTCACAAAAGCCTCAATATTGGTAATCCTATGATGGTAATCTACGTAATTGTCTATAGATTGACAGTAACCACATCGTGCAGTTATTGCAGTGAAAAAAATTATAATACAATATCTCATATACACATTACTTCTAATGCATTTAACAAAATAAACCAGGCCCCCTAAATTCAAGGGGTACCTGGTGCTTTATTAGATGAACTGTTACTCTAAGGGCATTCAACCTCATAATACTCCTCAGTAAATGTTCCATCGGTATGAATACTCATCACATCTTTAACACATCCGCCAGTAGTTGCGTCTTTCCCACCTACTGTTTCAATAGTTTCTGCAATAAGACCACCATTAACTGACCTCATTTCTGCGTTGCTAACCTGAAGGTTCTTTAAAAGATTTAGATTTAGTTTCTTCATTTTAGTTAATTTTTATGTTAATAATAGTTTTTTGCCAACCTCACCCTTTGGGCCCATCCAGGATGTTTTGGCATTCCAAAGGTAAATCACCTCAGGGACACGAGATGTCCCCGGGAATTTTTTTTGTATTTTTTTTCATTTTTTTCACTTAACACACATTACATTTACTACATATTAAGGTTGATGCGTTCGGTCTTCCTCAAATGTAAAAATTGGGTTTGTACGCAACGTAAAACCAAAATGGCATTATATGATTCATAATGTGTGCTTTACCCCCCCCCCCGTTTTCCGGATGCGTATCGTCACTTTCGAACCCAAACCGAAAGGTTACGGGTATGGCAAAGTAGTAGCTGTTGCGGTGGGGACAGAAGCGGATATCGGCGCCCAGCTCGCGTAGCTGGGCAATGTAACGCTTTACGGTGCGATCGCTTACGCTTAACCGTTGGGCTAACTCCTCGGGCGAGCCCGTGCATCGGTGGTTAATAAGGTTTACCAATCGGTCAAGGGTATTCTTTAGCTCAATAACATGCATAATTCAATAAGCTATAAAGGCATACTAAATCCTTCCCCGCTGAACAAACAGCGGGGAAGGATTGGATTACTTACTTTAAAATACGTTACCTCTACTCCCATTACTAACGATGGTTCTCGAGCGGGTTAAACCCAAACTTAAAGGTTAGGGGTTTCACAAAGTAGTAGGTGTTACGCGAGGTGCAGTAACCTATATCGGCCCCCAGGGCACGTAGGTGAGTTATGTAGCGCCTTAGCATCTTGTCGGTTATGCCCAACCGTTCGGCCAGCTCCTCGGGGGTTCCGGTGGCCTCCTCCTCGATAAGATGTGCTAAATCCAGTAGCAGATCTTGTTGCTTAACAATATACATGGCAAAAGAATTTATGGGTTTACGGTGCGGGGAAAAACACAACCCCCTCTATAGATATATCCGCCGTTTTCGGGTTTTGTGACAAGGTTTTTTGAAATTTTCGTCAAAATATTTTATATAATATTGATTCCCTTTTTGTTACAAGGGTCATTTTTTTGCCTTTTTTTCGGAGTTTTTTGAACGTGGTAATCGGGTGGGTGTAATTTTTGAGATTTTGGAGTAGGTGATAATGCTAGAATTAAACGCAGCAAATCAGGCAATATCAGGTCAATAAAAAACAAGGCCTTTGATTGGAAATTTTCTTTTCTTTTAATCTGGAATTCATAGATTTAAATATATTTCACAAAGAGCACTAAGAAGGCACTAAGGTCCACAAAGAAGAAATATTTACACTCGCTTATTACTTATAATGATGAGATACAAGTAAACGTTGCTTTTGCATTCCGCAAACTGGTGGAGAGGGGGTTGTTTTATATGATCAAACTTAGTCTTTACTAGCGAGGAGTGAGCAACGCTATCGACTCAATATTAAGCGAATAGAATTGCTTACCCGCCTGCTGGCGGATAGCGTTGGCTCAAAGGATGCACTTGATAAATCCCCTTAATGGTTAAAGCGTTTCCCGCAATGACTAAAAATTGGTGATATTCAGTTGTATGATTATCCGTAACTATACCAAAACGTTCAACCGTCATTGCGAACCACGAAGTACTCAACGAAGTCAAACTCTCGTACTTTGAGAGTTGAAGCAACCGAAGCGAAGCGGAACTGCACGAAGCCAATCTTTATGTTCTGTATATCATCAGATTGCTTCGTCGTAAAAAACACTCCTCGCAATGACGTAAGAAAGTTTAAACTATTTTAGGTATATTACGGACAATCAAATTAAGTTATAAGAAATTACAATTCTAGCAGCATATCCATTAGCTCGGGCTGTGGAAACATATCGACCTTGCTGGTGGAGACATTGGCATGACACCACAAACCTGGATGAGTGGAAACATGGTTCACATCGCAGAAATCGAAAGCTGTGGTGCCCTTCTCCTTAATTAGCTCGGGTAACCCCTTCCGCACATCGATGTTATCCCTACTGGCTATAAAGAGGATCAGCTCCTTTAGCGCCACAAGCTGCGTGTTGGAGTACCTGTGCCAGAAGCTAAAACCCCTAAAAGGTTGAAGAAGTTTTTCGATTTGATTAGGGTGAGCCTCGGTACCAACGTAGGTATAGTATTTGCCGGGAGTTTTAGGAGTCCAAACATTTGCGCCATCAACCTCCTTGGTGTAGCCACCCTCGGTAAGCTGTCCAAAACAGCAAACCTCAATACCCACGGAATTGCGGTGCATGCTGGTGTTTCCAACACCCAGATGCCACCCATAACCTCCCGCAGGGAAAGCTTGAACGATTTCGCCATCAAATTTATCATTATCGCCCTTAATGCTTGCCCCACCAATAACAAACTCGGTTGCAACCGGGCCACGCTTGTCGCCTGCCCAATCGGTTATCACCTTGTGGGGATTCTGCCAACCGGCGGTGTGGTGCAGAAAAACCCACTCCTTGGTGGTTGGCCCCGGGAAAAACTCACCATCTGGGAGAAAATGCTGATTAATGGTGATTTCGGGCGAAGGTTGATCGATTCGCTCGGCGCTATCGGTGGTGGCAATGGCCATATGCGCCCAGGTTTGCGGACCAACTATACCGTCGTCGGTAAGGCCATGCTCACGTTGATACCGCTTAACAGCCACATGGGTGTTGGGGCCAAAATCGCCATCGGCTGTAATCCCTAAAAAGGTCTGCAGGACTTTTACCTGCTCGCCTTTACTGCCAAGTTTTAGTGTCATAACTGATGAGTTAAGGTTTTGGTTTTGAGGGTATCAATGCTATTATCCAACCTAATATATTATTGATAAGTAAACCAATAGGAGGAAAAAAGATGCTCAGCACAATTAATCCAACAATTATCCAGCCGCCACCGCTAATGAGTTTGCCAAACCAGCCAAGGTTAAAATCGGGAAGTAAAAAATCGGTTAACCCGGCCTTTTTCTGCTTGAAGGGTGGACGAGGTTCGGGCTCAACAATATGAACTGGTTGCACATCCCACTCGCCAAGCACGTAGGTATGAATCACAAATCGGGCGTGATACTGATCGGCATATCGGGTTTTGGAGGACAACCACGAGCCCTCCTGCCACGACCCAAGGTTTGCCAGATGAATTATGGCGTATTTATCCTTGCCAAAAAGGTAAGGATTGGCAATGGCATCGCTATCGAATAATTTCGATTCAATGGGTTTTATGGCATCAACCTGGTTTATTCCCTGGCGCGTAAACTTACTGTCGATCTCCTCGGGTTCGTTGTACAGGGCTAAGCTACTACCCCTTCGCACGTAAACTCCAATATTATTCAGATCCTTATTCTGGCTGATGGGCTTTATGCCAATGCACTCCACAGCACCAACACCAATCTTAGGCTCGCCATTTGGAACCAGAACTCCGGTTTCATCGGTATCGGCAATATACCACGTACCATTCTTGGGTTTAAACCTTAACAGGATGGATACATTCCCGTATCGTTGGTTCTTAGCTTCAGTATCGTTCCTAATCTGACGGGTTGGAATGCCCGAAACTGGATGTTTATCGAGATTTCCAATGTTGGTATTGTCGTGATCGGGTGATGGTTCAATTCGGAGAAAAGCATCGAACTCCATCAGCCAAAGGCTCATCTTGTGGCGCTTTGTTGGGGAGGTGGTAAGATCGAAGGTTTTAATGGGTTTCCGATCGCTAAACGATTTGCCAAGGAAACCGCTAAGATCAAAGCCCTCGAGCCAATCGCCAAGGAAGGTTTTCATCTCGAAGAATCGTGGCGCCGAGAGCTCCACGTTTAAGTCGGGCATGCCCGCCTTGGGAAAGTCGGGATCAAAGACAATCTGGTTAAGCTGAACCTGGGCTATTCCGCCAATTCGCTCAATACCATGCGACTGTTCAGAGGTGAACCATCTGTTCTCCCACCTAACTCCTATTAAATGCGCTTCTACACCCTGAGCAGCGCTAAGGTATGGATCGGCTAGGGCATTGGGCATTGACTGCTCTCGAGGGACAATAAGCTCGTCGCTGGGTTTAAGCGCTGCAACCAGCTGGGCTTGCTTTTCAACCTGCTCAGCATAGCGCAGGCTATCCTTCTCCCAGGCCATAAGCGCTTCAATATTTCTGAGTGTAGCTCTATAGCTTCTACTTCCAAGCCACAAAAGGCTAAAAAGGAGGAGAATAAGAATGATTGCTGTTTTTTTGCTCATCGGTATTTAAATTAATATGATTATCCGCTAATGTGCCTAAATTATTATATTTGTACAAAATATATTGAAAATGAATTTTATAGATTTTGTAAAGCAGCATCCTGATGAGAACAGTTGCATTCAACATTTCAGGAGAATT
>JAVEYY010000002.1:0-209465 GCA_034003245.1 Tenuifilaceae bacterium
GAATGAATTTTGTTACAAAACAAATAGACGATATTTTGGAGCGAATCTATTTGATAGACTACTAGTTGCAGCTGTCGAAGATACTTGGTATGGAAAACTTAGGTACAATTACGGATAATCATAAAAGTTTAAATGAAAATAGAAGTGATGAGTGATACCAATATTTTTAATTATCCTGACACGAATTCTTCACGTGCAGGAGTTGAGTTTCTAAATCGCAAATTTGAAAATCAAAAAATTGCAATTATTGGATTAGGTGGAACTGGTTCATATATTCTTGACCAAGTTGCAAAAACGCCTGTCAAAGAAATTCACATTTTTGATGCTGATGTTTTTCAACTACACAACGCTTTTCGTTCGCCTGGTGCGGTTTCAAGTGAAAAATTGGAAGCAGAAAACGGAATATTGAAAGTAGATTACTACTATAGAATTTATTCCAAAATGCACACAGGAATAAAGGTCCATTCTAAGTATGTAACGCTTGAAAATGTATATGAGCTTAAGGATTTTAGTTATGTCTTTATAAGCATTGACAAAAATGAAGTTCGTTACAATCTTACTAAAGCGTTTCTGCATTTGGGCGTAACATTTATTGATGTCGGCATTGGTGTTAACAAATCTGAAGATTGCCTGAATGGTGTTGTTCGAGTTACAGTTGGAACGACTGATAAAAGTGACCATTTGAATTTACGAATTGGTTCATCTGAATCGGAAGAAAACGAATATTCAAACAATATTCAAATTGCAGACTTGAACTGTCTTAATGCTATGCTAGCGGTCTTGAAATGGAAAAAGCTAAGTGGCTTTTTTTCAGGATGTGAAGCAGGAGCATAATAGTTTGTTATTAATCAATACAAATAAATTGCTTAATGAGGACAATCCAGCATAAATTTGTTGAGTTCATACCAAACTCTCCAGAACAAGGTATTCTTTATATTTCCGTTGAATATCGAACAGCTGTTCATTTGTGTATCTGTGGGTGTGGAAATAAGGTTGTAACCCCAATCTCACCAACAGACTGGGAAATTCGTTTTAATGGAAAAACCGTTTCTCTTTACCCATCTATTGGCAACTGGAATTTTGAGTGTAAGTCTCACTATTTCATTACCCGAAATGAAATATTCATTGCTAGAAAATGGGAGGATTGGGAAATTGAAGAAGGTCGGGATGAGGACAAGACTAACAAGGAAAAATATTTCAAAAAGCAAAATATGAGTAAGAATAAAGATTAACTTAATTGAAATTCAGTCTTGGCGAGCGTTGGGAAATTGGCTCTTTTGCAAAACTTAGGTTGTGTGTCGGCTTGTGTTTGGGCTTGCAAATGTGCAGTTTTGTGCGGGCAGTGTCCTAAAAAGTGTGTAAGTGGCAAAATGCCAACATCGAACATCAAACATTAAACATCAAATATCATCTATCATCTAGCTTTGTGATAATTACGGATTGTGACAATTTGCGGTTTTGTGTTCCTACCGGCCGGTAGGCAGGCTTGCGTTTAGAATATTGTTTGTACTTATGCAAAAGCCAATTCAATTACTCGAACTTAATTGTTTTGTCGGGGCTAATGCGCGAGATGGCCATGGAGGGAATTAGCATGATGGTGAGGATGGTTGCAAAGGTGCCCAGATTTAGAAATACAATATGGATAATATCCAGGTTAATGGGCACCGTGGAGAGGTAGTAGCTGGCCTCGTCGAGCTTAAAGATACCGAAATGCAGCTGCACCAGCGCCAGTGATATTCCTATAAGGTTTCCCCATAAAAGGCCTCGGGCAATAATATGTCCCGACTGGATAATAAAGATTTTTTGGATTAACCTGTTCTCGGCGCCCAGCGCTTTGAGTACGCCAATCATATTGGTGCGCTCGAGGATAATAATGAGCAGGCCAGCTATCATATTTATACCTGCAACGGTGAGCATCAGCACCAGCAGAACCACCACGTTAATATCCTGCAAGCCGAGCCAATCGAATATCTGCGGGTACTTCTCGAGGATACTCTGCACGCGTAGCCGGGAGCCATCGGCCATGAAGTTAAAGGCCACAATATCGTCCACATCGAGGGCAATTCGGTGAACCCGGTCAAAATCATCCACCAGGATCTCGAGGCCAGTAACCTGATCGGGCTCCCAACCGTTGAGGCGCTGGATATGCCTAAGGTCGCAGATCACAAAGAGCTTATCGAACTCGGCCATTTGGGTGTTGTAGATCCCCTCCACGGTAAACCTGCGAACTCGAGGAGGCTCCTGCACAAAGAACATGTCGAAGGTATCGCCCACCTTAAGCGATAGCAGCTGCGATGTGGTGCTGGAGATAATGGCTCCGTTGCTGGTTACCGAGTCGCTAAGGCTTAGAATACTCCCTTGGGTAAGGTTTTTCATAAAGAAGCTCCAGTCGAAATCGGTGCTGGCGCCCTTGAGCACAATTCCCTGAATGTCGGTATCGGTTTTGATAATGCCGGGTTTAACGGCAAACTTTTGGATATGGCGAATGCCCTTTATCGCTTTTACCTCCTCCAGAAAATCGAGGTTGCTGCTAATGGGAACGGTTTCGAAGGAGAGGTTGCGGTCGTAGTTAATTATCTGGATGTGGCTACCAAAGCCAATGGTTTTCTCGCTAATCTGTTTCTTGAATCCTGTGACTATGGCCACCGAAATAATCATTACGGCCAAGCTGAGCGCCACGGAGATGGTGGCAATCTTTACGAATGGCCTCGATAAGCTGCCCTTGCTCTGCTTGGGATCGGTAAGACGGTTGGCTATAAAACTCTCGACTCTCAAGATATGGTGGTTTGTTTGATGGGCAAATTTAGCAAATTTTACTTTCTCCCAAAGTCAGCAGGAATTTCGCCCCAAACCTGGGTTTCCCATTTTAGCAGCTTGTTGGGCCAAGTATTCTCGCGGAGCCACTTCTCGGCTCGGGCAATAAGCTCGAAAACCACGCCGTTTCGTGGCGTTTTTTCGAGCTTAGTGTTGGCCTGTTTTCGTCGAATCCAGCTTATTGCAGTCATGGAATCTGTGTAGATGGGCAGGCTGCTATTATTTTGCTTTAGGAATGCCAGCCCATGCACAATGGCTAGGAATTCGCCTATGTTGTTGGTGCCATCGTGGAATGGACCCTGCCGAAAAACCTCGCGTCCAGTTTTTGCATCCACACCACGATACTCCATATCGCCTGTGGCGGTGTTCCATGCAGCATCAACAGCCAGGGCAGGGAAGACTGGTTTGGGCTGGTTTTCCTTAAGTCCCTCGAGCGAGAGGGCTACGTTTATCTCCTTGCCCATGTAGTCCTTGTAGTTGCCCTTAAAAGCCGCCTCGGCGGCTTGAGGAGTCGGAAACGACTTGTACTTGGCGTTGGGATATCCCTTTATGCTTAGCTGGCACTGTTCCCAGGTGTCGTAAATGCCCGGTTTAACCCCTTCCCAAACCACGTAGTATTTCTTTTTGGCCATTATGCAAAGTTTTGTTTATGGTTTTACCGCAATCATTCGGATAACAACGGCTTGACCTTTGTGCAGTAGTCCTTCGTTCAATTCCACCTCGTGCCTGGCAATATGCTCAATATTTAACTCTTTGTAATATTGATTCAACTCCTCAATAGAAGAAAACATGTCGATACTCTTTGGGCCACCCGAGGAGAGCGGAATTTGGTCGGGATGAAACATCTCGACGATTAGCGTTCCTTTTGGTTTTAGCATTCCCACAATCCTGTTGGCGGCTTGCTGCTGGATCGATTGAGGTAAATGCACGTAAATTAAACCAATTGCATCAAACTGAGAGTTGGTTTTGAAGTGCATGATATCGGATGTAAGGTAGTGGACCGTTACATCATTCTGGGAAAAAAGGGTAAGAGCCTTTTGTTGGGCAGTAGAACTACTATCGATAGCAGTTACCTCCCAGCCCTTTTTGGCTGCCCAAAGCGCATTGCGTCCCTCGCCTTCGCCTGGCAGAAGAAGCTTACCTGGTTTTAGCCTCGATAGCTCCTGCTGAAAGTACTCGTTGGGCTCAAGCCCATAAATAAAGGCGGAATTAGAGTATCTATTATCCCACTCGTGCGTTATGGCCATTTAGTTTACAGGGGTAAAATCGGGGTAAAGCAGATATTTTTGCCGTAGCACTTTAAATTCGTTAAGATCTTCCTGCCAGCTATCGCGTATGGTTTGCTCGTCGATACCCTGCTCTATCTGCTGGCGCAGGATATTATTGCCGGCAAGCAGGTTGAAGTATGGGTTAAAAAACTCACTTTTCTTTGGAAACGATTCATAGGCATATATTAGCCACGAGAGGTTAATTTGCCTGAGGTTTACGAAAAAGCTGGGGCTATAATCTCTTAGATCTATTCCATAGCAAACCTCACCCTTTAGCGGAGGATTTTTGCTGGCACCGGGTCGGCTTTCGGGGGTAAACTTAAAGGGCATCTGATCAAATGCTGGATGGCCAAAGGTTTGGAAAGGAAAATCGGTGCCACGCCCCACGCTGGCTACGGTTCCCTCAAAGAATCCCAGCGACGAGAACAGGTATATGGAGGTTTGGTTTGGTAGATTTGGCGATGGCCTAACAGGCAAAACGTAGGTGGAGTCGTGAGTGTAGTTTAAGCAGGGGATCACAACTAGCTTGCAATGCATGGCGTTCTGGAGCCAACCCTCACCATTTATCATTTTGGCGTACTCGCCAATGGTTAGTCCGTGCACCAAAGGCACAGGATGCATGCCCACAAATGAGGTGTAGTTTAAGTCGAGCACTGGGCCATCGATGTAGAACCCGTTAGGGTTTGGCCTATCGAGTACAATAAGCGGCAGATCCATTTCGGCGCAGGTTTCCATAACGTAGTGCATGGTGGAAACGTAGGTATAGTGCCGCACGCCCACATCCTGAATATCGAAAACTACAATATCAAGATCTTCAAAATCTTTGTGGGTGGGTTTTTTGTTATCGCCATAGAGCGAAATAACGGGAAGCCCTGTTCTCACATCAACATGGCTTTTGATTAGCTCACCAGCATCGCCTTCGCCCCTAAAACCGTGCTCGGGGCTATAAATCTTTACAATTTCAATTTTTCGTGCAATCAGGCTATCCACTAAATGAGTGCTCCCGATTATGGTGGAGTGGTTGGCAACAACACCCACCTTTTTATCGCGCAGTAGGGGCAAGTACGACTCCATTCGCTCGGCGCCAATGGTGATGGTTGGGCTTTTCTTTAGGTTCTCCTTGGCATTTATCCCACAGGCCGTAAATGCTACTAGAGGAATAATTAGGGCAAATAGTTTCAAGGTTGTTGTTGAATTAGTTTACACGAAATTACTAAAAATCATATTAACAGACATTTTTTTTGATAAAAAAGCCCCCAGGGTGTTCTCTGGAGGCTTCAACCTGGAGCTTTGTATGTACTGATTAGCAAATATTCTCGCTAAGGGGAAGGCCAAATTCCTCTTCCATCTTTATGTTTAATGTTTCCAGCGTATCGAGTATGGGGTTGTAAATTTCGGGGATAACCGGGATATGCACCCCTTTGGCCTTAATCTTATTCTCGAGAATCATCTCAACCGCAACTGCTGCGGGTAGCGCAACCGTGCGAGCGATTGATGTGTCGGTTTTAAGCGTTCCAAAATCGAGCATACGCGAGCGGATAACCTCCTTGCTGCCGTTGGGATAGCTGGCCACAAAGGTGTGCTGCATTACCACCATGTCGCGCTCATTTTCCTGAATCATCATTTTGGCGATCATCACATCCGAAACTACCTCGAAAGGAGAATCGTCGGCCCTATTGATGGGCGAATTGGAGAATAAGCCAAGCCAATCCAACGCCTCAATGGGGTTCGAGTTGGTATCAATTCCAAGGAATTCAGCCGTTTTTTGTTTAATATCCAACGAGTTGCTCAACCCAATTAGTTTTGCAAGCATATCGGCATGGGTTAAGTTTTGCATGTTAAACTTCTCGTACGAGAGTAGTCCAATTCGCTTAAAGGCATCAATTACCTCGCACCATTTGGTATAGCGGAATGTTCCACGAAGCAAGGTTTTGGCTTCGGGAATGCCGTAAAGATCGACATAGGGAAGCGAGTCGCGGTTGGGGTAAACCTCCAAATCGCCAACTCCGCAGCAGTGCAATTTTATGGGGTTTTTGAATAGATTTTCGGTGGCCACTTCAACAACTCTACCGTCCTTAATGTATTTTCCATCGTTGTTGCCTGCCATTACAACACCTTTTGGAGCCCATGTAAACTTGTAGTTGAACGGGTTCTTCTCCACCTCGGGGGCAACCAGTGCACCGCAAAACGAGTAGAACTCCTCTACTTTTCCACCCTTGCCATGGATATGGTCAATTATTCGCATGGCCGACATGTGATCGATTCCAGGATCGAGCCCGGTTTCGTTCAAAAAGAGTAATCCAGCCTCACGAACCTGTGCGTCTAGCGCTTGCATTTCGGGTTTCACGTAGGAGCTGGTAACCATATTCTTTTTATGCTTAAGGCAATAGCGGGCAACCGTTGGATGAAACATCCAGGGCAAAAGGCTTACGGTGATATCGTGATCCTCCACTAACCTGTCGAGGCTTTGCTCGTCCTTTACATCAAAGTGAATTGCCTTTCCATTGGGGCGATTGCTAATAATGGCTTGGGCTTTTAAAAGTTCTAAATCGCCTAGGGTTACTCCGTAACCCCGCTCAAGTAGGTATACAACTATGGGCTTCGACACCATTCCGGCGCCTAGGATAAGAATTTTTTTCATCGAAAATCTAGGTTTAATGCTATTACCACGATTGATGTGATACAGCGTTTGCATCACAGGTACTTCAAAGTAATGGTTTTTAGGTCGATTTAACAAGCAGGGCAACCTGTTCCGAAATCTTCTATAACGGAGCCTATTTTGGAAGTTATTGAATCATTTATCGATACAAATTTTGCGTTTTTTTGGTTGTGTCGTAAAACATTTTTTAGGTGCACAATCCTTCGCACTGGATAATTGTGTATCTTGTTTGGTAATTGAAGGGCAAAACAAACCCTTGGGCATTATAGGTATGGTAGAAAATGTGTTTGTAATTCTCCTGTTACTTTCAGCTGTACTGTCGACAGTTTTGGCGGTATACGTGCAGTTTAGGCGAAAGTCGCTCGATGCTCCGTCGCTGGCTTGGCTTCTTATTGCGGTGGCAGTATGGTGTTTTGCTTCGGCTGTTGATATGCAGCTACAGGCGAATGAGCATAGGGCAATATTTAACCTTATTCGTTATTTGGGCATAGTATCAACTCCGGTTTTTTTCCTATATTTTGCTCTTGAGTACTCGCGAATGTTTAACCAGTTTAAGAGATTTTTGAGTTGGCCAGTATGGATTATCCCCGTATTATCAATTATTTTTTTGGCAACCAACAATTACCACAATCTCTTTTACACTTACACCTACGATAGTGCTGGTGAAGTTATTGTAAACTATAGAGCGGGGCATGGAGTATGGTGGTGGGTTTACATTATGTACTCCTACACCATTATTCTAATTGCATTTGGATTTTTTATCCGCATGCTTATTCAAAGCATTAAGGATCAGAGAAGTAATATTTGGCTTATTCTTATAAGTTCAACCCTGCCCTTTGTTTTGAATATTTTTTATGCTGCGGGTTTTCGATTCTTTGCGCAGGGCGATCCTACACCAATCGTTTTCGCTTTTTCATGCTCACTGTTCTTTTGGGGACTATACTCAAAAAAACTCTTCCAGATTAAGCCCATAGCCCTTAACGTGTTATTCAGTAGCATGCCCGATGGTATTGTTGTAACCGATATCAATACAGTAGTTATCGATATCAATCCAGCTGCTCTAAGTATACTTGGTATTGAAGGGGAAAAGCCAATAAGTAGAAAAGTGCAGAGTATTTTGCCATATCATTTCGATTTTTTGAATGGAAAGGCGCTGAACAAGCTACATCTATTAAAAATTCGAGATAGGAATATTGAGGCCATTCATGCGCCAATTAGCAATGAGCAGCATCGAATTACTGGTTACTTCATCATCTTTAAGGATGTTACAGCCAGATACCAGTCGGAGGTCAACCTTAGGCTAGCAACACAAAGGCTTGAACTCGTCTCTGAAGCCGCAGGGCTTGATCCCTGGGAGAATAATCTGATAACGGGTGAAAGGTTTGGCGGGATGGAAGTGTACCGGAATTTGGGCTACCTTCCCAGCGAGACTCCCAAAACTATTGAGGAGATATTTGAGCTTGTTCACCCTGATGATCTGGAGCATGTTAAACAGAGCTTGCAGGATCATTTCGATGGCAAAACGAGGGTTTACACGTGCGATTTTCGCGTTCGCGATAAAAGCAATGGATACCAGTGGTTTGCAAATTATGGTCGAATTGTAGAGCGTGATGGAAACGGAAATCCAGTGAGGTTTATTGGCATCACCCAAAATATCAACGAAAGGAAACAGGTTGAGGAGCGAATTAGGCGAAAGAACGATGACCTAATTAAGGCCAATGCCGAAAAGGATAAGTTCTTCTCCATAATTGCACACGACTTAAAAGGGCCTTTCCAGGGTTTTATTGGCCTTACTGAACTTATGTCGGGTGGCATGGGGAATATCGATGAGCAAACCATGCAGGAGATTGCTAGTTCGATTAACGTTTCGGCTAAAAACCTCTACGAACTTCTCGATAACCTGCTTAACTGGTCGATGATTCAGCGGGGATACAAGCGCTTTAACCCTCAAAAAGTTTTGCTTTCATCCGTTGTCGATGAGGTGGACGATATTTTTGCTCCTCAGATAGCCAGTAAATCAATATTCTATAAAAGCTCCATCGATAGTACAACGTCGGTATTAGCCGATAGGGAATCGCTGAAAACAATTCTCCGAAATCTACTTTCCAACGCTTTGAAATTTACGCTACATCATGGTACAATAACGCTTTCATCGCAGCTGGTGGGCAAGGGATTTACACAGGTTACAGTAAGCGATTCGGGAATTGGTATGCCCGATTCCATAAAGAGCAACCTATTTAGTATTAGCACAAAGGTATCGCGGCCCGGGACCGATAAGGAGCCCAGTACTGGGCTTGGATTAATACTTTGCAAGGAGTTAGTGGAGAAGCATGGCGGGAAAATATGGGTCGATAGCCAGGAAGACAAGGGCAGTAGCTTCCATTTCACCATTCCCACCTCCAGCTAATTTTTCCGTATTTTTACTTTCTAATAAAAATTTCATTTCCATTTAATCCCATATAATAGCTATTGTATAATGTTTTTTTATTTACATTTAACCCAAATTAGTCATCATGAATGACGGATTTGGCCGGGACAAGCAATCCATCTTCTAAATTTTTTTCTGTTTATGGCTAGCCTTTCGCACCTCGAACTCCAGAGTATTCTTAATTTTCTTCCGAGTACTACAATGGTATGGAGTGTTCAAAAACGTATGGTTATTGCTGCAAACAGAAGCCTTACATTGGAGTTGGGTTATGACGATAGCTATCCAAAAAACAATTGGAAATCGCTGGTACACTTCGATGACATCGAAAAATTCGAGGTTCTTGAAACAATCCATGAGCATACTGATAATAGTTTCTGCGAAGTAAGGTTTAAATGCGAAAATGGCCAATGGCGTTGGTACTCCATAGCCTGCAAGCAGGTTGATATTGAGGGGGATAAATTAGGCAATACTTACCTTCTTACGTTTATTCCCATTTCTCAACTCGATAAGTATTACCAGTACGCGGTAGAGAGTAGTCAGCGATTTGCAGTCCTGGCCGAGGCATCATTTGGAGGCATTGGGGTACACGATAAAGGGTTGATTATTGAGGCAAACCACGAGTTGTCGAGGATGACGGGCTACTTTCGCGATGAGCTAATAGGAATGAATGGTCTTAACCTTATATCCCCTAACGAGCGAGATAAGGTGATGGAGAAAATAGTTTTTGGATATGAGCATCCTTACGAGTCGGTTGGCCTACGTAAAGACGGAACTACCTATTTGCTCGAAATAAGAGGCAAGCAAATACCCTATATGGGAAGAACGGTACGGGTTACAGAGTTTCGAAATATTGATGATCAGAAAGCCTTCGAAAAGGCTATAGTTGATAGTGAAAAGAAGTATAAGGATATCATTGAGTTTGCTGTCGATGGGTTCCTAATAGGTGATAGTAAGGGTTATGTGATTTCTACCAATCAGCAACTTTTAGAAATCACTGGAAAAAGTAAGGAGGAGGTTGAGAGAAGGCACATTACCGAATTCTTTAGCCCTAGGTCGCTGGATGAAAATCCACTCCGGTTCGACCTTTTGGAAAAGGGAGAAATTGTAGTCAGTGAACGAGAAATTTTACAACCCGACGGGCAGGTGGTATATATTGAGATGCATTCCCAAAAAATGCCCGATGGTACTTACCAGAGCATTGTAAGAGATATCACATCACGAAAAAAATCGCAGCAGGAACTCGACCACGAGCAGCTACTTATGCACAACCTAATGGAGAATGTGCTGGATCAAATCTACTTCAAGGATTTGGAGTCCAGGTTTATTCGGGTGAGTAAGGATGTTCTCACCCGATTTAGCTGCTCAAGTCCCGATGAAATTATAGGGAAAACCGATGCCGATTTTTTTGCCTCAGCCCACGCCCAAATGGCTCGAATTATTGAGCAGAAGATTATTGAAACCGGAAAACCCATTGCTGGGCTAGTGGAGAAAGAGGTTTGGCCCGATGGGCATGTTACTTGGGCTTCAACAACAAAGGCACCCCTGTTCGACAAGCAGGGTGCCATTATTGGAACCTTTGGAATATCGCGCGATATTACCGACCGGAAAAAGTTAGAAGAACACCATAGCAAAGCCGAAAGGTTTTTCCGACAGGTTGTGGATGCTACAAACGACGGTATCTGGGATTGGGATCTGCAAACCAACGCCGTGTATTATAGCGATAGGTATTACACCATGCTGGGATACGAACCTGGGGAGTTTGATCCCAAAT
This sequence comes from Tenuifilaceae bacterium, assembly GCA_034003245.1. Lineage (GTDB taxonomy): Bacteria > Bacteroidota > Bacteroidia > Bacteroidales > Tenuifilaceae > Perlabentimonas. The sequence goes on from JAVEYY010000002.1 coordinate 10,941, forward strand.
TTGAAAACTGGGAAAATCTTCTTCATCCCGATGATGCATCCTTCACCAAAGTTTTGATCAATAAGTATGTGCGCGAGCAAATCCCTGAGTTCAACGTTGAGTTTAGGATGAAAGCAAAGGACGGTTCGTGGAGGTGGATTCATGCACGTGGCAAAACCGTTGAGCGCGATCAAAAACAGAAACCCTTGAGAGTTGTGGGCACACACATGGATATTACCTACCGTAAAATTATGGAGGAAAAGCTGCGCGATTCCAATAACCTGTTGCAGTCGGTGCTCGATACCATTCCAGTTAGGGTTTTTTGGAAGGATAAGAATTTGAGGTTTTTGGGATGTAATAAATCCTTTGCCCGCGATGCGGGCTTTAAGTACCCCAACAACGTTATTGGCCTCACCGATTACGATATGGGCTGGCGTAGCGAAGCACACCTTTATCAGGCCGACGATCGTCAGGTGATGCAATTGGGACAGCCCAAACTAAACTTCGAGGAGCCTCAAACAACTCCCATGGGCACTACCATTTGGTTGCGAACCAGTAAGATTCCTTTGCGTGATGGCGATGGGAACATTATTGGAGTACTGGGAACGTACGACGATATTACCGAGACCAAGAATGCTCAGGAGTTGATACAACTCGAACGGGCTTACTTTGAGCAGCTCTTTGAGAGTTCGCCCGAGGGCATAGTTGTGCTCGATCCTAGCGACTGTGTTATCCGTTGCAACGAGGAATTCACCAAGATTTTTGGTTACGAGCAGAGCGAGTTGGTGGGCAATCGAATCAACAATTTTATTGTGCCCGATGATCTAAAGGACGAAGGCCAGGGATTAACCCAAATTGTGGCCGATGGTAAAACCCTTATGCACGAGACCCAACGGAAACGTAAGGATGGCTCGTTGGTTCATGTCTCTATCCTTGGTAAGCCAATTTACTTTCAGGGTGGTAAAATTGCTGTGTATGGCATTTACCGTGATATTACTGATCGCAAGATGGTGGAGGAAGAGCTAATCCAGAAAACTCACGAGATTGAAGCACAGAACGAGGAGTACAGGGTAATAAACGAGGAGCTTTACGAGGCAAAACAAAAGGCCGAAGAGAGCGATCGTCTCAAATCGGCATTTCTGGCTAATATGAGCCACGAAATTCGAACACCAATGAATGGAATCCTTGGTTTTTCGCAGCTTCTCACTAACCCAAATATTTCGGAGGTAGATGTGAAGGAGTATGTGGATGTGGTGCAGAGTTGCGGCCGGCAGCTACTGGGGATTATCAACGATTTGATTGATATCTCCAAGATTGAGGCAAATCAGATTACCATCAGCGAATCAGATGTAAACCTAAACCAGTTACTTCACGAGCAGCTGTTACTGTTTCGACCAAAGGCCAATGAGAAAAGTCTCGAGCTAATATATTCAAAGGGTTTACCCGATGAGCTGGCGCTAATTCGTACCGATGCAGGACGGGTTAGGCAGATAATCAATAACCTGCTAATTAACGCCATTAAGTTTACCCACGAGGGAAATATCCATTTTGGATATATCCAGAAAGGCAAAAACCTTCAGTTTTTTGTAGAGGATACTGGCGTTGGCATTTCGCCCGAGGATTTTGATACAATTTTTGAGCGATTCAGTCAGGTTGAAACGCGAATTTCGGAGCAGACAGGGGGAACTGGATTGGGTTTGGCAATATCCAAGGCCTTTGTTAAAAAATTGGGGGGCGAGATTTGGGTGGAATCCTTAAAGGGCAAAGGATCAACTTTCCGTTTTACTCTGCCATACCGACAGGTGGCCAATAACGAGCTGGTAGAATACGTAGATTATGAGCAACCTATCGACCTAATTCAGCGGCAGGTGAATATTCTTGTTGCCGAGGACGACGATATGAACTATTACTACATCAAGGAGATGTTCTCGGCGCAGAACTTTAATCTAACCCGGGCAACCAACGGCCTTGAGGCCGTAGAGGTGGTGCGGAGTAACCCCAAGATTGATATTGTGCTGATGGACATTAAAATGCCCAAGCTCGATGGATACGGGGCTACGGAACAAATAAAAAGGATTAGAGCCGATTTGCCGGTAATTGCTCAAACTGCCTACGCGTTTGCCTCGGATCGCGACAAGGCGCTGCAATCTGGCTGCGACGACCATATCTCAAAGCCCATCGATCGTACACAAATGCTAATTCTTATCAGCAAGTACCTTCGGGAGTAGGTTAGTTTATAGCTCTTCGCCCTTCGCCCTTGGCCCTCTGCTTTGGTCTTCCCTCGTCAACCTCCAAAAAACGTCGGTTTACGAGGCAGGCGTCTTCGGTTCTACTTGTCGGTAGACAGGCTTCGATATTCAATATTCGATATTCAATATTTCTCTTTGCCCTTTGCTCCCTGCTCTTTGCCTCTGTCTTCGGTCTTCTCTCGTTAACCGCCAAAAAGCGTCGATTCCTCTCGTCAGAAAGCCAAGAAGAGGCTTCTTCCGAGACGCGCGAGACAGGTGACTTACGATTTCCAACTACTTCTGCCTAAAGAAAACCTGAATGGGTACTCCGGAAAAGTTAAAATGCTCTCGTATTTTATTCTCGATGTAGCGTTTGTATGGTTCCCGGATATACTGAGGGAGGTTACAGAAAAACGCAAACGAGGGTGCGTAAGTGGGCAACTGTGTGGCGTACTTAATTTTGATAAATTTCCCTTTCCATGCGGGAGGTGGATAAGCATCCACAACCTCCTGGGTAAACTCGTTAAGGGTTGAGGTTGGTATTCGCCGTTTGCGGTTCTCGTAAACCTGCATGGCCTCTTCGAGCACCTTAAGAATTCGCTGCTTAGTAATAGCCGAAGTAAAAATAATGGGGATATCGTTAAATGGCGCAATACGTTCTTTAATTGCCTGGGTGTACTCGGCAGTGGTATTATTCACTTTTTCAACCAGGTCCCACTTGTTTACCACAAGCACTACTCCCTTGCGGTTCTTAAGAATAAGGTTGAAAATATGCATATCCTGCGATTCAATACCCTGAGTCGCATCTACCATTAGTATGCATACATCGGAATTCTCGATGGTCCTGATGGAGCGCATTACGGAGTAGAACTCCAGATCCTCGGTTACCTTTCCTTTTTTGCGGAGCCCTGCGGTATCGATAATTATAAAATCGTGGCCAAACTTGTTGTAACGGCTGTGAACGGAGTCGCGAGTTGTTCCAGCAATTGGTGTTACAATATTGCGCTCCTCGCCAACCAGCGCATTAATAAGTGATGATTTGCCCACATTTGGCCTACCTACTATAGAGATACGAGGAATTTCGGTTTCCTCCTCCTCGGTTGTATCCTTTTTAAAGTACTTCAGCACTTCGTCGAGCAGGTCGCCAGTACCACTGCCATTCATGGCAGAGATGGACCAAATGTCGCCTAGGCCTAGGTTATAGAACTCGTACGATTCCTGCTGACGCTGGTAGTTATCCACCTTGTTGGCCACAAGGATCACTTTCTTCTCCGAACGGCGTAAAAGGTTGGCAACCTCAATGTCCATATCAGTAACTCCCGAGGCTGTGTCCACAAGAAAAAGAATCACATCAGCCTCTTCGATTGCGATCTTCACCTGCTTGCGGATTTCACCCTCAAATATGTCTTCGGAGTTTACCACCCAACCTCCGGTATCAATCACCGAGAACTCAACACCATTCCAGTCCGATTTGCCGTATATTCGGTCGCGGGTTACACCAGCCACCTCATCAACAATGGCCTTGCGTTGGCCAACAAGCCTGTTAAACAGTGTCGATTTGCCCACGTTGGGCCGCCCAACTATTGCCACTATATTTCCCATATCTCCAGTATAATTTCTTTTGTAAAATATTAAAAGCTTTTGGTTTAAGTTTGATGTTGAATCTCATCACTCGTCACCCGTCACTTGTCACTTCTCATTTTGTCACTTGTCACCATCCCTATAAATACCCAAACCTTTTCAGCTTAGCCTCGTCGTCGCGCCAGTTGGGATCAACCTTCACGTACATTTCGAGGAAGACTTTTTTCTCTAAGAATTTCTCCAGTTCCAGCCGTGCCTCGGTTCCTACTTTCTTCAGCATCTTGCCCTGATGGCCAATGATAATGCCCTTCTGCGTATCGCGCGAAACATATATTAATGCTCTGATTCTATCAATATCATCGCCCTCGTTGTACTCCTCTATTACCACTTCAACCGAGTAGGGTATCTCCTTTTGGTAGGAAGTAAGCACTTTTTCGCGAATAATCTCCGAGGCAAAAAACCTAAGCGTGCGGTCAGTTAGCGTGTCTTTTGGGAAGAATTCAGGCCCCTCGGGCAAGTTTTTAAGGATAGCGTTAAAGATTATGTCGAGGTTGAATTTATGTAGCGCCGAGGCGGGAATAATCATGGCCGAGGGTAGCATGTTTTGCCACATCTGCACCATGGTCTCCAACTTCGACTGGTCGCTAAGATCTACTTTGTTGATTACAAGGATAATTGGCACGTTCTGCTGGCAAAGCGAATCGAGGAACTCCTGATTCTTATTGGGAGTTTCCTGTGTATCGGTGATGTAGAGGATTACATCGGCATCCTCAAGCGCTTCTTTTACAAAGCGCATCATCGATTCCTGTAGCTTGTAGGCAGGTTTGAGAACTCCGGGTGTATCGGAGTAAACAATCTGAAAATCTTCGCCATTAACTATACCCATAATGCGATGACGCGTAGTTTGCGCCTTGCTGGTGATAATCGAAAGACGCTCGCCCACCAGGGCGTTCATTAGCGTAGACTTACCCACGTTGGGGTTGCCAATAATATTTACAAATCCTGAGCGGTGTGCCATTGTGCTGAATTACAATTTTTTTGGGCTGCAAAGATAGCAACATTTTGTGCTATTTCCCTCTTTTTCCATTAAAAGCTGGTGGCAAGGGTGAGCTTAAAGGCAAAATTATCCTGCCAGCGAGTGTGGGAGTAGTTTCCCCAGCGGTAGTATCCTCCAACTCCAATGGAGTAGAAAGGATTTGAGAGTATGCCATTTATTAGTAATCCACTTTCAAAATACCCTTTGCTTAGTGTTTGGGGCTGATTTAGCGAAAAGATATGCATCGGGTTCTGGGTGTAGTCACCAATTGCAAAGTTCTGAACCAGCTCAAATTGGGGTTTAAAGAGTTTAGAGCGCGTTTTCCACAGTAAATCTGCAAAGTTATGCCTCAGGAATATGTATGCATACCTATCGGAAACAAAATCAAAGGGATGCATTGCCCCGAACGAATGTGTTGCATCGAGCGGGTACTTATCCATGCTTCCGGGTGCAAAGTAGAGTAGTGGGGTAGGAGCATCTCCTTGGATTAGCCCCCCGCAGATTGATAATGATGTTTTGCCAATTAGCTTATGGCTTACCTTGTGCGTAAACTTTGCCTCCATTCGGGTGTAGTTGAATCCGGAGCCATTGTATTCAAACCCTTTATAAAGATTTAACCAGACAACGGGATGCTCAAACTCAAAGGGCATAAGCCCTTTTATGGTTTCGATGTATGCTTCGCGCTTGGCAAATTTTAGCTCAACTCCCAACTCATTTGTGGTGAAATTGCTCGATGACAACAGGGATGGGTGATTGAATTCATACCCCGATACTATGTTGTAGTTGGTTTTTGATCCTGTAACGCCAAAAGTGAATCGTTTAAAGATTATAAAGCTTAGTCTGGTCGAAAACCGCTCGATGTAGTCCATTCTATCGACCATAAAGCTACGGAAAAGGTCGGTGTTGAGCAGTCCAAACTGTTTTTCGAATGTTACGTCACCGGGTTCACGTACATCGTTTTGGTATTGACCCTCAATGTAGAATTGGTGTCGTTTGCTGACTCTAACCTTGGCAAATCCGGCAAATTTATCTTCCTTATCCTTAAAGCCGTAGGCATAATAACCTCCCAGGGTAAACCACGCCGAAATCCGGGCGTTTGTTTCGAGTCCCAGTCCCAGCCGGTATCCCTCAAAACGGTTGTAGTCGAGAATTTGATTGAGGTTGAGGTTAAATATTCCAATTGGAATTTTACCCATAATTAGGGCATCAAACATGCCCATCATCCTATCGAGATTGGCCTTTTGGCTTATGCTATCGACAAAGTGATATGTGCGCAGTTCCTGTTTGGTAAGTGAATCGCCTCGGTATTGTAACCAAAAATCTTCGCTTCGGAGCGATGCCAATGGATCGAAGCTTACCTCCACGTGGCTAAAATCGCGGGCTCGTAGGTTTGGAAGCAGATCAATGTTTCTGATATAGCTGCTGCCTACTCCTACCACCTGCATTCGAACCGTTTGACGGTTTGTTGTATCCTGAACCTGAACGTTTGCTGTATTGAGGTATAAGGTTGTATTCAACTCCACAGGAAACCATTGAATGCTATCGACAAGCTCATAGCGTTGCTGGATTTTAATGTTGAACATGGGTGAGGGTGGCTCCACCGGATCGGCAATCACGTTTTGAATGGCGTAGCCATTGGAGTTGATGCTCATTACGCCCCGAAGCGCAGCAAAGTTATGGTTTTGCAAAGGGCGGAATGAAATTATAAAAAGTGTATCGGCACTGGGGGTATAAAGTGTATCCTCAAGTACGAAAAGGTAACGTCGGCTGCTATTTCGGCTAATGGGGTTGAGGTAATACCTTCCCCCCAGGTTTAGCTGCTCGGGATAGAAGGAGAAGGACTGGTACTGGGTGGCCATAAAAGCCAGCAGCGGATCCTTCATTCCCGAAACCTTTGAAGCAAGTACCGTTTCTTGACTTCGGCCCGGATGCATATAAATTCTCTCGGTCACTGATTCCATTATCAAAATATGTTGACGGCGAAGCACTTTTTCAACCTTTAACTCTAACGAGTCGGTTGAATTAACTCCCTCTTTTGCCCTAATTGTATCGCGGACAGCTGTAAAATACATTTTGTTGTAGCTATTGTAGCGGAACTCGGGCAGGCGTTCGGGATTGTTACGCTCCCGGTTATTATACATCTCTTCAATAATTCTGTGCGCGGGGTTTATTCCCGGCCTAACAATAACCTCATCGAGGTTATACGATATGGGCTTAAGCCCAATTAGCAGAGGTAGAGTATACCTTTGGGGATCAATTCTGATGGTTTCGGGCGAGTATCCCACATAGCTTGTTCTAATCTCGTTTATTGGAGTTGGAGAGCTAATCTCGAATTGTCCATCTAAATCGGTGGTAATCCCTTGACCCTTTTCGTTGTATATAATACTAACAAATGGAAGGGGAATACCCGTTTCCCTATCGACAATTTTTCCCTTAAGAATATTTTGGGAGAATAATGGGAATGAGATAAGGGCGAGGAAAAGGGCTAAGGGGAATCTTTTCACTTTGCTAAAAATGCTGATTAGGATACAAGGTTTTTGTAGTTGCACAAATCTATATAAAAAAAGCGGAACCCGAGTAAGGTTCCGCTTTTGCTATGCCGTTTCTGTTAGTTAAATCGATTCATTTTAAGCATATTCACTTCTTTTTGGCTTAAGAAACGCCACTTACCACGTGGCAGATTCTTTTTGGTAAGCCCTGCGAAGTAAACCCTATCGAGCTTGGTTACCCGGTAGTTTAAGCTCTCGAAGATACGGCGTACAATGCGGTTTTGACCCGAGTGAATCTCAATCCCAATAACCGATTTGTCGTAGTCGTCGGCGTACTCTATGGCATCGGCGGCTACAATTTCACCTTCAATATCGACGCCCTTGCGGATTTTTTCCATATCCTCGGGGGCTACGTTACGGTCGAGTCCAACCTCATAAATTTTACGCTTCATAAAGCTGGGATGCGTAAGCTGCTTGGTGAGCTCGCCATCGTTGGTGAATAGCAGCAAACCAGTGCTATTCCTGTCCAATCGGCCAACTGGGTAAACCCGTTGCTCGCAAGCGCCCTGAATCAGATCCATCACAGTACGGGTTGCATTGGGATCCTCAACGGTTGTTACGTAGTCCTTTGGCTTGTTTAGTAGGATGTAAACTTTTTTTTCGGGATCCAAGGCCTTATCCTTAAAGCGAACCTCGTCGGTTAGCTTCACTTTGGTTCCCAGCTCGCGAACCTCCATACCGTTTACGGTGATTTGACCCTTGGCGATAAACTCATCGGCCTCTCTGCGGCTGCAGAGTCCCGAGTTGGCAATGTATTTATTTAAACGGATTAGACCATCCTTATCTGTTTTCAGCTCATTTTCGATCTCGGGAGGAGAAACAAATTGCTTGGTAGTCTTCCTTATTCTATCCGATGATGGTTTCTCGAATTTTTCGAATTTTCCAGATTTAGGTTTTGAGTACATATCGTCGGACGATTTACCGTACTTATCTCTCGAGGGTTTACCGTACCTATCGTCGGATGATTTGCTGTACTTATCTCTCGATGGTTTTCCGTACTTGTCGTTTGAGGATTTGGAGAACTTATCGGGGCTTGATTTTGGGGCTTTTTCAAGTTTTGGTTTCGAGTATTTATCCTCGTAAAAACTTTTTTTCCTTTCCTCGCGTGGGGCAGAATCGCCCTCCTCGGAGTAACGTTCGCGAGCAGGCTTCTCCTTCTCGGTCGATTTTAGCTTAAGGGTACGGGGTTTGTAGGTGCTAGATTCGTCCTGCTGTCTGTCGTCGCGCTTTTTGCCATAACCTTCGCGATTTCCTTCCCTACGGGCAGGGCGTTTTTCCTCAAATCGATCGTCACGATCGCGTCTTTCTCTCGAGGATGATCTCTCTTTTCTTTCGGTGGGTTTGTAGTCAGAATCACTATCGTCTGACAAACTTTTTCTTTTTGGCTCTGAGCCAAATTTTGTAGCCGTACGCGGTTTATACACGCTTGCCGACTCTTTTTCCTCGGATGTACTCCGCCTCACGGGTTTCTTTCCGAATTTCTCATTCTCTCTCATTTACACTGACTTGTTAAGAACTTTTATTGGTTTTTATGCTAAAATGGCTGCAAAGATACATCAATTTTTGGCAATCGTTGCTAGGAGCCAGACAAAACCAAATATTTTTTTACTGATTTTCAGAGGGATTAGGGTTGACTGGATTCCCCGATTCCTTTTTGTATGTGGTTTTGGGCTCATCCTTTTCCAGATCGGAGAGTTCACGCTTAATATCCTCGGTAGCCTTTTGAAATTCGCGGTAACCCTTACCGATGGCACGAGCCACTTCGGGAATCTTTTTTGATCCGAAGAGCAGTAAAACAGCAAAAACAATCAGAATAACTTCGGCTGTGCCAATAAATAGGAGTTGCATAATTATATCATTATTTCTTTACAAAGCTACAAAAAAAATCCTGCGGGTAATCGCAGGATTTTTTCTAAAGTAAATATTTATTGCTTATTTCTTTAGCTTGTCGGCTTTTTTTAAAGCTCTTTTGGCCGACCAAACCTTGATGTCGTATGCAATAGGCGAAGCGATAAACAGCGAGGAGTAAGTACCAACTACAATACCTACAATTAAGCCAAAGATAAATCCACGGATGCTGTCGCCACCGAAGAAGAAGATGGGAACAAGCACAACCAGCGTACTGAATGATGTGGAGAAGGTACGGCTTAGGGTATCGTTAAGGGCGTTGTTCATGATTACCATGCGATCACGTTTAGGATACAAACCGATATACTCCCGGATACGGTCGAAGATAACCACCGAGTCGTTGATGGAGTATCCAATTATGGTAAGGATTGCCGCAATAAAGGCCTGATCAATTTCCAATCCGAAGGGCACTCTGTTGTATAGCAACGAGAAGATACCAATAACAATCACGGTGTCGTGGAAAAGGGCAATCACAGCACCTGTCCCATACGACCAGTTTTTGAAACGGATTAGAATGTAAAGGAATATTGCAACCAAGGCGAGGAAAAGGGCAATAATTGCCTCCTGCCGGAGATCGTGGGCAATGGTTGGGCCAACTTTCATGCTGCTCTGCTTAAAGTCGTCGCGGAATGCCTCCAGCGAAGTATTCTCGGGCAGGAAGGGCATCAGTCCAACGTGCAGTAGCGAATCAATTTGGTTATCAACATTCTCGCCTTCGTCGTCAATTCTATATTTGGTTGTAATCTTAACCTGATTCGATGGGCCAAAGGTTTTTACCTCAGGGGTCTCTCCGAAAGCGCCCCTTAGCTCACCAGCCACATCAACCGTGGAAACATCCTGCTGGAAACGCACCACGTATGAGCGACCTCCAGAGAAGTCGATACCATAGTTCAAACCACGCAATCCAAGTGATCCAACTGCAATTAGCATAACAGCAGCTGAAATAATATACGAGTATTTACGGGCACCAATAAAGTTGTACTTGGTATCCTTAAATGCACCTTCGCTAACACGGTTCGAGAAGGTGATATTGTATTTGCGCTGCTGCATGAAGTGGATTACCAAACGGGTTAGGAATAATGCGCTGAATAATGAAGTTATGATACCAATTACCAGCGTGGTTGCAAAACCGCGGATTGGGCCCGAGCCAAACAGGTAAAGGATAACCCCGGTTAACAGCGTGGTTACGTTACCGTCGATAATGGCCGAGTAGGCATTTTTGTAACCATCGGAGATGGCTAGGCTTAAGCCTTTACCGGCTTTTAGCTCCTCACGGATACGCTCAAAGATAAGCACGTTGGCATCGACCGACATACCCATGGTAAGCACAATACCTGCAATACCGGGTAGTGTTAGAGTGGCCTGGAACGATGCAAGCACACCAAAGATAAAGAATAAGTTCGCTACAAGCGCCATATCAGCAATTAATCCTCCCCTATGGCTATAGTAGAACACCATGAACAGCAGTACAATAATAAAGCTGAAGATGAATGAGCGCAATCCTGAGTCGATAGCTTCTTGTCCTAACGATGGGCCAACAATTTCTTCCTGGATAATGCGAGCAGGTGCAGGTAGTTTACCCGACTTGAGCACGTTGGCCAAGTCTTTTGCCTCGTTAATGGTGAACCCACCAGTTATTGACGAGCGGCCCCCGCGGATTTCTTGGTTTACGTTTGGATATGAGTAAACGTAGTTGTCGAGTACAATTGCAATTGCACGGCCAACATTATCGGCGGTTAATCGAGCCCATACCTTGGCGCCCTCGGCGTTCATGCTCATAGAAACTTCCGATTCGCCGCTGGTTTGACCAAAGTCATCGCGAGCATCGGTAATAACGCCTCCATCAAGAGGAGGGTTGCCGTCGCGACTGGTTACCTTAATGGCAATAAGCTCATAAATGTTGTTGTTGGTATCCCATTTTGCAGGTTTCACAGACCAAAGCAGCTTTAGGTCACGGGGAAGCAGCTGGCGAACCTGGGGCATATTTAGGTACGTATTAACCTGAGCTGTATCGCGGTAGTGCGCATAACCAACCAGTGGGCCTCTTTGAATTTGCCCTTGCTGGTTAGTGTTGGGGTTAAGTATGGCAAACAGGGGGAATTCCTTTGCCCACTCGGCTTGATCCACATCCGTAGAATCGCCCTCGGTTTTAAGCATTTCAAGGAGTTCATCGCCCTGAGTGGCCTCTTCGGCTTGGGGTTGTTCAACTTCTTGAGCTATTTCGGCAGGTTGCTCACTGCTTTTTAGGGCAGATTCTGCGTCCTTTATCTCTTTTATCTTTTTGTTAGCTTCTTGTAGAGCAGGGAATATTTCGCTATTCTCATAGGTTTCCCAAAACTCAAGGCTGGCTGTTCCCTGTAGGAGTTTACGAACCCTCTCCGGATCTTTAACACCTGGTAGCTCAACAAGAATTCGTCCCGAACCCTCGAGGCGTTGGATGTTGGGCTGCGCCACACCAAACTTGTCGATACGGTTGCGGAGGATGTTAAAGGAGTTGGCGATGGCGCTCTCGGCCTCTTTCTTAATGACATTAAGAACATCGGCGTTGGTGGAGTTGAAGTTAATCCTATCGCGAAGCTCCACGGTGTTGAAAATTGCAGCTAAACGGGCGTTGGGGGCAATAGTTTCGAAGGCTTTCCCGAAACGGGTGATGAAGTCCTCGGAGGGAGGCATCTTTCTGGCCATCTCGATAGCTGCCACGAAAGCGCTGTCGTTGCTGTAATTTGATAATGAGCGGATGATATCTACAACCGATACCTCAAGGGTAACGTTCATCCCGCCTTTTAGGTCAAGCCCGAGATTTATCTCGCGCTCTTTCACCTCGCGGTAGGTGTACTTGCGTAACCCCAGGAAGTTGTAAACAGTTTCGCTTGAAATGGAATCGAGATAGTATGCTTCCTTTTTCGGATCACCCTGGGCGTATTCTACTGCTGCCCGTTCTGCTCTTTTGGCAAACCAGGTAAAGGATAGCTGGTAGATACATACCAGCGTCAATGCTACTGCAATTAACCTTATCGCACCTCTATTTTGCATTGGTTCTTTGTGTTAAACGATTGATTACTTTTAGTTTATTTTGAAAATGTGGGGCAAATATATTACTTTTTTTGAGAAATGCCATAAAACCAAAGAATGTCAAACATTTCTGATCTGTTCCAAAGGCACCGATTTTGCTAGCCCTGCTGATTTATAGGGAGTAATTTAGTTTTCAACAGGATCGATCTTTTCTTAAAATCGACAACAGCCTTATGGTTTTCCAGAAAATCGCAGCCCAGCAGTCCATCTATCCTTATTCCGGCCATTTGCTCGTATAAATCCGAAACGGCTTGCAGATCGGTTGCAAATACCACCATCTCGGTAAAAGTGTAATCGCCAATTTGGATGGTGGGAATCTGTACCTGTTCAACTTTAAGTTGTTGAGCATTTATACCGGCTGCGAATGCCTCTTGGTGTGGTTGGTTCATTCGGGGTAGTTCCTCGAGTAGCTCCCTGTTCACAACGGTTCTCGACGCACCCGTATCGAGAATCATATAAATGGTTGAACCTGCAACTTGTGCTTGAACTATGGGGTGAAAACTTGCGATCTCAATTTCTCTTACTTCAAATGGAATACTTGCTGTCATCGTACGATCTCTTTGTGTTGATGGCAAAGATAGCATTTGTAATGCAGTGTATAGAATTTATTACAGTTCGGAGTGGAATACAACCTCAGCCTTTAGCAAACCGACATTCTATAATAATCACACAAACTGAATATCTGCTAATTATCGGGCTATGTCAAAAAAAATACTACATTTGCTTTAATACCAATACTGACAATGAGATCGCTCTCCATAAAAACGCGACTTTTTGTATACTCAATGCTGTTTTGCTTTGTGGGACTTACCCTGTTGGGAGGTTACTCCTACTACATTGCACGCAATGCCTTGCTCGATCGCACATTTAATCAGCTTACCTCAATTCGCGAGGAGAAAGCCCGCCAGGTTGAACAGTTCTTTTTGGATAGAAATCGTGAGGCCGAATTGGTTGCCAATAGCGGATCGGTTTGGAGAATTTTCAGCGAGTTTCAACGTAACGGAACTGTTAATCATCAGAGTTTAATTACCAATGAGCCTTTTCGAAATATCATAACATTCCTACGCAACGCAAACTGCTACAGCAGTTTTAGTGTTAGCCTTAGCGATGGACAAGCATACTGTATTAAGCTTGGTGGTGAAAACTTATTCGATCATATTGTATACACAAATCTTAGCTCTCGCGAATCGTTGGCCGACTTACAAAGTCGTGTGCTTTCATCTAAGAAAACCTTGTTTTCCGATTTTATCACGGGATCGTTAATCAACAGCTACAGCTCGTTTGTGGGATCGCCAGTAATTGCCGATGGCAATGTACAGGGAGTTGTGCTTTTGGAGATTACCGATATGGCGCTAAACCGTTTGATGGCCGAACATATCGATAAAATTGCTGTGGGACATACGGGCGAGGTGTACCTTGCAGGCAGCGATTACCTTATGCGATCATCATCGAGGTTTGTTGATAACTCTGTGCTGATGGTTCAATGCAAAACCTTTGCAGTGGAGCAAGCGCTACTAGGGATTTCAGGTACGGCAAGAATTATCGATTACAGGAATATTGATGTGCTTAGCTCATACAGACCACTACACATACCGCATCTGGACTGGGTAATTGTTGCCGAAATGGACTGGAGCGAAGCCCTTTACGATACGGCTATGCTTAAGCGGCGCATGCTGATTATTGGCGTCTCCATTTTTATCCTTATAACTATTGGTGTGTTTGTTTTTAGTGGATTGATAATAAATCCGCTAATCCGTCTTAAGGAGGCTGCCGCAAAGGTGGGAGAGGGGAATTTCGATTTTATAATCCCCGTTCAGCAACGCGACGAGATAGGTCTTCTAACCCAGGTATTTAATAAAATGACCCTTAGGCTTAAGCATACAACCCAACGGCTGCGCGAGCGTGAGCAGCGGCTGCTGCATTTTTACCGGGCAACTATCGATGGTATTCTGCTGCATAATTCGGGTAAAGTTGTACTTGTAAACCGCGCTCTGATAAACCTAACTGGGTTTACCGAGGCGGAGCTGCTTAGTAAATCGCCACAGGAACTTTTTGTTGATGATGATTTTTTGCTAAACCTGAATGACTCCTCGGAGATTCACTCCTTTGATTCGGTTATAGTAACCAAAAAAGGAGCAAAAGTGCAGGTAGAGGTTCAGCATCGGCGAATGGTATATCAGGATCAGCCAATGGAGGTGATGGTGATACGCGATATCTCGGAGCGTAAGGCCATTGAGGACGAGCTAAGAGAGGAGCGTATAAATAGGCTCCGCTCCGTGATAGATGGTCAGGAGCAGGAACGACAGCGGCTCTCGCGCGAGCTACACGATGGCCTTGGGCAAACACTTGTGGCCATTAAGTTAAGGCTCGAGAGTATTCCTCTCGAAAGCCTGGGTGACCAGGCTAGAACCATTGAGCTGGTGAAGCAGATGTTTAATCAAACCATTGAGGAGACCCGAAGAATCTCAAATAATTTGATGCCTGCGGCGCTCACCGAGTTTAGCCTAGCCGTAGTGCTTCGAAATTTATGTAACGAGGTCGAAGCCAACTCAGGCATTACAATATCTCTTGTGGTGGGTGTGCTTCCCGAATCGCTCGATATGCTAACCAAAACTTATGCATACAGAATTGTTCAGGAAGCCCTAACCAACATGGTAAAACATTCCGAGGCAAGTCGTACCGTGGTATCGGTATTCTCCGATATCCACAAACTCTATTTACACATCGAGGATAATGGGAAGGGTTTTGTTAAGAGCAGGATAACCAGCTCGGGCAATGGTCTTTACAATATGAGGGAAAGGGCAAATCTGCTGGGTGGAAAGTTCGATTTAATCACCTCTCCCGGAAAAGGGACAATGGTTAAGGTGGAATTTCCTGTAATTATTAATATTAAGGAGAAAAAAGTACTATGAGCAAGATTACCGTTGCACTTGTCGACGATCATCAAATTGTTCGCGATGGAATAAAAGCATTACTCGAAGGGCAAACCCACATTGAGGTTGTTGCCGAGGCCAGCACTGCAAGCGAAATACTCGAAAAACTTGAAAGTCAAACTCCCCAAATCGCCATTGTCGACATCTCACTGCCAGGTATTTCGGGGATTGAGTTGGCAAAGATTATATCGGGCGAATTCCCCAGCATAAAAGTTATTATGCTCTCGATGCACACTACTCAAGAGTTTGTGTTTAACGCCATAAAGGCCGGGGCAAAAGGATATCTTCCCAAAAACATTACCCAGTGCGAACTAATTGAGGCGATAGTGGCAGTGAGTGGAGGAAAGGAGTACTTTAGTAAAGATATCTCAGAGATTATTCTTAAAAGTTACCTAAAGCAGATAAAGGATCCCGAACGTGCCAGCGATTTGAAGGAAGAAAAGTTGACGCCCCGCGAAACCGAAATCCTGAAGTTTGTAGCCGAGGGCTACTCCAACCAGCTAATTGCCGACAAACTTTTTATTAGCGTTCGAACGGTGGAATCGCATAAGAATCACATTATGCAAAAGTTGGAGCTTACTACTACAGTCGATCTGGTGAAGTATGCCCTAAAAAATAAGATTATTGACATTTAATGCTATGGCATTAGTTTAGCTTAAGCTGTTTCTTATTTTTCCTTCCATATTATCTTTTTAACTTGACTCGAATGGCAGTAAGCCATACCTTTGCTTGTTCAACTTGATTGCAAACCCTAAAATTTTTGGTTATGGAAGAGCGAAAAGGATTCGATTTTCAACAGTTCATCAACGATTCACGAGATGTATTGCTAAGTCCAAAGGATTTTTTCCCCCAACTAGCCCTGAGCGGTGGTTTGGGTGAGCCGTTAATCAAGGTTTTGATTTATGGGGCTTTGGCGGGGCTGTTCAATATGATTTGGAGTTTTATGCACATTGGAGGTGCCTTTGGGGGTGCTTTTGGAGGTGCCTTTGGCATTGGAGCTCTGTTCACAACAATTATAGGAGCCCTAATTGGCGCCTTTATTATGGGAGTAATTTTCTTGATACTTTCATCTATTTGTGGAGGGAATACCGATTACGAAGCAAATTTTAGAGTTGCTGTAGCCCTTATGGTTGTGTATCCCATTTCGGCGTTTTTAAATGTTTTGGGGGGATTAAGCTACTGGCTAAGTACTCTTGTTGGTCTTGCTGTAAATCTCTACGCACTATACATTCTATATCATGGGCTTACCATTGCCCTAAAGGGCAAAGAGGAGACAGCTAGAGTGGTTGGCTACGTGCTGGCTGGACTGCTGATACTCTCGATGTTGATTGCTGGGGCAACCCGTCAGGCTGCAAAAACTTTTACAGGATATGGCACTAGCCGGTTTGAGAAGAGAATTAACGAATTTGAGAAGATAGCTAAAGAGATGGAGAAGTCGGCCAAGGAGGATTATAAATCAATACTTGAAGATTTAGAGGCACAAGATGATGTGCTGGTGGATGATGCCGATATGGATGTTTCCATGGCCAAGCCCAAATCGTTTCCCTATGAGGCAGCTGATTATGCTAAGGACTGGTTTGTCAAAGGCGAATTGAAGGTAACTGAAGAGAAGATTGAAAAGCTTATTGAGGTGACCAAAGAGCTAAAAATGTTGGAGAAGGATCAACAAGCTGAGCAGCTCAAGATTATTGAGATTTATGGTTATAGTGGCGTTGAGGAGTATCAAAAGGAGTACTTGGCATCAATTATGGCTTTCGAAGGGTTAAAAGGTTTAGTGGCACTGCAAAAGTTAATGGATGCATCGTCGGCGGAGCAAAAGGCTGCCGAGGCGTTTACCTTCGATCAGGCTATTGAAAGTACTGTAAAACAAACCTTTGCTACAGGCAATGTTACCCGCTCCGATGTTGATGTAGCCTTCGAGAATTGGAATCGGCTGGTTGAACTTAGTAAGCTTAGTCAGGGGGACTAAATAAAGAAATTAATATATTATAAACCGCCCAATGGTTAGTATCATCGGGCGGTTTATAATATTTGCATCACCCAATGCTTTTCCGTTGTAGCTTTTCGGTTCTGAAGAGCTGAGCCAACATACCCAGCTTGTAAAGGTCGAATAGAATTGTGGACGGCCTGTTACCGCAAAGCACTCTTCGAATAATAGGATTGAATACCTTAAAGAACCAGCGAAGCGGATAGCCTAAGCCAAGAATCCGGAAGGTGTGGTAAACAC
This sequence comes from Tenuifilaceae bacterium, assembly GCA_034003245.1. GTDB lineage: Bacteria > Bacteroidota > Bacteroidia > Bacteroidales > Tenuifilaceae > Perlabentimonas. The sequence continues at coordinate 28,454 of JAVEYY010000002.1, forward strand.
GGAGCAGCTTAATATTGCGCCTCAGATTTTTTTTCTCTTGGGGTACAATGGATAGTAGCTTTACCAGATTTATTATTCCCTGCTCGGTTTTAAGTAGATAGTCGAAACAGGGTTCAATTCCCAAATGGATACAGGGGTTTTGTATGTGCAGGATGGGTACTTTATTCCTTTTCAAGTCGAGCCCAAAGAGGGTGTCCTCGTGACCATACCCCGATATGGCCTCGTTGAACCTAATCTGATGAAAAATATCCTTGCGGATCATAAAGTTTCCACTCAGGAACGAGGCGTAGGGTCGTGTTTGACGCCGTATGGCGTTCTTGTTCTCCTTGTGTACTCCGTATCGCCATCGAAGTAGGAGTTCTTTTTTGAATGGCTTTGGACCGTAGCTGGTTCCCCCGCAAATTACATTTGCCTGATCGATTACAGAGTTGTAGTTATTGAGGAAGTTGGGTAGTTCTGGAATCATATCGCAGTCCAGAAACAGCAACCAGCTACCCTGGGCAAAGTCGGCCAGCCTATTTCGTATTCTGCTTCGTCCCAGATTATAGTCGAACTCAAGGTAGTGAACATTCGAATTCACCGATATTCTTGTGTTCCGTTTCTTGTAGTACGACAGTGAAGCATCGTCGAAGGCAAGTATTTCGATGTTGATGTTGAATTCGCGAGCCTGTCGCAGCAGCTCGTCAACCAGCTCGTTTACATCAAAATTGTATATGGGTAGGCAAATTGAAATCATAAGGTTTCCTCAATGCTTAATGGTTCGTTATTCTCCTCATCGGTATCGAGCATTGATGCGGGGATGCTTTTCTTGGCCTTGGCTCCCAGATCCTTTAGCTTTTGGGTTTGGGAAACCAGGTTTCCACTTCCCAGCGTGAGTTGCTTCATGGCTTGGTCGTAACTTTTTTGCGTTCGTGAAAGGTTGTCGCCAATGGAGTTTAAACTCTCCACAAAGCTTACAAATTTATCGTACAGCTGACCACCGCGCTCGGCAATCTCAAAGGCGTGGCGGTTCTGATACTCGCGCTGCCAAAGGTTATGTATAAGCCTAAGTGCTGCAATGAGGTTGGTTGGGCTAAGCATAAGCACTCCTTTGGAGTAGGCGTAATTCCAGATATCGGGATCGGCCTGCATGGCCAGGATAAAGGCTGGTTCAATGGGCAGAAACATGGTGACAAAGTCGAGGCCACCCACCAGATCGGCGTAGTTCTTGGAGCTGAGAATGTCGATATGAGTACGGATGGAACGAACGTGGGCTGCCAGCTCCTTCTGCTGCTCCTCGGGCGAATCGCTGGAGCAGTAACGCTCGTATGCCACCAGCGATACCTTGGAGTCGATAACCAGCTTGCGGTTATCGGGGTAGTTGATTATAACATCGGGCTGGAATCTGCGACCCTCGTCGTCCTTAAACGACTCCTGCACAAAGTACTCGCGATCCTTTACCAACCCCGATTTTTCGAGGATGCTTTCCAGGATCATCTCACCCCAGTTTCCCTGCTGCTTCACTTGGCCTTTAAGGGCATTGGTAAGGTTGTTGGCCTCCTCGCTGATCTTTTGATTGAGCACCACCAGTTTTTCCACCTCCTTGCCCAGCGAGAAACGCTCCTTGCTCTCGCGGTCGTATACCTCTTCAACCTTTTTCTGAAACAGCTGAATGTTTTCGCCAAGCGGCTTGAGCAGCTGCTCAATGTTGTTCTGATTCATCTCGGTGAAGCGTTTGCTCTTATCCTCCAGAATGCCATCGGCGAGCAGCTTAAACTCGTTGGAGAATTTTTTGCCAATCTGTTCTACCTCTTCCTTCTGCTTATCGAGCATCTCCTTTAGGTACTTATTCTCCTTGTCCAGCTCAACAGTGCGTTCCTTCGATGTGGATAGGTTAGCTTGCAATGTTTTTACCTCGTTCTTGTATGCTTCAATGTCGTCGGTGAGTTTGGTTAGCTGCCCTTGCAGCGACTCTGCCCTCATACTCAAGGCTGCATTGTTTCGACTCAGTTCCTGAAACGATTCAACCTTTGCCTTAAGCTCATCCCTTTGCTGAGTAAATTCGTGCTGTAGGGCGATGTTTTGTTTCTGGGTTTCGTCGAGCAATGTCGATAGGGACGAAAGTTTGGCATTTAGCTCGCTGTTTAATCGGGATTGATGCTCTAGATCGCGCTGTAACTCGCCTTTGGTCTCCTCCAGTCGAGTTAGCCTGTCATTGGCAACGCGAAGGTTACTCTCTGATTCGATAAGTTTTTGCCTTAGCTCTTCAGCCTTATTATTGCCAAAATCGGGCTTAACAAGCATTCGGAATATCAAAATAGTTACTAGGGCGCCAAATACAAGGCCAACAGCTATATATAATGCAAATTCGAGCATGCTAAAATTGTTGTTTTATTGAATAATATAAGGCATAAAGATACTAAAGTTGAGTGAATGTTTACTTTGGTTTTGCAAATTTGAACTACATTTGTTTACCGATGTTTATTAGGACAAAATAGTAAGATTATGTTCACATATAAGATGAAGCTGGCCGAGGTGATTCAAGCCGACTTTAACACGCTTAACGTTATAAATCGTTTTGGCATTAAGCTGGGCTTTGGCGAGAAAACCGTGGAAAAGGTTTGCGATGATTATGGTATTAATCCCGATTTTTTTCTCGAAATCCTGAATGCATATCACGATCCCAACTACTTTCCACAGAAGCACCTACAAAGCTTTAGCGTAGCCGAAATTGTTGAGTATCTTCGAAAAACCCACCGTGCATACATGGTGGAGGATTTGCCCTACATTGAGAGGTTGATGTACGAGCTGCTCGAGGATTGTAAGAATCCCACAGAGGTTAAGTTGGTGCTTAAGTTCTTTACCGACTACAAGGAGGAGCTATTTAAGCATTTGATTTGGGAGGACGACAAGATTTTCCCCTACGCTCTTAGCGTTGAGGATGCATACCTAAATGGGAATGGTGTTGAGAAGGTGCTCGATGCGCTTAACGTATACTCCATGAATAATTTCCTTGATGAGCACGACGATGTGGAGTCGAAGCTGTACGATATAAATACTCTTTTTATCAAATACGTTCCTCCCGTTACCAATCAACAGCTATGCCTTAGAGTTCTTAAGGAGTTCTCCCTATTGGAGAAGGATATCAATAACCATGCACGTATTGAGGAAAAAGTGCTGGCACCAAAAGTTGCCGAAATGGAGAAAGCCTTAAGAAGAGGAGTATGAGTAAGGTAAACTTTATAGTTGTTGAATCCTCGTTCATAGTTCGCAAAGGGCTGGTAAGTTTAATTACCGAGTTGCCCAATACCAGCGTTGTTCGCGATTTAGAGGTTGCGCAGCGGTTGGGCGATTTGATTACACACCACTCGGCCGATGTGGTTGTTATCAATATTGATTTACTAAAAGATATATCCGCCGATGAGGTTAAAAGGATTGCGGAACGCAAAAAGAAATGCTTCGTGATTGCAGTTTCCCACTCAGAAGTTTTGTCGTTCGATAAGTTTAAGGCAATTGTCACCGAATCCATTTTGTTGGATGAGCCCAAGCAGTCGGTTCAGAAGAAGGTTAAATCGGTTATGTGCAAGGTGGCTAGCCTCGAGGAGCAGCCCGCCGAAGGCGCTGAGCTGAGCGAGCGTGAGATTGAGATACTGAAGGATGTGGCGCTGGGACTATCGAATAAGGAGATTGCTGAGAAGAACTTTATTAGCCCCCACACCGTGATTACCCATCGCAAGAATATTACCCGCAAGCTGGGGATAAAAACCGTGTCGGGTCTTACCATATACGCTATCCTAAACAAGCACATTGGCATGGAAGCATTAAAGTAGATTTTTTTGCAGAGTAAAACCCAGTAAAAAACTCTTTGGATTTAACCATTTATGATGGTTGATAGTGTTTTTTACCACCTAAATGCAAAATATCCTTTTGCAAAGTGAAATAATGGATTAGTTTTGGCAAAAATTTTAAAACTAATTGCATGGAAAATACACCTAAGAAAAAGGGTTTAGCCTCATTCCCGCGTAACTTCTGGACGGTTATCGTGATGGAGTTCTTTGAGCGGGGATCGTACTACGGCGTAATGTCGGTGCTTTCGGTTTACCTAGTGCTCGATATTGGTCAGGGCGGACTGGGATTCTCAAAGGAGAGCGTGGGGGTTATCAAGAGCGTTATCACCCCGCTGCTGTACCTGCTGCCAATCCTAAGCGGAGCCCTTGCCGACCAGTTTGGTTACAAGAAAACCCTTATCTTCTCGTTTGTGGTGATGTCGCTGGGCTACCTTTTCACCAGCTTTAGCACCAGCTACTACCTGGTGTTTGCCAGCTTGTTGCTGATGGTTACGGGAGCGGGTTTCTTTAAGCCCATTATCTCGGGTTCCATTGCACGCTGCACCGACGAGAGTAACTCGGGGCTTGGCTTTGGCATTTTTTACTGGACCATCAACTTAGGCGCTTTCCTTTTCCCTCTCTTCCTTGTTCCTTTGATGAAGAGTTTTGGCTGGAACTATATATTTATTATGGCTGCTGTGGGTACAGGCTGGCTCCTTTTCCTAGCCATTTTCCTATACAAGGAGCCCGCAAGGCCAGCCATTCAAAAGAAATTGGGCGAAGTTCTAACTGGCGCGGTAATGGTGCTAAAGGATTTCCGGTTTATCATAATGATTGCCATCTACTCATGTTTCTGGATTCTTTACTTTCAGATGTTCGACACGGTGCTGTGGTACCTCACCGAGTACATGGATATGACCCCGGTAAACAATGCTGTGAACTCGTTCCTTGCGCTTTTCACTGAGAACCCCTCGTGGAGCTTCGATGCCGAGCACGTAACGGTTATAAATGCGGGAACCATTATTCTGCTGCAGCTTATTATCTCGATGCTAGTGAAGAATACCAAGGCGCTGCCCACCATGATTATTGGCATTGCCATGGGAACTGTGGGGATGGGCATCCTGGCCATATCGACCCATGCCTGGGTGTTTATGGCGGGAATTATCATCTTCTCAGTTGGTGAGATGACCGCGCACCCCAAGTTTATCTCCTACGTTGGGTTAATTGCTCCGCCCGATAAGAAAGCCCTTTACCTGGGCTACTCATTCCTGTACGGGGTTATTGGCAGCGGAATTGGTGGTGTGCTGGGCGCATTCACCTACGTGAAGTTTGTAACGGAGATGGGTCGCCCCGGACTACTTTGGCTGATGTTTAGTGGTATTGGCGTGCTCACCATTGTTGGGCTTTTACTCTACAATAAGTTTTTAGCGCCCAAGAAAGACGTATAGTCTGTTGAATTGTAAGAATAAAAACGGGTGATGTCCGATTGGGGCATCACCCGTTTTGCGATTTGGATTGACAAGAGTTCAGCGTTTGGCGTTTCGGGTTGCGGGTTGCGGGTTACGAGTTGCGGGTTGCGGGTTTCGGGTTGCGAGTTTCGGGTTACGAGTTTCGGGTTGCGAGTTGCTATTTGGACAACGCCAAAGGCTATTTAGGCAACGCCAAGGGCTATTTGGATAACGCCAAAGGTTATTCGGTGAACGCCAAAGGCTATTTGGGGAACGCCAAAGGCAATTCGGGCAACACCAAGCGCTATTTGGGCAACGCCAAAGGCTATTTGGACAACGCCAAGGGCTATTTGGAGAACGCCAACGGCTATTGTATAAAGGATGGATGCTATTTGGGCAACGCCAAAGGCTATTTGGGGAACGCCAAAGGCTATTCGGAGAACGCCAAGGGCTATTCGGGCAACGCCAAGGGTTATTTGGGAAATTCCAAAGGCAATATGGGCAACGTTAAAGGCTATAGGGCGGAGTTACCTCTTCCTAGTTTTGATGTAAACCAGCTTAATGTTAGCGCGATCGGTAATACGCTCGTCCACATCAAAATTGGCCTTTAGCGATTTTATTAGAGGCGTTAGCTTATCGTAACCATAGTTCCGGGGGTCAAAATCGGGGCGCTTCTTGATCAGCAAATTACCCACATCGCCCAGAAATGCCCATCCGTCCTCATCGGCAATATCGTTTACGGTAGATGAGATTAGCTGTAAGGTTTGCTTGTCGACCACTGGCATAGGCGGGTGCTCCGCGGCCTTAGTTTTCGATGTTGCCGACTCGGATGCTTTGACATTACTTGGGGTTTTTAGAATCTCGAGGTACACAAACTTATCGCATGCCACAATAAACGGGTTTGGGGTTTTGCGCTCGCCAAAGCCAAATACCTTCATGCCCGATTCGCGCAGGCGGGTGGCCAGCTTGGTGAAATCGCTATCGCTCGACACGATGCAGAACCCATCCACTTTGCCGGTGTATAGGATATCCATAGCATCGATAATCATGGCCGAATCGGTGGCGTTTTTTCCGGTTGTGTAGCCATACTGCTGCACAGGGGTAATGGCATTTTCGAGCAGCACGCTTTTCCAACCTGCCAGGTTGGGTTTGGTCCAATCGCCGTAAATTCGCTTAAAGGTAGGGATTCCATACTTGGCAATCTCCTCCATCATGGCCTTTACATTGGCGCTGGGCACATTATCGGCATCTATTATAACTGCTAGCTTTAAATCTTGTTTTGCTTCCATTTTTTTTGTATTTACCCAAAATTTCATCGGGTCATAATTTTATCTGCGGTTGTATGTACAAACTTAGCTATAAAAAACTCATCCCTTAGGGAATCTAATGCTTATTTGATTAGCCGTTGAACTTCCATGCACCAATCCATTAACCTTTTTGCGGCGCAGGATTTTATATGCTTTTACGGTGCGGGATTGTGTGCGCCGAATTTTGTTTATTCCGTTTACCCCGGTTGTATTTTCGAGGCTACCGATATGCTACCCCGCTGGGGCAGGGCAATAAGCATACCATGCCTTTGGGATTTTGTTGCTATTGAGTTTTATGATTGTTTTTTCTGATTCAACCCTTTGACAATATACGGCATTCTTCTTTTTACTCCAAACTACAAAAAACGATCTCATCTAATTGAATCCCTTTGCAGTGTTGATCTGCAGGTTGAAATATCGCCTCGATAGTAATATCGATTTTTGACCCTGTGCTCAATCTTTTTACTAATATCGCTCATAGACCATACCGAACCCGCAACCCATAACACAGCCGCTGATGCGAATACAACTATAGATGTTCCAATAGCCGCTATAACGCTAAATGGCCCAAAACTGGCTGTTGTTAATATGACCACAAAAACAACACCCGATGAAACCGCGCCAATTGCACCTGCAGCAGATAATGCCAGCATAATTTTACCCTTTACCTCTTCGCCATTTCGTATTTGGTAAATACCCGGGAATAGATTCATAACCTTTTTGCTTTCGCCACGCATTAGCTTTCGTTGGAATTTCTTTACCTCATTCGATAGGGGTAAATCCTTACCTTCTAAATCGACTTTGGCAAGCACAAACGTATTTAGGCTATCCACCACAACAAGAACAGAATCGGTTGTGTATTCAAGGAGTTGACCTTTTAAAATGGAGTCACTTTGCATGAGATAAATCTCAACTTCTGAATTTTGAGATTTTGAGTGTAAAATGATTGTCAGAAAAGAAATTATTAGGGCTGCTGTTCTCATAACGTAAGGCATTTAATTCTACTCCTTTTAATCCCACGAACACCAAGTTATAAAGTTGGGAACTTATTCTTTAAATCTCTTCAAGAAAATATCATTTACATACTTTGAACTCAAATGGTTTGGCACGAGCTGGTTCGAAGTAATGCTTTCGGCACCACAGATTGCCCCAAATCTCATACAATCTTCCACTGATTTACCAAGGCAATAAGCGTAAAGGAAACCCGAAAAGAAGCAATCCCCAGCCCCATTCGAATCGGTAAGTTTATATCCCTTTAGAGCAGGCTCCTCGATCCAATCGCCATTTTTGGTTAAAGCAGTTGCCCCATTTTTACCGTGTGTACACACTACTAACTCCTTGCCTCGTTCCATAAACCTTGTCATGGTTTGTTTATAATCGGTCAGGTTGTCGGAGCTTAAGAAAATATAGTCAGAAACTTCGATAAAAGGCTCATGGTATTCATTCCCATCGGTATGGTCGTGCAGATCAGTCCATACTGGTTTTTGCTTGACGGGTAGAAATGGAATAATTTCTTTACAATACGATATAATATTTAGCACAATGATATCGGCATTGCTCACATTCTGCTCCACCTTTTCAAATGAAATTTGTGGTTTTTCCGACGACTGGGTTATAAATATGGAGATTCGTTCTCCTTCCGAGTTCATGATGTTTACGTGCCGCTCTGTTCCTTTTGGATCGAAATCAAAAATCAACTTCACGTTTTCCGATTCTAAATGACGGATGATTCTATTCCCGTACTCATCATTACCTAATACAGAGTATAATACATTGGGCACCCCGAGTTTGGTTAAACACAATGCTTTTCCGGCGCCGGTCGATCCTGTAGCCTCGTTAAACATAGCCCTATGAATGGTTTGGGGCACGGGTTCGGGGAATGATTCTAAAGTAATAATATGATCGAACGTGGTGCCACCGATAATAAAAATCTTTTTCATATGATTGGATTTGATTCTGATCTTAAATTTTTTTCTAAACTGTAAATGAAACACTATTGTCCGATTAATTTTTTCATAAACATCGGTAATCCCTATCAATTGTTGTGTCCCTACGGGACACTGACTTGTGGGGTCTAAATTTCTTCTACCGGTATTCTGTGCCTAACGGCACAGTCCCGTAGGGACAAAACAACTTTTAGTCGAACAGTAATGTTTTATTTACTTAATTGTTATATGATAGTAGCAATCCAAGCTATAAATTTTGAAAATGGAACTAGTAGAAACTGGGCTGCAACTGTTCCAATCAATCGACTAACTATCATTAATCGAATTGTTTTCCGAAATGTAATCTCCGAAAATTTCCCTTCAATCACATCGTCAGTAAGTCCCGATAAATATGGATCGATGAACACAAACATTAGCACTGTTGCTAGTCCGTTAACTACCGCTGAAAGGGTGCTGGAAGTAGTTCTCAAATCGGGCTCAATAAATCCTGCATATAACGATGATAGTACCCCAACCGTTAGTATTGCAACCGCTATGACATTGTAAATAAATATTTTAATCGGAAAATCTGTCCATAATGATTTATCTACCGAGAAGTTGCGTTTATCTGGGAGCTTTAATTCGCTTCTAAATTGAAGAATTCCGGTTTTAGTAAAACCGTGCAGTATTAGTCTTGGTACTGATTTATGTAAACTGAAATTTTCAACGGAGTTTGATAAAACGCGCTGAAATGTTGGGATCAACAACGCACCAATAATTGTGGCTAAGGTTGAGGCAAATAGTATTAATCTAATCTCGAATGTTCCAGGATTGATGTCAAGTTTTATGTTATTCTCAATCCATTTTGCGAGTAAAGGGGCCTGAAAGGAGTTTGAAGTCCTTGAAATCAGCACCATAATGTTAAACAGGGCGAATGAAATTGCAATCTTTCTCGTTCTAATCCCAACAATCCGCACCGAATAGGATAGTGTGCTTATCAAGTGAATTATAAGGGTAAAGAGTAGAACTAAAATAATTTGTATTGTCATAAGCTTATTGTATTGTTACGCAGGCTATCAGCAGAGGTTATAATGTTGGATTCTGGGCGTAGCTGTTTTGCAGAGGAATCACATACGCAAAACCCTTCACCCATTGGTCGATTTGTTGACTATAAGCTTTACCCAATTTACTCCTCTACTTAAGTCCTACAGGAAAATCTTGTCCCCACATAAAAGTGGTTGGCCACTGAGGCGTACCACGGTATTTTTCGGTGTAATCGGGTATCTTTTCATCCACATAAGTTTTTATGCTTCCAGCGGTGATTTGTCCACTAGCTGTAGCAGCGGCCCCCCTGATTGCCTCAAGCAGCACGTAGGTGAAAACGCCATGGTTTAGCTCCTTAAACTCAACAGCCGCTTGGTCGGCAGTGGTTGATGCAAAAATAACTGAACCCGAAGCGCGCGACAATCTAGCCAATGCATTTTCCTCGGCAGCTCCCCGCATGGCAAACTGCTCGGTAATTGCCCCAGCATAGCAGGCGTCAATAAACATTACCTGCTTAGTGGCCTTAATCTCCGATAGAATCTGTCTCAATTCGGTACCCGACAGCCCGTTTTCGGCAACCCTCACTGGGTCTGTCATCTGCACAACATCGGATAGGATGTAGTAAAACTCACTTCTTGTTTTCCTATCCATTTCGGATACCTCGAGTGCTATACCATGCCCCGCGTAGAAGAACACAAACAGATCCTCGGGTTTTACTTTTGCCTGTAATTCGGTTAATGATTTTAGGATATTCTCTCTGTTTGCCTCTCGGTTCGAGACTGTACTCACGTATACATTGTTTAACAATTTTTCGGCTTTGGGTTTTAGGGTGGTTACAAAACCGTTCATATCGGCAACGCAGTAATTTAAGTTATACCTGCTGTTGCGATACTCGTTTATTCCAATGGCCAGGATATACATATCGGGCTTGCTGATCACAGGAGGCGAGTAGCTAACCAAAGCCAACTCGGGCCTCGACTCGATAAGGTTATTGGAGAAACCGATAGCTCGCAGCTGATTATCACCTCGCTCTAGGGCAACTGTAAACACTTTTTCCAGTACATTTGCCTTTTCAACTTGAATAAATCCCCTAAGGTTTTCACCTACAATTTTTTCGTTATTAAATAACCGAACCCCGTATACGCCACCACCCTGGTCGTTAGCTGTAACTTTTACTTTGAGGAAACCATTCGAAATGGCATAATCGTCCTTATTTACCATTTGAATACTTTGGTAGCCACCCAGCTTGGTTAATACAGACAGTGTAATGGATGGAGGAGGTTTAATTCCCTTTCTGATATCGCTTTGCGCAAATTTCGAGATTGCTTCGCCCCGGATTTTTGCCGCAACCAGATCGGGTCGATAGTAAACCTCAAAAAACTGATCGATGGCCATCACCGACATGCCCTCCACAATATGAACTGTTTTTTTTGCGAGGTTTTCATCACCTGCGAAGAAACCCTCGGGAGTCCAGGCCATCGATTGCCCATCGCCTGTTGAGATTGCGGTATAAACCAGCTCACCGGTTTGGGTGTTCCAGTATCTTACTGTGCCATCATCCGATCCCGAAAGTGCGTATTGGCCACATGGCGATAAGGATGATAATCGAACATTGGCGGTATGCCCAATGAGCGTTTTTAGCTCTTTACCTGTACTGATTTTCCATAAATTTTAGGGTATTATCATCCGAACTCGACAGGGCAAAGCTACCGTCGGGCGAAAAGGTGACTGAGCTAATGGCGCCAGTATGACCAGTCATCGTTCTTACCTCCTTACCCGATTCAATATCCCATAGCTTTAGGGTTTGGTCAGCCGATCCCGAGATAACATATTTACCCGATGGGGAAAAATCGACTGTTAGTACTCCGCCGGAGTGACCAGTGAAAGTTTTCAACTTTTCACCCGTTTCAACATCCCAAAGCTGCAGCGAATTATCGTGCATCCTAAGGGTAATTAAACTGGTGCCCGAAATAGCATATTTGCCGCAGGGTGAGAACGACACCGATTCCACAATGCCCCTGCTGGAGAAAGTTTTCAGCTCTTTGCCTGTGGCTATATCCCATAATTTCAAAGTCTTATCTCCCGAACCCGAAAGGGCAAATCTGCCGCAGGATGATATATCGACTGAGTTTACGCTTCGAGAATGACCCGAGAAGGTTTTCATCTCCTTGCCGGTGGCCATATCCCATAATTTTAGGGTTTTATCAGCAGAACCCGAGAGCGCATATCTACTACAAGAGGATATGGCTACAGAGGTTACACTTTTTGAGTGCCCAACGAAAGATTTTATCACCCTTCCGATGTCATTATTCCAAAGCACAATAACACTATCCGAAGCTGAAAGGGCAAATTTACCATTGGGTGAGATGGTTGCTAATGAAACCCTGTTGGAGAACCCGCTGAGTGTTCTCAACTCTTTTCCTGTGATTCGATCCCAAAGCTTTAGGGTTTTATCGTCGGAACCCGATAGGAGGTACAACCCGTTGGGGGAGAATGAGGCTGAATTGATGTTTAGCGAATGACCTGTAAAAGTCTTAACCTCAATTCCATTGGCGATGTTCCATAGCCTTATGCTACTACCTGAGCTCGATAGGGCATACTTCCCATCGGGCGAAAATGCCACAAAGGAGATCATGCCTGAAGATCCGGGGAAAGCTTTCAACTCCTTTCCGGTGTTAAAATCCCACAATTTAACCGAACCATCCCATGACCCTGTTAGTACAAATTTACCACATGGCGAAAAAGCTGCTGAATTCACCTGTTCTGAATGTCCGGTGAGTGTTCTCAACTCCTTTCCCGAGGCAATATCCCATAGTTTAGCGGTTTTATCCCACGACCCCGATAGAGCAAATTTACCGCAGGCGGAGATAGAAACCGATTTTACGCTATTTGAATGCCCGGTGAAAGTTTTTATCTCTTTTCCTGTGGCAATATCCCACAATTTCAGGGTTTTGTCGTCGGAGCCGGAGAGCGCAAACTTGCCGCAGGGCGAAATGGATACCGAAGTAACACTGCCTGTATGCCCCACGAAAGACTTCAACTCTTTGCCGGTGGCAATATCCCAAAGCCGGAGTGTATAGTCCGATTCTTCGCCCCATGCCGAACCCGAGCCCGACAGGGCATATTTACCGCATGGCGAAAAGGTTACGGAGTTTACCTGCTGTGAGTGTCCTGTAAAGGTTCTAAGCTCCTTACCAGAGGCTATATCCCAAAGTTTAACAGTATTATCGTTTGAGCCCGAGAGCGCATACTTACCGCAAGGAGAATAGGCTACTGAGCTTATTGGATCGGAATGACGGAGTGGTACTCGAATTTCGGGCGTACTGTTTGGATATATGTTTTGAATAAGGGAGAAAAGAAGTATCGTTGATACTAGTTTGAATGATATATTCCTTATTTTCATATGTATCGGTAATTATGGTGTTTGCTGATTTCTTAGGGTTATATATAAGTTATTTTTCAAAATGATTAGTACTCTCTAATAGGTTTTTACCAATAGTTTATGTCAATTATTTTCCGTGAATATTTATGGGATAGGGTAGTTACACACCTTGTTAGGGCGCGTAATTTATTCATTTTAGTATTTTATTATCAATGGGAGTCTAGGTCTAAAATCAATCTCTCTATTGTTAATCTCATTGTCAAAAATAAGTTCAATACAATTATCATCTCCTTTAAAGATATTAATTCCACTCGTATTTAAATAATTGATCAGTTTGGATGTTTCTGCTTCAGGATTTATACAAACATTATAAGATGTTAGTGTTTTAATCCCGTTCTCATGTATATGATTTTTTTTAAAATCATCAGGTCTATTATCCATTAGCATCTCGTCAATAGAATTATAACATGGGAATTCCATTTTAGGGCGAAGTACAAAAACAAGAGGTGCTAACAAATTTTTGTTGTTATCTGCCATTATCAAACCATCGTCTCTCATCCAGTCAGCTTTATATTCTGTATAATCAAATGCTATTTTTTCTTTATCAAAGGTTTCCATTTTAAGTGCCAAACCAAATGGAGACGCGTGGTTTAACCTCCAATTTGAACGCTCAATATAATTGCATCCAAATTTTTCAATATTTTCATATGCTTCAACATTATCAGAAATGTAGAGTAATTCTATATAGAAATTCAAAAAGAAAAGGTATTTTCCTGATGTTCCTTGCTGAGAATGTTTTCCAGAGATTATACAAGTAAAACCTTTTTTCTATAAATAACTCAATATCAGGTGCATCTTTGTCAACCCAAATTAATATATGATCAAGATTAAATAATTTATCCATTGTATCTTATAAGAATATTTTGTAATTAAAATACTTCTGGGTTCATGACATTATGCGCCCTAACTTATATGTAACTCTACCCGTTTACACATTATTTTTTAAAATTCTCGCTGACTTTTAGCTATCAAAAGCATATAATCAATGGAGGTGTCCGGTGTATAGATGGGCATGGACCAATTACCCTTGGGCGTATAGCAGGGCATTTGGCCTTGCAGTAGCTGGTGTGGGGATAAATATTTCCGGATTCCTTTTGCCTCCAAGCTATATGGCATCAGGCAATTTTGCTGTCCATTTTCTTTGGCTTTGAGCGCATTGGGGTTGTACCTAAAGTTGTTTACATCAATAGGCTTAAGCGTAAGCGGGCTTGCGGAGAGAAACTCTTTACCGGTTGATTTTTGCCAGCTGGTGTTAGGTTGATTTGTCTTATCTGACTGAGCAATTGCCTGAAATGTGGCCCCAATCATGGTAAACGATAAAAGAAAAAATGCTTCCTTCATAATTAGTAATATCTTTTAGTTTTCAAGATAACAGAGACTTTTATACGTTTTTCCATAATAAAAATGCTGTTGTAATGTATTTCAAATGTAAAAAAATCTACACAATTGTTAGTAAAACTACTCGTTATTTAAATTTGCACACACAATTGTCCGTATTAAAATGGGTTTGCCTATATGTTAAAAATTAACGACTTTTGCTATCCTTTAAACCCAAAATACAAAAATGTATGCCACTAATTAAATCGATATCAGGAATACGGGGAACCATAGGTGGAAACCCGCAGGATGGGCTAAACCCAATAAATATTGCGCTGTACACCGCTGCTTATGCCCAGTGGGTAAAAAATCAGCATCGTGGGGTTAAGTGTAGGGTTGTGGTGGGTCGCGATGCGCGCATCTCGGGCGAGATGGTGAGCAGCGTGGTGATTGGCACCCTTACCGGATGTGGGGTTGATGTGGTTAACCTCGATTTGGCCACCACGCCCACCGTTGAGATGGCGGTTATTGAGGAGAAGGCTCAAGGGGGAATTATTATCACGGCCAGCCATAATCCCCGGCAATGGAATGCGCTTAAGCTGCTCAACGAGCAGGGCGAGTTTCTATCCGATGCCGATGGTAAGCTGGTGCTGCAGTACGCCGAGAGCAATCAGTTCACCTTTCCTGAGGTAGACGATTTGGGGTTTGTGGTTGATGAGTACTCGTTTGTTGATAAGCACATAGAGCATATTCTAAACCTAAAGCTGGTTAATCGCGAAGCTATTGCCAAGGCCAACTTTACTGTGGCCATCGATTGCGTGAATTCGGTTGGTGGAATAGCCATACCTAGGTTGCTAAAAGCGTTAGGTGTTAATAATATTATTGAACTCTACACCGATCCAACTGGCGAGTTTCCACATAATCCCGAGCCACTTCCCGAGCACCTTACAGAAATTTCCGAGGCTGTTAAGACCAAAAAAGCCCATGTGGGCTTTGTAGTCGATCCCGATGTGGACCGATTGGCCATTATCAACGAGGATGGATCAATGTTTGGCGAGGAGTACACCCTGGTTGCAGTAGCCGATTATGTGCTAAGTCACTCTCCCGGCAATACCGTTTCAAATCTTTCGAGCACAGCTGCACTTCGTGATGTTACGCTGGCGCATGGTGGAGAGTACTCCGCAGCGGCGGTGGGCGAGGTGAATGTTGTGGCCAAAATGCGCGAGTGCAATGCTGTTATTGGTGGTGAGGGTAACGGAGGTGTGATTTATCCAGCACTTCATGCTGGTCGCGATGCGCTGGTGGGCATAGCCCTTTTCCTTTCGCAGCTGGCATTGAGCGGCAAAAAATGTTCACACCTCCGTGCCCAGTACCCTGAGTATTTTATCTCGAAGAACAAGATTGAGCTGAAACCCGGCATGGATCCCGACCATGTGTTAGAGGTTATGAAGACACATTTTATCAACGAAAAAGTTAACACAATTGATGGCCTAAAGGTCGATTTTGAGGGAGAATGGGTTCACCTACGCAAATCGAATACCGAGCCCATTATTCGGATTTATGCCGAAAGTAAGTCGGCTCAAAGCGCTGCGGCTTTGGCGCAAAGGGTTATGGAATTAATTAAATCGATTTAAATTTTATTAAATCAATTAAACTCTGAGCGAGGGAGGTTAGTCATACTTGTCAATTACTTAAAAAAATTGCGAAATAATAATACGAAACATGAAGAAGAAAGTAATCATTGCCCTATCTGTTCTGGCGGCTGTAATTATCATTTTAATTCTTAGTACATCAACAAAGCCTGGGGTTGCTCCCCAGAAGATAAATGTAGCCCGTGGCCCCTTTGAGGTGGTTGTAACCATAACCGGCGAGTTGCAGGCCAAGAACAAGGAGGACATAACCGCCCCCGCAGAGTTACGTCAGGGAAGAACATTCCGGTTTTCTGATATCAAGATTCAGGATTTGATCCCCGAGGGAACCGTGGTCGACTCGGGTCAGTACGTTGCCACGCTCGACAGAAGTGCTTTGAGCAACAGGCTAAAGGAGATAGAGGATGAGCTGGAGAAGAGCCAACAGCAGTTCCTGAAAACTCAGCTCGATACCACCCTCCAACTCCGTAGTCTTCGCGATGAGTTGATAAACCTGGAGTTTGAGTTGGAGGAGCGTCAGATCGTGGTTGAGCAGTCGAAATTTGAGCCTCCTGCCACCCAGCGTCAGGCGCAGATCAACCTCGAGCGATCCGATAGGAATTTTAAGCAGGCGCAGCATAACTATAAGCTTAAGCGAGAGCAGGCCGAGGCGTCGATGCGCGAGGTAGCCATTAACCTGGCCCGCCAGGAACGCGAACGGCAGGATATGCTCGATGTTCTTAGCAAGTTTGTTATCCGTGCTCCAAAGCCCGGAATGGTTATCTACTATCGCGAGTGGAGCGGTCAAAAGCGTAGCGTGGGCTCCAGTATTAGCCCTTGGGACTTAACCGTGGCCACATTGCCAGACCTATCGGTAATGATATCTAAAACCTACGTTAACGAGATTGATGTAAGTAAGCTAAGAGCGGGACAAAATGTGCGTATTGGAGTTGATGCATTTCCCGAGAAGAGCTACACCGGTGAGGTTACCGATGTTGCCAACATCGGTGAGCAGCTTCCAAATACCGATGCTAAGGTTTTTGAGGTGATTATTCGTGTAAACGAGTACGATCCCATTCTTCGTCCATCCATGACCACCAGCAACCAAATAGTTACCCAAAAATTTGACGATGTGATTTTCGTTCCTCTCGAGGCAGTGCACGCCAACGATAGCCTAAGTTATGTATACACAGCAAAGCACAAGAAGCAAATTATAATGGTAGGCGAACAGAACGAGAATTTTATCATCATTGAGAAGGGTCTAACCGAAAATGACGAGGTTTATCTAAGTGTTCCTGAGAATGTGGATAAGTTTGTCCTTTCGGGAGAGGAGTTAATCCCCGAAATCAAAGAGAAGATTGCCGAGCGTAAGCGTAAGGAGGAGGAGACCAAAGCTGCTAATGAGCAGCGCAATGGTGAGCGTCAACGTCGTCCCGCTGGCGCTGGCATGCGTATGCCAGGACCAGGGGCAAAGTAAATAATCTTTATCGCTCCGCGATTTTTTGAATTATTTGGGAATAACCATAAGCAAAAAAGAATGTACAAACGTTATATACACGATGTTACCATTGCCGTTGAGTCAATCCTGGCCAATAAGCTTAAATCGATGCTTACTGCCCTGGGGATAATCTTTGGTGTGGCTGCTGTTATCAGCATGATGGCCATAGGCAACGGTGCACAGCAGGAGATTTTAGACCAAATGAAGATGGTGGGGGTTAACAATATCATTATAAACCCAATTTTCGAGGAGCAGGATAATACCAGCGAAACCGAAGGCGGAGAGCGTCAGCGGCGTAAGTTTTCGCCGGGGTTAACCCTGCTCGACATGGAAGCGATAAAAGAGATTATCCCTTCGGTGCAAAAAGCTAGCCCTGAGATTAGCCTGAACTCCTTTGTTCAGTTCAATGCTTTTAGGATGCCTGCCAAAATCATGGGAGTTTCGCCCGATTACTTCGAGCTGTTTAACCTACCCCTCGAGCAGGGAGCGTTTTTTACCGATTACCAGCTTGAGCATGGAATCCCAGTTTGTATAATTGGTGCAAATATCAAGAATAAGTTTTTTAGCAGCAGCAACCCCGTTGGGCAATACATCAAGTTTGGGTATGTCTGGCTACAGGTGGTAGGGGTTTTGCAGAAAACCGATATAACCCTTACCGGCTTTGAGAGCGCTGGGGTAAACGTATACAACGACAACGTGTATATCCCTGTAAAAACCATGCTTATGCGTTACCAGAACAGGGCATTGGTTAGTACCAAAAGGGTGCAGAGTACAACCATGATTATGAGACCCGGGATGCGCATTTATGGTGGATCAACCCAATCGCAATCGCAGCAGAACTACCATCAACTCGATCGTATTATTGTGCAGGTGGCCGAAACGGCAGACATTCCTACCACAACCGATGTGCTTAGCCGGATGATGTTGCGAAGGCATGCCGGGGTAAAAGATTTTGAGATAATTGTTCCTGAACTTTTACTTAAGCAGCAGCAGCGAACAAAGGATATTTTCAACATTGTGCTGGGTGCTATAGCCAGCATATCGCTGGTGGTGGGGGGGATTGGCATTATGAATATCATGTTTGCCTCAGTGATGGAGCGGATAAAGGAGATTGGAACCCGCTTGGCCATTGGTGCCAAAAAGGCCGATATTGTTGCACAATTCCTATCCGAAGCAGTTCTAATAAGCGTTTCGGGTGGAATTATTGGGGTTATCCTGGGAATAGTTCTGTCGTACTTAATCAACCACTTTTCTGGGATTCTCACCATTGTATCGCCTTTGTCGGTGTTGGTGGCATTTGGCGTGTCGGCAGCTGTTGGGGTAATATTTGGTCTATCGCCTGCAAAGCGAGCCGCCGAAAAAGATCCTATAGAATCGTTACGTTACGAATAATATTCAAAAAATATTTATCCAATTATGTTCCAGAAACTAATTTCAACGATAGCAATACTAGCAATTGTCACAGGTTTTGCAACTGCTCAATCCCCAAAAACTACGCTAGCCATCACCGAAGTACTCGAAATGGCCGAGGATTACTCACCACAGGCAATTCTTGCCAAGCACCAGTTCAGGGCGGCTTACTGGGAGTACAGAACCTACAAGGCCGAATTTTTACCTAGTATTACGTTAAATGGTACTGTCCCAAATTTTAATAGAAGTTTGGTTCGATATCAGCTCGAGGATGGAACCTACAAATACATTGAGGAGAACTCCAATACCATATCTGCAGGGTTGGCGTTAAACCAAAATATTGGTTTAACAGGTGGAAGAATTTTTGCCAGTTCAAATCTGGAACGAACCGATTTTTTTGGTCTAAAAAAGGGAACAAACTTTATGTCAGTTCCCATTCAGATTGGTTTTAATCAGCCACTTTTCGGGTTCAATGAGTTTAAATGGAAAAAGAAGATTGAGCCCATAAAATACCTTGAGGCCAAGCGCAACTACATTTCGTCGATGGAAACCATTGCCGGAGAGGCAATCCGCTACTTCTTCGACCTTGTGCTTGCCCAGCAAAACCTTAAAACAGCCCAGCTAAACTACGCCAATACCGATACCCTATACCAGATTGCCCGAGGTAGATACAATATTGGCACAATAGCCGAGAACGAGTTGTTGCAGATGGAGTTAAGCTACCTAAATGCTGGTAGCTCTGTAAACGAGGCTGAAATTGATTTACAGCTCAAAAAGTTTAGGTTAAAATCCTTCCTTGGATTAAAGGACGAGTATGATGTGGAGCTAATTGTTCCCGACTTTTTTCCAAAAACCAAATTGCAGTATGATAGAGTTCTTTCGCTTGCCAAAACTAATAATCCTAGCATCTTGCAGTTTGAACGTAGATTGATCGAGTCCGATAGAAACGTTGCCCAGGCCAAGGCCAATCGGGGCTTTAGCGCAAATTTATATGCTACATATGGGCTAACCCAGCGTGCCGAGGAGTTTCAAAATGTTTACGCTGATCCCATGGATCAGCAAGGGGTTAGGGTGGGGATTAGCATTCCCATTCTTGACTGGGGCCTTGGAAGCGGACGGGTAAAAATGGCCGAATCGAGCCGCGAGGTGGTTCGTACAAATATTCAGCAGTCGCTAACCGATTTTGAGCAGGACATTTACCTTAAGGTGATGGAGTTTAACCTGCAGGAAACCCAGCTGCAGCTTGCTGGCAAAGCCGATACCATTGCGCAAAGTCGCTATAACGTTACCAAGGAGCGGTTTCTGATTGGTAAGATCGATGTAATAGAGCTCAATATTGCCCAAACCGAAAGGGATAACGCCCGCAACCGATACATTGCTGCCATGCGCAACTACTGGCAGTTCTACTACGAGATGCGCAAGCTTACACAGTTTAACTTTATCGACAATAAGCCCATTGAGGTGGAGTTTGAAGCCCTAATTCGGTAGTTGAACGTTAAGGCTTTTAAGATATTTAAGGGAGAATCGATCTCCCTTTTTTTATTTTCTTACTCGTTGTTGAATTTTAATGGGTTTTTTGGTGAGCAGTATCACCCCGCTTTCATTACTCCATTTTCATAGCTTCTAGCCTACTATTCTGTCGATATCTGTTACTTAACATTATCTTCTCCCTTGTTTTTTTGGATGGAGTTTATGAGCTTTGAGAAATTTTCCATTTGACAAAAATTTAACATCAAACCATATGAAAGAGTCGGCAGTTAAGATGAACCCCAACGAGTTGGTGCAGTTTCTACAGAAACCCGCTTCGGAATTTACCCGCGAGGATATTATCCGTTTCTGCGAGGAGTACGATATTGAAATGATTAATCTGAGGTATGTTGCTGAGGATGGCAGGCTAAAGACCCTTAACTTTATCATCACTTCCAGGGATCATCTGGAAACCATTCTCACCCACGGCGAGCGGGTCGATGGTAGCAGCCTTTTCTCGTTTATCGAGGCAGGTAGTAGCGATTTATATGTAATTCCTAGGTATCGTACCGCTTTTGTAAACCCATTTGCCGAGGTTCCCACACTCGATATTCTTTGCTCATTTTACAACAACGAGGGCAAACCCCTCGAGAGCGATCCCGGTTATGTGCTTCGCAAGGCAAACGAGGAGTTTACCCGTGCAACCGGATATAACTTCTTAGCATTAGGAGAGCTTGAGTACTACATTATTGCTCCCAAGGAGGACTCCTATCCTGGAGCCGATCAAAAAGGGTATCACGCCAGCGAGCCTTTTGCCAAGTATGAGTATATCCGTAACGAGGCCTTAAGGCTAATTGCCAAAGCGGGTGGCAGCATCAAGTATGGCCACTCCGAGGTGGGTTGTTTCACCGATGGCGATATGTACTATGAACAGCAGGAGATAGAGTTTCTACCAACATCAGTTGAGGTGGCTGCCGAGCAGATGATTTTGGCTAAATGGATTTTGAGGATGTTGGGGTATCGCTACGGAGTAGATATTAGCTACGCTCCCAAGATAACTGTTGGTAAAGCCGGAAGCGGAATGCATTTCCATATGATGCTCGAAAAGGATGGCGTAAATCTCACCTCCGAGAATGGCAAGCTAAGCGATTTGGCCAAGAAGATGATAGCAGGAATTCTTAGCTCAGCCGATGCATTAACCGCGTTTGGAAATACTATTCCAACCTCGTATCTGCGTCTGGTTCCTCATCAGGAAGCGCCAACTAATATCTGTTGGGGCGATCGTAACCGCTCGGTGGTTATCCGTGTACCACTTGGATGGTCGGGTGCAGGCAATATGATTCAGGATGCTAATCCCAACGACAGGAGCGTGATTCGCACCATTATGTCGAAGCAAACCTTTGAGATTAGAGTACCCGATGGATCAGCCGATATTTACCTTACCCTTGCGGGTTTGGTAGTTACAGCCCTCAAAGGGATTCAAATGCCCGATGCTCTAGAGATAGCTCAAAAGCTATACGTTGATGTAAATATCTTTAAGGCCGAGAACAAAGCGAAGTTGGAAACGCTGGAACAACTTCCTCTATCGTGTTTTGAGTCGGCTGATGCTCTGGCCAAAAAACGACAAATTTTTGAGGATAAGCATATTTTTCCACAAGGACTTATCGATAGCCGAATTGCCAAGCTAAAATCGTATAACGATAAAGGCTTGAGCGAAAAACTTTACGGCAAAAACGATGAGATTAAAAAGCTGGTCGATCAGTTTATTCACGTTGGTTAGAACTTCGTGATAACTAATAATAATCAGGGGCGGCGCTTTAGCACCGCCCCTGATTATTTTAAGGGGCAAGACGTTCCGTTACCCATTGGTCGTTTAGAAAGCTATACTGAATCCTGTCGTGAAGTCTATTTGGCCGTCCTTGCCAAAATTCAATAACCGTGGGTATAAGCGTGTAACCGCCCCAGTTGGGGGGGCGCGATATGGTTTTTCCAGAGAATTCCTCTTGGAAATCGGATTTTAGGTTTTCTAAGTATTTTCGGCTGGGAATTACCTGACTCTGGGGCGAAGCCCATGCTCCAATTTTACTTTTTTCGGGTCGAGACTTGAAGTACTTATCCGATTGCTGATCGCTGGTTCTTTTTATTTTACCCTCAATTCGTACCTGTCGCTCCAGCTCGGGCCAGAAGAAAACCAGGGCTCCATAGGAGTTCTGTAGCAGTTGTCGTCCCTTCTGACTCTCGTAGTTAGTGAAAAAGGTGAACCCTTCGATGCTAACATCCTTTAAAAGCATTACCCTTGCCGAAGGTTTACCATCAAAAGTGCTGGTGGCAAGAGTCATGGCGGTGGGTTCGTTACAATTCGATTCAATAGCTTCGGCAAGCCACTGCTCGAATAGGGTTATTGGGTTTTTTTCAATTTCAACCTCGTTGAGCTGTCGTAGGTTGTAGTCCTTTCGGATTTCCGATATGTTTTTCGTCTTCATACTGCAACTTATTTCCTAGTTTGTTCTTGGCCGATGAAATGCTGGCATTAATTTCAAAGCCAATGATAAGGCCTATTGCGTTAAAGTAAATCCATACCATTAGCGCAAGTAAACTACCAATTGATCCGTATAGCTTGTTGTACTGCCCAAAGTTGTTCACGTAGAACGAAAACCCTATTGAGGTTACCATAATCATTGCCGTTGCCATAATAGATCCTGCCGAAATAAACCTAAACTTGGTACGCTTGGCTGGAGCCATGTAGTAAAGGAACGAAATGGAAAAGAAAAATAGGCATACAATTACAAACCACCTGATTACAACAATTATGTAGTAGGTAAAGTTTAGCTGTAGTACTTCTTTTTGTACTAAAAAGTTGAGCGAGTATTGACCGAACAGAACCAGCATAACTCCCAGGGTTAAAAGCAGGGGTAGTAAAAATGTGAGCGTTAATGCAATAAGGTGCTGGTTTAAAAATCGTCTCGTTTCAATTGTATGATATGTGGCGTTAAATGCATCTATCAGTGAATTTACCCCGTTGTGAGCAAAAAAAACTGCGGCAATAAAACCAAACGACAGCAATCCCCAGCTCCGCATAGTAACAACCTCCACCAGTGTGCTTTCGACCAGTGAGAATGCGGTTATGGGTAAAATCCCTTCAATCAACTCGAGTAGCTGTTCCTGAAAATTCGCAACAGGGATATAGGGTATAAGGGTGAAAACAAAGATGATTGTGGGAAAAATAGCGACAAAAAAGTCGAACGATACTGCCGATGCCCTTGTTGTAATACTTCCCTTAACAAGTCCTCGGGCAAAGAAAACCATCACATCGTAAATTGGAGCACCGTCGAACCCAATGAAGCTGATTCGTTTGGCTTTGCGGATTGCCAGCTTAATATAAATGGATAATCGTCGTACTAGCCTAATCAGCACATTATCCTTTTTATGCTTTGCCAGCATTGGGAGAAATTTAGGAGATTAAACTTTCTTCAGATTCATATCCAGGCTTTTAATTTGGTGAGTAAGCGCACCAACCGAAATGAAATCGACTCCTGCTTCGGCATAATCACGTATGGTTTCCAGCGTGATTCCACCCGACGATTCCACCTCATAGCGGCCATTGATATGCTCCACCGCTTTGCGGGTTTGCTCAACGCTAAAATTATCGAGCATAATTCGTCTTACCCCACCAATTTCAAGAACCTGTTGAATTTCATCAAAATTACGAGTTTCTATCTCGATATCAATGTTTTTGCCAGTTGATTTGAGGTAACTATTTGCCTTTTCGATGGCCTGCTTAATTCCACCGGCAAAATCCACGTGGTTATCCTTTAGCATAATCATGTCGTACAATCCCATGCGATGATTATGTCCACCGCCAATACGTACCGCAAGCTTATCGAAAACGCGCATTCCAGGGGTTGTTTTGCGGGTGTCGAGTACCTTGGCCTTTGTTCCCTCGATGCGTTTCACGTAAATATTGGTCTGGGTGGCAATTCCGCTCATGCGTTGCATCACATTGAGGGCAATGCGCTCGGCCTGCAGGAGCGAATGAACTTTTCCTGCGGCGCTAAAGCCCATATCGCCAGGTTTCACTGATGCCCCATCGGTAAGGAAGGGGGTGAAAACTACCTGAGGATCGATTCGATTATAGATTCTGCGAGCAATTTCTACTCCTGCAATTATCCCTGTATCTTTCAGCATGAGCTTAACCTCGCCCTGAGCAGAAGCGGGAATACACGAAAGCGACGAATGATCGCCATCGCCAATATCTTCAACTATGGCGATATCGATCAGTTTATCTTCCAAAGACATAATAAGCTTAAATTTCTGGTGGTGAGAATTGGTAATTAGGGAGTCTCTAGTTAACTCCTCTCTACTCTAATTTGATGAATCAGCAGTTTATCCTTATCGATTTTCATGAAAACCGAGACCCTAAAACTACCCGATTGGGTAACCAGTGTTCCAATGGCAAAGCTTGTATTACCCTTATTCCCTTGGTGGTTAACCTTAAAGGATGAGGGCTTATTCTTGGTGAAAAAATCTTTCATCAGCAGTTCTGCTTGCGCCTTGCTGAAAATATTCTCCTCTTCAAGTAGTTCTAATTCGACTGTGGGGTTAAGATGCTTTCCCAGTTCGCTCGAATTCCCGGTTTTGAATATATTGGTAATGGTTTCGATAAAACTATCGGATGAAACCTGTTGACTAAAACCATTGGTTATGATTACGGTTAAAACCATCACAGCAATGGCGACTATCCTCTTTCTCATTTCTCTTCTCTTTAGGTTTAATTTGGCTCACAGGTTTTTGAAAA
The DNA here is from genome assembly GCA_034003245.1 of Tenuifilaceae bacterium. Classification (GTDB taxonomy): domain Bacteria; phylum Bacteroidota; class Bacteroidia; order Bacteroidales; family Tenuifilaceae; genus Perlabentimonas. The sequence goes on from JAVEYY010000002.1 coordinate 53,541, forward strand.
ATGGCTGGAAGACAAATTGTAACAAGCGAATGTAACAAATACTATGCCTTGTTCTTGCGAAATACTTGTAAATATTTTTTGTAGTATCCGTCGAAAAGGTAACAATATGCAATTACAGCAAAAATGGATTTTTGTTTCGATTAAATGTAAAATTAGCTAAAAAAACGGCGTAAGCCAAATTGTTTATTCAGTTCAGTCAGTTTCTATAATCAGCAAAAGGTTTAAATCGCTAGTAAAAGCTGTACATGTGCATGGGTTTTTTTATACCTTTGGTGCTTATGCATTAATTTCTATAGGGTGAAGATAACCATACTTGTTATTGGAAAAACCGGTAAGGGCTTTGTAGACCAGGGTATTGTGGAGTATTTAAAACGACTCAAGCGCTACATTAAAGTTGATTTTGAGGTAATTCCTGATGTTAAAAACAGCAAAAGTTTGAGTGTAGATCAACTTATACAGAAGGAGGAAGAGTTATTGCTAGTTTCGCTTAGTGGACGAACCGATGTTGTTTTACTCGACGAGAGGGGAAAAGGTTTAAGTTCTGTTGAACTATCAAATTTTTTACAGACAAAAATGCTGAGCAGCACCAAGGAGTTGGTTTTTGTGGTAGGGGGTGCTTACGGAGTTTCCGATTCAGTTAAGAGTAGGGTTAAGGATCACTTCTCGGTTTCGAGACTAACCTTTTCGCACCAGATGGTGCGGCTAGTTTTGGTAGAACAGCTATACCGGGCAATGACCATAATTAGGGGGGAACCCTATCACCACGAGTAAGCCTGTTTCGGTGCGATTTTTGTTACATGGAGCATTACCTAACTCTAGCCAACATAAACTATGAAATCTTTTTTGCCCGCTATACTATTAATCCTTCTTGGGTTGAGTATTACTTTAAGCTGCCAAAAGCAAGAAGATTTGTTGCTTGCCGATATTGTGGGTGTTTATAGCGGCACAGGCGAAAGTAATTTACTGTCTGCTGAACTCACTCTTGTTGGGGATGATGTTGTGAACATAAGGATATTTTCCAGTAACCCATCCGTTGAAACAATTTACCTCAACGACTTAATGGTAAACATAGCCGTTACAAAGAGCAAAGAGTTCGGATCATCAAGTTTTACATCATGGCTTTTTAGTTTTAGCAATTTCGAGGTATTGAGTCATGGAAATGTTTTGGCAAATACCGATTCTAAAGATTTAACCATGAGTTTAGTTTGGCTCAATGGTTTCTTTAACGGATACAAAAAGAGATAGTTAGTGTGGTTTGATCGTGATTTATTAAAGTTTTCGACATAACAAGTGCGCACTCGTTACATCAAAATAGTTTTAGCTCTTTCGCTCCTGCTTTCGCTGGTTAGCTTTGCAATTATCCCATACTCATCAGGTATTTTAATGCGTAAGCTGGCCAAACCACCCCAGATTTCACGCGCCAAGGATATCTTGATGAAACGAACCAATGTGGGAATGCAAGCCACAATGGATTTGATTGACGAAGCTTACGACAATAGTTTTGAGAGCGCATTTACCCTTTTAGCCACTAAGAAATGGGAAACGCTTCAGAAAGAGGGGCTGGCAATTTTTATTTTCAGGGATGATGAGCTCAGGTTTTGGTCCGAGAATATGGAGATTGGACACGTGCAGGAACTATCAAACAAGCTGGTGTGGGTGCAAAATACTTGGTGTATCTCGTACTGGATTGCCCGCGATGATGTAAAAGGCCTTCTTTTGGTTAAGTTGAAGTATAGCTACTCTTACCAGAATAAGTTTTTGCAGAACGAGTTTCATAATACCATCACATTCCTCGACGGGTATAGCGTATCACCCATTTCAATTGAAGGTTCGTTTCCAGTTTCCCTTTTTGGAACAACCCCAGTTTTTTACTTAACCTATATTCCTCGGAATTTTGAAGTTGAGATTGGCAATTTTAGGGCCATCCTCGCGTATTCAGGGTTTATTTTCTTTTTGATATTTATCTACAGCTTGTTCTGGCTACCCGTGTTGCGTAAAAGGATTGCCCTGAGTATTCCCTTGCTCACACTATTGTTGATGGGCATAAGGTTGGCTACGCTCTACTGGCAGATAATACCCCAGGGTAGTTGGAAACTCTTTAGCGTTGAAGTTTTCGCTTTCTCGTGGATTATTCCTTCACTTGGCGACCTAGTAATTAACTCGTTTATCCTTTTTGGGTTAGTTAGTTATGTGTATAGAACCGCCAATCAAGTAAGGATAACCCGAAAATTTGTACGCATTATTTCAGGTTTACTCCTGGCTACTCTATCGGTTATGATTATTTATTCTACTGATAGTTTGCTTGCAATACTAGTTCATAACTCAACTATTTCGCTGGAGGCGTACAGGATATTTAATTTTTCTATCTATACTTTTTTGGAGTATCTGATTATCTCGTTGTGGTTTGTTACGGCAATTCTAATGCTGCATTTTACTCATAATTTGCTAATCGGATGCAAGCGTTTAAACTTGGCGGCTATTTGGCTTTTGGCTCATGTGCTGGCCTATCTGGTTATGTATTTAATTGGCCATACGCCAACCATTTTCGCCATTGGTTTGTCACTTCTAATGGTTCAGCTTTTCCTATACTCAAAAAAGTTTTTTAGTGCGGTAAATGCTAATGTTTTTCTTGTTCTAATATTGCTGCTATCAATATATACTGTTTTTATAATTTCCTCCAATGCCCAAAAAAAGGATCAGGAGGTAAGGAAAATTCTTGCAATAAACCTATCGAACGAGCGCGATCCCATCGCTGAAGTTATTTTCCCCCAGATTGCACGCCGAATGCATGCCGATCAGGAAATTATCAACTACCTCGATCAAATCTCCAATAGGGAAGGAAATCTTTATGACTACCTGGGGACCAACTACTTGGATGGCTACCTTAAAAAGTACGACTATCAGATTACCATTTGCTTACCGTCGTCAGATTTAATTATTGAGAATACTGGCGAGGTTTACCGTTGCTACGACTTTTTTGAGGATATGCTCAACGAGTACGGGATGAGAATTCCAGGCACAAGTTTTTTCCATCTAAATAACCAGAATGGCAGGATTAGCTATTTAGGAATGATAGAGTACGTGTTGCCCGATGGGGAGGAGATATGCATATACCTTGAGTTAGACTCAAAGCTAAGTCGCGAGCTGCTGGGTTACCCCGAACTTTTGCTCGATGGAAAAGTTTCGGAGCGTACAATTTTATCCGATTACTCATCGGCAAAGTACTTTAACGATCAACTTATTGCACGAACAGGAACTTTTAATTACCCATTGGTCAACCAGTACTCTGTCGATACTTTAAATCGATACACCTTTATCGACGATGGCAGCTTTAACCATCTAATCTACTCAAACGACAGCGATATTCTACTCTACATTACCAGACCCAACGAGAGCCTCTTTAACTTTACAGCGTCGTTTGCATGGGTATTCCTTGTGTTCTATCTGGCAACCATGCTTTGGCTGGTGAAAGGGGGGTTACCCGTAGCCTTCAATTTCAACGTTCCAAGTTTAAAAAATCGGATCAAGTACAGCATGGTTCAGCTAATATTCCTATCGTTGATTATGGTAGGAATGGTGACAATAGCTTATAGTGTTAAGAGTTTCGAGCGTAAGAACTACGATAGCCTTAACGAGAAACTGCTATCGGCCAAGGCCGATATTGAAGAGAATCTAATTTCACAGGGTTTGCTATTCGAGGAGAATTTTGAATTGCTAACCAGCTACCTAGTAAAACTATCGAATGTGTTGCGATCCGACATTAATCTATACAGTTTAAACGGAGATCTATTGGCCACGTCTCGACCCGAGGTTTTCGAAAGGCAACTTATTGGGAGCGAAATGCATCCCTTATCCTACTACGAGTTATCGAATAGGCATAGCCCAAAGTTAATACACACCGAGCAGATTGGGAAAATGGAGTATTTATCGGCATATGCACCACTTTTCAATCTCGACAATCATAAGGTTGCATACCTCAACTTACCTTACTTTACGCGACAGAGCGAGTTTATCGAGGAGGTGTTTTCGGTTGTGGTAGCGCTGGTTAACATTTACGCACTCCTAATTCTCTTTGCTATTTTTGTAGCAGTAGTTATTAGCAATCAGATATCAAAACCCCTTGAATTGATAAGGGAGAAGTTAAGCACTGTTGATTTAGATAAGCACAACGAGACAATAAGCTACGAGGGCAACGATGAGCTTGGGCAACTTGTAACAGAGTACAATCGCATGGTGGCCGAACTGGCTGAAAGTGCAGGTAAGCTGGCTCATAGCCAGCGCCAAAGTGCTTGGCGTGAGATGGCCAAGCAGATTGCCCATGAGATAAAGAATCCGCTAACACCAATTAAGTTGAATTTGCAGTACTTAATAAGAGCCAAAAAGAATAATGCAAGCGATTGGGATTCGCTGTTTGAGAAGTTTTCGGTGACCTTAATCGATCAAATAAACGTGTTGAGCAATATTGCCACCGAATTTTCCAATTTTGCCAAAATGCCCGTGGGGCAGTTTAGCCACATTGTAGTAAATAAAGTGGTAGACGATGCTGCCAACCTTTTTGCGGCTTACCCAAACATAATTTTGAGTAAAACAATTCCGGAGCAGGATATCTACGTTTTTGCCGATAAGGAGCAATTGTCGAGGGTTTTTGTCAATCTTGTAAAAAATGCGGTACAGGCTATTGGACGCAAGGAGGATGGTGTAATAACTTTGACAGTTGATATTAAGGGAAAAGTTGTGCTAATTACCATCGAGGATAACGGTGTGGGAATTTCGCCCGAGGTAACCCCCAAATTATTTACCCCCAACTTTACAACAAAGTCGGGGGGGATGGGTTTAGGCCTCGCCATTAGCAAGGGAATTATTGAGGTGATAGGTGGCAAGATTTGGTTTGAAACTGATTTCGGTTTTGGCACCAAATTTTTTGTACAGTTGCCAGTAGTTGCTCCACCAAATCATTAGTTAGGTTACTACTTTTGAGCGCTACTAAGGGCTTTCTCGGCTTCCTTCAACTTTGACTCAGCATCTTTCTTGCGATCCTTCGCTTTTTTCTGGTTTACTTTTCCCTTAGCTACTGTTTTCTTGCCGTTATCGTATTGCTTAAGAGCTTCCTTGTACCTGGAGTTCCAGTCTTTATCCCTTTCCTTGTACTGGGTGTCAACCTCCTTGTTCTGAATTTTAGCTTGATTGGCCTCTTCTTTATCTCTTGATCTAAGTTGGCGCTCAAGAGGTTTTTTGGCATTGAAGTAATCGCGATCGATATCCTTTTTCTCCTGAGTTAGCTGTTTAAGGGTCGATTCAGCCTCGGCAATGGTGGCCTCACCACTGGCAACAATGCTATCGGCAGAGCTAATTAGTGCATCGGTATCTTGAACTCTTACTTTGGCTGCATCAACTTTTTCCCTGAGTTTAGCTATTTTAGGATCTTCATCCTGAGCGAATGCTATTGCAGAGATGCCAATGAGCGTAACTAATATGAGTAATTGTTTTTTCATAATTCAGATTATTTTGGTGCAGTATTAGGGATCAAAATTAAGAAATATTGATTGAACGATCCACTTTTTCTGGAATTAAGGGAATAAAAAAGGAGGAGCGGCTACTCCTCCTTTGATATATTGGGTAGTTTGATTTACCTTCTTACAAAAACAAAATCACCACCCTCATCGCCTGTGCCCTTAATATCTCCATATTGAGGTACTGTTGGACTTGTATTCATGACAGCAGTTTTGAAACTGCTAAAGAGTTCTTCGGCCGATAAGTAGTTAAGTGTGTTTTCCTGAAGTCGTTGTACTAAATGCTTAATAAATACGCTCTCATCGGGAACTTCGGTAAGAGCACCGCTGGTCATTGCTTTACGGCTTTTCCGGTCGTACACTTTGTTTAGCTCATCGGTTGCATCGGCAAACGCTTTGCGGACTTTAAATAAGCTTCCACCAAAGCAGGCATCGGCAATAAGCAGCGTGTGCTTGCTCTTAATGGCTGCCACATAGTCTTTTAGCTGGCTGTTGGCCATCCAGTTTCCAGTGCTCGAGGCTTTAGCATCGGAGGGTAACCAGTATCCAAATTCAGTTTCGGTATCGAAGTATCCATGTCCAGCATAGAAAATGAGTAGGTTATCGTTTTTTGTTACTCTGCGGGCAAGCTTATCAAGTTCATCAATTAGTTGACCTCTGTCGGGGTTCTTAAGAAATACGATGTCGCTAGCTTCGAAGGTGTAGTTTTCAACTAATGTTTTAGCAAGAGAGGCTGCATCTCTAACTGGATTCTGAAGCGAGGCAATTCCTGGATCGGGATAATCATTAACTCCAACAATCAGGGCATAGTAACGTGGTGCTCTTGGTGCGTCAAATACCAGATCAAGCTCTTCGGTATCGGAGGTTACCTTTTGATTTGGCGAATCCTTACGGATAACAATGAATTTTCGCTCAATGCTATTTCCAAATATATCCATGGAGCGAACAACCACCTCGTTTCGGCCCATTTTAAGTTGTATTGTTGCCTCGAAAATGTTGTTGGGTTTTAGGGTGGCATTTACACCATTAACAACAACCTCAAAAATTCCGCTTTCGTCGCTGGCAGTTCCCTTAACCAGTATAGCAGGATCCGAAACAGATATGCCATCGCCTTCACCCAGCGACCTCATCCTTCGGTTGTCAAGTCCGCTAGAGGAGTGAGCAAGAGGGCGACCTCTAGTTGCCTCACCACCAATAAGCGATACTCCCTCGGGGCTTAAAATGGACAGCACTGGAGGTTGAGTGTCGGATTTAACAACCTGTGGTAATGGTTTATGAACATTTAGCGATGCTTGTGTAGTTAACTCAAACTGCTTTGCAGTTGTGGTTGTCATAGTTGTTGTAGGCCTATCGGATATAGGGAAATCACGGAACTGAAGAGTGCTAATCTCTAGGTTATCCAATCCGAATTTGGAAAATGTAAGAAGTTCTGCACCAACGTTGAGCCTCATTACGCGGTTAAGGTCTGTAGGGATTTTATCGAAAGTGAAAGTAGCCTGAACCGTTTCGCCGCTTTTTAGGGTGCGTTGTGGGGTAGAGTACCGCTGAGCACCAACTACATCGCCAAGTTTCCCGCGCTGAGCGTCGTAACTTCTGCGGTTAAAATCGGTGATTGTGATTAACCCGTTAATCAGCTTTAGGTCGCGGGGTGCACCCTCGTTGGTAATACTGAGAACCAGCTCAAGTTGGTTGTTTCCAACCTTGTGAAGGCTGATTAACTTGAATATAACATTGCTAAAGTCATCCTCTAATGCTTTGGTCGATTGAGTTTGACCGTTGAGTTTAAAAACCACGTCGCCTTGTAGCTCTGGTAAATCGTTGAGAACATTCCAGATAATAACCTGATTTTTCCCACCCAGCACGTTATTTCCAACGTAACCCGAAACGGATTTCATGGTCATGAAAGTTCTTCCACCGTCAATCGAATAGCTTGGAGTTACATTGAAAACCTGACCAATTTGCTCACCAACTATGGAGTATTCAATATTGATATTCTCGCCAAGTTGTTTAGTGTTTAGGTCGACAAACTCCTGAGCCCAAGTGTTTATGGGGCTAAATGCCATTAGAGTAAAGGCGAGTAGCACCAATTTCAAACTTCTTTTCATATCGATTTATGTTTTAAGTTTAAAGCAACTGTATGATATCTAGATAATTTAATGATTACTATTTTAGTTCAACGATCTCAAGGTCAAAACGTACACTATCCTCTCCAAATTCAATGCCATTAATGTGCATTCGTGCAGTTTTTGTAACTATCTCTCTGGATATATTTCGTGATTCCTTATCGTAGTTTTCACCTAGCGACTTCATATATATAGATGTTTCCTCGGTTTCGAGTATGAGTTGACGCATGAATTTTTTAGTAAATACACTCCAAAGTCCATTGTAGGTTATGAGTGGTTGTGAGTTCTTTGGCCAGTTAGGATCAACGTACTTGTAGTTATAAATGGGAAAATCGTTGTTCTTTCCTAAAAATTCTGAAATTGCCAAGAACCGTTTTCCTTTTTCACGGTATGTGAAGTTTGAGGTGGCAGCCGAGCCGTTTCGGAAGGCATGCTTGGTGGCTATTTCATACTCAGCCTGTGGCTCAAAAGCTTGTCCAATTTGTGCTTCGATATAAAGAGCAGTACCAATTGTTGAGATCTGATCGCCTCTTGAAGCTCTTCTTCCAGTTGCAGGTTTATAGCTAACAAGTACTATTGCCTCGTTGTAACGGGTAATGTGGTATTTTTCGATGGTGAAGCAACTACTGTCGGCAAATGCTGATCCAGAAAGCTTTAGGTAAGTGTCGAAGCGTTGACCATAATCTTTGTATCGACCCTCGTTGTACTCAACGGTGTAAACATCCCTAAAGTACTGGAAAAGCGTTTTGTTAAACATTACAGCCATGGATCGTGCTCGGTGTAATGCCTGAAAGGCAGCTTCCTCGGGAGTAAGGTCAGGGTCGGAAATGCCAATAGCATAGATAATTGATCCGGTGGAAACGGGGGGACGAAAAAACCAGCTGGGAAGCGTGTCGGGGTAAAAACTTACCCTTTCGATGGTGCGAAATTTTCCGTAGCCAACCATCTGTGATGACTGAGTCTCTTTATCAAAGATTTTCTCAAAGGCCTCCTTCGACTGTGCATTGGCATTAATTGAACTCATTGCCAAAGGGATAAACAATGCAATAAAAGCGTAGCGTAAAGAATGTAATTTCATTTTTTAGGAGTATTTATATAATCATAGTTGCTGTTTTGTAAAGTTATGAAAATAAGTTTTCCAATATCAAAAACTCTGCCGAATTATTAATTCTGTTTCTCCGAAAAATAAATAAAAAAAGCCCCGAGTGAAATTGGCTCGGGGCTTGTCCTTAAATCGAGATTGTTTATAGGCTTTGAATACTTGTAGCATCAATATCCTTATTAACTTTTTTTACAAGGCCTTGCAAAACGTTACCTGGACCTAGCTCGGTGAACGAGGTGGCACCATCGGCAAGCATGTTTATCATGGTTTGTGTCCAGCGAACCGGAGAGGTGAGCTGTGAAATTAGATTTTGCTTAATCAGCTCAGGAGATGTGTAAGCTTTTGCATCAACGTTTTGGTAAATAGGGCAAATGGGAGTTTTAAACTCGGTCGATTCAATTGCTTGAGCCAGCTCAACCCTGGCGGGTTCCATCAAGGGGCTGTGGAATGCGCCCCCAACTTTAAGGGGAAGAGCCCTTTTTGCTCCAGCCTCTTTCAACTTTTCGCAGGCTAAGTTAATTCCACCAATGCTGCCAGAGATTACAAGTTGCCCTGGGCTATTATAGTTTGCAGGTACAACAACATCGTCGATATTGGCGCAGATTTTTTCTACTACATCATCCTCAAGGCCAAGAATGGCAGCCATTGTTGATGGTTCCATTTCGCAGGCTTTTTGCATGGCCATGGCGCGTTTCGATACCAGTACCAGTCCATCCTCAAACGACAGGGCTCCACTGGCCACCAAAGCCGAAAACTCACCCAGAGAGTGGCCAGCAACCATCTCGGGTTTAAATTCGTTACCTAGAATCTTTGCTAGGATAACGGAGTGCAGAAAGATTGCAGGTTGGGTAACTTTTGTTTGACGAAGATCCTCGTCGGTACCGTCAAACATCAGGTTGGTGATGTTGAAGCCAAGTATTTGGTTGGCCTTGTCGAACAGCTCTTTGGCCAGGGGCGAGTTAGAGTAAAGGTCTTTGCCCATCCCAACAAACTGAGCTCCCTGTCCTGGGAATACGAATGCTTTCATAGTCTTTTAAGTGTTTTTTAAACCAATGTCCAAAATCAAGGGGCAAAAATACTATAATTTGGAATAATACATATTTTTTGCTGGAATATATCCTGTTCAGTTTATTATACAGTTAGTTAGGTTGTTTTGGTTTTTTCTCTAATTATGAATAAGCTTCTGTTATGTTGATATGAATCAACTTTTCGGGAAATATTGATCATCCTTTTTCCCTTGCAGGGACTTTTTACTAGCCATATTTTTACAGTGAAATTTGTGAGTGAATTTTTTCATCACAGAAATTGAATTCTTATGAAAAATTTTGGCATTAGAGCAAGAGTTTTTTTACTGCTGATAGCAGCAGTAGTAGTTATGCTTGGAGGAATTTTAACCCAGGTGTTTTTTGGTGTACGAAATAATCTTCAGGAATACTTCCGAGAACAGCTAGAAGTAAAAACTAGCTACGTTGAAAAGTACATTACCGAAAAGCAAGCTCTAGCCAAATCGGCAACATTACTCGCTGAGAGTTCATCGATATTCAGAAATGCTTTTCAATCGGGTAATCGGGAACTTGCCCTAGACCATGGTATACGATTTATGAAATCGATGGGGCTCGATTACCTAGTTATAACCGATAAGGATGCCAATGTTTTTATCCGTGCGCATGCCAGAGATCAGTATGGCGATAATATTGGCAATCAGCTTAACATTCAAAAAGCCTTACGAGGTGAAACATCGGTGGGTTTTGAGGATGGTGCAGTGGTTAAATTTTCGATCAGAGCGGGCGTACCTCTGTACGACGAGAATGGAGCAATAATTGGAGCTATTTCTCTTGGATATGTTATGGGGGATGAGCGGTTTGTTGATGAGCTCAAGAGCGACCAAGATGTGGAAGCAACCCTTTTCTATGGCGATACCCGATACCAAACTACCATTACCGATTCCAATGGGAAACGCATAGTTGGCACAAAGTTGGGCGATGCTTTAATAGAGAATACGGTTTTGCGCGATGGTAGAATTTTCTTTGGTAGCTCAAACATACAGGGAGTTCCATACCTTGCAGCATATATTCCCATTAGGGGTGCTGCTGGAAATATCACTGGAATGCTGTTTGTTGGCGAGCGAGTTTCTATTATTAACCAAATGGTAATGAGGATAAGCGGAAGTCTGCTTACGCTGATGGTAATAGTAGGGGTAATTGGAATTGTACTAATTGGATATTTCCTGAATAGATCAGTAATTAAGCCCATCGAAAAACTTGTTAAAGTTACCGATGAGTTTGCCAAGGGGAATTTAAATGTGAAAATTACCTCTACATCCGATGATGAGATTGGCACACTGGAGAAATCGATATCGGGAATGGCCCAGTCGTTACGCGATATGGTGGAGCGGATATCTGGGATTTCGAACAGCATAGCCAATGCCAGTGAGCAGATGAGCGCCAGCGCGCAGATGTTGTCCGATGGGGTAAACATGCAAGCCTCATCGTCGGAAGAGATTTCATCGTCGATGGAGGAGATGTCGTCGATTATTGAGTCCACTTCGGATAATGCCAACCAAACCACCAAGCTGGCCAAATCGGCCGAGTTGGGCGTGATAAAAGGGAGTCAGGCAACAACCGAAACGGCAGGATACATGCGCGAGATTTCCGAAAAGATATCCATTATAACCGATATTGCATTTCAAACTAATATCCTTGCGCTGAATGCTGCCGTTGAGGCGGCAAGAGCAGGGGAGCATGGAAAGGGCTTTGCAGTTGTTGCTGCCGAGGTGCGCAAGCTGGCCGAGCGCAGCAAGCTGGCCGCCGACGAAATAGTAGGAGTTACCAAAAAAGGTGTGGGTTTGGCCGAGGAGGCCGGAGTTGTATTAACCAAGCTTGTACCCGAAATTGAGAAAACAACAAGTTTAATTCAGGAGATAGCAGCATCGAGTCTCGAGCAATCAAATGGGGTAGAGCAGATAAACAATGCAACCCAGCAGCTTACCCAGGTGGTGCAGCAGAATGCATCCTCATCGGAGGAGCTGGCTTCCAACTCCGAGGAGCTAGCGGCCATGGCCGAGCAGCTGAAAGAGATTATGGGATTTTTTAAGGTTTAAAAGGGTTTATAGATAGAATAGAGGTTTAGGTTTTAGGTTAGGTTTAGGCTTTAGAGTGAATGAGAAGCCCCAATCCGACAGGATTGGGGCCTCATTTTTTTGTGTGCTCCTAGAAAGCTGGATTTATAAGGCCACGCCCTTTTATCAGGTTATAAATTGAAAGTAAGATATAACTCGCCAAAAAGTTTATCCCCGAGATTATTGATGCAAATACGAAAAGCGCACCAAAAGTCCCGAGCCATTTATTTATTCCACCCGCATAGCTCTCAATTTTTACATAGCTCCACCAGCTGCCAAAATGAGCGCTAACTCCAGTGGCCTCAAGCCCAAGGATAATAAGGTTTAGGACCAGAAAGAAAACTACGATGGTGATTAATCCACCCTTTGCTCCTTTTATATCGGGAGGGCTAAGCTGCATGTGCGACGACACGCAGATGGAGATATATAGGAAAATCCAAAATTTGTAATCGGAGAAATTACTTGCCTTGAAAAGGCTACCAAGTGTAGCCTTAGTTGTGCCCCAAAGTGCCGATAACGCGTTGGCATATTCACCCTGAACGCCCTTAACAAGGGTTTGACTTTGCGACTGAATGCTGGCAAATACCTCGTTCATGTTGGGCACAAGGTAGTAGAGGGCAGCGTAAAGTACGAGCGCGCCAAAAATTATTGGTCCTACACCAATAAAGAAATTCCCAATCTTATGGTATGTGCTGTTTGGGTTGTATGCATGGTTTACGTAGCCAAGCGTTCCGTCCTCGGAGTTGGGCTGATAAAGTTTCATCTCCACAATTTTATGACCGAAGAGGATGCAGAATATGGCATGTCCTAACTCATGCACCGGAGTACCAATCCAACCAGTGAACACGATATCCATTTTTTGTCCCACCGATTTCACATAGGTAATCCTTGTAAATCGTGCAAATACGTATAATATAAGCCCAAAAACGAAAAGAAGTCCTAATAGCCAGATTAGCTGGCTAAACGTTGTAACTACAACAAGCTTAAAGAAATCGAGAATGCTGTTAATGTCGCCCATAGGTATTAATTGTTTGAGGTTTACGGCTACTAAAGTATATTTTTTTGCAATACAATTTTAATCTTGGTAAAAAATCTGAATGAAGTGATGATGCAAAAAATGTTGTTTTCAATTATCAATTCAACCCTTTCGTCAATTTTTAGGGTTTATACACCAACTAACCTTTGGATATAAGCATTTAAATCCAATATATTTGTAGCATAAACCCCAAAAAAAGAAAAAATGAAACGGATTATTTTGCCTATTCTTCTTATGATGATATTAGGAAACTCTTACGCTCAGTTATTTACCATTCGAGGACATGAGATTGGATTTGCCTATTTGGGGCCTAAAGTAGGAACCACTTTTTCAACTATTACCAATATGGATGCAGGAGGTGTAAATACTAAGAGTAGAACAGGATTTCAGATTGGCGCGGTAGGTGAGATTGGCCTAACCCAGACGCTCTCGTTTGAAACTGAAGTAACTTTCATCTCGAAGGGAGTTGCTACCAATTTTAACACGACCCGAGTTAATTATTTAAGTATTCCTCTGCTCGCTAAGTTGTCGTTTAAAGCACTTGGATTATCGCGTGTTTACTTAGTCGGAGGGACATACAACAACGTGCGCACAAACGCTCGGCTGGCTTTCAATGATTTTAGTGAGCCTATAACAGAGCACTACACAATTATCGACTGGGGTTTATCGCTGGGAGCAGGTGCTGCTTACGATACTAAGTACGGATTAATTTGCCTCGACTTGAGGTACGATTTGGGTGTGGTTGACGTAGATAAAACCATTGTTGATGCCCGTAATATGAATCGCTCCATTGGTGTTGCTCTCACCTTTAAGTACGATGCTGTGGATCTTTTTATGCGCATGCGCAAGAAAAAACTCGACCCCGATGCTTAAATAGAACATCATCTTTGTATTTTATCTTGTAATTCAATTGTTTTTTTTACTGGGATCGATTCAGTAATTCGACTCGTTTAATCAAGTTGTACCTATTCCTACTCTTAACTATAACTCAATCTTGCCCATGGAGGGCAAACTTGTATCCTATTTTTGGTCGCGACAACTTAAGGTGTTTATTACTGGCGCTAACTTTCTGTTAGCCATTCAACGTCTATTGTTGAGATAATTGAGGAAAGGTTAAACGTATCCAGTTGTTTTTTGATGGATAGACAGTTAGCGTTGACGAATTTTAAACAAATCAATTATTTATGCGTTTAATTCCTAAACTACTTGTAAAGTATATCAGTTTAGCCTATCTTCATTAAATATTATTAAGGTGAGATACGAGTTGCAACTAACAGACACATATAATCGTCCTTTCTTCGGGAAAGTGCAAAAGTTGGTAGAAACTATTCACTCGCTCGACGAGAAATGGTATGTTGAGTTTTGGGATGTGCATTACTTCTTTTTGGGTATAGAGGTATACAATATTAAAAAGGAGGTAGTGAAATCAGTTAATGGTGATAAGTCAAAAAGCAAGAACGCTTCGTAACCTTTCCTCCACTTTTTACACCTTTCTTTGAACATTTTTTGATGGCTTGATGTTTCTTATTTAGATAAAATCTAAATAATGTTTAATCTTTTAAAAATCAAGTCATATGTTGTTTGAATTACCAAAATTACCATACAGCTACAATGCGCTAGAGCCATACATCGACGCGCAAACCATGGAGATTCATTATACGAAGCACCATGGTGCATACACCACAAACCTTAATAAAGCCATAGAGGGGACAGCTCTAGCCGGCCAATCGATTGAGGCGATAATGCAGAATATTTCCCAGCATCCTGTTGCAGTCCGCAATAATGGGGGAGGGTTCTACAACCATAATCTATTCTGGAGTATTATGTCGCCAAATGGGGGTGGTTTACCACAAGGCAACATTGCCAAGGCAATTGATAAGAGTTTTGGTTCGTTTGAGGCTTTTAAGGAGAAATTTGCCAGTGCTGCTACAACCCGTTTTGGTTCGGGCTGGGCTTGGCTTGTGCTTAAGGAGGGTGAATTGCAGATATCATCAACTCCTAATCAGGATAATCCCCTGATGGATGTTGCCGAAGTAAAGGGTTTCCCCGTGCTAGGTCTCGATGTGTGGGAGCATGCCTACTACCTAAAGTACCAGAATAGACGCCCCGAATACATCGATAATTTCTGGAATGTAATAAACTGGAGCGAGGTGGAGAACCGTTACAATAGTTCCAAGTAAAGTATAAGAAGATTAAAACCCCTTTTTCTTTTTGGTTTAAGTTTTAGGGGGTGAGCCGGATTGTATCCGGCTCTTTCTTTACCTCAAGATTTGTATCTACTCCTTTATTATGTCAAGAATAGTGGAGATAAGGGAGGTGGGTGAAACCGGTTTGGTGATATACCCATCACAGCCATCCTCCTTACATCTATTCTTCTCCTCTGGAGACGCAAAAGCCGACTGAATAATAATTTTGCAATCGGGTAGGATCTCTTTAAACAATTCGAAAATTTTTGTCTCTTGATGATAAATGAATTTATTGTCGAGCAGAACAATGCCAATTTGAGGGTGTGTTTTGGCAATTTCCAGAGCACTTTCGGAATTGGATGCAATCCACAGTTCGGCTCCGGCAGAGAGTAGAATCTCCTTGATAAAGCTGGCGTTGATGGCATCGTCGTCGACAATAAGAAATGTCTCATTTAACTTAACGCCCTGCTCAAGGGTGACCAGACTACTGTTGGTTTTAAACCCATTTTTCTTGTCGATGGGGATTGTAAAGTTGAATGTGGTTCCCTGTCCAATCTCCGATTCAACCCATATTTTTCCACCCAGCAATTCCACTAATCCCTTGGAAATTGCCAAGCCTAATCCTGTTCCGCCAAATGATGGGTCTTTGGTATTGTGTGCCTGATGAAATCGTTCAAAAACCTTGGTCAGATTATCCTTGGAAATTCCAGAACCAGTATCCCTCACGTAGAAAAGGATCGAATTTGCATCATTTCGTTTACAGCCAATTTCAATTTCGCCTTGCTTGGTAAATTTTAGAGCATTCTCAATAAGATTGAAAAGCACCTGTTTTATGCGGCCAAAATCGGTAACTATTTCGTCAATCTCTCCAACTTGATTTACCAACCCTAGTCGTACTTCGGGTTTTGGGTTAAGTTCGGCTTTGCTAAAGGAGTACTCGAAAATTTCGTTGAGAAGCCCTTTAATACTACCCTTTTGGGGTTGAAGCACAATTTGGTTTGCCTCAATTTTGGAGATATCGAGGATATCGTCGATAATTTTCAGCAAATCGGAGGAGCGTTTACGGATAATCTGAGCGAACTGCTTTTGCTTTTCGGGGTTAATCTCGCCCTTATCGAGCAGGCTGGCAAAGCCAATTATGGCGTTCATTGGAGTTCGAATCTCATGGCTCATATTGGCCAAAAAGGCGGATTTTAACTTATCGCTCTCCTCGGCCTTTTGCTTAGCCCTTTGTAGCTCCTCGTTCTGGGAGGCATACTCCTCGTTGAGGGCAGCATACTCTTCGGTTCTAATTTTTAGCTCCTTATTAATCCGTTGGAGTTTTGACTCTATACTTTTGCGAATGGTTATATCGCGGCAAATAGAAATAATACGATCGTCACCAAGGAGTTTAACCTTTGAGAGATGAACCTCTTCCCAGAATACATTACCATTTGCTCTAACATTTCTCCACTCAAAAACCTGAGGTCCTTCGTTTATAGTTCTTTTTATCCATTGATTAGCCTCCGCTTGGCTATAGGGTGGGTCGCTCCATATGTTGTGCTCTTTAAGTTCATCAAGAGTTTTAAGCCCGTAGGATTCAATTGCGGCCTTGTTTGCATCAATTATCTCACCGGTTTGGGGATGGTGAATAAAAATAGAATCGTTTGCCAGCTGAAAAATTGTATGATAATTCTCCTCGCTTTGGCGGAGCGCTTCCTCAATACGTTTTTGCTTGGTGATATCGCGAACAATGGCAAGGGCTTTATCCTCGCCCAGTTTAACCATTCGAGCATCGAAACTCCATGTTTTGCCGTCGATATCTAGGGCGTAGGAGTAGGTTTGGGTTTTGCCGGTTATAAACAGCGCAGCCAACTTTTCCCTATTAAGTTCTGCCAGGAAAGGGGGCGCTGTTTCATCAATTTTTTTACCAATAAACTCATCGGGAGTCTTAAGTAGCAACTCTTGTTTTGGGGTGTGGCAATCGAGGAATACACCTTCGCGATCGAAAACAAACATTATATCGGGTATGGTGTCGAGGATAGCGCTATTTCGCTGGTTGCTTTCGTAAAGCTTAGTCTCGGTCAGTTTCTGCAGCGTAATATCACGACCAACCCCAATTATCTCCTTAACATTATTCTTGTCATCAAGAATTGAGGTGTCGAGCCAAGCTAGCCAACGCCATTCGTTTTTGGCATATACCCTCTGCTCGAGGTAGCAGGAGTAGGGCTCGGAGAAGAGGGCTTTCATAGCCATTGAGGTTGGCTCCTGATCGTCAGGGTGAACAAGAGGGAGAAATGACTTTCCGATCAATTCTTCTTCAGTATAATCAAAGTACTTGCAGTAGCTAGGGCTAACGTATAGGAACTCCCCATTTGGGGTCACCTTTACTACCAGATCGTTCTGGTTTTCGACTAAAAGCCGATACTTCTCCTCACTCTCCTTTAGCCTGTTTTGAATTTCTTTTTGCTCAGTTATGTTGGTGATAATTCCCTGCATACCCTCAAAGCTATTGTTCCTAATAATTGGGGAATAGTGCACCAATCCGGCAAAAGTGCTACCATCTTTGCGGAGCATGGTAAACTCAATTCCAGTTCCTCCCTCGAATGTTTGGGGAACAACCAAATGGCGTTCGTTGGGTACAACAGTATCAACAATGGAAAGTTTTCCTACAATTTCGTTGTATTTGTAGCCAAACTCAACCTCGGCATAGTGGTTTACATAAGTAAAAATTCCCTGATTATTGGTTTCCCAAACGGTTTGCGGCAACAGATTGGCAAGTCGCATAAATTGATTTGGCTGCTCGTTGGCCTTACTTACAGGTGCATCGGACAGTTTGTTTGCCTCTTGAAGTTGTTGTTGTAACCGTTGATTTTCCTCCTCAAGATTTTTTAACTTTTCTCTCAGGGAATCTATGTTATAATCCTCTATCATCTAGGTTTATTAGTTAAATCAGTTGGGATATTTATGATATCTAAGTTAGTGAAATTTGTTTGGAGGTAATTGTTATTGGATAATAATTATTGAAAAAAAACAGCCAGGGGGAGTCCCTGGCTGAGTGTATGATTTAATAAAATCACTACTTAAATGCTTTTTCGGGAAGACCATCGCCTGAGAGGCTAAGGCGTTTGAAGTATTCCGGAACTGGTTTCCCAAGCATGGCGTCGACATACATACGTGCCAAGCCCATTCCCAGCATAAACCCTTGTCCGCGTAGTCCTGTGAATAGGCCATGCTCAGGATCGATAAACATGCGGGGTTCAACGTAGTAACCAGCCCAAACGGCCTGGAATCCCACGGAGCTTAGTTCAGGAATCCAGTTGGCAAACACCTCCGAGGCAATCTCCAGGAAATCCTGCGAGTTGATCTTAAGGTTTTTGTCGGCCTCCTTGGGATCCACAGCCGGTGATGCACAGCCAATAATCTGACCTGTTTCGGCCAGCTGCTGGCCGTAAACGGCCACAAATCCCTTGTAGTGTCTACGGTCGATTAGCATACCAAGCGGGGTGTTATTTATCCCCATCCATGGCAAACGACGGGTAATGAACGCCTGGTGTTTTACGGGGTATGTTCCGGTGTTTATCCCCAGCTGACGGGCAAACTTATCGCCGGTTGGACCGAGTGAGTTCACAAAGTTCTCGGCATGGTACTCCACATAGCCCTTATCGTGATCGCGAACCAAGGCAACAAACCCTTTGCCGTTGCGATGAACGCTGATTAGCTCGCAGTCCTCCTTAACTACACCACCTTTTTCGATACCCATTTTCCGAAGCAAATCGACTACTTTGCCCGGTGTTGCCTGCCAGCAATTGCTGGTGATTAGGGCTGCCTGGTAGGTTTCGATGCTGTGGTTAAATAGTGGAGATATTTCCTTTTGGAAATCTTTGGGCTCAACCATGCGGGCTTCGCTCCAAGCTCTGGATGCATCAAGTGCCTTGTACGTTGCCTCATCATGAGCAAAGCTCACATAGTTTATGGTGCGGTAATCGATATTGCTAGTTTTCTGAAGATCCTTGAATATTTGGTGATTTTCGGCTGCAATCTGCGATATCTCGGGAAGCGAGAATGCAGTTCGCCCTCCTGCGATGTTGCGCCAGCTGGCACCCCGTCCGAAGTTCAGCATAACTGGTTTTAGGCCAGCCTCGGCCATGTATCGGAAAAGAGCGCTACCACCAATTCCTCCACCGGCAATAAGTGTGGATACCTTCACAACCTGTTTGGGCTTTCCGTTGATGCCAGTGATGTAAGTTTCGGGAACATCCTTGGGGTACAGCTCGCCTATACTAACCTGATTGCTGAGCGGGCCGCGGGGGGTTGCATCACCAACAATTTGAATCCCTTTTGGAATTAGAGCGGTTTTGAGTCGCTTTATGCATCGCTTACCTCGACATGCACCCATGCCCAGGCGGGTTGTGTGTTTCACCTCATCTACAGAGATAAACTTGCGGTTGCCAATGGTTTCGAGTATTTCGTCCATGCTCACATCATCGCAGTGGCACACGTAGGTTTTGGCCTCGGGTTTATACTCGGTTGAAATGATTTGAACAGGAGTGGGGTACTTATCCTTAACAATGAATCCACGTACTTTAAGCAGATCATCGTTGTGAACATCCTTGCTCTTTACCCTGGCGATATTGGTTTTGTTGGGTTTGCGAAGAATTTTCTCGATAACTCCCTCGCCTACCTTTTGCCCATTGTTATCAACTAGGAATACCTCGTTGCCCTCACTGGCCTCGTACTCGATGGGGAGGAAAATCCAGTCCTTGCCGTAGTGATATCCAAAGATGGCCAGGCCAGGGCATTGGTAAACGCAGTCCATGCAACCAATACATTTATCGAAATCGATATGGGGTACAGTGCTGGTGGATGTTTTGGTAATGGCTCCATGAGGGCACGCAAACTCGCAGGGGTTGCAGGCAAAGCCGTAAAGGCAATCGATTTGTACGAAGGGCTTTTTGGTTTTACGCTCATCGCTTGGAAGGAATGGCGACTCGATAACCCTTGTGGGATGCTGTTGGCTGTCTATATACTCCTTGCTAATGGCGAGGTAAGTATCGTAGTCGAAACGCTCACCCATCTCCTGTAAGATCTCGTATGCCACCTGCTTTCCGCGAAGAACTGCGCTAGTTCCCTCGCCAATACGAATGGCATCGCCAGCGCCGTAGCAGAATCGGCCAAATATCTCGTTACCTTTTATCAAAAGTTGATCATCGGGTACTAAACCGGTGCATATATTAATGGCATCGATGCCCTCTATTACCTGCTCGGTTCCGGGGATAGCTTTAAAGTTTTCGCAGTCGGCAATAACAGCGCCAATCACACCTGTTCGATCGGCGTTGGGCAGGGCCTTGATTAGAATCTTGCTAAGCATAACAGGGATACCCAAACGACGTACGCGATTGGCCTGTACGGGGAAACCGCCCTCGCGGGGCATTGCTTCGATAATGGCCTTAACGTTTGCGCCAGCCTGCATTAGCTGGTAGCTGGTAAGGTAGCCAATGTTTCCAGCGCCCACAGTGAGTACATTTTTACCAAGGAGGGTGAACTCCTGATTCATCATCTTTTGAACTACGGCCGCAGTGTAAACGCCGGGTACATCGTCGTTCTCGAAGGTGGGCATAAAGGGAACAGCGCCAGTGGCTACCACCAGATGATCGGCCTCCACGTAGTATATCTCGTCGGTTTTGATGTTCTTAATGGCAATTCGTCGTCCCTCTAGAATATCCCATACGGTGCTGTCGAGGAAGATGCCCTCGTGACTCTCGCCAGCCAGGGTTTTGGCAATATCGAAACCGCGCATCCCGCCAAATTTCTTCTCCTTCTCAAAGAAGAAGAATTGGTGTGTTTGCATATTGAACTGTCCACCGATGGTGGAGTTATTGTCGATAACAATATTTTCGATGCCATGGTTTAGAAGCACTTCACGGGTAGCAAGGCCAGCAGGGCCCGCGCCAATAATGGCCACGGTGGTTTTATATACTTTTGCCGATTTTTGCTTGTCGGGCGCTTTTACCGAGGGGGTGTGTTCGCTGGGAATTTCGGCAACTTCTTTAACATCATCAACGGTGGTGATACAGATGCGCTTAATTTGGCCATCGACCAGCATCTCGCAGGCGCCGCACTTGCCAATGCCGCACTCGAGGCTTCGCTCCCGGTTATCGAGGCTATGGCTGTGCACGGGGAATCCCGCCTGGTGAAGGGCAGCGGCTATGGTGAATCCCTTTTCGCCTTCCACTTTTTGTCCCTGAAATGTGAAGGTAACCTTCTCTGGTCTTGGAACCTCAAGTATTGGATGAGTGTTGATCTTTAGCATCTTGTAATTATATTTAGTTGTTGTGCTAGGTCGATTTGTGAAGGCGAAATTACATTTAATACCCATGCCGTAAAATGATGTTTGTCAGTATTGGTAGGTGAAAATGATGTTGTGGGGCAGAGTGCAGCAAGAGCAGGGAGAAAGAAGACGGAAGTCTGAAGACCGAAGAGATGAGGCGACTGTGTCTCAGCTTGTCTCGGATCTCGTCATCTTTTTTGACGAGAAACGAGAGAAACCGACGCTTTTTGGAGGTGGACGAGATGATGAGAGAGTGCGATGAGGCGAAGGGTAACCCCTTTCCGTCATGGCGAACCGCCAGCCGGCGGTGAAGCCATCTTTTAGACCGAAGATCGAATTATGATGTAGGTTTATGAGGTTATGTTTTTTGTGTGCTTTGTGAACTTCTTGGTGTCTTTTGTGGTGAAGAGGCGAAGAGCGGAATATTGAATAAAGAATAATGAATAACGAATTCTGAAGTCAGAAGACCGAAGACCGAAGCAAAGAGCAGGGAGAAAAGGGCAAAGAGCATTGTCACTCGTTACCAACGTCACCCGTCACCATTATTCAACTAATCTGGGGAAATTCGTGTAATTTGGCTACGCCGAGCTCACCGCCTGCTGGCGGTCCGGTTGTGGACAAAATAAACGGAGGCAAAGAGTCAAGGGAAATGTTTATCCTATGTGCCTATGTGTAATCTATGATATCTATGTGGTTAGGTATAGAGTTTAAAGTTTAAAGTTGGAAGACGGAAGACGGAAGAAAGTCACCCGTCACCCGTCACTTGTCACCGAAAAATTAGTTTTCAACCGAAGTATTCTAAAAGAACGTGGGGCAGGGGATTTTTCGATATTTTTTGCGTTTTGAATTGTACTCTTTAACATCGAGGATATTGTAAATAAGGCTAATCTCGTGGCTCCCTCCCGAAGTCGATATCAAGCCACCAAGCGACATGTCGTAGCTGTAGTTAAACACCAGCTTGTTGTGCTTAATGCCCACCAGGAAAATAATCGCATCGCTTGTGCTGTAGGTGTTGCCAATGGGTAACCCACGATACCAAATGCCAAAGAAAAGAGGATTCTTAAAGTAGTAGCCCCCTATATCGAGTTGATTAATTTTGGACTGGTTCCGGAAGTTAAAGGCCAAGTGCAGCGTTTCGTTATTGCGGTTCTGAACCGTCCACTTGGTGGTTATTTTTGCCCCTCCGTAGATGGAGAAGAACAGGTCGGGATATCGGATATCCTCCCTAAGTATGGGCGAAATGGACATAAGGTGATTCAGGTTAAACCCACCCCAGAAGTTCTCGGTGTAGCCCATCACCGAGAAGGCGAAGTCGGCGTGCTGTACCCTTTCGGCAGGGAGGGTTTCGGAGGTGGAGCCAATAAACTCGCCGTTAAAGAACTGGTCGGCAAAGTTTAGCGATAAGGAGTTTATGGATCGGCTATAGTAGTACGCCGATATCCCGGGTTGGATATAGAAATCGTAGGACACCCGAATCTTGTAGGAGTAGAGGTAGCCGATGTTGGTGGTGACCATTTTCCCACCGCCAGCCTGATCGGAGAAGAAGATCAGCCCCATCCCGCTGTTGTACTTGGGGAAGAAGTGGTCGACAGAGAACGAGTAGCTGGTGAAATGTCCCGGGAGTTTGGCCCACTGCTCGCGGTAGTTGGAGATAAACCGGCTGGTTTCGGAGCTTCCCGCGAATGAGGGGGCGAGGTATAGGGGATTGGAGTAGAACTGCGAGAAATGCGCATTCTGTGCTGTAGCCTCAGCCCCAGCCATTAGTAGTAATAGGATAAATATCTTGTTTCTCATGGCTAATTATCTTTAACAATTAACATCACATTGCCCACCTTCTTGAAGGGCTCCCCGTTGTTGTATCGGCCCGTTACGTAGTATACGTAAACGCCCTGGGGCAACATTTTGTTCTTATAGTATCCATCCCATCCAAGCTTGATATCGTTGGTTCTAAAGATCATTACTCCTGCTCGGTTGAATATTTTAAACTCGTAGTCGAGGATTTCGCCATCAGTTACAATGGGGTAGAACACGTCGTTCGATCTGTCAAGCGGATCGTATACTCCACCCGAGCCACCAAATGGGTTTGGCGTAAAGGCATCGGGGAAGAAGAACTCGCTGCGCTTAAGCACATGCACCGCATCGATAATGGTAAGCGAATCGGGGCACCCAAACTGGTTAATCACCTTAAGCATAATATTAAATCGACCGGTATCCTGATACTGGTAAAGGGGGGCGAAAGCCTCCACCCGTTCGCGCCCATCGCCAAAGTCCCAAATGCTTTGTACAATATTTTTTGAATAGTTGTAGCAGCTAATGGTTTGACCAGGCATGTACACCACCTCGGGCGCAATGCCAAAGTTGGCTGTGGGGATGGGGTGAACGGTAATGGATCGTGTTTTGGTAACGGGTACATCGGATCCTGGAGCGGTGGCGTAAAGGGTAACGCTATAGGTTCCCGGATCGAAGTAGGTATAGGTCACATGCTGCTGGTTGATGATTGTTCCGTCGCCCATATCCCATCGGTAAGGTTCCCCACCGCTGGTGATGTTTACAAAGTTCACCTCGAGAGGAGGACATCCGCTAAGGGTTGAGGGTTCAAAATCGGCATCGGGCCAAACAATGTAGGTAATAGTAACCTCATCGGATGAGAT
The DNA here is from genome assembly GCA_034003245.1 of Tenuifilaceae bacterium. GTDB lineage: Bacteria > Bacteroidota > Bacteroidia > Bacteroidales > Tenuifilaceae > Perlabentimonas. Next base: position 77,577 of record JAVEYY010000002.1, read on the forward strand.
GCACCCGTTGTTGTTGATATTCCAGCTGAACACGTTAACCCCGGGGGTTAGATCGTTAACCAGTGAGGTAAAATTACCAGGAGTAACAATTTGCGTGTTCTGTGAGCCAGCAACCAACGACCATGATCCCGTGCCCACATTGGGTACGTTTCCGATTAGGGTTACCGAAGGCGTATTGACTGTGGTGTCGGCGCCTGCGTATACGTAAGCTAGGTTGCTGGTAATAACCACATCATCGGAAAGGGAACAGTTGAAGTTAGTAACCGTCCATCGGAAGGTATTTGGCCCATAAGAGAGGTTAACTGCCTTGGAGTGGTTATTCTCTGAAGTAAGGATTGTAGCATCGCCAAAGGTGCTCCAGCGGCCAACTCCTATTTCTGGATTTTCTGCTGATAATGTAATGGAGTCTGCGCAAATCTCTCCATCGTAACCGGCAAAAGGAACACTAGGAAGATTGTTGGTGAGGGTTAATTCCGATGAAGACTGGCATCCATCCTTATCGATAACCCAGGCAATAATGTTAACACCTCGGGCAATGTTGATGGCGTTAGTTCTGGGATCGTTTCTATCCTCAAAATCCACAGAACCGCTAATAACAGTCCATGACCCTACACCTTCAACTGGAGTATTTGCGCCCAGCATTACTGTTTCGGAGCATAATGTTTGGCTTGCTCCAGCAACCGATGTTGTAGGAATACTGCTCCGGATAGTAACCAAATCGGAGTCGTAGCAGTCGGAACTGGATACAGTCCACTTAAAGATATTATCGCCTTTGCCCAGGTTAGTAACTACAGTGTTGTGAAGGAAACGATCGGCAAAGGATCCTGAACCTGTTACAATCTCCCATCTACCACTACCCAGCGTTGGGGCGTTGGCCGCTAGGGTTGTTTGGTTTGAGCAGACAATCTGATCGTTTCCGGCAAATACATCCTCAGGGAAGTTGCTGGTGATAACCACCTCATCGAAAAGCACGCAATCCTCCTGGGTGATGGTCCATCTAAGGATATTACGGCCTTCGGCCAGATTGCTGACCGATGTCTTGGGGTCGGCGTTATTGGTAAACGTGGCGGCGCCGCTCATGGCAGTCCAAACACCAGTACCAAAGGAAGCGGTATTGGCATTAAGCGAAGTGGTTTTACCGCATACGGCCTGATCCTCGCCAGCATTTGGCCTTGTGGGCTCGTTGTTGGTGATGGTAACATCGGCGGTGGCTACGCAGTTCTTATTGGTCACGGTCCAGCGGAATCTGTTGTCGCCCTTGGAGAGGTTTGTAACGGCTGTGTTGGGGCTGTTCTGATCGACAAATGTTGCTGCGCTGGCCTCCAGGATGCTCCAGGTGCCGATGCCCGGAAGGGGATTCGATGCTCTTAGCTCGGTGAAGTTCTGGCAAAGGGTTTGGTTTTCGCCAGCAGTTGCCTCCACGTAATCGTTCGATATGGTAACCTCATCAAACTCCTCACAGCCGTTCTTCTCGATTGTCCAACGGAAAATATTTGGCCCAAACGACAGATTAGTTACAGTTGTTTTAGGATTGGTGATATCGGTAATTGTTCCTGAACCGCTCACTCTGCTCCAGCTAGCAGTTCCCTGCAGCGCCTGGTTGGCATCTAGTGTTACATTGTCCTCGCAGATGCTCCTGTCGTATCCAGCGTAAGGGGTTGTGGGCTTATTGTTGGTTATGGTTACCTTATCGCTTGATGTACAGGTCCCGTTAGTTATGGTGTACACAAACACATTATCGTCGGGACCCAGATTGGTTACCGTGTTCCCACTAATAAAGCCGTTTCCGCTTTCAATGCTCCATGATCCAACGCCAAATGTTGGGGTATTGGGGAGCAGCTCAGTGTAGTTTGTGCAGATAACCTGATCTTCGCCCGCTTCGGCTATGGTTGGGGTATTGTTGGTGATCACCACAAAATCGTTGGAGATACAACCGTTGTTGTCGATTGTCCACTTGAATTCGTTTATACCAGGCGAAAGATTGGTTACAGGGCTTGTGGGGTTGTTAAAATCGTTGATTACACCTGAGCCGCTGATGCGTGACCAAGTACCCGTTTCAGTTGGGTTTATTGTGCTGTTACCTGCAAGTGTTACAGTGTTTGTGCAAAGTGCCCTGTCTGTTCCAGCATTAGCTGGGGTGGGCATATTGTTAATAATGGTAACCTCATCGTAGGTAACGCCAATAAGCGATGTTCTCACGGTCCACCGCAAAGTATTTACACCGGGAGCAAGATTAGTTACTCGGGTAGTGGGGCTGTTCTTATCGGCAAATACGCCGCCACCAACCTCTACGCTCCACTCGCCCACGCCAATATTTGGGGCTTTAGCCGCCAGGGTGGTGAAGTTAACGCAAAGCGTTTGATCCGATCCGGCGTTTGCGGGCTCCAGCATAATGTTTTCGATGGTAACCTCGTCGGTAAGGGAGCAGTTTTCTCGGGTAACGGTCCACACAATAACATTAGTGCCCGGCATCAGGTTACGAATGGTTGTGTTGGGATCGGTTGGGTCATCGAAGGATCCTCCACCGCTGAGTAAATCCCAAAACCCTGTTGTTCCAGCTTCAGGGTTTTTGGCCTGTAGCTCGTACTGGTCGAATGCAATTACCTCATCGGGACCCGCATCGGGATTCAATGGGCGGTTGTTGGTAATGGATACCTGATCGGACGAAATGCAGCCCTCGTTGTTTACCTGCCATGCTAAGACGTTAACGCCTTGGCTCAGTCCTGTAACGATGCTAGTTGGCGAGGTGGGGTCGACAATTGTTCCCTGCCCCTGATTTGGCATAACCCTCCAGGAAGCCCCAGCTAGAGGGGTTACGGCGTTAAAGGTTGCCTCGGTTGAGCAGATAACCTGGTCGGTACCTGCATTTATAGCAACTTTCAGGTTGGTAATGTTCACCTCGTCGTACGAGGAGCAACCATTCTGGGTCACAGTCCACCGGAAGGTGTTAGTGCCAAACATTACGTTTGAAACGGCAACGTTATGCACACTCTCCTGCCCAGCAGGGAAAACCGCATCACCTGCCTGAATGCTCCAAACTCCACCAGCAATGTTATTGGCATCGAGCGTAAATACATCGCTGCACTCGCGCTGGTCGATTCCTGCGTAGGCGTAGGGTAGGGGATTTACAGTAACAGGTAATGCTGCCGAAGCCGGGCCGTTGCCGCAGCCATTCTGGCCATAAACTGTAACAGAACCCGACTCGGAAGTATTTGAGTAGTTAACCAGAATTGAGTTCGTTCCCTCCCCACTCACAATTGTTGCAGCGTAGGGTATATCCCAAATGTATGTTTGCGCGTTGGCAATTTCGGGAACCATGTAATGCACGCGGGTAGCTCCCTGGCAAACAGTGGTAAGGCCGGTAATTGTACCCGGAGTTCCCGGGTAGAGGTTAACGGAAAGACTTGCCGGACTTGTACTCTCCGAAGTACAGCCACCAGTAATTACGCATCGGTAAGTGCCTTCATCGGCTGGGTCAACATTGGCAATGGAGAGCACATTCCCCGTTGCACCCGAAATTTTACCATCTATATTCGAAATAGGGGTTGTGCTATTGTCCTTGTACCAGCTGTATGTTAGATTAGTTCCAGTGGCTACAACCTCAAAGAATGCTACGTCGCCTTCACATACCGTAGTATTGCTTGGTTCAGCAGTAATCGCAGTTTGGCTGCGCATGGTTAAGCGGGCAAATACGCTGTTATCGTTGGTGCAACCATCGGTAATGCGGCAGTAGTAGTTTCCGGCATCGTCGAGCTGTAAGTTTGTTAAGGTGAGGTTTGCAGAGGTTGCCCCGGTTACTACCGTTTTTCCGTTTATCAATGTACCATTTGACAGGGGCGTGTTGCCCTTATACCACTGGAATGTGACATTGGGTATGTTGGAGGTTATGGCGAAAGTAACGGTTTGCCCAACGCAACGCACCTGGTCGGCTGGATCGCTGGTGATTTCCACCACCGGATTAATGTTAACAGTGGCAACATTGCTGTTCTTGGTGTCGCAGCTATTGGTAACCACGCAGTGGTAGTCGCCGGCATCGGCATCGGTAATGTTGTATATAACCAGCCTGTTGGTTGTTACTCCAGTTACCCTGATATCCTCGGTAAGGGGTGCATAATCCTTGAACCAGGCAAAGGTTGCGCCAATCCCGGTTACCTCAACCTCAAGCACCAGGTTGTCGCCAAAGCATTTATCCTGCGACTGTGGCTCCTGGGTGATGGCGATTACATCGTTAACCACTAGGGTAGCCGGGTTGCTGTTAGTGGTTATGTCGATAGTTGGGCCAGTAACCACGCAGCGATAGCTTCCATTGTGGGATGTTCCCACAGGCGAGATGGTTAGATTTGGTGACCCTGTACCTGAAACTCCATTGATATCTGTGAGGTTGGCCCAACTACCAGTTGTTCGGAATTGCCATTGGTAGCTTAGTATTGTTCCCGATGCCGTAACCGAGAAGTTGGCCACATCGCCCACGCAGAGCGGGGGTAAACTTACTGGGTCGGTAGTTATGGTTACGGGTTCGTTAACCGTAAGGGTGGCCGCATTGCTGTAAACCGTTCCGCAATCGCCGGTTACCACGCAGCGGTATTTTCCAGCATCGGCGATTACCACTGGATTAATATTATGGGTTGCAGCAATTGCTCCCGAAATATCCTCATAGCTATTGGTTGCCGTATTATACTTTTGCCATTGGTAGGTAATGGGGTTAAACGATCCCGTGGCGGCCACATTAAAGTTGGCCATACCATTTACCATTACAGTTTGATCCTGGGGATGTGCAGTTATTGCCGTTACATCAGTAACCGATAGGGTAACAGAGCTAGTTTCCTCAGTACCGCAATCGCTGGTAATAATGCATTTGTAAAGGCCTTCGTGGGCTTTGGTGGCAGGGTAAATGGTTAGCTGGTTTGTGGTGGCACCACTAATTGGATCACCATCTGTAAGGGTATTTGTGTTATTGTAAACCCATTGGTAGCTTAGCGTTCCACTTCCTGTGGCATTTACTGTGAATTGGGCTGTCGTTCCATCACAAACTCTAGTATTTACTGGCTGAGCCGAAATGCTAACCTTTGGGTTTACGGTTACATTGGCGGCGCTGGAGCTAACGCTACCGCACGATGCAGCTGTTACTTCCACTGAGTAAGCACCAGCTTGGCTGAGATTAATGTTGTTTATGGTTAAAGAACTGCTGGTTGCTCCGCTGATATCCCCATTGTTAAACTTCCACTGGTAGGCAAGCGGAGTTGTTCCTGTTGCCTCAACCAGCAGCTGCAAGTTATTGCCCTCGCATAGGGTAGTGCTCTGGGGTTGTAAGGTGATGGCAGGAGTGGGATTTACCACAACCTGAGCCACCTGGGTTTCCTCGGTGTTGTAGGTACCAATAATCTCGCATGTGTACGATCCGGCATCGGCAGGTATTATATTTCCAAAGGAAAGCGTTGCGGAGTTGGTACCCGTTATAGTTCCAGAATCAGATATGTAGCTTCCATTCTTTTTCCACTTGTACTCCACAACAGTACCTAGGGCAACAACCTCGATATTTACGCTGCTCCCTTGGCACAATGTGGTTAGCGGTGCAGGTTGTGTGTCAATTTGTATCCTGCCATTTACGGTAAGAGTAGCAGGAATTGTTGCCACATTAGCACCACAGGTACCCGAAACTACGCAGATATATGATCCTGCCTCGCTGGATGTTAATCCGGTTATGCGAAGCTGATTTGTGGTTGCACCAGTAACAACCGCACCCGACGCAAGGGTTGCGTTGGTTATTGCTGGGTTTGCTGTACTATTCTTATGCCAACTGTATGAAAGACCACTACCAGTTGCAGATACTGTAAATGTTACCTGATCGCCCTCGCAGCGCGTAGCGCTTAGGGGTTGAGTTGTTACTGCAGTGGTAGGATAAACGGTTAGCGTGGCTATATTGCTTGTTCGCGACGATCCACAGTTACCCGTTACGGTGCAGGTGTAGTCACCTTCATTGGCAGGTTGTGCTCCAGAGATCACAAGCACATCGGTATTGATACCTGAGATATTGGCATCGGTTATGGGCTGACCATTTTTCTTCCACAGGTAGGTAAGATTATCGCCAGTTGCCGATATGGTAATGGTAGTCGATTCGCCCTGACAAAGTGTAGCATTGCCAATAACGGGATCGCCACTTATGGCAGTAGCCTCACTAACGGTTACCACAGCAGGCTCGGTGGTTATATCGCCGCAGGTAGCAGTAATCTGACAGGTATACGAACCGGCATCGGTAGTTGAGAGATTTGTAATCCTTAGCTGCGATGTGGTTGCCCCTGAAATATTACCTCCTGTTGTTAGACTTGTTGCACCTCTAAACCACTGATATGCTAGATTATTGCCCGTAGCGTATACGGTAAGTGTTGCTTCATCGCCCTCACACTTATCGCGGCCTATGGGCTGCGTGGTGATATTTGTGGTTGGATTTACCGTAAGAGTAACAGCACTGCTGGTTAGCGCGCTGCCACAATCGCCGGTAACGGTGCAGGTGTAGTCGCCTGCATCTGCAACGGCAGCGTTTGAAATTTCGAGAACTGAGCTATTAACGCCCGAGAAAGTTGACCCTGTAATGGCTAGGCCATTCTTCTTCCACTCGTAGCTTAGGTTGTCGCCCGCAGCCACAATGGTAATGGTTGTTGAACCATTCTGGCAAAGATTTGGATAGGCAATTACGGGTCGAGCGGTAATTGCTGTATTGCGGTTAACTGTTAGCTGCGCCTCGCTGCTCTGTATATTCGTTCCGCAATCGCCCGAAACAATACAGCGATATGTTCCTTCGTCAGCAGTCTTATCTAGGCCTGGAAGGGTAAGGGTTGCGCTGGTTTCTCCAGAAATATCAACACCATCTTTTTGCCATTGATATGAAAGGTTGCTGCCGGTTGCTGTAACCCTAAATACTACCTCATCGCCTTCGCACTTGGTGCGGCTTATGGGCTGAGTGGTAATGGCTGTGGTTGGGTTTACTGTTACCGTATAGTAATTGCTGGTTTGTGGATTTCCGCAGTAACCCGTTACGGTGCAGGAGTAAACCCCAGCATCGGCTACCGATGCGCTATTGATTTTCAAATTTGCCGTATTATATCCCTCAAACTGGGTTTCGGCAGCGGTAATGGCCACGCCATTCTTTGTCCACTGGTAGGTTAAATCATCACCCAAGGCGGTTACGCTTAGGGTGGTTGATGAACCCTGACAGATTGGTACAGGAGTAGGTGCGGCTGGGGCTGTTATGCTTACATTGGCTTTTATGGTAAGTACTGCCCCATTGCTGGTTACTGTGCCACAGTCTCCGGTAACCTCGCAAAGGTAAGTTCCCTGATGAGATGCCTTCGAAAGATTTGTTAATGTAAGGGTTGGTGAATCACCCCCTACAGGATTACCATCGTGAGTCCAATTGTACACAAGATTTCCACCCTGCGCCACCACGGTAAAGGTTATATCATCGCCCTCGCACTTGGTGCGGCTAACGGGTTGCGATGTAATAATCGTTGTTGGATTAACTGTTAATGTGGCAAGGTTGCTGGTTACCGGACTACCGCATGGGCTTGAAACAATACAGCTGTAAACTCCAGCGTTGGCCAGTGTTGCGGTATTAATATCGATACGGTTGGTGGTTACACCCACAATGTTGCCATCGGTTACTGGCTGTCCGTTCTTATACCACTGGAAGGTTAGGTTGTCGCCTGTAACGTCAAACTCTAAGCTTATGGTATTGTTTTGACAAACGGAATAGGTAGCATTTAGGTCACTGTTTATTGTAATGCCCTCGTTAACGGTAAGCGTTGCAGGACTACTGGTTTGAGTTACGGGAGTACCGCCACAGGTTCCAGAAACTAATACCCTGTATTGTCCTGCATCAGCAGTAGACAACGGATTTACTGTGTACTCACGGTTTGTGGCTCCACCAACATCGTTCCATGTAGTCCCATCAGTACTATTCTGCCATTGGTAAGTTAACCCATCGCCAGTTGCCGTAACCGAAAATATATGGCTTTCGCCCACGCACTTGGTGGCATCAACAGGATTATCGGTTATGCTAACCGATGGGTTAACCGTAACAACCGAGGCTTGGCTAATCTCGTTTGTAATGCCATCGCTAACAGTGCATGTGTAGGCACCCTGATCGGCCACGGTAACACCTGTAATGGTTAGGGTTGGGGATGTTGCTCCGCTAATTCGAGTGTCGTTTATCAGCGTTGTGCTACCGCGCTTCCACTGGTATGTGTATCCCGAAGTTGGCTCAACGTTAAGGGTAAGAACATCGTTCTCGCACAAAGTTACGCTGGCATCGGGTTGCAGGGTAATAAATGTGGTTGCAACCACATTTACCGTGGCATTGGCACTTGTAATGCTGCTGCAGGTTCCTGTAATAACGCAGGTGTAAACCCCATCATGATTACCCGCAGCGGCATTGCTAATAACCAGCTGTGAAGTGGTAAATCCGGTAATATCTGTGAAAGTAGCATCAATATCAACTCCATCCTTGCGCCACTGGTAATTAAGACCTGTACCTGTTGCCACAACCGAAAGCGTTGCGGTATTGCCAATCTTAACAGTGGTTGATACTGGTTGTACTGTAATCCTTGCATTCTCCTGTACTGAAAGCGTTGCAAACAGATCGCTTTGCGTTCCGCAGTCGCCTGTAACCACGCACTGGTATGAGCCAGCATTGGCGGTTGTTATTCCAGTTACGGTAAGCGTACTGGTGTTAACCCCCGAAATTTGTCCGCCATTGCTAAGGGCAGTGCTTCCCTTGTACCACTGGTAGGTTAGGTTTGAGCCAGTAACTGGGGTGATTGTAAATGTTACATCTGTTCCCTCACACTGGGGAGAAGGTCCAGCTATAGTAACATTAGTAATGTCGGCCTCGGTGGTTGTGGCCACGCTCGAGGTTTGGGTACCACAACCATTGGAAACAATAACATGGTAGTCGGCCTCGTCGCTAACATTTAGTATGGGATCGGTAAACCCTACACCCAGGTTTACACCATTCCTCCACCACTGGTAGGTGATATGATCGCCTGTGGCGAAAACAGTAAGGTTCGTCGAAGAACCAGAGCAGAAAATTGCATCCTGTGGGTGCTGGGTTATGGTAATTGGGGTCGATACCTTTAGCTCGGCTGCACCGCTGGTTTGGGTACTGCAACCGCTGTATACCTCGCAGCTGTACTGTGCCTCATCTGTAGCGCTAGTATTTGATATCACTAGGGTTTGGGTAGTTGCGCCCGCAATATTTCCGCCATCGGTAAGTGGTTGCCCATTCTTTAACCACTGGTAGCCAACGGGCGTGCCCGTAATGCCAAGGGTAAAGCTTACCGTTCCGCCAGCGCAAATACTCTTATCCGTTGGATCGGTATCAATGGTTATGTTTCCGTAAACGCTTAGCGTGGCCTTGGTGGTGGTAACCGTACCGCAGCTATTGGTTACCTCGCAGTAGTACTGGCCGGCATCGCCTGCTGCAACCGCAGCGATTGTGTATGTAGATGTTGTGGACAGAATAGTTGCATCGCCTTCCTTAAACCATTCGTATGTTGGGTTTGTTCCGCTGGCCACCACAAAGAAGTTGGCCGCGCTACCCGTGCAAACCGCCACATCGCGTGGCTGTGCGGTGATGGTTATGGGTTGGTTTACCGTTAGCTGGGCATCAACCTCAACTAATCCACAACTTCCAACTACGTAGCACTTATAAATACCCGCATCGGCAAGCTGAACATTGCTAATATTTAGGCTTGTGGTTGTGCTTCCCGAAATATTTCCGCCATCGCTTAGCGCATCGGCTCCCTTATACCATTGGTATGTAAGGTTCGAGCCACCTGCTGTAACCGTAAAGTTGGCGTTGGTCCCAACGCAACGGGTAATATCCGCTGATATGGTTGCCGTGGTTGCTATACCTGCAGCTATGGTTGCAATATCGCTAGTGCGTGTGCCGCAGGTATTGGTTATCTCAACATAGTAACTACCCTCCATGGTGGCAGGGATAAATGCTACGGAGTATGTACTGCTGGTTGCTCCAGCTATTGGATTATACTCACTTCCACTATCGAAGTACCACTGGTAGCCTAACCCATCGCCGCTTGCAATAACGCTTAGGTTCATGGAGCTGCCGCTGCAAATGGTTTCGCTCTGCGGATGCTGGGTAATGGCTATGGGAGAGCGAACGGTTAACGTGGCAGGATTGCTCTCGGTATTGCCGCAGGGGCTAAGTACCTGACACCAGTAGCTGCCGACATCGGCGGCTGTTAAATTGCTTATGTTTAGGGTGGCCAGGTTAACCCCGGTTATGCGTGCACTGCTGGATAAAGCGGTGACACCCTTATACCATTGGTAGGTTGAGCCAGCAGGGGCGGTAACAGTAAAGGTAAATGTGGTATTGCTACCCGCACATACCTCCTTGTTGGTAGGGTGTGATACGATGGCAATGGGGTCGAGTACGGTGAGCTCGGCGGTTGTGCTGTTAACCGATCCGCACGATGGGTTGGTTACCACACAGCGGTAAAGGCCTGCATCAGCTAGCTGGATATTACTTAGGAAAAGGGTAGCAGTTGCAGCCGATGGGTTTGCAACCGCATCTATATCCACTCCACCTTTCTGCCACCGATAGCTTAGGTTATCGCCAGAAGCCGTTACGCTAAAGGTGGCCTCACCGCCAACGCAAGCGGTTACAGGGTTTGGCCCCTTATCGGAGTCGATGGCTGGGGGTGCTTCCACGTTGAGCTCGGCCCCGTTGGAGATTGCTGGCAAGCCACAGGTTCCCGTTACCACGCAGTTGTAGGTGGCAATATCGGTTAGCTGAACCCCATCGATGGTGAGCTGGTTGGTGTTCGCTCCGGCAATGCGACCATCATCGGTGATGTTTAAATCGTCCTTGCGCCACTGGTAGGTGTAGCTGGGGTTTGCTGCCCCAACGCTAAAGGTGGCATCCTGCCCCTCGCAGAGGGTTAAATCGGAAGGAACACCAGCCGCACCCACAACACCCTGAGTTACCACGGCGTTGCTGCTGGGTTGCGTAGTACACCCATTCGATACGTTGCACCGATAGGTTCCAACATCAGCGGCGGCAAAGCTGGCTATGGAGTAGGTCGATCCCGAACCCACCATAACCCCATCCTTGTACCAGGTGAAAGTAAGGGCATCCCCGGAGGCGGTGGTAGCCACCGTGCTGAGGGAGAGAGGTGAGCCAATACATCCAATTTTATCGGTGGGGTGACTAGTTATGCTAATTGTATTGCTACTTACGCTCAGCTGGGCGCCATCGGAAATAATGGTATTGCAGCTATTGCTTACCTGGCAGCTGTAAAGGGCTTCGTCGGCTGTGGCAACGCTGTTGAGCACCAGCATATGGGTGGTTGCCCCGGCGATATTAACCCCATCCTTGCGCCATTGGTAGGTGACATCGGCTGGGGTGCCATCGGATATCTTCTCGGCCTCAACGGTAAAGGATACTGTGCTGCCCTCGCAGGCGGTTTTTGATGTGGGTTGCGTTGATATGCTAAAGTCCTCCATCAGGGTTAGGGTCGCGCTATTGCTGGTAATGGTTCCGCAGCTGTTGGTAAGGGTAACGTAGTAAGTGCCCGCAGCGCTGGCCGTAAAGGTGGGATTATTGCTTGCTGCTTGAGGTGCACCGTTGAAAAACCACTCGTAGGTAGGAGCTGGCGATAGTGGGCTATGCGATACGCTGAGCTCTTCTGTACTTCCGTTGCAAATTGTTGAATTTGCGGGATGACTAGTAATAGTTAATGCCGGATTTAGCGTAATTACGCTCGACTGGGTAACGCTGTTACAGCTTCCCGTGGCCGTAACCGAAATGGCTGTCCCGTCGAAATCGGATGTTGCAACCGGAAGAGTATACGTTGAACCTGTTGCCCCTGCAATTACGCCATCCTTATCGGTCCATACGTAGCTGGTAACATTACCGGTTGGGGTTACGGAGAATACTATATTTGTTTCGTTTTCACAAACGGTAATATCGGATAGTGAGGTAATGGATATATTCTCCCTAACGGTTAGGGTAACCGTAGCGCTGTAGGTTGTTCCGCAATCAATTGACGATATTAGGCACCTGTAGGTGCCAGCATGCGCTGTTGTTACGCTGGGGATATTAAGATCCTTGGTGTTAATGGTAAGAGCACCATCAATAGCTCCACCTGTTACCTTTTCCCAGAGATAGGTAAGATCATCGCCGCTGGCATCCACCGAGAAGGACACAGGCGAACCCACACAAACCGCTTTGCTAACGGGTTCACTGTTGATAACTATGGGATCCTTAACAATTAGCGATACGGCTGCACTAGTCTCAAAACCACAGGTACCTGTAACCCTTACCCTGTAGTTACCCTCATAGGCATTGGTAACTCCCGTAAGCGTTAGGTTGGCCGTGGTGGCGTTGCTTACCACGCCACCATCGGATAGCAGAGCGCCATCGAGATACCATTCGTACTGGAGGTTGTGGCCTGTTGCTATAGCTGATATGATATGATTTTCTCCTTCGCAGATGGATTCGCTGGCTGGTAGTACACTTGTAATTGATGTGCTTGAAAGATCTGTTAGGGTTACAGTTGTTGATGTGGATGTAGCTCCGCAAGGGCTTGATACGACACAGTAGTAGTTTCCTAGACTAGCCGGGGTTACGTTGTTTATTGGTAAACTTGAACTTGTTGCCCCAGCAATTAATCCTGATGGTCCATACCATTAATAGGTTAGGTTAGTCCCAGTGGCAGCTAGGCTAAAGGCAACATTTGAACCAAGGCAGGCATTACTTATGGAAACGGGTTGAGTAGTTATTACTATGGGCGCATCAACTGTAAGCGAAGCACCAGTTTGCACCTCTACACCGCAATCTCCCTGAATGTGGCAAGTATATGTTCCCGCATCTGCACTGTTTATATTAAGTATAGTTAGGCTGTTGGTGGTAGCGTTCTCGTATTTTCCAGCAGTATTACTGATGGTTACTCCACCCTTTTTCCAAACAAAGGTATTATTGCTACCTGTAGCAACCACCGTGAACGAGTGACTTGTGCCAGTGCATGCAGTAAAATCAGAAGGCGGCGTTGTAACAGAGGTAGTTGAATTTACGGTGAGGGTTACCGCTGGGCTGGAGACAGCCGCTCCGCAAGAACTATTAACCGTGCAGATTATTTGGCTACCATCATCACCAGCCACAGTAGGGCCATTTAGTGTAAGCACATTGCTGTTTGTGCCCACTGGTGCACCATTCTTAGCCCAGGAGTAGGTTAAATTCTGCCCCGAAGCAGTAATAGTGAATACCGCTGAGTTCCCCTCGCACACTTCAACATCGGAGGGAAGGCTGGTGAGCGTTACCACGGGGTTCTCGGTAATTACAGCTGAACCGCTCATCGTTTGGGAACAACCCGAGGCGTTGGTTGCCACAACGGTGTAGGTGCCTGCCAACTTGTTAAGCCACTGGATGGCATTACCAGTACCCGGTACCATGGCCCCATCGGCTATACCATTCCTATATATTTGGTAGTCTACCCCTGCATCGGAATCAAAAAGGGTGACGGTAAGCCCAGTGCCTGGCGAAGCGCAGTAGGATCCCGATCCCGTAAGGGCATAAACTGTCGGGAGGGGGTTGATATCGAATGTTTTTTCCTCAAAGTCGCTACACCCCGAGCTGCCCTGGAAGGTATAGGTTATGGTATAGGTTCCAGTGGTTGTAATCTCCGATGGTTTAAAGGTTGCAGTTCCATTACCATGATCAAGAAGGCTAGCAGCGGGACCAGATGTGGTGAATATTCCAGACTCGGTGAATGGGTTAACAATATTTGGGGATCCAACAAGGGTTACATCGCCATCACCCATGCAGTAGTTAGCAGCTAGCCCCGAGAAGTTGGCGTTGGGCGTGGGCAGTATGTTTATGCTATGCTGTATGGTGTTTACGCAGGTTAGGTCGTCGGTGTACTCGTAGGTGAGGATGTAGTTGCCTACCCCGATAGATGGGTCAAAGGTTGCATCCCCATCGCCCAAGTCGGCAATGCCGGCAACGGGGTTTCCCAGCAGGTCGGTGAGCACCAGCGTGTGGGGAAGAGCCGGTGGGTTTATCAGATCTGGATCCCAGTGCGAGTAGTTAAAGGTAATAATGCCGCTGTTGGCGCAGTAGTTGCTGTTTAGTCCGGTTAGTCTAATATCGGTTCCTACCCGAACATCCTCAATAAGCTCGGTGCTTGTGCAGCCGTTAACTGTGGTAAAGGTGTACTGGATATCGTGGTACCCAAGTCCAGCTGAGGCCGGACTAAATGTGGCATTTCCTGCACCCAGGTCGGTTACCCCATCGCCTGTAAGCGTTCCTGTTCCCCCGGCGCTGGGGCTGTAGGTGAAGTTGTAGTCTGCATCGCCATCGCACTGGGTCATGCTAATCCCCGAGATTACGATTACCGGCATGGGGTTAACCACTATATCCCTCTCCATATAACTTTCACATACCCCATCGTTGTATGTGTACCTAACGGTATGTGTACCCGCGCCTGCAAACTCGGGGTCAAAGGTGTCGCCTATTACCCCAGAACCCGTGAAAGTACCACCTGTTGGAGAAACGTACAAGGTAAGGTCAATTGGATCATCTTCCCCGCAAAGCGGGGCGGGTTGGTTAAAAGTGATGGGGGGGCAAGGACTACGTTAAAGGTTTGGGGGTCTGAATAGGCGATACAGGCTCCAGAACCTACTTGATATATAATTGTATGAATCCCTGTACCCAATACGCTGGGGTTGAAGGTTACGGCTGGATTACCGTTCACGTAGTATGTTCCCCCAGCAGGGGCGCCTCCAGAAATAAGGTAATCGATGTTGTCGTTGGAGCAGTATGAGTTTGGATCAATTGGGTCAAGTGTTGGAGCAACAGCTCCAATTACTACAAATGTATATGTATTAGTATTATATGTAATAGTAAAAATCCCTTCACTTTCGGGTGATGGGGCAGGTGCTGCAGCAGCCACTGCAGCGGCAGGATCAAAACTAGCAGTATTATCTCCATTGTCGGTAATGCCTTTTCCTGAAAAAGGCCGGATATTAGGATGGTTACCAGTTAAAAGATCAACTGCATCATGAATACAATAATTTATTGTTCCTCCTGGGTTTAGGGTTATTCCTTGATTGCCTGAAGTAATAGTATTTGCCTGTCCAAAAGAGTTAATGGCAGCCATCAGCAAACCCAAAGTAAGGCTTGTGTAAATGGCTATATTTTGAATTCGTCTCATCCTAAGTTTTAGTTGAAATATTGCTTTGTCAATGTCTATGCCTATACGCAGCAATATCATTAAAGTTAGTATCTAATATACGCAAATAGCAGCTAAAATTGATAAACCCCCCGAATAATTTGATAATTATAGATAGGACCGAAGACCGAAGACCGTAAAGTCACTTGTCACTTGTCACGTGTCACTTGTCGCCACCGAATATCGAATATCGAACATCGAATAATGAATTTTGAAGTTGGACGACCGAAGGGCGAAGTCAGAAGCCAGAAGAAAGAAGAAAGAAGAAAGTCACCCGTCACTTGTCACCCAAGTCACTACCGTCACCAGTATCCAACTAATCTGTGGTAATTCGTGTAAATTTGGCTACGCCGAGCTCACCGCCTGCTAGCGGTTCGGTTGTGGACAAAAGCAGCAGGAGCGCGAGTACTGAGCAAGAGAATATCGAATATCGAATATCGAATAACGAATTTTGAAGTTGGAATACCGAAGACCGAAGACCGAAGAGAGTCACCCGTCACCTCCCGTCACCAATGTCCCTCGTCACCAACATTCAACTAATTCGTGTAATTTGGCTACGCCGAGCTCACCGCCTGCTGGCGGTTCGGTTGTGGACAAAGACAGCAGGAGCGCGAATAGGAAGCAAGAGGAATATTGAATATCGAATCACTACTGTCCGATTAATTTTTTCATAAACATCGGTAATCCCTATCAATTGTTGTGTCCCTACGGGACACTGACTTGTGGGGTCTAAATTTCTTCTACCGTTATTCTGTGCCTAACGGCACAGTCCCGTAGGGACTAAATATCGGTAGAACAAATAGTAGGAATTTTTTATTGTCCCGTTAGGGACAAAACAAATATTAGTCGGACATTAATGATATCGAATATCCATTAACGATTTCTGATTTACGATGTAACGCTTGCGGTTGCTATTCTATTTGTGTGCTTTGTGAACTCCTTGGTGTCTTTAGTGGTGAAAATAACCCCGATGGACATCTCCGCAACCCCGACGGCCATCTCGACTACCCCGACAATCAACCAATCAACCCTGTCAGACAATCTGGTAACCCCGACGGCCATTTCGACAACCCCGACAATCAACCAATCAACTCCGTCAGACAATCCGGTAACCCCGTCGGTCATCGCCTCACCAATACTCAACGAATCTGTGAAAATTCGTGTAATCTGTGGACAAACATCCCATTTCACTCAACATTCCCCCCGTTTTGCTGTTGATTTGGCAAATATCATGTGCATATTCGCAAACAATCCGTATCTTAGCGCAACGCTCCAAAACCATACAAAATGGGAAAACCTGATTTTCTATCCAATATCGATCCCCAAACCCTCGATCGGCTCTACAACGATTACCTCGATAACCCTCAATCGGTAGATGCCAGCTGGCGTCAGTTCTTTCAGGGCTTCGATTTTGCCCGGGCAAATTACGGCTCAACGGGTGGCCAGATATACGATGCCGAGGTTAAGGTGCTGAACCTTATCGAGGCCTACCGCAAGCGGGGTCACCTGTTCACTAGAACCAACCCGGTACGTACCCGCCGTAGCTACTCGCCCACGCTCGATGTCGAGAACTTTGGGCTATCGCAGGCCGATATGAACACCGTATTCCAGGCTGGCAAGCAGCTGGGCATTGGCCCGGCCAAGCTCTCCGATATCATCGATTACCTACAAGCGACCTACAGCAAATCCATTGGCTGCGAGTATATGTATATCCGCGACGTGGAGGTGCTGGAGTGGCTTCAGCAAAGGATTGAGACCGATAGGAACAGCACCAAGTTCTCCGATGATCAGAAGAAGAACATCTTCAACCAGCTGAAGCTGGCTGTGGGTTTCGAGCAGTTTATTCACAAGAAGTTTATCGGCCAAAAGCGATTCTCGCTCGAGGGCACCGAGGCCCTGATTCCCGCCATGGATGCCATAATAAGCTACGGAGCGACACTGGGAATTAAGGAGTTTGTGGTGGGTATGGCCCATCGTGGACGGCTTAGCGTGCTGGCCAACATTATGGGAAAACCCTACGAGCACATATTCAACGAGTTTTTTGGCGAGGAGTACGACGAGGATGTGGCGCTGGGCGATGTGAAGTACCACATGGGCTACAACAGCACCGTAAAAACTGCAGGTGGAATCGATGTAAAGCTGAACCTGGTTCCCAACCCATCGCACCTCGAAACGGTTGCCCCCGTGGCCATTGGGCTTGCCCGGGCCAAGATCAACCATCATTACCAGAAGGATTTCAAAAAGCTGGTTCCCATCATAATCCACGGCGATGCGGCCATTGCCGCGCAGGGAGTGGTGTACGAAACGCTGCAGATGTCGCAGCTCAAGGGGTACACCGTGGGCGGGACCATTCACCTGGTGCTTAACAATCAGGTAGGGTTTACCACCAACTACCTCGATGCCCGCAGCAGCACCTACAGCACCGATATCGCCAAGGTTACCAAGTCGCCCATTTTCCATGTGAATGCCGATGATCCCGAGGCCCTGGTGCATACCATTCAGCTGGCCATGGAGTACCGGCAGAGGTTCCATACCGATGTGTTTATCGATATTCTGGGGTATCGGCGCTATGGCCACAACGAGGGCGATGAGCCCCGCTTTACTCAGCCCATCCTTTACGATATCATCGCGAAACATCCCAATGTACGCGATATCTACACGGCCAAGCTGGCCAAGCAGGGAATAATTACGCCCGATGGCGCACAGCAATCCATCGATAGCTTTAATAAGCATCTCGATGAGAAGTTTGAGGTGGCCAAGGGGCTCAAGAAGGTGAAGATCCAGCGATTCCTGGCCGAGGAGTGGAAGGGAATCCGTTACTCCAAGCGCGACGATTTTTGCCACTCGCCCACCACGGCCGTGCCCACAGATGATTTGCTGCGCATTGCAAATCGAATAAATAGCTTACCCGCCGATAAGAAGTTCTTCCGCAAGCTCGAGAAGCTGGTGGCCGATCGTGCTGCAATGGTATCCGAGGGTAAGGTCGATTGGGCCATGGCCGAGCTGCTGGCCTATGGAAGCCTGGTCGATCAGGGTCATCCGGTACGACTAAGCGGTCAGGATTGCGAGCGCGGCACCTTCTCGCATCGGCATGCGGTATATGCCGTTGAAAAATCGGAGGAGAAGTACTTCCCGCTTAAGAATATCTCCGGGAATCAGGCCAAGTTTCATGTGTACAACAGCCTACTCTCCGAGTACGGCGTGATGGGGTTCGACTACGGGTATTCGCTTGGAACGCCCAATGGGCTCACCATCTGGGAGGCACAGTTTGGCGATTTCTTCAATGGCGCTCAGATAATTGTCGATCAGTATATCAGCTCCGCCGAGGATAAGTGGGGCTTAACATCGGGGCTAACGCTATTGCTGCCCCATGGGTTTGAGGGCCAAGGGCCAGAGCATTCAAGCGCACGGGTTGAGCGATTCCTCACGATGGCGGCGCGCCAGAATATGCAGATTGCCAACATCACTACACCCGCCAACTTCTACCACGCCCTGCGTCGTCAGGTTATTCGCGATTTCCGCACACCCCTGGTGGTGTTCACGCCCAAGAGCTTGCTACGGCATCCCAAGTGCGTCTCGTCAATCGATGAGCTAAGCCAGAATGGCTTTATGGAGGTTATTGATGACGATAATGTGGATAGCGACAAGGTGCTCAGAGTGGTTTTCACCACGGGTAAGATATACTATGACCTGCTGGAGCGCAAGGAGCATTTCGAGGCTCGCGATATTGCGCTGGTTCGCATTGAGCAGCTCTACCCTTTCCCCGCCAAGCAGGTGGGGGAGGTGCTGAAAAAGTATCCCAACGCCATTCAGTGGCTGTGGGTGCAGGAGGAGCCACAGAACATGGGCGCCTGGAACTTTATCCGCGATAACTTTGTGAACCTTCCCATTCAGGTGGTTTCGCGGCAGCCTAGCGGTAGCCCAGCGGTGGGGTTAAGTAAAATTCATAACCAGGAGCAGCAGGAGATTATTGGCAAAGTTTTCCGCCACTGCGACTGCGAGCTGAAGAACAAGTACTGCGGCCTGCAGTGTAAGGTGGGCGGTAAGCGCCTGGAGCGTAAGGCGGAGTTTGAGGAGATTTAGAAGACCGAAGACCGAAGACGGAAGAGGGAAGAGGGAAGAGGGAAGAGGGAAGAGGGAAGACAGAAGTCAGAAGACGGAAGACGGAAGACAGAAAAGAGTTTAAGGGATGGTTTACCAAAAGGACACAATCATAATTTTGACCAATGAAGCAGTTAGAACCGAGGTTTAAGTTTGAGAAGTTGATATTCTGGCAAATGGCTATGGATTATGGCGAAGAAATTAATTCTTTGGCGCAATCTTTTCCTCAAAGAGAGATATATAACTTATCGAGTCAGATTTGTCGAGCTGTCGATTCAATCGCCCTTAATATATCAGAGGGCTCTATTGGGCAGAGTGTTCCAGAAAACAAAAAATTTGTTGGTTACGCAATCCGCTCCTTGGCTGAGGTGGTTACCTGTTTGCATAAAGCGTTACGTAGGAACTATTTATCCGAAGAGGTATTTCATAAACATTACGATTATGCCTACAATTTAATGAATATGATTTCTGCATTTAAATCAAAGCTTAACTAGTATAATATTTTTGGAAGTTTGTGATCCAGACAGCGACTCGTATAGGTAGAATACTATTCATTTCCAATGCTTCGGTCTTCGGTCTTCTAACTTCCGACCAAAAAAAACGCTATGAAAATTGAAATACGCATCCCCAGTCCGGGGGAATCAATTACTGAGGTAGAGCTAGCCAAATGGCTAGTTGATGATAACTCGTGGGTTGAAAAAGACCAGGAGATTGCCGAGGTGGAATCGGAAAAGGCCACGCTGCCCCTGCTGGCCAGCCATAGCGGGGTGGTAAGCATCAAGGTGCAAAGCGGCGCCATTAGGGTGGGCGAGGTGGCCTGTACCATCGATACCGACGCAGTAAAACAGCAAGAGCAAGAGCAAGAGAGCAAGCAAGAGCACCCGCTCAAACCTCAACCTGAACCTCAACCTGAACCTCAGCCTGAACCTCAGCCTGAACCTGAACCTCAGCCTCAACCCTCTCCGGTCAAGGTTACCCCACTGGCCCGCAAGCTAATGGACGAGAAGGGTGTAAATGTTGATGATATCATTAATGGGCTAAAAAAGATTACCACTCACGAGGTGAACGCTGCCCTGGGTGCAGGTAATTTTGCTGAGACCAAGCGGGAACCAGCTGAGCGAGCCGAGGAGCGCACCACCATGAGCCAGCTGCGCAAGAAGCTTAGCCAACGACTGGTATCGGTGAAGAACGAAACGGCCATGCTCACCACATTTAACGAGGTGGATATGAGTCGGATTATGGAGATCAGAAAAACTTATCAGAAGGATTTTCAGGAGAAGCACGGGGTTAAGTTGGGCTTTATGTCGTTTTTCACCAAGGCGGTGGTGGAGGCGTTAAAGCAGCATCCCATGGTAAACTCGCAGATTGAGGGCGACGAGATTATTACACCCAACTACTACGATATTGGAGTTGCCGTGCAAACGCCCAAAGGGCTTATGGTTCCTGTGCTTCGCAATGCCGATAGCCTGTCTATGCCGCAAATCGAGAAGGGAATTCTCGAACTGGCCGAGAAGGGACGTAAAGGTCGCATTGGTCTTGAGGAACTTACAGGCGGAACATTCACCATCACCAACGGCGGAATCTTTGGCTCCATGCTATCCACCCCAATACTTAACCCTCCCCAATCGGGAATTTTGGGCATGCACAACATTATCGAAAGGCCAATTGCCGTAAACGGCAAGGTGGAGATACGCCCTATGATGTACATTGCCTTAAGCTACGACCATCGTATAATCGATGGCAAGGATTCGGTTGGATTCCTGGTAAAGGTAAAGGAGATGCTTGAGAAGCCCGAGTTGCTGCTTTCGGGAGGTATAAATCAAGACAGGTTGCTATTATCGATATAGGTTTTGAAATCAGTTTAATGCACCAGTCCTCAAGCTGTTTTATTTCTTAAAGTTGTAGTTGAATATTTTAGAAACGCCTATCAATTACTACCAAAGCGGGTAATGCTTATCTTAGTGTTTTTATTTTATCCTTTGTGGCTTTTGTGGTCAATTTTTAGTTGCACAAAATCACTTAAGATATATATTTGCCGGTATAAATCAATGTCAAATCAATTATTCAATAATTCATGCCAACTTCAACAATCGTATATCTAGGCGAGCTTCGTACCGAAGCCGTTCATGCTCTATCGGGCAACAAGCTTACCACCGATGCGCCACCCGACAACCAGGGGAAAGGCGAGTTCTTTTCACCCACCGATCTGCTGGCCACATCGTTGGGAACTTGCATGCTAACAATAATGGGTATTTCGGCTCGTACCCACGGTTTTAATATCGATGGCACTAGGGTTAGCGTTACCAAAGTAATGGGCTCAAATCCCCGGCGCGTAGTGGAGATTATTGTGGAGTTAACCTTTCCCCACAACAGCTATAGCCCAAAGGAACGAAAGCTCCTGGAGCTTTCGGCTAAGGAGTGTCCTGTGGCCAACAGCCTGCATCCCGATCTTAAGCAAACAGTAAAGTTTGAATTTTTGAGTTAGCAACACGCGTTTCAATTTTTATTCATACAGTATTTGCAGGGCATTTTTAGTGATTTCATCACTCAACTTCCCCTGCAAATTTGCTTTTACCCCCTTTTTTTAGGATATTTACAGCCAAATCACATCGCCATGAGTGTACGTAAGCTGATGCATTTTGTATCGATTTGTGCTATTGTTGCTATCCTACATTCGTGCAACGATAAGCCAAGTTACCCCGAAAACTCCATTCTGGGAAGCTGGCGATGTATAGAAGACGGTGCAGTACATGGCTTTCGCCAGTATAGTGTTAATATAGATGCACAGAACGATGACCCTTCGATTATTACAATCCTAAACTTTTATAACCTGGGGTTCGATGTGGAAACATACGCTACCGTTGTCGATACTGTAATAACCATTTACGGCACCAACTCCTTTCACGATTTTAACGGAACTGGGCACTTCGAGCGCGATTACAGTGCCATTTACTGGAAGTTCTCCTACTTTGGGATGTCGGGAACCGATCCTCAGGTCGAATCCGCTTTCCGCAGATACTAGGTATATTCAAGAATAATTTTAAAAATCAGAAGCCATGAGAAGAACCGTTCACAAAACGATTTGTCTTGTTTTTATCTTGCTCTTTAGCGGGATAATAGTATTTGCCTCCGGCAATGGGAATCGACTAACTCCCGAACATCTATTCGATATAGAATCTGTAGCCGAGGTGGTCCTTTCGCCCAGTAAGCTGCTAATTGCCTATACGCTAAACGTTCCTCGCCCTCTGGATCATAAGCCTGGTGGCGATTACCGCGAGTTGCACGTTATCAACCTAAAAACCAATCAGGTTGATAAGTTGATTACGGGCGAGCAGTCAATTTTCTCTATCACATGGTCGCTCGATGGCAATGCCATCATTTACAGGGCAAATCGCCCCGATGCGCCCGGAACTCAGATATACAAGATGGATGTTCGTACCAAAAGTGAGGAGTTGGTATTTAAGCACGATGCCTCCATTTCGCAGTACCAAATGTTGCCCAATGGCATTCTCTTTACCTCGTTGGCGGCTGAGGATCCTGCTCGCACCGAGTTTCGTGCAAAAGGCTATAATATTGAGATATTTGAGGAGGAGTGGCGACATATCAACCTCTACCTGCACGATTTTCCCAGTGGCCAAACCCGTCAGCTTACCAGCGATGTTACAGTGTACGATTTTGTGGCCTCGCCAGATGGGAAAAGGGTAGCCGCCGCCATTTCGCCAAAGAATCTGGTCGATTACTCGTACATGTTCCAACGCATTCACATTATCGATGTGGCAACTGGCTATGCTACTCAACTTGTTGATAATCCAGGGAAACTAGGCAATTTGGTTTGGAGTCCCGATGGCAAGAAGCTGGCCTTCCGCTCCGCCTCTAAGCTCGAAGATTCGGTGGTAGGTAGCCTTTATGTGGTTGATGTTCCCAACAGTAAGAAATTTGTCGAGCTTCGTAATTATGCCGAGAGGTTGGAAATGTCAATTATCGACATGGCCTGGAAGGATAACAGCACGCTCCTTTATGCTGCTGAGGAGGGGGTTGATATTGTGCTCAGTGAGCAGAAACTCAATGCCAAAGCGCGTACTACCCTTTCCCAACCCGGTGAAGTTGTTTTCCGACGTTTCCAACATATCGATGGGGTAGTTGCTTTTGCTGGTCATACAGCTATGCATCCTGCGGAAGCATTTACTTTTAACCTTAAAGGCAAAAAGTTGGAGCGTATTACACAGCACAACCCTTGGCTCGCAAATGTGGAGTTGGCTAAGCAAACCAAGCTTGAGTATAATGCTCGCGATGGTAAACGAATTGAGGGTGTATTGGTTTATCCTGTAGATTTTGAGGAGGGTAAATCCTATCCGCTTATCACCTACATTCATGGAGGGCCCGAGGCGGCTGTTCAAAATGGCTGGACTACAAACTACTCTACTTGGAGTCAGTTTGCCGCTGCACGCAATTTCTTTGTGTTTTTGCCAAACTACAGGGCAAGTTCGGGGCGTGGAGTTGATTTTACCATGGCTGGTTATGCCGACCTTGTTGGTGTTGAGTACGATGATGTGCTCGATGGTATCGATCATCTAATTAATATTGGCTATGTTGATAAGACCAAGGTGGGCATTGGAGGCGGATCGTATGGTGGTTACTTCTCGGCTTGGTCGGCCACAAAGCATACCGAGCGATTTGCTGCATCGGTCGTTTTTGTTGGCATAAGCAATCAGGTTTCCAAACGCAATACCACCGATATTCCCTTGGAGGATTACCATGTTCACTGGGGGTTCTGGAATCACGAGAATTTTGAAAAGGTTTGGGGAGCAAGCCCAATTAAGTATGCTCATCAAAGTAAAACCCCAACGTTAATTCTACATGGAACCAACGATCCACGAATTCACCCCGAGCAAGGACTTCAGCTTTATCGTGCGCTAAAGTTGCATGGACAAGCCCCCGTAAGACTTGTTTGGTACCCTGGCGAAGGGCATGGGAATAGAATCAATCTTAACCGGTACGACTATCTCATAAGAACGCTGGAATGGTTTGAGTACTATCTGATTTCAGATAATCAAAAAGATAGTATACCCGGTAAGTATTGATCAGTTCCATTCTAGAACTCTTCAAAAAATATAAGGGAATGGGTGGCTCAAATTTTTGAGCCACCCATTTTTTTGTAATCTACAATAATTTCAAATTCGTTGTTCAGTTTTTTTCCTTTGTTATACTATTGTAAATACTGCCTATTGCTATTTTATTAACACATCAAATACACTACTTGAGTATTGATGTATTAAACATAAAATATTTTGTACCCCTATATATCAAAAATTAATATACACAAAAACAGATGAATAAATAAAAACTAAACACTACGTAAATAATTCCATCATAAAAATGAACCCATCAGAGAAAAGTGACAATGTGCTTTTATTATAAATATATTTGTAGTGTATCAAAACTACATCGCGATGATATTCTTCAAACATGCCAATCAGTCAGTAGAGCTTATTGACGAATTTTTAAATACCATAGATCAGGGGGCTCTTATATTTAAGGAGGGGGTAAAGAACTACTTATTTGGTAACAGGGAGAGTTTTCTCGATAATCTGAAAACCTTATCGAATCTGGAGACTGAGGCAGATATTACCCGTCGAAAGATTGAAAATATCCTCTACACCCAATCGCTAATGCCTCAGCTACGGGGAGATATTATGCGATTGCTAGAGGAGTTGGATAACATAATCGATATGGCCAAGAAGAGTCTTTTTCAGTTTGATGTTGAGGTTCCCAATATACCGCCCGCTCTTAATCAGGATTTGATAAAGCTTACGGAGCTTTCCTGTTCCGCCATCGAATCGGTGGTGCCAGCAGCGCGTGCCTACTTTCGTAGTCCCGAAAATGTTAAGGAGCGAATTCATAGGGTTTACCTTTTTGAGCGCGAGGCCGATAAGCTGGCTGATGCCATAAAACGTAAGGTTTTTCAGGAATTACCAATCGCCCGTTTGAGCGAGAAGTTTCATCTACGCTATTTCACCTTGCATATCGAAACATTATCGGATGCAGCGCAGGAAACAGCCGACTTACTTTCAATAATGGCCATAAAACGATCAATATAAAGCTAAGCTAATGCTATTCCTACTGTTCATTTCAAGTGGATTGTTCCTGGGCTGGTCGTTGGGAGCTAACGATGCTTCCAATATTTTTGGAACAGCTGTTGGTTCAAAAATGGTGAGTTTTAGAAAAGCGGCTTGGATTGCAAGCATATTTGTGATAGTAGGTGCAGTTTTTCAGGGGCGGGGAGCAGCCACAACACTCACAGAGCTGGGTTCGGTTGATGCGCTTGCTGGTGCATTTACTGTATCGCTTTGCGCTGCGATTACTGTATTTCTAATGACTCGGGCTAGCTTGCCAGTCTCCACTAGTCAGGCCGTTGTAGGTGCAATAATTGGATGGACTTCGTTTACAGGCAGCCAAACCGACTACGCGGTGTTGTGGAAGATTATGAGTACTTGGATAAGCGGACCTGTTTTAGGGGCGGTTTTTAGCGCTTTACTTTTTTTACTGGTACGACAAATTCTTAGGAAATCAAAAATTCATGTAATTAAACTCGACTCTCTTCTTCGAATTGGACTAATAGTGGTTGGGGGATTTGGTGCTTATAGCTTGGGTGCGAATAATATTGCCAACGTAATGGGGGTTTTTGTGCCATCGGCTCCGGGTATTGTATTAGACTTTGGCCTTTTCACCATTGATGGTGTGCAAATTCTCTTCCTGTTAGGTGGGGTTGCCATTGCAGTTGGCATCTTTACATACAGCTCAAGGGTAATGAAAACTGTGGGGCAGGGAATTTTGGCTCTTACACCTGAGGCAGCGTTTGTGGTTGTTTTGGCACAGGCGCTAGTCCTTTTCCTCTTCTCCTCGTCCACCTTTTCAAATTTTATTTCTTCCATTGGATTGCCACCATTTCCTCTGGTTCCTGTCTCCAGCACTCAGGTAGTGGTGGGCGCAGTTATGGGTATTGGTTTAATTAAAGGAGGACGCGAAATTAAGTACAAACTCCTTGGTGGAATTGCCTTGGGGTGGCTAACTACACCAATATCGGCTGGTGTGCTAACCTACTTTGCTCTATTTTTTGTGCAGAATGTTTTTGGCTTAAAAGTGTCGTCGGTGGTGAATGCCGTTAAGGCTCATCACGAACCTATTGTTTATGAGCAGGGGGTAAATCATTTGAATCTTATTCTCCCCACCATTCTCCTCCTATCAACAATTCTGATAGTATTTCTGGTGTACATGTTTTTCCGCCAGCAAAAGCTTAGGCTAAAGGCCGAGAATCTGGTATTGCAGCAGCAGAATCAGTCGTATACCTCCACAAAATCGCTTAATGAACTCGAGCTAAAGACCATACAGATGCAGAACACCATGCTTACCAATAAGCTGGAGTTGAAGCGACAGGAGCTGAATACCATACTAATGAATATTAGTGAGCAACGAGCATTTCTGGAGAATATCACCAACGAGATTGCCCAGCTGGTGGGCTCATCCGATATCCAACGTCGCGACGCCAAACTCAATGACCTTATCTTGCTGCTAAAGCAGCGTATGTCGTTTACCAAGGAGATAGACGATTTTTACAAGCAGATCGATAAGACCCACAAGAACTTCCAGCTGGTGTTGGTCGAGAAATTTCCCGACCTCACCGAACACGAGAAACGACTGGCTATGCTAATAAGGCTGAATTTCGCCTCCAAGGAGATAGCCACTTTAATGAATATTACATCCAAAAGTGTTGAAATTGCCCGATACCGGCTACGTAAGAAGTTACGGTTGAAGGAGCGCGAAAATCTAACCGATTTTCTTAAATCACTGTAGTCTTTCAATTTTTTAACCTTAATCTAATAACTATGAAAATGAAATTGTTTGTGCTAGGCTCTCTAATGGCTATTGCAGGATCATTAGTGGCTCAAACCCGAAACATTACGGGGACAATCACTTCCAACGTGGATGGTAAACCAATCCCCGAGGTTGCAGTAAGGCTGAAAGGAGCAATTACCTCTTTCGCTACCAATGACCAGGGTGTATACTCTATTCCTGTTGATGAGAAATCAACTGAGACTCTAATTTTCACCCATCCTGACTTTGACGAGATGGAAGTTGTTGTAATAGGCAAATCAAAACTCGATTTGACCCTTACCAGCAATATTCGTTATAACCAGTATGGAATGAGAGTAAACCGAACCCCTCTTCAAGCAGAAGAACGAAACGGTATTCTAACACTTGAGAGCAAAGATGGAAAACACAGAGTATGGTATGATGTGCGTGTTCAAGCTGATGGAGCCATGTTTTTTGGTGATACTTACAATGAAATTGGGAACGGAACCTCTTTGAGAAGAGCAAGGTTTGCAGTAAAAACAGAGTTCGCCAAGAATTGGTATGCTGAGTTTGATATGGACATTGCTAACTCAGAACTTGAACTAAAGGATGCCTATGTTCAGTACCAGAATAACAGGGGATTCGAGATTAGGGCTGGTAACTTTAAAGAGAATTTCTCCATGGAGTCAACAACTACTTCTCGCTACTTGACCTTTATGGAGAGGCCTATGGCTGTTCATAATTTTGCACCATCAAGGCATATGGGTATTGGTGTAAACTACAGTAAAGGTTGGCTTTACACCTCAGGTGGTGTTCACTTTCAAGGCGTAGATGATGGCGAAGAAAGATTGTTCTCAAAAGACAATAATAAGGATTTTGGTATGGATGAGGGTTACTCCCTAACTGGAAAAGTTGTTTTTATGCCTTGGGCTAGTGATCCCGACAAAGGTCTTCATATTGGTGCTGCTGGATCATATCGCACCCCCAAAACAACTACTGAATATGGCTATGAAAACACCATTCGTTATAGTGTGCGTTCGCTTAGCTCAATAAACCGTAAAAAGTATATTGACACGGACCTTATTACAAAAGTGGATTACTACACACTTGGTGGATTAGAACTAGCTGGTTACTTCAAGAACTTCAGGTTGCAATCTGAATATATTATGAGTAACGTATACCGTTTCGAAGATCTTCCAGTTGAGAAATTCAATGGATTCTATGTTTTCGGAAGTATGCTTCTTTTTAATGGTGGTTACCGCTACAATACAAGCGAGGCAGAATTTACACAACCCAGAAGAGGTAAATCGTGGGGTGATGTTGAACTTGCTGTTCGCTACGACTACTTAAGCCTAAACAGCATGGGTGATGGCAATATTAAGGGTGGAGCCGGTGAAGGCTACACGTTTGGCTTGAACTACTACGCCAACAACAATGTTAAAATTATGTTGAACTACGCCATCCTCAATCATGACCGCTATGCTACAGGCAAAAACAAACTATATGTAGGTTACAATGAGGCTGGAGAATTAACTAAGAACGGTATGTCCGTTGTTGCTGCAGATGGTAAAGCTGGAGAAGATTTCAGTTTTGTTTCTATTCGCTTTGAAGTTGCTTTTTAGTTCTATAAACAAAATATTCTTATAATATGAAAACAAATAGATTATTAATCGCTATAGCACTTGTGGCCTTTAGTTTTACAAGTTGCGTTAAGGATGAGCTTTACGTGGATGATACTGTAATAGCGGATTCCGACATAGTTATCAATGAGGTATTTTCAAGGGGTGTACCTGGCAATGCTGACTGGGTTGAAGTTTACAACACTTCTAATGCTCCTATCGATTTAAGTGGGTATACTATCTATGATGGGGGTGGACAATCGGGGGCTAAACCCAAAATGGCGTTTCCTGACGAAACAATTGTACCCGCAAAAGGCTTCTACGTAATTACTGTTGATATTGAGGATCCTGCTGGTTTCGGACTTTCAAGCGGCGGAGATATACTATGGTTAGAAAATGCCGAGGGTGAGGTGATCGACAATGTTGAAGTTCCTGCTATGCCAGTTGAAACAACATCCTATGGTCGTATGCCCGATGGAGGGGCAACTTGGCAAATCCTTGAAACCATTACTAAAGGTGCAGCAAATGACGATTCCCCAGCACCAGAAGTTTCCGATATTCTGATAAACGAAGTTTACTCAAGGGGTATCGATGGAAACCTCGACTGGGTTGAGATTCACAACACTTCTGAAGCCGAAATCGATATAACTGGATATAAAATTTATGACAGTGGTGGACAATCTGGCTCTAAGCCTAAGAAAGAATTCCCTAGCGGATCAGTTGTACCTGCCAATGGATTCCTTGTGATTGTTGTTGATGATGCCGAAGAAAGTGGATTTGGAATATCAAGCGGAGGCGAAGATATTTGGCTTGAAGACACTGCTGGTGAGGTGATTCATACCGTTACAGTGCCCGCAATTAGTGTTGAAACATCTTCCTATGGCGCTTTCCCCGATGGATCCACAACATGGCAAATTCTTGACTTCGTAACCAGGGGTACAGCAAATACCAATGCATCAGCTCCATCTATTAAGCTAAATGAAGTTAACTCAAGAGGATACGATGGTAATTTAGACTGGGTAGAACTTTACAACACTTCTGCTACAGACATTGATATTAGTGGCTACAAAATTTATGATAGCGGTGGATTCGCAGGTACTAAACCTAAAATGGAATTTGCCGCTGGCTCTACTATCACTGCTAACGGTTTTCTAGTTATTGTTGTTGACGACGCTACCACTGCCAATCCCGTTGATTCAGATTTCGGCCTCTCAAGCGGCGGCGAATCTCTATGGTTAGAAGATGCTGCTGGCAATGTAATTGATTTCGTTACCTTCCCTGCTCTTGAGGAAACTCAATCCTTCGGTCGTTTTGCCGATGGCGCCCACAGCTGGCAAATTATCAATTTTGTAACCCGCGGTTCGGCCAACAGCGATGCTGCTGCCGCCCCAGTTATTGTAATGAATGAGATATATTCAAGAGGAACCGACGTGGCACCCGACTGGATTGAGGTTTACAACAACTCTGCAAGTGCTGTTGATATTAGTGGATACTTAATTTATGACAGTGGCGGATTCGCTGGAACTAAACCCAAAAAAGCTTTCCCTGCAGGATCAATAGTTCCTGCCAATGGATTTTTAGTAATTGTAGTAGACGACGTTGAGGATAGCGGTTTTGGCCTTAGCAGTGGTGGCGAGTCTGTATGGCTTGAGGATGCAAGTGGTAATGTAATTGACTTTGTTACATTCCCAGCTCTTGAGGAAACTCAAGCATTTGGCCGTTTTGCCGATGGCGTTCACAGCTGGGAAGTACTAAATACAATTACCCAAGGTGCTGCTAATGCACAATAATTAACAAAGCAGAACTTGTAGTTTTTCATTGGTTTGTGGGTAGGGGGTGTATTCATTGAATGATTGAATGATTGAATGAATGATCAACCTAACTGGTTTGTCTGCTGAAAGGCAGGCGGTTGGTCGGTTGGATGAGCCTGATTGAAAATGAATATACCCCTTATCACATGTAACAAGTATACATGACTAGCATAATTAAATAACAAAGCAAATGAGCAAAGATGAGTTAAAAATTGGCGAGATATCGAAACCTCGATTCGAGTTCCGGTCTTTTGGGCAGGACTTTGAGGAGGCACACTACCGGATGGCTCGCTTATCAAACCCTGTTCCCGAAAAAGTATGGGAGCGTTATTCCGAAGAGATCTATATCCTATCGCGCACCAACGATATCAATAACACCAAGATTCGCGACGGTAAGATGGATATCAAAACCTACGTGCAAACAGTCGATGGCCTTGAACAGTGGAATCCGCTGATGAAAGGTGAATTCCCAATAAAGGCTTCGGTTTTAAAAACCGAGGTTTTTCCAGCATTTAATGTCTCAATGCCCGAGTTGAAGAAGGATGAGTACACCTACGATGAGTTTTTAGACATGGTTAAGCAGCATCCCGATCTGGCTGCAGTTAGAGTGAATAAGGAGCGCTATGGCTACATGGTAAACAACACCATTTGCGAGTACGGTTTAGTATGGATAAATGGGGCACAGGTGGTAACCATCAACTCCGAATCAACCGAAGTGGAGGATATCAAAAAAACTGTTAAAGAGATAGGTCTCGAAGGGGTTGAGAATATCAACTACCTACAGGCCATTAAGCGAGTAATTGGTATGATTGATAAACCCCTAGCAAACGAGTAATCATGGCACAGGAAATTGAACGCAAGTTCTTAGTGGTGGGCGATTATAAGCCTTTGGCTGTTAAGCACACCCGTATAACTCAGGGTTATCTCTCGTCTGTTCCCGAGCGGACAGTAAGGGTTCGTATTAAGGGCGATAAGGGCTTTATCACCATCAAGGGTATAGGCAGCCAGTCGGGCGCCAGCCGTTACGAGTGGGAAAAAGAGATCCCTGTTGAGGAGGTGAATGAGCTCCTGAAGATTTGCGAACCCGGCGTAATCGACAAGATTCGCCATCTGGTAAAGGTGGGTAACCACACCTATGAGGTTGATGAGTTCTTTGGCGATAACCAAGGGCTTACCGTGGCCGAGATTGAGCTGTCGTCCGAGGACGAAGCCTTTGATAAACCCAGCTGGTTAGGCAGCGAGGTAACAGGCGATGCCCGTTACTACAACTCGATGCTTATGAAAAACCCTTATACCAAGTGGTAACCTAATTGTTCAAAGTTTAAAGCCTTACAATCATGTTCCAGGATACTAGCAGTAGCATAAACGGTAGCAATGGTAATGGGGGATACGATCCCCTGGATATGCACAACTACAGGATTGAGAAACTCCCTAAGCGCGAAAAGACAAGCTTCGAGCGGTGGTTGTCCATTATTGGCACCCCGCTGGCAATCGCGATTTTCATCCTTTTTGCCTTTGTTATCGATGTTCCCTTTTTGCAGAATATCAACCCCGAGGGATTGGCCGATAAGGCGCATAAGGAGTTTATAAGGATTGGTGCCGAAGCTTTTTCACAGCATAATGCCTACATGCTGGCAATATTTCTGGCATCCATTATCCTTTGGTTAACTCAGGCTATACCCAACTACCAAACCTCGCTAATCCTGATAATATCGCTGGTGCTAACGGGTGTACTTCCCGAGAAGGAGGCCTATGCGCAGCTGGGACATCCCGTGATGTGGCTTAATATCATGTCGTTTGTATTGGCTAGCATGCTTGTCGAGACAGGTGTTGCCAAGCGCTTTGCGCTTTGGTTTATCCTGAAATTTGGTAAGAATGCAGGATCAATCTTTTTGAGTTTTATTGTAATAAATTTAATTCTATCGGCCTTTATCTCGGCAACTACGGCCAAAGCGGCCATTCTATTGCCCATTTTCATGGTAATTGCTGCTATATACGGTGCTCGCAACGACAAGCACACCAATTTTGGTCGCAGCATTGTGCTTCAAAATCTTTTGAATATCAACATTGGCGCCGGAGCCTTTGTAACGGGCTCCGGCGCTAACCTTTTAGCCGCAGCGCTTATTGGTGGGGCCATAGGTGGTTCGGTCTTCTTCTCCGATTGGCTATTCGCCATGTTCCCCATTATGGTGGGATTAATGCTGGTTGGGTATATCCTGGCCATGAAGGTTTTTTTCCCCTTATCACCCGAGGAGCGCTTGCCCCAGATTAAGGGTGGCATGCAACGGCTAAGGGAAGAGTACGAGAAGCTGGGCAAGGTCGATATTCAGGAGTATAAGGCCATTGTAATCTTTGTGGCCATTCTTGCCCTTTGGGCAACCGATAGGGTTCATGGCATTAGCGCAACGGCTGTGGCTTTTGTGGGCGCTATTGTTGCCCTGCTCCCTCGCATTGGTATTATTAAGTGGAACGATGTGGATATTCCCTGGCACCTATTACTCTTCTCGGCAGGTGCTTACACCCTAGGTTCCGGACTTAGCATCACCGATTTACCCTCCATTGGCGTTAATGCATTCTTCGATAATTTGGGGATTGGTCAGGAAACGGAGTTCTGGAAACTATACTTACTCCTAACAGGAGTAATGGTTTTCAGCGCGCTACTGTTCCAGTCGAAAACCATGCGGGCCATGATATTTATTCCCATAGCCATTGGTGTGGCCAACCGGTTTGGATTCTCGGTGGTTAGCCTGGCGTTACCTGTTGCCTTTATGATTGAACACGTATACGTGCTACCTTTCAACAGCAAGCCCGCAGCGCTGCTGTACGAGACTAACCAGTACAGCCTTACCGACACTTTCCGCTTTGGCTTTACCATGATGGTTATTGCTTGGGTGATAAATATAATAGCGGGCGAAACGTGGTTCCGTTTTCTGGGGATTACTCCCGATGGAGTGTTTGGTATCTTCTAAATCGTATTATTGCCTTTCTGTGGGCTAAACCGTTAAATTGTTGAGTTGTGATAGAAGAATCGGTAAAAATCCACGACAAGTATTCCGTCGAGATTAAGCTGGGATTCATTGCCCGTAAAAAGCAAAAGGTTAGTCAATTCTCTGTTAATACGTGGCTGTTTATTCCCAATAGCCTCGATATTAATCCTCTCACCTACGAGAAGAAGGATTTTTACAGGGATATAAAGTCGAATATCAGGCTTATTACCCCCATTTACCTGCTGCGCGATATTGCCCAGGGGGCAAAGTCACCGTTTATCCTCCTCGAGGAGTCTTTTAGGAGACTTGCATCAAACCCATCGCGCTCCAATGCAGCCAATTATGAGTACCACATTAAGATGTTTCTCTCTATTCTTAAGAGTGCTCTCCGCGACGACATTGGCCACATTGCAGCGAACACCATAAGTGGTGATAATATTTATCTGCTGAATGAGTTTGGCGATAGCGTTGAGCGAATTATTGAGCGATACAGGAATTTACGTCGAATTATCAATGCATCAACCATTACCAAGGAACTTTTCAACTTTTACCTCTTTGGCGATGAGTTTATGAGCAACGTTATTGAGCAGCACGCTTTTAAACTTCTCGAAGTTCTAGACAAGGCAAAGCACAAGGATATTGCAACGGCAAAGCGTAGAATTCTGCATATCATTCGTGGTGAAATTACTTACAAGAAGGAGATGGGTTACCCCATTGTCGAGCGAAAGGAGATTAATCGCAATCGTGAGCTAATTTTTAGGCTGGGTTTACTTAAAAAATTCGCCGAGAACGAGCTCTTCCTTACTGCCAATAAGAAACGCGATGGGGTGCTGGTTGAGCAGGTATACTACAGCGTGGCTGCGGGTATTTCCATGATTTTTGCAACGGCAATAGCTTTCTCGTTTCAGCTTGCTTACGGCAACTTCACTATCCCCCTGTTTGTGGCCTTAGTGGTTAGCTATATGCTAAAGGATAGGATTAAAGAGCTGAGCCGATACTACTTTGCCCATAAGCTGGGCAAACGCTACTTCGACCACAAAACCAAAATTAACCTAAAGAATACTACCATTGGCTGGAGCAAGGAGGCAATGGACTTCATTACCGATGATAAGGTTCCTGCGGAGGTTTTAAAGATTCGAAACCGCTCGGCCATACTCGAGGCCAATAATCGCTCGTTCTCCGAGCGGGTAATTCTATACCGAAAGCTGGTAACCATTTCCCGTAACCAGCTCGATAGGGGTACTCAGTACGCTACATCAGGCATCAACGATATAATTCGTTTTAACGTGTCGAGTTTTGTAACCAAAATGGACGACCCCGATTTCCCTCTTTATATAGCCGACGACGATAATGACATTAAAACAATTAAAGGCGATCGTCCATACTACCTTAACCTTGTAATGCAGCTTAACCACGATGGGAAAACATCCTACCGCCGATATCGCTTGGTATTGAATCGTAGTGGAATTTTCGATATTGAAAAGTACTAACTCCCTTCCGCATGAAAACAACAGGAATTTCTGAATCCAAGAGTTTGGATATTGTTACCAAGATGCAGATTTTGGCCATTATTATTGGGCTAGTTCTATTCCCAACCTGTCTGAAAGACAAACCATCTCCAATATCTGTACCTCAAATTAACGACTCAATGGTTGATATTTTACCCATTACCACCTTGCCAAGCATACTAAAGGAGAGTTCTGGGCTTGTATTAACCGAGCCCGGAGTGCTTTGGTCACACAACGATTCGGGCAATGAGAATAAGCTGTACTGTTTTAACTCATCTGGAGCACTTCTCCGAACCATCACCATTTCCAATGCCACCAACACCGACTGGGAGGACTTAGCCATTGATAATCAGAATCGAATCTATATATGCGATACTGGCAACAATAACAACTCCCGCAAGGATTTGGTGATTTACCGTATTCCCAATCCCACATCGTCCTCGGCAAGTACAGTAACCGCCGAAAAAATATTCTATTCTTTTCAGGATCAAACTTTATTTCCTCCTCCAAGCGGCAATCGGAACTTCGATGTAGAGGGTGTAATTTGGCATAACGACTCCCTTTTTCTTTTTACCAAGGATAGGAGTACCCCACTAACAGGCTATACTAAAATGTATAAAATTCCCGCATCACCGGGCAATCACATTGCAAAGCTGGCCGGTTCGATACACCTCGGAAATACCAACTCATCGGCAAGGGTTACGGCTGCCGATTATCACCCAGCCTCGGGCCGGCTTGTTTTGCTGGTGCAGGAGCGTTTGGTGATGTTTACCAACTTCAAGGGCAGTAACTTTCTCAATGGAACAGTTACCAACTTTACCTTTAAGTCAATGCCCGGTCAGGCCGAAGCCATTTTCTTTGAGGATCAAGATACCTTGTTGATGACCGAGGAGGGCTCAGGGGGCTCTTCCGGATTGATTTATCGGATAGCTTTACCATCGACAGATGGGTGAAAAATGAGCGGGGCGAGAATCTATTTCGTCTCGTCAGAAAGTGACTAGGCGAGGCTACACTATATTGTTATTTAACGTGAGTTCGATATAACAACATATATTGTATTTGCTTAGTAAATAAGCAAATGAGGTTTTTGGTTGTGCATGCCTCTTTGCATTACTAAGGTTATTTGAGTCTGAAATAAGGTTTTAAAGCGTTGATAAACCTTATTTTGGTTTTGCCAACCTTAGTAAAACACTACAAAACTTAAGAAATTGAACCTTATTACCTTATTTTTCGGGTTTAGTTTTTAATTCACCTTACATCGAACTCACGTTATTTACGATTCAGATAAGATTAAGATATTGTATAGGTCAATATTCAGGTAAACTATTTCCTTCCCAATTTTTTCAGGGATAAGAATACCCATCTCTTCAAGTTGTATAAGGTATTTCTTAGCTGTATTTAAACTCTTAACATTTCTATCTAACAGTTTCTTCGGACTAATGTAGGGCTGTTCAAATAGCTTTTCAATGAATTCTTTCCTTATGAATGGGTACTTTTCGTTAACCAATTCGGTGGTTCTTGAAAACAGCCTGTCGATTTCTTCAATCTTACTAATTGTATATTTTGATGTTTCCTCTATGGCTCTGAGAATATAAATTATCCAAGGATTCCAGTTTCTGAGGGTTGTAACATTTTTTAAAAGTTCATAGTATTCATCTTTTTCTCTAATGATATATGCACTTAAGTAGAGGATTGGAATTTCTATCAGTTGCTTCTGAATCATTAGCAGTATACTTAAAATTCTTCCTGCCCTTCCATTCCCATCTCTAAATGGGTGAATGGCTTCAAATTGATAATGTGAAATGGCAATTTTCAGCAGTGGGTCATAGGGATATTTTAAATCATCGTTTATGTATTCAAACAGATTAATTAATTTCTGCTGTAAAACTTCAGTTCCTCTTGGTGGGGTATAAACCACTTCGCCCGACAGCTGTCCACTTCCTCTATTAAGTATTACGGTTTCAGTTTGCGGGGGTCTAATACCATCATTCACCTGCTTTATTTCTCTATATATGTCTATAAGAGTTTCAATTGTTAATGCTTGATTTTTTACAATATCATTGTATCCTTTCCAAAGCGCTTGCCTATATCGTAGAACTTCCTTCGCATTTCCTTTTAGCCCATATTCGCTAATTGTTAGTGCTTTGTAAAGTTCATCATCAGTTGTAAATATATTTTCAATCTCAGTACTTGCTTTTGCCTCTCTGAGTGCAATGGTATTGACAAGCATTGATTGATTTGGTAGCTTTTTGGCAATTCCTTTAAGCTCAGCAAGGGCTTTGTTTGCATTGATTAAGGCTTTATATACTTCTTTCGTTTCAACCTTATCATCATCTGGTGGAAGAAGTGGCAAGCTGTTATAGGGTTTATTTCTATCGTACGGTTCAAATAGATTTGACATTTATTTTTCCTTTTGTCAAAAATACATAATAAATGACAGATATGGCATCTGGCTGTCAAATTATTGATTTAAAACCAACTTTTTGTCAAATATTATCGATAACTGATAGATGGGTAATTGTTATGCACAACAGCCGTGCAAATAAACCTCACAGCCCAACCCTTAAACTCTCGTAAAATACCATACCTTTGCACCAAAATAAGTTAAAAGTATGGTACAGGTTGGTGCAACCAACAACCTTAGGGTTGTTAAAAAGTTAAGCTTCGGCTGCTACCTCGATGGCGGTGAGCATGGCGAAATTCTTATCCCCCGCCGCTACGTCCCCGAGGATATTAAGGTTGATGAGTTCATCGATGTTTTTATCTACTTCGATTCCGAGGATCGTATTATTGCCACCACCGAGGTTCCCAAGATTAAGCTGGGTGAGATTGCCATGCTCCAGGTGGTTTCGGTAACCATTGCAGGTGCTTTTATGGACTGGGGCTTGCCCAAGGATATCTTTGTACCCTTCAAGGAGCAGAAGCAGCGCATGGAGATGGGCAAATGGTACATGGTGGGCCTTTACATCGATTATGAAACCAACCGCTTGGCCGCTTCGGCCAAAATTGATAAATTCCTCGATAACACTCCGCCCGACTATGAGGTAGGGCAGGAGGTCGATCTGATGATATACAACCAAACCGATCTGGGCTACAGCGCCATTGTGAACAATGCCCACTGGGGCGTTCTTTACCAGAACGAAGTATTTAGGCATCTCAGCCGTGGAAAAAAGTTGAAAGGGTACATCAAAAAGGTTCGAGAGGATGATAAAATCGACCTGATACTCGAAAAGCCCGGCTACGGAAAGGTCGACGAGATTTCCAAAACCATTCTCGATAAGCTGGAGAAGAACAACGGCGTGCTTTGGCTTACCGACAAGAGCGAACCCGAGGAGATATACCAGCTGCTGGGCATCAGCAAAAAAGTTTTCAAAAAGGCCATTGGTGCGCTGTACAAGGCAAAACTAATTACCCTCGAGGAGAATGCCATTAGGCTGGTTGAGTAGTCAATCCTTTTAATGGCATGCGGTATTCTATTCTTCTTTTTGGCCTACAGCTGGCTTTGTCATCAATCTTTGCTCAGGTTCGTGGAGTGGTGCTCGATGCAGAATCGCAACAACCCATCCCTTACGCCAATATTGCCATCGAGGGTAAATCCTATGGCACCACCTCCAATTTAAAAGGAGAATTCGTTATCACCGAATCACCTTCCAGTGGAAGGGTTGTTATCTCTGCAATCGGCTACTCAACCGCATTGGTTGATATTGATGGAAAGGAACTTGTTGTAATCCTCGAGCCCAGACAGTATCAAATTGATGCGGTTGTGGTACGGCCCCGAAGAAATAGGAATGAGTTGGTGGTCGATAAGCTGAGTAACGATGCATCGAACTCCTTTGCATGCAATGGATATGCCTGGATTAATGCCAAATTCTTTGAGCCCAAGCCCGAGTATACCCATTTCCCTTTTGTTAAGCAGATTCGCATTCTTACCCGCTCCGCTATCCGCTCGGCCAAGTTTAACGTTCGGTTACTCAAGGCCAACGAGAATGGTGAGCCCGGCGAGGAGATCCTTAACCAGAACCTAATTGCAACCGCCCGGTTGGGCAAGCGCTCCGTAACCATCGATCTAACCCAGTGGAATATTCAGTTTCCCAGCTACGGCCTATTTGTGGCCTTGGAATGGCTAATTATTGATGATAATAGGTACGAGTTCACCTACACAATTAAGGACAAGAAGGGGAAGCATAAGGGTATTTGGTATGAGCCAAAGTTTATTGTTTACCAAGAGCCTGGCGAATCAAATACCTGGGGATACCACGGTGGAACATGGTATAAACGCGACTACATTCGAGGTTCTGGGACAAATCGCTCTTCCAATTTGGCCATCGAGCTCTTGCTCACCGACTAGTAGGCCGTAGACCTGCGTTCCTGTCGTATGTTTTTGGGTTATCCTCCCGGCTTAGAAACTATTCGAGCTCTCCGAGGAAAAAGCCATCCTCACCGTGTGAAAGATCAACATGGCTAAGCGAAAATCCATCCTTGCCCCGTGAAAAGGTAATACGGCTGAGTAAAAAGCCATTCTCACCGTGTGAAAGAGCATCATGGCTAAGCGAAAATCCATCCTTGCCGCGTGAAAAGGTACCACGGCTGAGTAAAAAGCCATTCTCACCGTGTGAAGGATCAACATGGCTAAGCGAAAAGCCATCCTCTCTGAGGAAAAAGCCATCCCCACCGCGTGAAAGGGTATCATGGCTAAATAAAATACGGGTTTATTAGGGTCTATTCAGTAAACTGTGTCAAAGTGGGGTAAGTCGTGACCTACTGCCCCCGCCTCCGACCATAGTTGTCAAGTTAACTGAGCTTGTGCTCTGTATATCCGGGTCTTATCACAATATTTTTAGATGGCAGAGCAAAATCAAAGACAAAAGGTCAAAGTGGAATGTAATTGAGGACGCTAAAAGTTTGCTATGAGCGTAGTGCGGTGGGCTGGTAAACCGAGAGTACTCTGCGA
Organism: Tenuifilaceae bacterium; assembly: GCA_034003245.1. Classification (GTDB taxonomy): domain Bacteria; phylum Bacteroidota; class Bacteroidia; order Bacteroidales; family Tenuifilaceae; genus Perlabentimonas. Next base: position 117,650 of record JAVEYY010000002.1, read on the forward strand.
GCTCGGCGAAGCCGTACGGGTGGGTGGCAGCACCCTGCCTGGCGAAACGCCTGCCAGCCAACAGTAAGGGCAGTGCAGACAGGGTTTTACCTTCAAGCCTGACAGTTTCAGTCGGGCAGGGATTCTTGGCTTACCACATTAATGCACAGACCATAGGGCTAAGCAGTCCTTTCAGTCGGCATGCAGCGTACTACCCGTAGCGCTCAAGAGCTGAGGCTCTGGCAGGGCTGGCCCTAGAGGAGCGCTACGCCGCTCTACCCATTCGGCAACGCTTGCCAGCTACGAACCCTATTGCATGCCCAAAACACCATGCTGAATCGAAGTGATTGCGCTCCGCAGGCCACAGGGGCTCAGCCGTAGAGCGCAGGGTAGTACGCTGTAAGCCTTGATTTTTTGTTACTTTTTTATCAAGAAAAAAGTAAAAGACCCCACTAGAATTCAAGGAGAGGCCTTGCGCTAGCAGTTTGCTATATGCGTAGTGCGGTGGGCTGGGAAACCGAGCGTACTCTGCGAGCTCGACGAAGCCAAACGGGTGAGTGGCAGCATCCCTGCCTGCCGAAACGCCTGCCAGCCAACAGTAAGGGCAGTGCAGACAGGGTTTTACCTTCAAGCCTGACAGTTTCAGTCGGGCAGGGATTCTTGGCTTACTTTCTCAGTTAAGGAGAAAGTAAGAAGAGGCAACTAAAGAGCCATGAAGTTCCTATATTTGTCTGAAAAATGTTCATAGCTTGACGGCTATGGTCTCCGACGGGGCAAGTCGTGTCCCTGCCTGCCGAAGGCAGGTCTGTGCTGTGTCTCAGCTTGTCTCGGAAGTGATAGCTAACGAGAGAAACCGATGCTTTTTAGAGGTTGACGAGATCTCTGTGCCTCTGTGCCTCTGTGTCTCTGTGTCTCTGTGTTCTATAACTACAACTCGCATTTACACTACAAAAACCGGGTTAGCTCATCGGCCATGGTTCTGTCGTTTTTCAGATGTGGAACCTTATTCTGTTCACCCAGCTTTCCAATGGACTTCATGTATTTCACAAATGCCCCGTTGGGTAGAATCCTCACCATAAGCGGTTGCAGGATACCTCCTGTAACCAAATCCTTGTAGTAGGTGTTTCGCTTCTGCATCTGCTCATCGAGATACTGCTGAAATCCGTTGAAATCGCTGGGAAGCGAAGTGAATTCAATAAACCACTCGTGACAGGGGAATCCATCGGGATTGTGGGTAAGCGGTGCTACCGTAAACTCGGTAATTTTTGCGTTAAACTTTTCGCAGGATTCAGTTATGGCTCCCTCCACCTCTTCGGCAATTACATGTTCCCCAAAGGCTGAGGTGAAATGCTTCAATCGGCCAGTTACTACAATGCGGTAAGGGTTTTTCGATACAAATTTTACGGTATCGCCAATGCTATACGCCCAAAGTCCGGCATTTGTGCTTATCACCAATGCGTAGTTTACATCTAACTCAACCTCTTCAAGAGTTAATCGGGTAGGGTTTGGTTCATCAAACCTGTCGGCTGGGACAAACTCGTAGAAAATTCCCGAATCGGGAATCAGCAGCAGTCCCTGTGACGGGAATTCGTCCTGAAAAGCAAAGAATCCTTCCGAGGCAGGAAAAGTCTCCAGAAAATCAATATCCTTGCCAATTAGCTGCCTAAATCGTTGCTCGTAGGGTTTAAAATTTACACCCCCGTGAACATACAGCGAGAAGTGAGTGAACGCTTCACTTACTGTGCTTTTCCCACTTGCCTTAAGAATTCTATCGAAATACATCTCAATCCAAGGGGCGATACCGCTAATTAGAGTCATCTTTTGCGATGATGTTTCCTCAACAATGGCATCGAGTTTTTCCTCCCAATCGCTTATGCAGTTGGTGTTGTAGCTTGGCAGCTGATTCATTTTAACGTACCAGGGCACATGGTGGTTAACTATGCCCGAAAGCCTACCCGAGGAAATACCATTGATTTTCTCCAACTCTGGACTTCCAGAGATAAAGATGTACTTACCCTTGATGAAATCGGTTTGGGCTGTTTTGTAGATGTACATCAAGAGCGATAACCTTGCGGAGCCAATATGGTTTGGAATAGAGTCTTTGGTAATTGGTATAAACTTAGCACCCGAAGTTGTGCCCGATGTTTTTGCAAAGTAAACTGGCCTTCCGGGCCAAAGCACGTTTTTTTGCCCACTAATAACTTTGTTGATGTAGGGTTTAAACTGCTCGTAATCGCGAATGGGAACATTCTTAACAAAATCACTGTAATTTTTTATATCCCTGAAATTATGCTCAGCCCCAAAAGCGGTGGTTTTTCCCTTTGCGATTAGTTGATTAAACTGTTTCTGTTGCAGGGCAACGGCTTTAGTTTCCCATCTCTTAAATCGATAAGAAAAAAACTTTGCTGCAATATTGACTAGTTTGATTATCATAGTAACTCAATTTATGGAGATTAACTCCCAAATTTAGAGGCATTTATTTTACTCTAGGTATTGCCTTAAAAGTTCAACATAGAACTCTTTTCCCTTTTCCAGCGCCTCAATAGGCATTCGTTCATCTACATTATGTATCGATTCTAAATGTTCCATACTCATAAAAACAGGCAGAATGCCGTATGTAGGGATGCCAATGGCCCTAAAATAGTTGTTGTCGTTCGATGCGGGCATCAGAATGGGGACTACACCTGCCCCAGGGTACACTTTCTGAATTGCCCTTGAAAGACGTTTAAAACACTCTCCTAACTCCGAGGGTTCAGCCATTTTATCTTCCTGCAGGATATCAATTTTCACATCATTATTATCGAGTACCCGGTGAATTTCATTAATAAAATCCTCTGTTTTCACATCGGGCAATAGCCTACAGTCGAGGGTAACCTCTATCTCCTGTGGGATAATATTGGGAGGTCCTGGAGGCGTTTTGATACCTGTAATGGTTATGGTGTTGGTGATTAGCGAGTAAATAAGGTTGTCCTTTCGCATTGTTCTAACTGCAAGCGGTTTGAAAAACCCAAGGTTACGAAGCACCATGCCGCGAAAACCCCCTTCTAGCTTGCCCAATTCTCGAAACATCTTTCGGGTGGTTTTTGAAAAAACCACTTTTCTGTTCCATCGAACAATCTTATAAAGTGCCCTAATCTTTTCCTGAACCGCATACCTACTAGGAGGAACAGATCCATGCCCCGAAGTGTTCATCGAAAGGGTTAATCTAAGCCATAGAGTTCGCTTAAATGTGGTTGATACCGTAAAAACCTGCTTTTCGGGATCGTTAACCAGCAGTTGAGGAATACCCGTTCCGCCCTCGCCAAAAACAACCTGGCCGTTGAGTCTCTCGGTGAACCTTTCAGTTACAACCTTGGCTCCGGTGTAGCCTCCGGTCTCCTCACCCGAAACAGAAATCATGGTAACGTTAAATGGTAGGTCTTTTTGGAATGCCTTTTCAACGTAGTGATCCATGGCTAGTAGCTGCATCACGGCCATTCCCTTATTATCAATGGCCCCTCTGCCCCAAACCTGACCGTCGGCAATGGTTCCAGAGAATGGAGGGTACTTGAAATCCTCGACATTTTCGGCAGGAACCACATCAATGTGGTTAAGCAAAATGATATTGGGCTTATTTAACAACAAGGGATACAACGAGGCGGCAAAGTTAAATGTATCCAAACGGTTAGTGAAAACTTCCACGTGCATGCCCATTAATCTGGCCATTGAGGCCAGATATAGCCCGGCATTCATCTCGTTGCCAGTAATTGACTCGTGCTGGATGTAGTCGCTTAACAGCTGAGCAGAGTATGGAATTGTATCATTCCCTGTGCTTGCGGAATGTACATATTGAGTGGCAGTTAATGCGATAAAAAGGTAGGCAAGGTAGATTTTCTTCATACACATACCAGTTGAACTATTCAAAAGCCTTTTGCTTGGCTGTTATATGGCGATATTGCATCGCTACACAAATGTACAGAAGATTTTGAGCAACTCAAAGCAGATTTTGGCGAAGATGGGGATTGGATATACCAATAAGGGCGATTAGAGCCGTCACTGGCAATAGATCATTAATCAGGGGTTAGTACCTACCCGCATTAAGCATCACCAGCGTGCAGTCAAAAACAACCTCAATGCCGTTTTCCCTGGCAAGTTTAAGCAGCTCGGGATTTTCGGTTCCCGGATTAAATATTATGCGTTTGGGCTTTAGGGCGATAATGTAGTCGAGGTACTGTTTTTGACGAAAGGGGTTTAGGTAAAGGGAAACAGTATGGATATCGGTGGGGGAAATGGGGTAGTTTAGAATCTGCACCCCTTCAACCTCGTCGATTCGGGATCCAATGGCTACAACTTCAACATTGTGCTTCACCAAACTCTTTATGGCCAGCAACGGGAATCGGCCAGATTTGCTACTTGCCCCAAGAACCAGCGTTTTTTTGCTCATGACCTAGCTATTTTTTATAAAGAAGTGCCGTAGCGTAAGCTGCAATTCCTTCCTCTTTGCCCACAAATCCTAACTTTTCGGTTGTTGTGGCTTTTACCGATACCGATCCCTTTTCTAAACCAAGAATCTTCTCTAGGGTTTCTTGCATTGTAGGAATCAACTCTCTAAGCTTAGGGCGTTGCAGGCAAATAGTTGAGTCGATATTGCCCACTGCATATCCTGCATTGTCAATAATCTGCGCTGTTTTTTGAAGCAGAATCTTGCTGTCGATTCCTTTTAGCGATGGGTCGTTGTCGGGAAAGTGGTATCCAATATCGCGCTGCGCCACTGCTCCAAGCATGGCATCACAGATTGCGTGTATTAGCACATCGCCATCGGAATGGCCAACCGATCCCTTTTCGTGATCTACCTTTATACCGCCTATCCAAAGGTCGTAGCCGGGTGCAAGGCTATGTACATCGTATCCAATTCCCACTCTAAAGTTCATCGTCGCTATGGTATTCTTCGTCCGGGACGTTGGGGCTCAAACTCGAACGATAGGGTAAAACGGAATGTGTTTGCCAGTGGATTCGATTGCCCAGCTGTTGGGACAAGGTAGGCAAAGTCGAGGTTAAAAACGTTATATTTTATTCCGGCTCCAAGGGTGAAGTATTTCCGGTTGCCCTTAGTGGAATGCTCGTTAAAGTAACCGCCTCTTATGGCAAACTGACCCGAGTAAAGGTATTCAAGTCCAAAACCAAGGCTAACCTCACGGAGTTCTTCCTGAAACCCTCCAGGTGCATCGTAAAATGATTGTAGCATCCCTGTCATTACGGGTACATCGGGATTCCTGCCAAAAAGTATTTCATTTGGGTCTTCTATACTATAAATGGGTGGCGTCGGAACTAGTAGCTTGTTGGCATCAACCATAAACGATACGGTGTTAAAGGCATCCATATCCATAGAGAATCGGCTGCCCAATCGCATGTTGATGGGGATAAACTGCTTAAAGGGATCCTCGTTATACGAAACCTTTACCCCAATATTCGAAATATTTAGGCCAATGGCCAGCTCCGAGTTTTTGTTGTCAATTACCAATGGAGTTTGGTAATATGTTGATATATCGGCAGCTGCTGAATTACCCGCTTTGGCAACGGGTTGTCCCTGTTGTGCAAAGCCTCCGGTTAAATCCGATCGGATATATCGAAAGCCAATACTACCTGCAATTTTATCTGAAAATTTGCGAGAGTAGGCCAAATCAATGGCAAATTCATTGGCATTATGGTCCAGCAGGCGGGTACCCTGATCGTCGGTAAAAATTATGGTTCCCATGGAAAAGTATAGGAGCGATGCGCTTACCACCTGTTGATCATCGAATCGATAGTAACCCGTTAGGTAGTTTAAGTCCATGTCTTTTATTAAATTCTGGAGCCATGGTGTATACGAGTAGGCCACTCCCCAATCCTTATCAATAAAGGCGTATTTAGCAGGGTTCCAGTGCTGGCTGTTGGCGTCCGGGGTTGAGGCAACTCCCACATCACCCATGGCCGAAGCTCTTGAGTCGGGTGCTATCATTAGAAACGAAACGGCAACCTTTAGCGCATTTAGACCCCCCACATACTCCAACTCCTCTTCGCTCTGTGAGAATAGGTTTGAACTAAAAATTAGAAATGTGAGTAAAACAATTGAAAATCTTTTAACCATTGTAAAGTAATTTGGATTGCAAAATTAGCTGAAATGATAACAATAAAAAATCGGTTTTATTATTCCACTCTTACTTAAGGATTACTAGCTTCTTGTAAACCTGTTTGCTTTGTCCGTTTCCAAGTCTAACTTTTAATCTGTAAAAGTAAACTCCGCGCCCAATTCTATCGCCAAAATCATCGAGGCCATTCCAGGCAATGGGGCCTATGCGGTAGCTGCCGTCGCCAGGGTGAAAGTAGTCGATGGTTTTAACAAGTTTACCCGATGGGCTAAATATTTGAATCAGTATATCAAAATCTTCGAAGGGTTGGTTATGCTCAAAGTAAAATCCAGTTGATTCGGTGAATGGGTTTGGGTAGTTCAGTAAGCGATCAATCTTCAGATTGCTATCCTCATTTACCGAAAAGGTGATTTCTGTCTCCGAGCTGTTGTTGTATACATCCCAGGCCTTAACCCTAATGGAATAGTTTCCAGGGGCAAGTCCAGAAAGTTGATATTCCGCTTTTCCTTTCTGGAAATTGTCCAGCTCAGCCACATAGTAATCGTTTAGGGTGTAGGTTGTCTCCTGGCTACCTATCAGCGTTGCGGTAAGGTCGTGGCCAATTCCGGCTCCTGTTGTGTTTATTCCCGAGCTATCGAGCAGGTGAACTATTAACTTTGGGTTTGGGTCGGTAATGCCTCCGTTCACAAACTTGGTGTTATTCATGTAGATTTCAATTTCGGGGCCTTGAGAGTCATTTCCAGCTTCAGAACTGATTCCCCCAACAATAAAACCCTCAAATTGTCCTACAGCAGTTGCCTGTCCGCTCGAGGCAAATAGGCTGAATCGTCCATTGCCATAGCTATACATAATATCCTTGGGGATAATAAAGTTAGCATCAAACTGTCCGTCTGCAATCGATGAACGGCCTCGGTATATGCTGTTCTCACGAGTTGTAAAGGTAAAAGGCGTTCCTCCGGTATTCGCTAAAGTTGTTACTGTTTTTGCCTTATCGAAGAGAGTAAATTCCGCCTCACCCGAAAAATTTTGATTTTTTTCGTTGCTAACCACTGCTCCTTTAATTTGTACTCGGCTAAGAGCTTTCAGTGTATCCAATTCACTAGTAATCGACAAACCGTTTATCTCGGTAAGAGCCATCGATGCCGAAGGGTAATGAAGTCGCATGGCCGGGTCGCCCAACAGAAGAAAGTTTCGTTTGTTAATCTGACCCCCAGTTGCCACCTTGGTCAAACGAAGCACATCACCCAGCCTGTAATACTCGTTCGGATCACCGGGCGGTAGACCCTCTCGCTTGGCAAAAACGTAATGAATAAAATTGCGGTTTAGCGCGAAGTTGGGGTTAGCGTACACCACTCGCGATGTCGACACTAGTGCAACACTCCCCCCGCGAGGAGCGAAAAGGATATGCTCACCTGCCGATTTGTTGCCCAGATCATCAAACCGACTATACTCGCAGGTTGCGGTTACAAAAAGCGATAGCTTATCCAGGTTTCGCCAGCTTTGAATATCATCAATCTTGAGCACCATTTCGTGGGCAAGCCACATGGCGTTAGCATGACCAACGTAGTTCATTATTAGGGCACCCTGATTGGCCCTGTTGTTAATAGCTTCGGTAACGGCCGGATACCTGTCGCCAACCGATAACGACACAAGCGGATATGCATCAAAGTAAATTTTATCGATATTATAGTGGGGATGGTTCTCCTCTACGTACTGCGCATGCAGATCGGCATCGCGCATATGGAGATTACCATCGCCATCGTCGGCAATAAAACAAAGCTGGTTGTTCCATGCCCCTTTCGACGTGGGGTTCATGTATTGCCTAATCTTGTTTATAGCAATGCTTGCCTCAGCACTTGTAGCGGCTGGGATGCGTCCAATGCCAAGATCAAGAAGACCAGTAGCTTCCCCTTCATTATCGTCGAGTAAGCCAAAAAAGTCATCGGAAACAAACGAGCTAGTAACATGCAGCGAGTTTTCCGACTGGTAGGTTAACACAAAGCTTAACTTCGAAGAGTTACCGGGTCTGTTATCGTACGATCCATCACCAAAAAGAAGTAGATATTTAGGCATATCATTTTCATATATTGCCCTACGGTAAAACATCCGCATCATATTTCGAATGGCCGAAACATCGGGATTGCCCGACGAGAACTCATTGTATACCTGTTGATTTGTGACTATTAGGGTTTTTAGGCCACTGGCGTCTAGATGTAGCTGAGCCAGTTCCTGTGCTTGTGACAGAAAATTTGGGTGGGTAACAATAACCATTTCAGGTTGTGATTCACCATGGATATTCTGATTTGGAACATCGCCCATTAAGTTTACGCTATTGGCTTGGCTGGGTGTAAAGGCGATAAATTCTCTAAGCGAACTTGTTTCCGATTTAAATTTTGCCACTGTACCCTGAACTGTAAACTCAATATTTAGGGGGTTGAAAAAATCTGTTACATCCCAAATCCTAAGCCCTTGCGGTGTGTTTTCAATATTAAACTCAGTAATGGCATTTGCCGAAACGCTTTGCCTGTCCCTAAAAAGCAGCTGGCTTGCATCCATGCGAAGGCGCTGGCGAGCGTTAACCGTTATATAATCGAGCCAACCTTTTGCTGCCGGCGATGGTTTATTATAGGTAAGTTCGAGTTGTAGTTCACCTTGCGAGTAGTTCACGTTGAATAATCGCTCGCCCACAGCCGCAAAGTTTGTATACTGGCTTGATGTGTTTACTGAGGCAATCGAAATATTGCCCTGTGAGGTTCCATTTGCTTTAAGCGTATAGGAACTGCTAACCGATGAACGCGCCGCTGCTTTAACCTTCACTTTTGCCTCGCCTCCGGTTACAGGATTATTGAATCCCGTGTTGTAATTTCGTGTTGTGTAAACATCAAACGATTCTCCAAACCACTGTCGGCCCGATCGGATAAGATTGGTGTCGTTACGCTCAAAGTGTACCAGTGCATCGAATGTATTGCTTGTTTGAGAAGGAGAGGCCGAAGGCTGACTTTGAGTTGTGATGCGCAACGGATTTGGCCTGCTGGTGGTGATAAAGTAATGTGTTGATGTGGCAAAATCATGTATTCGATGTTCGAAAAAATCGATCTCGCTGTTGTAACTCCAAGTAATGGAACCTTGGGCGTAAAAGTAGATGTAATCGCCCTGATTAAATATCCCATCGGTGCCCTTCTCCACCTGAATTGGAATTTGTATCAAATCATCGGGAGATGATTGGTTGTTCCAGAACGGTAGTTGCCGGCCATCGTGCCCCCAAATTGAAACGTTGTCGGGGTTCGAAAGTCCCATACCAAGTAGTTCCGAGTACGAAATTCGATGAACTCCAGTCTTTTCAACCCTTACCATCTTCCAAATTCCTGAAGAGAGGACTGATTGGGTTGCCTCATTGGCTTGGGTCATTTTTGGAGCAATAACTTGTTGTTCAGTAACCTCAATATTAAAACTTACCAGTTTTTCTGGCCTTCCGGTAGATGGATTTGTAGAGATGGTTGGTATATGGAATTGCAAGTAGCTCTGCCCCCCCGATTTGAACACATCGAACTGCGGTTTTTGATTATTTATCTCTTCAGCAGATAATCTCCGTAAAGTTCTTTCCTCATCGCTACTAAGCAAGATGCTCCTTCGGTTGGTAACTTGTACATTTAGCTGATTGATGCTGTGAATGTTATTGGAAACAGGAATAATATCAGCATAGTGGGGCAGCATTGTGGATGTGTTGGGGTAGTGAACGTTGCCATTAAACCATAGGAACGGCTTTTCCAACTCGCCCCCATAGCCTTCGGCCTTATGGTTTGCGCTTGCCACAGAGTCTACAGGCCAATCTATGGTTCTTGAATAGTTCTGAGCAAAGGTTGCGTTGAAAACTAAAGAAAGGCAAAATAGAAGTAATGGTCTTCTATACATTGGATAAATGGCTTAATTTTGCAAATAAACAAAAAGTTTGGGTACTGTAAATGATGGTAAAATAAAAACGCATCAAAATAGTTTTTATTTTTACATAATCTTTTTTGGGAAGGCATAGTAATTTAAACGTTTTTCTGCAACAAATATCTCACATCTAAGTAATATGTATCATAAGTTTACAACCCTAGCAAATTATTGATGAGCTTTTGGCGATTTCTACTTGCATTTTTTGTTCTTGGCCTTGCTGCTATTCCGGTGCAAAGTCAGGATGCAAGTTTTGCACAGTTTTTTTCCAATCAGCTATATCTCAATCCAGCATATGCCGGGAGCCCAAAATACCAAAGAGCAAATTTAGTTTACCGCAACCAGTGGCTCACTCGCCAGTCGCCATACATGTCGTATGGAGCCAATTACGATAGGTTCTACATCGATCATAACAGTGGCGTGGGGATCAACATCATAAACGATATGCAGGCCTTGGGAACTATTAATAGGCTTACCCTAGATGTGATGTATTCCTACAACATTCGCCTTGCCTACAATGCTCAAATTAGAACCGGTTTGCAAGTGGGAGGGATTTTTAAATCGGTAAGTACCCGAAATGTTGTTTTTCCCGATATGGTTGACCAATCGGGGGAGATAATCGGTGTTCCGGGTTTTGATGGCCATAGCCGGGTAATGCCCGATTTTGCTTTAGGGGTTATTGGTGAGTGGGATATCTTTTTTGGTGGCATTGCCGTTCACCATTTAATTCAACCGGTCGAATCGCGCCAAGGCGAATATGTGAGTAGGCTTCCTCGAAAGTATACAGGTCATATTGGATGTGATATAAACCTTTACAAACGATATATCATCAGAAAAAGCTTAATCCTGTCTCCCAATATTATTTACCAGCAACAATCAGACTATAAGCAGCTAAATGTGGGAGTTTACCTCTCGCATCAAAATTTGGTAACTGGCATTTGGGTGCGTAATAATATAGGAATAGCGAGCAATACATTTGTTTTTGTAGCCGGATATCACGATATAAGTTATTCAATTGCTTACAGTTACGATTTTAGCATACTTAAAGGGGGGTTTAGGGGCTTAAATACTTCATCGCACGAGGTAACCTTTGGGATGAATTTTGAGTATAAAAAGAGGTCAAGAAAAAAAATACACACAATAAAAAGCCCTAAATTTTAGTTTTTTTAAGTGATCAAGTATTTTTCAAACAATTATTTCTATATTTGAAGTTGTAAATGAGTTAAACTCAAAGGAAAAACCATCAACTATGAAATTGAAGCACAGTTATATCATTTTGCTGTTGGCTGGAACTGCAGCCTTTTCGTCGTGCGGACTTATTGGCGGATCATCAGGTCAGTCATCAACAACAGGTTGGAGTTATAACGACCCCGAATCAGGAGGCTTTGAGGTAGTTCAGGACTATGTACCCAAGGCTGGGCCTGGTCTTGTTTTCATCGAAGGCGGTACGTTCACCATGGGGCGTGTGGAACAGGATCTAATGTACGACTGGAATAATATTCCCCGAAGAATTACCGTTGCATCGTTCTACATGGATGAAACCGAGGTTAGAAACGTGGACTACCGCGAGTATCTTTACTGGTTACGTAGGGTTTATGTTTCCTATCCCAACGTTTACCGCAATGCTCTTCCCGACACTCTGGTTTGGAGAAGCCCTCTTGGATATAACGACCCATACGTAACTAACTATTTCCGTCATCCATCCTATAACGAGCATCCTGTTGTAGGTGTTAGCTGGATTCAAGCCAACGATTACTGCCTATGGCGTAGCGATAGGGTAAACGAGATGATTCTAGTTCGCGAGGGTTACATTAACCTCGATCTTCAACAGGTTGATGCCGAAAACTTCAATACTGATGCTTACCTGTTGGGTCAGTACGAAGCTTCTGTTCGTAACACCCGTCCTAGCATGCGTCCAGGTCAAGAAGAGGGACGACGGGTTTCCTTTGAGGATGGAATTTTACTTCCTAAGTATCGTCTTCCTTCTGAGGCTGAGTGGGAGTACGCTGCTCAAGGACTTATTGGTAATACTTTCGACGAGCGAATTGTAGAGAGAAAAATATACCCATGGAATGGCCATAACGTTCGTAACAGCAACTCGAAGAACAGAGGTCAAATGATGGCTAACTTCCAGCGAGGTAGAGGTGACTTTATGGGTGTTGCTGGGAATTTGAACGACCGTGAGCACATTCCCGGAAACGTAAAATCCTACTGGCCAAACGACTTTGGACTATACTGTATGGCTGGTAATGTGAATGAGTGGGTACTCGATGTTTACCGTCCACAATCTTTTGAGGATTTCGACGATTTCCGTCCTTTCCGTGGAAACGTATTCAAAACTCTTGATACCAATGCCGATGGTTCGCCAAAAAGCGTCGATAGCCTTGGCCGCATGAGGTATCGTGAAGTAACTCCAGAAGAGTCGGCCAATCGCCCCAACTACAACCAGGCTTACTATATCAACTATAAGGATGGTGACTTTGCTTCAAGCGTTGATTATGGCAAGGAGGGAGGCGATCGTTCTCTTAACTCGAACCGCATGTACGATCAAGGAGCAACTACCCGCGAAGATCGTCCAAACGATGGAATGGCTAGCCTTGTAAACGACAGGGTAAGGGTATACAAGGGTGGATCGTGGCGCGACAGAGCATACTGGTTGAGTCCAGGAACTCGCCGTTTCCTCGATGAAGCTTCGTCAACCAACGATATCGGTTTCCGTTGTGCTATGGAGGCTGTTGGGTCGCAGGTTAGTGGTAGATAGACATTGAAACATCTTGTTCGAATATTCTGAGACCTCATTGTTGCAATGGGGTCTCTTTTTTGTAATAGGCCAAAGCAATTGCTATGAATGCCATCGAAAAAGTTTACTCAACTTTCCAAAAGCATCGGTCAATCTGCACCGATAGTAGAACCGTAGAACCCGGAGCAATATTTTTTGCACTTAGGGGTGAAAATTTTGATGGGAATAGATTTATAGAGGTGGCTTTAGAAAAAGGAGCCTCTTTGGCCATAACCGATAGCGTCGAGCTAAAGGATAAACACAATACAGTTTTTGTCCCCAATACCCTCACGTTTTTGCAGGATTTGGCCAGGTATCATCGAGCTAAACTCAGTATTCCAATTATTGGCCTTACAGGTAGCAATGGGAAGACAACTACCAAGGAACTAATCAATCAGGTTTTATCATCGAAGTTTCGGACTGTGGCAACGCGGGGAAACCTTAACAACCATATTGGTGTTCCGCTTACTGTCATCTCAATACTTCCCGATACCGAGATTGCCATTGTGGAGATGGGTGCAAATCATATTGGTGAGATTGCATTACTATGTTCCATTGCCCAACCCACACACGGATTAATTACCAACATTGGGAAGGCTCACCTTGAGGGCTTTGGGTCGTTTGAGGGCGTTAAAAGAGGGAAATCGGAACTGTATGAGTTTTTAGCGAGGAACAGTGGTTCTGGGTTTATTAATGGCGAAAACCCAATACTACATGAACTTGCAGATGCACATGGGCTCACCAATCTAGTTTACTATGGAGTAAATCAGTTCAATTTGAGGCAAGTTAACTCTGGCAGTTCATTCCTTTCCTTTAACTTATCATTTAAAGGGAAAGAGTATGGTATTTCCACCAAGCTGGTTGGCAGTTATAATATTGAGAATATTCTTGCTGCTATTATAATAGGTCATGTTTTTGGTGTTGAGGTTTCAGATTGTATTAGTGCAATCGAGGGGTATGTACCAACCAATAATCGCTCGCAAATATTTAAAAGTCAAAACAACACCATTATTCTTGATGCTTATAATGCAAATCCAAGTAGTATGGAGTTGGCTTTGCGAAATTTTTCCGATATGGAAACCGATTTGCCTAAGATGGTAATACTAGGTGAGATGTTGGAGTTGGGAGAGTTTTCAGATTCGGAACACGAAAGGATTGCCCGTTTGGCACTAGATAGTTTTGAGAATATTGTGTTAGTAGGAAAGAACTTTGCTCCAATGAGTTCACATGCAGCGTGGTTCCCTTCACAACATGAGTTATCTGTTCACTTGAAGGAAAGCCCAATTGCAGGGCATACAATATTGATGAAAGGGTCGAGAGGGGTTAGGTTGGATGAGGTAGTAAAATTCTTATAGCTGAAAAGAGCCCGAAAGGGCTCTTTGTATTTATGCTGGATTGGTATGCATAAACCGTTTAATCTTGTGCGTTGGCGTTTTCTCGAACGGTTCTTGTTGCTCAATTACCACATTAAGCTTTGAGAATGCAGCAACCTTAGAGTTCACATATTTTCTGATATCCTCAGTTATCTCCTTCACCTTATCTTGAAATTGACTTTGCATATTGGCAGCGGCCACTTTTATACCAGCATACTTGGCTTCAAGCGCTTCGTAGTTAAGGATAACTTTTGCTTCTAGTCTACCGCTAATCTCATATACAAGTGATTCGAGTACCAGTGAGTGTGAGTTAATCACCTCCTCAATATCTTCGGGGTAGATATTCTCACCACTTGGGCCAACTATCATATTTTTTAATCTACCTCTTAGCTCTAAAAATCCGTTGCTATGTAGCACTCCAAGATCACCAGTTTTTAGCCATCCATCCTCAGTAATCACTTCGCGGGTTAGCTCCTCGTCCTTATAATACCCTTCCATAACATTGGCTCCTCGAACCCATACTTCACCCTCCCCAGTTTGTGGATTGGGGTTGTTGATCTTCATCTCCTGCCCAGGAAGGTTTATACCTGCACTTCTAAATTTTACTAGTGAGGGCGTGCAGCCGGAGAGTAAAGGCGATGTTTCGGTCATCCCGTATCCAATGGAGTAGGGGAATCCTCCTTCAAAAAGGAATCTCTCAACATCGTACGAGAGTTTGGCTCCACCAATTCCAAAAAAATGTAGCTCACCACCAAAGGTTTTATGCAATTTCTTGGCAGCAATCTTATGCAATACCTTCCTAAATGCAGTAACATTATATAACCTTGCACTTAGTTTGGTTGATGTTAGCTGAGGAAGTATCTTCGATTTGTATATTTTTTCAATAATCAAAGGCACCACAAGCATCATGGTTGGTTTTATTGCCTGCATGGCAGGCAAAAGTACAGGAGCTGTAGGCGGTTTTTGTAAATAGTATACACAAGCTCCACGCATGAGCGGCATAATAAATCCAATGGTACACTCATAAGTATGCGAAAGTGGCAACACGCTTATTAGCCTATCTGTTTCAACAATATTCTGAATTTGGAAAGTAGATAAGCAGTTTGAAATGATGTTTTTATGACTTAACATTACCCCTTTAGGCCGACCAGTAGTACCGGATGTGTAAATAATTGCGGCTAAATCCTCCTCCATGGGATCTGGAACATCAAGTTCAGAGAAATCAATGTTTACCACTGGTTCGGGTAACGTATAGCCCATGGTTTGCTCAACACTATCCTTGCCACGTTCAACAACCTGAAAGTTATTCAATAGAATTACATCGGGTGAGTCAAACTTTCCTGTATCAGTTAGTTTTTGATACTGCTTGGCTGAAATGAAGATGGCTTTAGCCTGGCTATGGCCTAGAATCTTTGTCACATCTCCCGGGGTAAAGTCGGGTAAAATAGGAACAACCACGGCTCCCATACATGTTATCGACAGGTAGGCGATCCCCCAGTTGGGGCTATTTTCGCCCAGCAGGGCAACTCTGTCGCCCTTTTGAATACCAAGGGTAATAAGAAGGCTAGCCGTATTCCTAATATGAATTGACAGCTCGTTGTACGAAACAGCTTTCTCCCCCACAAATGCCAACGAGGGTCTATCCGCATGGATAATCCTCGACTGGCCTATCACATCTCTTAGTGTTAATCTGCTGTATGTCACCATAGTTTCACCTTAATGTTGTAAATTTTCCTAATTTAGCGAAGCCGCAAATATAGGTAATTAAACAGTTTCCTATTCGAAATGATTCAAAATCTAATGAACAATTTAGGTGATCGTTGTCAACATCTTAGCCCAAATTCTTTTCCTTTGATTTTATTAATACGATTTATTTAAAAATATACGAAAAAAAGAAAAATATACAAAAAATGTATATATTTGTCGGGTAAGTAATATAATTCATTATGGAATTTAAAAATGCAAAGCAGAAGGAATTATTGATAACAGCCAAGGAACTGTTTTGGAAGCATGGTTTTAAAAGGGTAACCATTGAGGAGATCTGCTCAAAGGCAAACGTAAGCAAGATGACATTCTACCGTTTTTACCCCAATAAAATGGAGATTGCCAAAGCAGTTTTCGATATGGTAATAGATAAAGCTATAGTCGATTTTAGGGAGTTAATGAGTTCGTCAATACCCGCGTCGGAGAAGATGAAACGAATGCTGGCCCTTAAGTTTGAAGGGACCAACGACATTAGCAAGGAGTTTATGATGGACTTTTACAATAATCCTGAGCTCGAGATATCAGCTTACATATTGAAAAGATCAAGTGAGATTTGGCTGAGCATTATCGATGATTTTAGGCGTGGTCAGGAGCAAGGCTATTTCAGGAAAGACTTTAAACCGGAGGTTTTACTCTTAATGTCCCAGAAAATAATGGAGTTGGCAAACGATGAGAAAGTTCTTAAGTTATACCCCAATCCACAGGATTTGGTGATGGAAATTGCGAACTTTTTTTCATATGGAATATCACCCCATGAGTAGAGTTTATTTAATCCTAATTTTTGTAATGCTTTGGCCAGTAATGTCTATTGGACAGAGTAGGGATACCCTAATATTTAAAGGTCTGCTATCGGCCTGGGGGAATTACAACTTTAGCCAAGAAAACTTACTGCTGGGTGGGCGTTACATTCCTGAATTGAGTTACCAGAAATTCTTTAAAAAAGGCCAAAGTCTTAATTTCGAAGTTTCGGGAAACTTGTATGGAAGCACGTTCAATAATCAGTCAGATGGCGATATTAAGCCCTACCGGGCTTGGGTGCGATATACTACCCCGCAACTCGAGCTTAGGGCTGGGCTCCAAAAAATTAATTTCGGTTCGGCTACCATGTTGCGTCCGCTCATGTGGTTCGACCAAATGGATCCGCAGGATCCACTCCAGCTTACCGATGGTGTTTGGGGTGTTCTTGGAAGATATTTCTTCTTGAATAATGCCAATATCTGGGTATGGGGCTTATATGGCAATAAGGAACCAAAGGGCTGGGAGGCTTTTGGTACATACCCCAAATCTCCTGAATTTGGCGGAAGGGTTCAACTTCCTATAGGAATAGGCGAGGCGGGTATTTCCTTCCATCACCGCAAGGCTAAGGTTCAAAGTATATCTGATATCCTAACATTTGACTTCGACAAGTATAGTGAGAATAGGATAGGGATTGATACAAAGGTCGATTGGGTTGTAGGCTTATGGCTAGAGGGGTCTTGGGTGAACAGCAGCAAAAACATTGGCCCGTTTACAAACCAAACTCTTCTTAACGCAGGTGTTGACTACACCTTTGGTATTGGCAATGGGCTACTAGCTGTTTACGAGCACTTAATAGTTGCCGCCGATATTAAACCCTTCAATTTTGAAACGCCGATACAATTCTCGTTGTTCTCTATTTCTTACCCTGTTAGCCTTTTCGATAATGTTAGCACAATGTTCTACTACAGCTGGAGTAATAACAATGTATACAGTTTTTTAAGTTGGCAAAGAACCTATAATAAGCTTTCGTTTCACGTAATGGCCTATTGGAATCCCGAGACATTCAACTTTCCACAGCAAAACTTGGGCAGCAAAATATTTGGAGGGAAAGGGATACAAGTTATGTTAGTTTTTAATCATTAATAGTCCTTTAGTCGAAAGTCGGAAAGTCAAAAAGTCCATAGTAAGATAGTAAATCTATAATACCTTAAGCAATGAAAATTGAGCGCTTCGAAGAAATTATAGCTTGGCAAAAGGCACAAGATTTGGCTGTTGAGATTTACTCCAGTTTTAACAAAATAAAGGACTATGGCTTTAAAGACCAAATATGTAGAGCAGTGGTTTCTGGGTCTAATAATATTGCCGAAGGGTTTGATAGAAATACTGATGCAGACTTTACTCGCTTTCTATACATATCTGTGGCCTCTTGTAGCGAGGTTCGATCTATGCTATACTTGGCCGAAAGATTAAAGTATATTGACACAAAAAACCGAGACAAATTGATTAATTATTGCTTAGAAGTTTCTAAGATTACAAAAGGATTCATCAAATCGTTGAGAAAAAACTAGCATTTTTCGATATTTTGACTTTTAGACTTTCAGACTAAATAAAAAACTATATGCAAATCATCCAAATCAACAATCTCACCAAGCGATTTCCCATGGGAAAGGGTGAGTTCACTGCCTTAAAAGGTATCAATCTTACCTTCGGTAAGGGCGAATTCGCAGGGCTTATTGGTCCCAGCGGTTCGGGAAAAACCACGTTGCTCAACATCATTGGCTCGCTCGACGTACCTTCAGATGGCGAGGCATTGGTCTTAGGCAACTCAATTGGAACGCTAAACTCCAAGCAGGCTGCTTTGCTGCGCAAGGAGAACCTGGGTTTTATCTTCCAAAGTTATAACCTGCTGCAGGTTCACACGGTTTACGAAAACGTGGAGTTTCCGTTACTGCTCCTGCATTACTCAGCATCGGAGCGCAAAAAGATGGTGATGGATGCTCTCGAGTGGGTGGGATTAACCGATAAGGTGAACTCCAAGCCTCCGCAGCTATCGGGTGGCGAATGCCAACGGGTGGCCATAGCCCGTGCAATGGTAAAAAGGCCATCGCTGGTGCTGGCCGATGAGCCAACCGCCAACCTCGATGCAGCCAACTCGCACAACGTGCTCCAAACTATGGAGAAACTAAATCGTGAACTGGAAACCACATTCATCTTTGCAACGCACGATGAGAAGGTGATAAGCTACCTACGCCGAAAAATTTTCCTTTTGGATGGTAGGGTTGATAATGATGAGATAGTTAAATCGAACTAATTCCATTGCCATGAAACTAGCAATAAAACTGGCATACCGAAATCTCATTGGCGCTGGGTTACGCACCTGGCTCAATGTGATTGTGCTCTCGTTCTCCTACGTAATCATCATCTGGATGAATGGTGTGATGATTGGCTGGGAGGAGCAGGCTAAGCACGACATGACCGACTGGCAAATTGGAGGTGGGCAATTCTGGCATCAGGCTTACAACCCCTTCGATCCATTTACGCTTAACGATAGTCGAGCACCAATCCCCAGTGAACTTAGCGATGCGGTGAGTAAGGGCGAAATTCTCCCCATGCTAATTGTTCAGGGAACTCTCTACCCCCAGGGGCGTATGCAATCCATAGCCATTAAGGGAATTGACCCTGGCCAGCCAATTCTAAGTCAGCCCACGCATAAACTCGACACAATTGTCGATGGAATCCCGGCAATTATTGGTGCCATGATGGCCCGCGATATGTCATTACAGAAAGGCGATATGGTAACCCTTCGCTGGCGCGATGCCAATGGTACTTTCGATGCAGCCACTGTGGTAATTGTTGAGGTCTTTGCAAGCAACGTTCCTGCAATTGAGAATGGCCAGATATATATTAGCTTGCAGAAACTGCAGGAGATGACTCTTTTACCAAACCATGCCACCATATTTACACTGAGAGACAGCAAAGTAAAGATTGCTGAGGTTGAGGGTTGGGTATTAAAAACCAAGGACGACCTCACCAAATCGGTTGACGACTTAATAAAGACAAAGACTACTGGATTATCAATATTCTACTTTATCCTATTGCTATTAGCCATGCTGGCTATTTTCGATACCATGGTGCTATCGATATTTCGTCGCCAAAAGGAGATTGGAACATACGTGGCTCTGGGCTACACCCGGCGCGAGGTTGTGGGACTGTTTACTGTAGAGGGAGCCATGTACTCCATTTTTGCCGCTTTGGTTGGCGCTGCATACGGATTACCTTTTCTTGCATGGCAAGCCAAGGTGGGCTGGACCATGCCCATCGATGTGAGCGAGCTGGGAATGGCCATTGCGCAAACCCTTTACCCAGTTTACAGCATTGGACTGGTAGTAAGCACTGTGCTTATAGTGGTTCTTACAACTACCATAGTAAGCTACTGGCCCTCGAGGAAGATTGCCAAGATGAATCCAACCGAAGCGTTGAGGGGGAAAATACAGTAGGAGTTTGGAGTGAGCTAAAGTTGGAAGTGAGCTAAAGTGTAAAGCACAAAAGCACATGAATAATAAGGAGTTTGCACAGGAACTCGAGCAAAGAACAAAACAGTTTGCCATAAGAATACTTAATCTATCGGCTAAACTGCCCAATACTATTGAGGCAAGGGTGGTTCGCAATCAGATTTCAAAGTCGGGAACTAGTGTTGGAGCCAATAATCGAGAGGCTAATAGAAGTAGAAGCAGGGCAGATTTTGTAAGCAGAGTCAGAATCTGCGAAAGCGAAGCAAGTGAAACATCTTACTGGATTGAAATAATTATGGAATTCGGGTGGGTAGAAAAGGACGAAATTTTAGGACTACTCATTGAGTCCAACGAACTACTAGCGATCTTTAGTTCTATTGGAAAAACCCTTAAAAGTTAATAACATCAAAAAGGAATTTTTTCTTAAAACTCTTTATCCTCCTTGCCCTCTATAAACTCTAGTCACTCATTAAACTCTAGTCACACTATGAACTCTAGGCATTCTATAAACTTTATGAACTTATAACCATGATAAAATTCCTAATAAAAGGGTTACTTCGCGATAAGAGTCGCAGTAGGGTACCCGTAATAATTGTCTCTATTGGTGTGATGCTCACCGTGCTAATGAATGGTTACATTCGTGGCTTTATGGGCGATACCATAGAGGTTAACGCTAAGTTTACCAACGGTCACATTAAGGTAATGTCCCGCGCATATGCCGAGAATTCAAACCAAATTCCCAACGACTTGGCACTGGTTGAAGTAAGCGAACTTCTCTTGCAAATGCAGGATCAGCTTCCCGATATTGAATGGGCACCCCGGATTCAGTTCGGTGGGCTGGTTGATATACCGAACGACCAGGGCGAAACACGTGCTCAAGGACCTGCCCTAGGGATGGGGATCGATATACTTTCGGAGAATAGTAATGAGGATGAAAGGTTAAACCTGACTCGCTCATTGGTTAGGGGTAAACTAATTCAAAACCGTGGTGAGGCCATTCTGAGTGAGGATTTCGCTCAAAAGTTAGGGGTCGAAATTGGCGAGGAGATTACGCTAATAGGCTCCACCATGCACGGTAGCATGTCGATGGATAACTTCACTTTAGTAGGAACCGTAAACTTTGGAGCTGAAGCTATTGACAGGGGAGCCATTGTTATTGATATTGAAGATGCAAGAATAGCCCTCGATATGTACGATGCCGCTGGCGAAATACTTGGATTTTTTAAGGAAGGATTTTACGATAACGACCAAGCACTTAGAATAGCCAATGATTTTAACGCTAAACAACCAGAGGATGATGAGTTTGCCCCAGTAATGAAAGCTTTAGGTCAGCAGGGTGCAATGGGACAGTACGTTGCGCTAACCGATGTTTGGGCTGTTTACATATCAATGGTATTCGTTTTTGCCATGTCTTTAGTGCTCTGGAATGCTGGTTTGCTGGGCGGTTTACGTCGGTATGGCGAAGTGGGTATTCGTATTGCCATGGGCGAGGAGAAAGGGCATGTATATCGTACCATGATCTACGAATCAATATTTATTGGTATTGCAGGCTCTTTTGTGGGAACAATATTTGGACTTTTCTTTGCTTGGCTTATCCAAACCTATGGTATCGATATCTCAGGTATGATGGAGGGTAGTTCCATGATGCTTCCCACGCATATTCGGGCAAGAATTGCCCCTTCCGATTTTTACATCGGCTTTATACCCGGTCTGTTTTCTACAATTCTCGGAACAATGCTATCCGGGGTTGGTATTTACAAAAGGCAAACGGCAAAACTTTTCAAGGAGCTAGAGGCATAAAGTCGTGGATTGATGAAAATTGACAGTGGCTTATCGATAAGGTAAAGGTACGAAGTCGTTGCAGTGATAATGAGATAGATTATAAAACGTCATTAAGAGAATTCTTAAAAATATCAAAAGAAATGAGAACTTTAGTAACCAGCATTTTAATTTCCTTTGCCCTGCTGGGCAATGCACAGCCCAATGCGAATGATATTCTCGATAGGGTTGACAAGAATATGTCGTCCGAGAACAGGATCATGGAGTCGAGCATGACTATTCACGGCAGGCGTAGTAGTCGAACCATGACCATGCGTAGCTACGGTGTGGGAGAAACCAAGGCCTACACCGAGTACCTCTCGCCTGCACGCGAGCAGGGTACCAAGATGCTTAAGCTGGAGAACCAGCTTTGGATTTACTCCCCCTCAACCGACCGAACCATCCAGCTATCGGGGCATATGCTGCGCCAGTCGGTTATGGGCTCTGACCTTTCGTACGAGGATATGATGGAGGATCGTAAGCTCACCGATATCTACAACGCTGTTGTTAAGGGTGATGAGGTTATCGACGGGAGGAAATCATACGTTTTGCAGTTAAATGCCAAGGTTGATGATGTAAACTATCACATTCGCAAAATGTGGATTGATGCAGAACGGTTTGTACCACTCAGAGAAGAACTTTTTGCCAAAAGCGGACAGCTGCTTAAGCGGACCACCCTCACCGATGTTAAGCTGATTGATGGTAGATGGTTCCCCACCACCATGGTGTATAAGGATATGCTCAAGCAAGGCGAGGGCACCGAGTTCCGAATCACCAGTATTAAGTTTAATCAATCTATACCTGAGCATATTTTCACAAAGGCGATCCTTAGGAGATAAACCCAAAACCTTGTTACAAATTAAGGTTTAAATTAGTTATGGAGAATGATATTGCCACGGGCCTGCTTACAGTAGGCAAACTTCAGCCCGTGGCTTTAATTTTTTAAGAAATTGGAAGAAGAATCGCAAAACAAAAATGTGATCTTATGGCTAAGAACTACCTTGTATTAATTAGCCCTTTCTAGTGATCAGTTAACAAGAAGTATTATGTATGTCACCAATAACTTTTTATCATCGCAAAAAACCAGTTAAACCTTCTGCACCCTTCCGACTCTCTTGCTTAACAACAATAAACCCCCAAAAGTAATTGCCCCATTTACCATCAGCAACTCAAATCCAAATTTGTAACCATTAAAAAGTAGTGCCGAGTACTTGGCCAGAAAGAAACAGATAACTGGCGAGAGTATAGCAATGTATGGCACCCATTTATCCCTTACGGCAAATGGTGTAAATAGCCCAAACGCGTATAGTCCCAAAAGTGGCCCATAGGTATATCCTGCAACAGTGAATATGGCGCTAATTACGCTCTGGTCGTTTACGGCTCTAAACACCATTATTACTGCAGCTATAAGCAGCGAGATTCCAATATGTACTTTTCGACGGATTGATTTAAGTTCGGCTTCGGTTTTATTTTTAGGATTTAAAATATCTACAGTAAATGAAGTGGTTAGGGCGGTTAGCGCCGAGTCGGCGCTGGAGTATGCTGCAGCCACAATTCCCAGAATAAATAGAATTGAAACAATTTTGGGCAGGTATCCCTGCGTGGCTATTATTGGAAACAGATCGTCGGACTGCGCCGGAAGTGCAATACCCTGTTGCTGTGCGAAGATGAAAAGCAGCACTCCCAGAGAAAGAAATATTAGGTTAACTGGGAGGAATGCAAAACCATACCAGTACATATTCTTTTTGGCATCACCAATATTCCGGCAGCTGAGGTTTTTTTGCATCATATCCTGATCAAGCCCAGTCATTACAATGGTGATAAATGCCCCGCTGAAGAATTGTTTAACAAAGTGTCGCTTGTCGTTCCAGTCGTCGAAGAACCATACCCGGCTATACTCACTTTCGCGGATGGATTGCACCATCTGCCCAAACGTAAGATCCATTTGCTTGGCGATAAAGTAAATGGTAAGTATAACGGCAATAAGCATTGCTGCCGTTTGCAGCGTATCGGTCCAGATAATGGTTTTAATTCCGCCCCGGTTGGTGTAGAGCCAGATAAGCAGAATGGTAACCAGCACTGTTATAATAAATGGGATATCCCAAGCATCAAATACGGTTATCTGCAAAACTGTAGCCACAAGAAACAGCCGGAACGATGCCCCAATTATCCTTGAAATAAGGAAAAACGCCGCACCCGTTTTGTAGCTGTTCACGCCAAAACGGCCATCGAGATAGGTGTATATCGATGTTAGATTAAGTCGGTAGTACAACGGGAGCAAAACATTTGCAACTATAAAGTATCCAAGCAGGTATCCCATAACTAGCTGCAGGTACGAGAACTGGCTATCGCCAACATAACCTGGTACAGATATGAATGTTACGCCCGACAGCGAAGCCCCAAGCATGCCAAAAGCCACAATGTACCAGGGCGATTGCCTGTTGCCCAAAAAGAACGATTCGTTGGTTGCGTTGCGGCTAGTATATGCCCCAATTATGAGTAGCACTCCAAAATACAATGCGATGATTAAAATCACCCAAATAGGTTCCATAGCGTATCCATTAATAATTCTGCAAGTCTAGGTAAAAAAGGGGGAATAAAAAAGTTTTCGGTGGCATAGCATTGGCTGATTATTTGTAGATTTGCACTACACAGAATTAGTGTTTATGAACATTCATAGTTTTCCTTCCAAGTTGCTAGAGAACGCTGTTGATGAGTTTGCCAAGTTACCCGGCATTGGCCGAAAAACAGCTTTACGCCTTGTCCTGCATTTACTTAGGCAGCCCAATGGCGATGTCGAGCGCTTTTCGCAGGCATTCATCACACTAAAAAATGAGATAAAGTACTGCAGCAGCTGCAACAGCATATCCGATACCGATGTTTGCTCCATATGCTCAAACCCACATCGCGATGGCACCACAATTTGCGTAGTTGAAACCATAAAGGATGTGATGTCGATTGAGGCAACCCATCAGTTCAACGGGCTTTACTATGTGCTTGGAGGGATAATTAATCCCATGGAGGGCATTGGTCCTGCCGATATAAAGGTTGATGGATTGGTGAACAAAATAGCCGACGGTAACGTACAAGAGATCATTATGGCGCTAAGCCCAACGCTTGAGGGTGATACAACAAATTTTTATATCTATAAAAAGATTAGCAGGTACCCCATAGCCATTTCGGTAATTGCACGCGGTGTGGCATTTGGCGATGATTTGGAGTATACCGATGAGATAACATTGGGCAGGGCAATACTCAACAGAACAAAGTTTGAAACATCAATTGCCAACTAGGCAGTTTTTACAGAATAAGCGAATGAGATATCAAATAACCATACTCCTTACATTTTTTCTGCTTATTAGCGGAATTTCTTTCTCACAAAGCTCTGGTTTGATTGCTGAGGGTATGCAAAAGTTAGAGGCTCGCGATTTTAACGAGTCCATTAAAATTTTTGGGCAGATTCTTAAACAGGAACCCACCAATGTTGAGGCCCTTTCGGGTATTATCAGGGCTTACTTGTTGTCCGAGAATGTTCGTGAGGCTCAGCGGTATATCGATATTGCCATTAAGGAGCATCCCAACAACTCCGAGTTTCATCTCCGTCGTGGAATCCTTAACAACATGAGGGCTCAGTACCGTCGCGCTATTCTCGATTTTAACAAGGCGCTTGAGCTTAGTGGTATTAATGTTGATATTCAAATATACATTAACAGGGGAGTATCAAACCTACAGGATGAGAGCTATGGCGATGCGGTTGCCGACTTTACCGATGCACTCAAGATAAATCCTCGTAATGCCCTATCGTTAAATTACCGGGCATTTGCCAACTACCGGATGGGCAATTTTGCCGAATCGATTAGCGATTACAACAAGGCCATCGATTTGAACCCCGAAAATGCCATGAGCTACTATAACCGCGGTATGTCGTACCTACGCTCAGGCGATAGGGTTAAGGCATGTGCCGATTTCCATCAATCATGCAGTCGAGGAAACGTGAATGCCTGCCGCATGATTGTTACGGAATGCTCCGGGGTGAAGTAATAACCATTTTTTTATTGATATTTTATCCCCCATCCTATGGGGGATTTTTTATTTTCTCTCCCTAGTACTATTTTACTTGATTCCAAGTATTTCATATCTAGTGATTTGTTGAGTTTATTCAATTTGTTGATTGATATCCTTTGATAATTCTTTCAAACTATTTTCTTTCTATTTGAACAACCCACTTAGAAATATGTTATAACATATAATATTTTAAACAAGAGTGAAATTAAATCAACTAAACACATAATAAGGATTGCGCTATGATTAAAGTTGGAATTATAATTGGGAGCACACGACCAGGTCGTAACTCCGAGGCAGTAGCTAAGTGGGTCTATGAAATTGCTATGAAACGAGATGATGCCCAGTTCGAGCTGATAGATATTGCAGATTACAAGTTGCCACTCCTCGATGAGCCCATTCCACCGGCTATGAATCAGTACTCAAAGGATCATACCAAGGCTTGGGCTGCCAAAATTGGCTCTATGGATGCATTCATCTTTGTTACGCCGGAGTACAACCACGCACCCACAGGTGCGCTTAAAAATGCCATTGATTATATTTATGCCGAATGGAATAACAAGGCTGCAGGTTTTGTTGGATTTGGCTCGGCAGGAGGTGTGCGTGCCGTTGAGCAGCTTAGACAAATTATGGCCGAGTTACAAATTGCCGATGTGAGGGCACAGGTATCGCTATCGTTATTCACCGATTTCGAAAACTTTAGCGTTTTTAAACCCGCACCACATCAGGCCGATTCTGTTAACGCCATGGTTAGTCAGGTTGTGGCTTGGGGAAGTGCGCTAAAACCCCTTCGAAGCTAGTGGTGTAAAAAAACACAATACAACCCATACTTAACCCATTGGCTAGTTTTGCCAGTGGGTTTTTTGTTCTAAATTTGGTGTGGTAAACTGAAATAGTATGAGAATTGAGGATGAGCTAAAGGGGCGATTTAGGAATGAGTACCACAAGGGATTCATTAACCTTTCGTATACCGCACGTAGGTTGAGCTACGATTTCTTTCGGGAGTTAAAAAAGCATGGGCTAACCGAGCAGCAGTACAACGTGCTGCGAATACTTAGGGGGTTTAAGGACGAGGCTCTCTTAAACGTGGGGTTTATTAAAGAGCGAATGCTCGATCGTGATCCGGACGTGAGCCGCTTGGTGGATAGGTTGCAAGATAAAGGTCTTGTTACTAGCTTATCAAATTCGAAGGATAAGCGCCAGCGCTCGGTTGATATTACCTCAAAGGGACTCGATCTGTTAGCCAGCTTGCTTGGCTGGGAAAAGCACGTGGAAACGCTTTTAGGAAATTTAACCCTCGATGAAGCCATGGAGTTGAATAGGCTTTTAGATAAGATTAGGGGATAAAAAAAGGGAGCCTCTGCTCCCTTTTTTTATTGTATATGATTGGAATTACATTACCAAGCCTAGGTCACACATAGCGTTGGCAACTTTCATGAAGCCTGCAATGTTTGCTCCGTTAACGTAGTTGACGTATCCGTCTTTATCTTTGCCATACTGAACGCAAGCACCGTGGATATTCTCCATGATTTGCTTCAGACGCATATCAACCTCTTCGCGAGTCCAGCTCATCTTCACGCTGTTTTGGCTCATTTCAAGGCCAGAGGTAGCTACGCCACCAGCGTTAACTGCCTTACCGGGAGCGAATAGGATTTTTGCCTTGGTGAATGTTTCAATGGCTTCGGGAGTACATCCCATGTTGGAAACCTCAGCAACACAAGTAACGCCGTTTTTAACCAAAGCAGCAGCGTCGTCGCCGTTAAGCTCATTCTGGATAGCGCAAGGTAGAGCGATATCAACCTTAAGTTCCCAAGGTTTTTTGCCTGCAATGAACTTAGCACCAGGGAATTTCTTGGCGTAGGGCTCAACGATATCTTGGTTCGAGTGACGAAGCTCAAGCATATAGGCAATTTTCTCTTCGTTTAATCCAGCCTCGTCGTAGATGTATCCATCGGGGCCAGAGATTGCCACAACTTTACCACCCAATTCGGTAGCTTTCATAGCGGCACCCCAAGCTACGTTGCCAAATCCTGATACAGAAATGGTTTTGCCTTTAATGCAGATGTCGCGCTCCTTAAGCATGTGGTCAAGGAAATAGATAGCTCCAAAGCCAGTTGCTTCTGGACGGATGAGCGAACCACCCCAGTTGAGACCTTTACCTGTGAAAACACCTGTGTGGTCACCAGCTAGTTTCTTGTACATTCCGTACATGTAACCAACCTCGCGAGCGCCAACTCCGATATCACCAGCGGGAACGTCGGTTTCAGGACCGATATGCTTCCACAGCTCGAGCATAAACGCTTGGCAGAAACGCATGATTTCGTTATCGCTGCGACCCTTTGGGTTGAAGTCAGAGCCACCTTTACCACCGCCCATAGGCAGGGTGGTAAGCGCATTCTTGAAAGTTTGCTCAAATCCGAGGAATTTAAGCGACGAGAGGTTTACGCTTGGGTGGAAACGGATGCCGCCTTTGTATGGGCCAATGGCACCGTTAAACTGAACACGATAGCCAATATTTACGTGGATATTACCCTCGTCGTCTGCCCATGGCACCTTAAATATGAAAACGCGATCGGGCTCTACGATACGCTCAATAATTTTGTGTGCTTCAAATTTTGGGTTCTGGTTGTAAATCTCCTCTACTGATTCAAGAACCTCGTGAACCGCCTGTAGGAATTCACTCTCACCGGGGTGTTTTTTCTCAAGGTCAGTCATTATTTTTTTAACATCCATAACTGAAAAGTTTTAAGTGTTTAAAACAAGAAAATCTCATTTTTTGTGAAGGGAAAACCCCCTCTGAAAACTGGTGTAAATATCCACACTAAAAACTAATTTTCAAAGGAAATCAAGGCGATAAAAACATGATATTAAACAGGTAACGCAGCCCCTTTTCAATCGTTTGGATGCTGATATTCGAGCAGATTGCCCTTTTGGGGTTTAAACACTACCCCTTTGTTGTTTTTGCCATCGATATGGATTAGGAGCGATTCGTTGAAGCGGATGCATCGAACGTGATCTGTTTCGTGATGCGCTGGTTGGCTGTTGAGGAAATCAACATCAAATATGCCATCGTTTATGTAGGGATTCACGGTGAGATATCCTACTCGGAATGAGGTTAGATTCTGAAAGAAGTGAGTTCCCTGACTGGGATCGATCCGGAAGTTCTCGAGCCCCGACTCAACTATGGCTCTGGCTTCTGATATCTGAGACCATTTAATAGGGATACCAAGCCACGGATCGCTGCTTCCCCATCGGCCAGGGCCTACCAGCACGTAGTTTCGCCGATCGTCCATATACTGCCGATTTATGTATTCCACCTCCTGCGCAATTTGCTTGGTGTTGGCCGGGTTAAACATCTGGGGCTTAACGTACACCACATCGCTGATATTATCGATTCGGCCATGCCCCAATGCCGATTGGGAGTATATTATGGCGTCCTCAAGATTTACCTGATCCCAAGGGAAATCGTCGGATTGCTCATTCTCAACAATTGGCCGTATTTGAAGAAGGTTAAAAATCTTGGGCATATCGTTTGGCACGTTGAGATTTGCCGCAAATTCAATCTCCACAGGGCAATTCATCTCCTTTTGTCCAATCTCCAGCAAATCACCAAGAATAGAGGCCAAGGGAAAGGTGTTGTACTTTAGGATATTGGCAAATGTGACAACCTTTTTACCGCTAGCATGAATGCTGTCGATTATTGAGTGGTTTTGGAAATCGTAGGTTGACGCAACATGCTCGAAATCGGCATAGTTTTCGGCTTTATTGACATCAAGTTTAAGAAGATTTACGCCATCATCGGTTGAGGGGACAAAACTTTGCGGTCGCATATCAAGGGCGTAAAACAACTTTTGAGTCTCCCTAACTGCCATGTCGGGTTGAGAGAGCTGTAGTATCTTTTTAGGGAATTTTGGCGAAAATCGTAACGATATTCCTCCATCAACAATTAGTTTTCCCAGTCCATATCCAACGGTGGCAATGCCATGCTCGGGTTTCTCGGAGCCAATTGGATAGAAGTTAATGGATCGGGCAACGCCCGAGAGCGTGGGCAGGAACACATCGCCATGCTGATTTCCGCAGACTTCTTGAAGAATTATCCCCATCTTTTCCTCATCAATTACGTTGCTGGTTGCAGCCATATACGCCTTGCTAGCCTTAAAGAATACCGATGCGTAAACGCTCTTTATGGCCTGTTGTAGCATTTGAAGCATCTGCTCCTTGTTGCTGACGCTGGGAACCATGTATGTAGAGTAGATACCGGCAAATGGTTGGTAGTGCGAATCCTCGAGTTTGCTCGATGAGCGAACGGCAATGGGCTGCGTAAGAACGGTAATCACAACACGTAGGTCATCAATTAGCCGTTGGGGGAGTTGTGCGTCCAGAAATTTACCAAGGATTTGGTGGTCGGGCATATCGGACATGCCCACTTTGAAAAGGTTATTCGAGTCCAAAAACTCATCGTAAAACTCGGTGCTGATTACAACTGTACGGGGGATTGCAATAACCACATTGGGATACTTGTTGTATAGCTGGTTATCCTTTATTAACGTGTTTACAAAGGCCAGCCCCCTTGCTTTTCCTCCTATTGATCCATTGCCAATTCGGGTAAAAAATCGGTACTCATCGAAGCGTTTGGGATCGAACATGGCGATAACACCCCTATTTTTCCCTGTTCGATATGCCGATATGGCGTGATAAAGGAACTTGCGAGCCTCGTCGAGTGAGTGAAAATCGTTTATTGAAAGCGGTTTGAATAGTTGCCCCACAGAAAAAAGTGCACGTGCATTGAGCCATTTCGAGAGGTGATCGCGAGTTGAGTGGAATATTAGCGAATCGTCGGCTACGGTAAGCAGCTGTTTTTGGAGCGCGGGCAAGTCCTCGGCCCGGCAAATTTCCTGATTGGTCTTGGGGTCGTAAAAGATGAAGTCGCCAAAACCAAAGTTGGCGATAATATAATCGCGTAGATCGATATTGTATGACTGAACATACTTATGGATAAAACCAACACCCAAATCTTTGGCAAATCGTTGGTTGGTTATGTCTGAACTCTGGAGTAGGAAAGGCATATTTGGATCATCTTGCCTAATCTGTTCACATAGTTTTAAACCGAGTTTTCCTTCCTGATCGCGCTTCTGATTGACTTTAAAGCTAACATCCGAAATTACACCCAGAACGTTTGGTTTATATCGGTTGTATAGCTCAAGCGCTTCGTTGTAGTTTTTTGCTAACAAAATTTTTGGCCGACCCCTCATCCGTAGCACTCGCTTGTGTTCATTGAGCGCTTCCTGCATAAAGCTACGGGCTTGCCGCATCACAATTTTATACAGCAAGGGCATCATGGTGGAGTAGTATCGAACAGAGTCTTCCACCACAATAATGGATTGAACACCAACTTCAAGAATGTCGTTATCGGCGTTCATTCTATCCTCAATCAGTTTAATTATTGCAAGCAGCAAGTCGGCATTGCCTAACCAGCTGAAAATGTAATCAATCCCTGTTAGGTCTTCTCTTTCGAGCCGAACTGAAACCTCACGCGAGAAGTGAGTAAGGATAACTAGCGGAACCTGCGGTAGTCGTTTTTTAATCAGCTTGGCAAGTTCGAACGTATCCACATCGCCCACGTTAAGCATGGAGATGATTAGGTCAATCTTTTCGTCGCTGTTGATAACCTCGAGGGCCTCGCGAGCCGAGTGCACCTGAATGAAGCTTGGGGGATAGCGTAAACTCAACGAAACGTACTCGTTGAAAATTTGCTCATCTATTCGGCCATCCTCCTCGAGCATAAATGCATCGTAGTGGCTGCAGATTAGCAAAACCCTGTAGATCCGCTTTTGCATTAGCATATCGAACGCTGTCTCGGAGAAATCGAGCGTAAACGCAGCTTTGTATTCCTGTAAGGTTTGCATACTCACTGTCGATTAAAATGCGAACGATAATCCTATAGTTCCCTTCAGGAACCATTTGGGCGTAAACCCATTATTCTCGTCGTATGGCAATTCGCTTCTAAAAGTCCAGTTATCAGTTAACAAATAGCTTACCGTTGGAGATAGTACAATTCCAAATCGCCAGATCTTGTAGTTGAGGCGTAGACTGGCATCGGCTGTTGCATAAAACCGATTATCGATTTCGAACTGATACAGGTACTCATTTCCGTTCCAAAAAATGTATCCCATACCATTGTCGGGGGTAGCAACACCCAGGTTTGCTCCCAGGTTAAGTTCAACATTCTTTGGAAAAATACTCATTAAAAGCTGAAGAAGCAAATCACTAAAGCTATGGGTATGACTGCTGATAGAAAGATCTCGTTGGGTAGTCGATCGTATGGTGAGGTAAATTGGTGCAGAGTATAATGACGAGGCTCCTTCCATATCGCTAACGCTTGTAATTCCAAGCCTGTAGCCAAATCGCTTCGAAAAGTAATGCGATGTTTTTAAGCTAAGAATTTGGCCCGATAGAATGGGGGCAGTATGCGATCCCGAAAGAGATGGGTAAATTCCAAAATCTAGACTAATATCGCGAAAGTAGTAATTATCAAAGTTTTTTTGGGCTTCAGAATTGCTGGAAACCAGCAAAAAAACAAGTATGATCAACAATCCTCTCATTCAATTTCGGTTTTTAAAAGTAAGTCATCGATTTACTCAATAATCTCTTTTATGGGTTTACCCGTGGCACCGCTGGGCCAGTTTATTCCTATAAGGGTTGATATGGTAGGTGCAACATCCGACATATTAACAGGTTCTAACACCTGGCGGCGCTTCATTTTCCAGCCATACCAAATTAAGGGTACATGCGAATCGTAGCTATAGGGAGAATTGGCCGAAGTTATGCTTCCATTCTTCTCAACCCAACCAGGTTCCAGATTGATAATCACATCGCCGGAACGGCGCTGGTTGTAGCTATTCTGAAATTTCTCGAAAATACCACTTGTGAAATTGCTCGTCTGTAGATTGTATGCAGTGGCTGCATTGGCCACGCCTGTTAATTGCAGCAGGAACATGGCAACCCTATCCTGAAAATCGCGGAGCACTAAGTTTGAATCCTCTATTAACCTTCGGTTGAGGTATATTTGTTTTTCCTGATAGCCTAATATCCAGTTCCCAGTACCGTACACAACATTTAAGTAACTGCTCAGCAGCATAATGGCTTTTTGTGGCTCAAAATAGCCACCTGGTATTTTCGACTTCTCAAGGTGTTCAGGCGATGCGCTAACACCCTGATCGGATGTTAAAATTAGAAGATAGTTATGTCGGCCAACTTCGCTGTTGAGGAATGCGATAAAATGCTCAAGTTCCCGGTCGAGCCTTAGGAACGTATCCTCCATTTCGATGGAGTGTGGGCCATACTTATTCCCAATTTTACGAGTGGGAGTGAAGGTAACCGAAAGAAAATCGGTGTGATTGTCCTTCCCCAGCTCCTCGCCAATAATTGCGGCAATGGCTAAATCTTTGGTGTAGGTTATACCAAATGGAGTTTCGAGAAGTGGGGTGTAGTCGCGAATAGGTTTTTTGAACTGTAAAACAACACCCTTAACCAATCGCGCCAGCTTATCGGTAATACGCTTGAGGGCTTGTGGTTCCTGAATGGCTGTGGTATCGGCCTCTACGTAGCTGGTTAATGGATTAAGAAGATTCCAGTCGCGACTAAGATAAATTTCACCAAAGCCTTTGGTATTTAACGTATCAACCCAAGAGGGAAGTGCATTCATGTAATGGGAGTTGGTAATCCAAGTGCCCCGCTCAGTATCAAGCCAGAATGCGCCATTGGCATTATGTCCGCTTGTAATAACTGCCGACGAGGGTTCGAGCGAGATACCAATAACCTTCGATTTGGGATTAATCATTCGAATCTCATCGCCTATGGTGCTGGTAATGATGTTACGTGGTGAGTATTTTCCATTCAGGTAACTACCCCCCACGGTTCGAACTTTTTCATCGACAATGGCATGAACTTCGGAACCCGAAATGGGCGAAAACCATCGATCCGATACTATACCATGAATACTTGGATAGGTTCCTGTTGCTATGGTGGCTAATCCTGGCATCGATTGGGTGAGTAGATAATTGAATCGGGCATTTCTACAAAATGCCCCCTCGTTCATTAGTTGCTTGAATCCTCCCTCAGAAAACTTGTCGGAGTAGCGTTGCAAATAATCGTAGCGCATTTGGCTTACCACAATCTGGACAATAAGTTGTGGTCTCTCCGATGGAATGCTTCTTTGCGCCGAAACCCAAGATGAGGTTAGAAGGAGGAGTAAGGTAAGTGAGGGGGAAAATCGATTGGTTATCATATCAAAAAAAGTTTACAAAAAATGAGGGAACTTCATTACGTTCCCCCACAAAAGTAGAAAAAAAACGATGTGTTTCTAGGTTAACGAGGGTTTGGCGAAAAAAGAATTTTTCGGGAATACATCGTATTGTCTACCTTCACTCTTACTATGTAATACCCCATCGAAAGCGGTCTCTTTGGTCGCCATTCAAAGGAATGTAGCCCTGGATTAAGAGTTTCGCTAAGTATAGAAGCAACCTTCTGACCCGTAACCTGTGTAATGTCAATCTGAGTAAACGCCTGTTCACCAATAGTAAACTCAATTGTTAGAACATCGGCAAATGGGTTTGGACATATTTTTAGGCCATTAAGGTTACTATTTAAAATCTTAATCCCAACCGGAGTAAGCATAATTGCCATTGTTGTGTCCGATTCTATCGAGATATTATCATCGTATTGGTTAAAACCATCTGCATTCACCACTATTGGGTAGGTTCCACTTGATATTGAGCCAAAATTGGCCAACCCGCTGGAGTTTGTGGTTTGGGTTTGCCCATTTAGGGTAATTGTGGCGTTTGTAATAGGCTCGTCTTGGTGTTTTACCTCAACTTCAACCAAATGTTGGCCAACCGCTTTAAGTACAATGTTCTTAGATACCGACGAAGTGAAGTTATCCAAGGTGACCGAATGGGTTTGGCTTATGTAGTTCTCGGCCGAGTAGGTAATATTCCAAGTTCCGGCATCCAAAAATCGCGTGTAATTCCCAAACACAGGATTTGTGAAAATATGCGAGTTGTCCTTGTCGTGCCCTGCGATGGTTATTGTTGCCTGCAATGGTTCTCCTTGGGTGTTGGTTACAGTTCCCGAAATACCCGTTAGGGCTAGTTCCATGTAAGTTAACATGGCCTCTCGGTTATAGTTCCAGAAATTGGGGAGAAGCGAACTCTCGGGGGCTTTTGTACCGGAGATTTCGAGGGTAATTTCGCGGCAGTGATGCCAGTAATTCATGTAATCCTGTCGGCCACCGGCCACAACGTACCAGTCGCCACCGTGGGTTACGCCGTAATTTTCGCCTGTAAAGTAGCCCGCAGGGCTATTGGCTTGGGCATTATCGGCGTACTGTCGACTAATCTTATAGAACCAGTTATGGTCGGCATGCCGGTTGGTTGAGCTGGTCCAGGTATCCCAGGGGAAATTTGCCAGCTCTATGCCTCCATGAAAATTGGCCGAAAGGACAAAATTGCGGCTGGCCGCATAGTTCATCATGGCCACAGTTTCGGGCTGATGAGCACCATTGGGGTTGCTTCCGGCACGAGGATCGGGAAAGTTCCTGTTGATATCGTAGTTGTTGGCATTATATCGCCTTGCACCATTAACCGTGCTGTTCCCGTAGTAGTATGTGCCATCGGGATTGGCGTTGGGGTTTATGAAGATAGCAATGTTGTTCACAAGATTGGCCACTCTACTATCGGTTTCGTAATTTGTAAGCAGGTAGTCAATTAACCTGAGCATCAAAACGTAACCAGTAATCTCATCGCCGTGCATGGAGCTGGTGTAGAGGAATTCGGGTTCGGGCTCATCTTCCAGAACATTATCGGATATCTTCACTACATATAACTTTCTACCTTCAACGGAAGTGCCAATACTATCGAGTTTGCAGAGTGCTGGGTATTTTTTTTCGTATGCTTTCATCATCTCGCGGTACGTCTCGTAGGTAGGGTAGCGATCCCAACTGGCCATTTCGGCCAGCGATGCGCCCATGACTTTAGCCTTTGTGCTAGCCGTGGGGAATGGTAACTCATCCGTAGCAAAGCCTAAGGCTATCAGCTTTGAATATTCTGCTGAGCTGGCGAAGGCATATATGGTGTCGCCAATAACCCTGTCGATGCTAACGGTTTGAGTGATTGTTGAGTTGATGATGCTCCTGTTTGGTTCAACCAACCGGAAGTAATGCTCTTGCGCCAAAGCAGTGTTTAGAATAAGCGAAAAGGCCAGTAGAGGCAGAATAATTTTTTTGTATTGCATTCGGAAAAAGATTTTTCAATGTCCAAAGTTAGCGTATTATTGTTGGTTTTTGCAATAAAAAAAGGGCTGAAGATTCAGCCCTTTATAACATCTCAAAAAAATAAATTACACATTAAACCTGATGTGAAGGATATCGCCATCATCAACGATGTAGTTTTTACCCTCGATGCTTAGTTTACCTTTTTCTTTGCAGGCATGCTCGGAGCCAAGGGTAACAAAATCGTTGTACTTCATTACCTCAGCACGGATAAACCCGCGCTCCAAATCGCTGTGAATAGCTCCTGCAGCTTGCGGAGCAGTTGCGCCACGCTTAATGGTCCAGGCTCTAATCTCCTTGGGGCCAACTGTAAAGAATGTTTCGAGTTGTAGCAGCGAGTAGGCAGCCCGGATAAGCTTATTTACTCCAGGCTCTTTCAAACCCACATCAGTGAGGAACGCCATGCGATCCTCCTCGCTTTCGAGTTCGGTAATCTCGGCCTCCATGGCGCCGGCAATAATCAGGATTTCGGTTTTCTCCTCTTTTAGGAACTCCTTTACCTGATCGACATACTTATTGCCATTAACCGCCGAATCCTCATCGACATTGCAAACGTAGATAACTGGCTTGGTGGAAAGCAGAAAAATATCGGCAATAAACTTCTTATCGTCCTCGCTAACCGGAGCCGTGGATGCATTTTGGAACGACTCCAGGTGATCCTTGTAAACGTTGAGTACCTCAATTCCCTTTTTCGCATCCTTATCGCCCGACTTGGCTACCTTTTCGAGGCGCTGAATCTTCTTTTCAACCGATTCAAGATCCTTTATCTGCAGCTCAAGATTAACGGTTTCGATATCCCTGATGGGATTTACAGATCCATCGACATGGGGTAGATTAGCATCGTCGAAACAGCGTAAAACGTGGATTAGCGCATCGCAGTTGCGGATTTCGGACAGGAACTGGTTGGCTCCCTTATCGGATCTGCCCGAACTCTTGGTTAACCCCGGAATATCGACAATTTCGACGGTTGTGTGAACTATTCTCTCGGTGGGTTGATATTTCTCCAGCTCGTACAGGCGAGCATCGGGAACATTGATTATGCTAAGGTTAGTCTTATTGCTAAACGAAAAACCGCTTGCCTCGGCCTTAGTGGCCGACATGCAGTTAAATATGGTGGATTTGCCCACGTTGGCTATTCCGATAATTCCGCACTGTAAACTCATCTGTTGCTATTTTTTTATTTGAG
This sequence comes from Tenuifilaceae bacterium, assembly GCA_034003245.1. Taxonomy (GTDB): domain Bacteria; phylum Bacteroidota; class Bacteroidia; order Bacteroidales; family Tenuifilaceae; genus Perlabentimonas. Next base: position 155,231 of record JAVEYY010000002.1, read on the forward strand.
TGCAAATTTAGTCTGAATAATTGTGATTCCCGAAATCCACACTCAAAAAACCATAGTGTTATCTTTTTTGAATATTTTTTGAAAATTACTTGACATTAATGTTATTTAAATCTAACTTTGTGTTAGAAAAAAATAACAATTTAATCTAACTACTACTATGAAAAGATCAATCCTTGTTTTTGCAGTTGCAGTCCTTATTCTTGTATCAGTGGGTATATGGTATTTCTCATATCCAAATCTGTCGGGTTCGATTGAGTTCGTTCATTTGGGAGTAATTCTGCTACTTGTGGTTTTTGCCGTTTTTGTTGGTTTCAAGCGCTTAACGAGTGAAAAAAGGGGAGAACCAACCGAGGACGAGTTAACCAAACGTATTCTTCAGCGAACTGCTGCTGTATCGTATTACATCTCGCTTTACCTTTGGGTACTGGTGCTTATAGTAAAGGATAGGGTAAGTATGGATGTAGAGGTACTTATCGGCACGGGAATACTGGGTATGGCGGTCACATTTGCCGTCTGCTGGTTGTACTTCAACTATAGGGGAGTACGCAATGAATAATAGGATTAAGGAGTTTAGAGCAAAGTTCAACTTAACGCAGGATGACTTGGCAAAAAAGGTTAATGTGCGTCGGGAAACCATTGTTTTTTTGGAGAAGGGTAAGTACAACCCCTCATTAAGGCTAGCTTACGACATTGCCCGGGTGTTTAATGAGAGGATTGAGGATGTTTTCCATTTCGACGAGAACTAAAAAAAGGGGGCTTAAGCCCCCTCCATAATCTCTTATTTCGAATTACTAACCTTCGGCTTCATCCGAGAATGCATCGTCAACCAGAATTCTACCGCAGTACTCGCAAACAATTACCTTACGACGAACACGGATATCGAGTTGGCGCTGGGGTGGAATCTTGTTGAAGCATCCACCGCAGGCATCGCGCTTAACGGTAACAACTGCCAGCCCGTTGCGAGCATTTCCCCTGATACGCTTGTAAGCGCTTAGCAGGCGAGGCTCGATAAGTTCCTGATAAGCTTCGGACTTCTGTAGTAGATCATTCTCCTCCTTTTGCGTCTCCTGAACAATATTCTCAAGTTCGGTTTTCTTGTTTTGTAGATCACCAGAGCGTTCGGAGTGAAGTGTTTCGGCTTGTTGAATCAGCTCCTTTTTGTCTTTGGCTTGTTGTGTGAACTCCTTAATCCTCTTCTCACAAAGTTCAATTTCGAGAGTCTGAAACTCAATCTCCTTCGAGAGCGAGTCGTACTCACGGTTATTGCGAACGTTCTTTTGCTGCTCCTCGTATTTGGCTATAAGACCTTGCGAATTCTTTATCTCCAATTTCTTCTGAGCTACTTGTTCGTTTTGCTCCTCCACGTCGGCTTTAAGGTTTGCAATTCGGGTTTCTAGTCCTGCAACCTCATCTTCCAGGTCTTGCACCTCAAGGGGTAATTCCCCCCTAAGGGTTTTTATCTCGTCAATTTTTGAATCGATTTGCTGGAGTTCGAAAAGAATTCTAAGTTTCTCTTCTACCGGCATTTCGCTGGCTTCGGGTGTTCTGTTTTTCTCTGTTGCCATACCTTGTGTTATACGTAGTTAATGGGATTGGTTTTCACGTTTGATTTTAAGACTGCAAAATTAGGAATTTTTTTTGTAAGTAATTCATAAAAAATGTCGATGGTAAATTGTTCACTCTCAAAATGTCCTACATCGGCTATTACCAGTTTGCCTTCGGCATCAAAAAAATTGTGATATTTTACATCGCCGGTTATAAAAATATCTGCATTTGCAGCTATTGCATCTTTTATCAGCTCAGCGCCACTACCTCCACAAATGGCCACTCGTTCTACATTTTTACCAGTAAGAGGGGAGTATTTAATACATCCTGAACCGAAAACGCGCTTTACTTTTTTCAGAAAATCAATTTCGGCTTGAGATTTAGGCAAATCACCTACAACCCCTAAACCGGCCCTAGGATTTTTATTGAGCAGAGGGTAAATGTCATAGGCTACCTCTTCGTAGGGGTGCGCCAAGATTAACTTATCAATTACTCTGGAAAGTATAGGTTTTGGAACAATCACTTCAACCCGAATTTCGGCTTCCTGATGGATTTCCCCCTTTTTCCCAGTATAGGGATTGGTTTGTTCGCCGGCACGAAACGTTCCCTTACCATCGAGGTTAAAGGAGCATTGATCGTAGTTGCCAATTTGTCCTGCTCCAGCATAAAACAGAGCCATGCGTACCTGCTCTGCATGGCTGTGGGGAACAAAAGTAGTTAACTTAACTAGTTGATCGCTTGAGGGGGATAAAATGGAGATATCGACTAGCCCTAGCTTACCAGCTGCTGCTGCGCTAACTCCATTCCAAACCGTGTCGAGATTTGTATGGGCGCAGTAAATGGCTATACCATGCCGAATGGCTTTTATAACGGTTTGTTCGGTTGAGTTTGTACCGGTTAGTCGCTTAAGACCTTTGAATATTATGGGATGATGTGCTACTATAAGGTTGGCATCGCGGGCTAATGCCTCGTCGATTACCTCAGGGGTTACATCTAGCGTTAAAAGTATCGCATTAACGCTGTTAGAGTTGTTGCCAACAAGAAGCCCCGCATTATCGTAACTCTCCTGATATCCTAGCGGGGCAAACTCTTCAATTATGGTGATAATTTCTTTTACTGTCATCGGGTATGTGTTTGGTTAGAGTGCTTCGCGCACCTCGAGTAGCATCTCCTTAATGCGCTTTAGCGATTCGATAGCCTCGAAGTTGTTAACAGTATCCTCCTTATTTTCTGAGAGTTTTTTTCGCGCTCCCTCAAGGGTAAGCCGTTGCTCCTTTACCAAATGATAAATCATCTTAAAGTTGTTGATATCGGCTTTGGTGAATAGCCGATTGCCTTTTTTATTTTTTTTGGGTTTAATCACGTCGAAGTTCTTCTCCCAGAATCTTATTAGTGAGGTGTTAACACCAAACATGTTAGCAACCTCGCCAATGGTGTAGTATAACTTTTCGACTTTTTTCTCTTTGTAAGGCATTGTATACAATATTTATGGTAAGCCAAGGTTTCGCAAATGAGCATGCTGCTCTACAAAATTATCATTTTTTTAGCAATTTTCTTAATCACAAGCCTAAAATACCTGAAAAATTGATTTTAGGTATTTTTTCTTTTTCCATCACCTCTCGAGTGCATTTGCAATAAGAGGGGAAAACTCTGCTGCATTGCCAGAGTATTTCCCCTCTATAAAATAATTGCCCTTAAGGCAAGGATATTACTTGATACTGATGCTGTATATACTAACGCTATTTCCGCCTCCCTGGCTGCTGCGTCCTTGCGATGTGGTAATTAGTGTTTCTCCTTTATCGCAGATGTCCATACCAACGGGGAAACTATCTACCTCGCACGAGCCAATAACCTTCATATCGCTCGTTCTGATAATGCTAATCTTGCTGTCGTTATTTACGGCTGCAAAAATATATTTGCCGCTGGGGTGGATGCTGATGGTGCGCGCACCTGTTCCTACGCGGGCATTTTCCCAACCTCGATACACAAAATTTTTGTTGGCAATACTTTTGAGGATATCAGTGAAGTTGGCCTTTTGCACGTAACCGTCGCGGTTTATGCTTAGGTAAAGGTATCCGTTGTGAATCACCAAATGCCTTATGTTGGGCATGGCTCCACTAACGCTTCCAATATGTTTCTGGGTTTTTACATCGATTACTGAAACGCTTGCACCACCCATCTGCCCAACAAGAAGATACTTGCTGTCGGGCGAGAAGATGGTTCCCCTGAGGCAAAGCCCGCAATTCTGATCGCGGTTAACCGTGGAATCTTGAGCAAAGTTTAGCCGCATTCGGTTGCCAATGGAGATGTTTTCGAGATAGCGAAAATCTTTCACATTTGGCGAGCTAACGTCGATAAGTGCCACGGTGTTATCGCCCCAGTGCGTTACGGCAATCCTTTGGTTATCGGGCGAGCTGCTAATCATTTTGGGAAGTGGCCCTGTGGGCATCACACGTACAATTTCATCGGTTTCGGTATCGATAATGCAGAGTGCCGATGGATCAATAGCATTGCGATCGAACGAGCGGCGGTAGTAGGTTACCCAGAAGTAGCGTCCATTGTGCGAGAAGCACCCTTCAACGGGTTTACCCCTGAAAACATTCGGATTTCCCTTGGTGGTTCTAAATGTATAGTCGAAAAAATTAGTTTCGCTAAACAGATGCTGATTTGAGCTGTTGAAAGTGTGCTTAATAACCTTAAGCTGCTCGTGGGTGTTGAGGTCATATACAACGGTCTCGAAACCCTCGAGTGAGTTTACGTAGTATTTTGATTTTTCGAAAAGAATATTCACCGATTTTGGCGAATTAATTGCGGTGTCGAATTTGTCCTTCGAATCCCTTGGAGTTCTATTATAGTGTTGTATCCGATTGGTAAGAGTAAGTGAAACCTCGCTATCGTCGGGTGTCGATTTGGTACCGATGGGAACTCGTGTTTGCGCATGTAAAAAGGTAGATGTGCAAAGCAAAGCAAAAAGAACAAATGCTAATCTTTTCATGGTATTAATTATTTGTTGTTATTGTATTCGGGTACTAAATAAGCTGATTGTTAGTTGTTTTTTTTTGAGTTACAATTTATCAAGCCTGCACGAATCGTAGTAGTACCGCTGGTAGTACTCTTCATATAGATCGGAAATTATAACTCCCTCTCGAACGGTGGCATGAATAAACTTATTGTTCTGCAGGTAAATACCCACATGCGAGATGTAAGGTTTGTTAACTTTAAAGAAAACCAAATCGCCCTCGGCTAGTTGACTTTTATCGATGGGCTTACACTGGCGATAAATATCCCTTGAACCGCCCCAAAGTTTTTCGACTAGTAACCCCGAAACCATATTTTTCACAAATCCAGAGCAATCTATTCCGTTCTTGGAGTTGTGTCCATACTTGTACTTAACTCCTAACCAGTCGATAGCCTTTAAGTAGAGCTCTTTGTTGCTAATTTTGCTAATATCGATCCCCAATCTCCCGTAGGCATTAAGCAGCACCAGATAAGTGCTATCGCTAATGGTGTTAAGTGTGCTTTCGATCAGTGATTCGTTAATTAGTGCTTCATCTTCAGCTTCTTGGGCTTGGGCTAGAGGTGACGATACCAGGAGAATTAGTATGATAAAAACTCTACTCATAAGCATCAATCGTAGTCTATCATAAGATTATGAGAAAACATTGGGTGCAAAGATGACAAAAAATAATATTGTTGGATGCCTATCGAAGGGCAAAGCAATAAAATCTTAATTTAAAAAAGGTTTGCTTATTACAACTGGTTAGTCGAGCGATTGCCCACTTTGAGCGGCTAGCTCAATAATTTTATCGTACTCCTCAGGTGTAAGGTCGTTGAAGTAGAAGTTTATGGGATTAATTGGCTGATCATTTTTCCTAACCTCGTAGTGAAGATGTGGAGCCATGCTCATGCCCGTATTACCAACTAGGCCAATAACTTCACCGCGTTTTACACGCTGGCCGCGCTTAACCAGTATTTTGCTCTGGTGAGCATAAAGGGTTTTGTAGCTAAACCCATGATCAATTATTACCGTGTTACCATATCCACGCGACGAGTATATAACATCCGATACCACACCATCACCCGTTGCATATATTTCGGTGCCTGTTGGGGCTGTAAAATCCATTCCGGTGTGCATCTTAAGCACCTTATAGAAGGGGTGCATACGAACTCCAAAAGGTGAGGCTACTCGCCTCAAATCCTTATTTGATATGGGTTGAATGGCTGGGATTGAGGCAATCATCTCCTCTTTGCGCTTGGCCATCTCTATCACCTCATCGAACGATTTTGACTGAATGTAGATTTGCTTCGATAGCTTGTCGAGCCGCTTGGCAGTTTGGATAACAATCTCGGAATTGGACTGACCCTCAAGGTCGGCGTAATGATCGACACCACCAATACCCGCTTGACGAATGGTGCTGGGGATGGGTTCGGCCTCGAAGATGGTTCGGTAAATGTTATCGTCGCGGCGTTGAATATCTTCAAGCACTAGTGCTATGTGGTCAAACTTCTTGTTGAAGAGGTCAAGTTGAACAAGCATCTCCTGGTTTTCGCGTCTTAAGCCTCTTTCCTGCGGGGTATCAAAGAAGAAAGAGAATACAATGTAGTAGGCAACAGATATTACGATGCTAAATAGGAAGTAGTTTACCCCTTTCCAAAACTTCTTGCTAAACGAACTTTGCTCTTTTATAAAACTTAACGACTCTGGGTTAAATCTATACTTATGCTTTGGCATTGTGTAAAATCTTTGTTTACAGTTGGCGTGGCAAATATACGATAAAAACCTCTTCCCTAAATGTTAGTGGGTGTTAAAATGATAATAAAGAGACGTAAAGAGACTTCTATCTGTTGATAGACAGTTTATTACTCGGGGTTAACATTACGAACCATTATGCTAAATTCCTCGGAGCTCATCTCATTAAAGTAGTTAATCGGATCAACCGTTTTATTTCGGTGTATAACCTCGTAGTGTAGGTGAGGGCCCGTGCTACGACCAGAATTTCCTAGGGTTCCAATAATTTGACCTCTAACAACAGAATCTCCGGGCTTAACAATAATTTTCTGCAAGTGAGCATAACGCGATTTATAGCCAAATCCGTGGTCAATTAGTATAACGTTACCATATCCAAAAAACGAGAATTCAGCCACTTCAACTTTACCGTTGCCAGTGGCGTAAACGGGAACGCCCTTGGGACCAGCAAAATCTATCCCATGATGGAATTTGGTTGTACGTAAAAACGGATCTCTTCTAACTCCAAAATAATCGGAAATACGGTTTAGGTCATCAATCGCAATGGGCTGAATGGCCGGTATGCTGAGGATCATCTGCTCTTTATTTCTAGCAAGATCTATAACCTCATCAAACGATTTGGATTGAGCGTATGTTTTCCAGGTTATTTGGTCAATTTTTCTTGCAATGTCAATCAGCAAGTCGGAGTGCCTAAAACGTCTAAAATCTTCGTATTTATTAACACCTCCCATACCTCCAACTCTTAGGGTCGTGGGAATAGTGTCTGCCTCAAAAATGGCACGGTAGGTATGATTATCCCTTATTTGAATGTCGTTTAGGACAAAGTCGGCTTCGGCCAGCATCTTCCCAAGCAAGTCGAACTTAAGGGCGATCTCTGCCTGTTCACGTTTTAATATTTTTTCCTTTGGGGTATCAAAAAAATGGGTGTAGGAGAAGTAAAGTATTACGGCTATAGTTAAGCTAGATATGAATTGTATTGCTAAATTTGCAATCTTTTTAAGTGCGGGTATTTCTATGGGCTCAAAGGAGAGGGTTGTGGGGTTATATCTAAACTTCTTCTTTCCCATGTGATTTTACGGATTCGAATTGCTGTTTATACGGTTTCTAAATTGACTAACGGCAGCAAATCTAACGTAAATATTTATTTTTGCAAAGTTTTGGAATTATTTTTTTACATCGTTTTTTAGCAGTTTTGTTTTGCAAACGTTTTAATAATAGACATTTATGACTTCAGGTGAGGCTAGACAGGCGTTTTTAGATTTTTTTAGGAGCAAAATTCATCAAATTGTGCCCTCGGCACCCATGGTGGTGAAAAACGACCCCACCCTTATGTTTACCAATGCTGGCATGAACCAGTTCAAGGATATTTTTTTGGGAAACACTGAGCCCAAGCACAGGCGGGTGGCTAACTCCCAGAAATGCCTCCGCGTTTCGGGGAAACATAACGATTTGGACGAAGTGGGACACGACACCTACCACCACACCATGTTCGAAATGCTTGGCAACTGGTCGTTTGGCGATTACTTTAAGCGCGAGGCCATTGAGTGGGCGTGGGAGTTCCTGGTTGATGTACTTAAAATTGATAGCTCGAATCTGTACGCCACAGTGTTCGAGGGTAGCTCAGATGATGGTTTGGAGATGGATACAGAATCGTTTGACCTGTGGGCAAAGTACCTGCCTCGAGAGCGAATTCTGAAGGGTAACAAGAAGGATAACTTCTGGGAAATGGGCGATTCGGGACCATGTGGCCCTTGCTCCGAAATACATATCGACCTGCGAAGCGCCGATGAGAGGGCAAATATCTCTGGAAGAGACTTAGTAAACCAGGGACACCCTCAGGTTGTTGAGATATGGAACCTCGTTTTTATCCAATTCAATCGCAAAGCCGATGGTTCGCTAGAGGGTCTTCCCGCTAAGCATGTAGATACTGGAATGGGTTTTGAGCGCCTCTGCATGGCCCTTCAGGGAAAGCAGAGTAACTACGATACAGATGTTTTCCAGCCATTAATTCAAGAAATTAGTCGCTTGTGTGGTATTTCGTATGGCAATTCTGCCAAATCGGATGTGGCCATGCGTGTGGTAGCCGATCATCTTAGAGCAGTATCGTTCTCCATTGCCGACGGCCAACTCCCTTCCAATGTGAAAGCAGGATACGTAATTCGCCGAATTCTTAGGAGGGCCGTAAGGTATGGGTACACATTCCTAAATTTTCACGAGCCATTCATCAATAAGTTATTGCCCATTCTGGCTAAACAAATGGGGCCATGGTTTCCTGAACTCGAGGCACAGCAAGAACTAATTACTAAGGTAATTTTCGAGGAGGAGCAATCGTTCCTTCGTACACTGGAAACAGGAATTCGATTACTCGATGGAATTATCGACAAAACCAAAGCCACAGGTAAAAACCAGATTTCAGGTCACGATGCCTTTATCCTTTACGATACCTATGGGTTCCCCTTCGATCTAACAGAACTTATCCTCCGCGAACACAACATGGTGGTAAGCAAGGACGATTTCGAGAAGGAGATGCAGGTGCAAAAGGATCGCTCGCGAAGCGTTGCAGCGGTAGAAACCCACGATTGGGTTGAGGTAATTCCTTCAACCGAAACACAGTTCATTGGGTACGATTCCCTGAAGGCCGAGATTAGAATTACCCGTTACCGCACAGTAAAACAGAAAGGGGCTGAGCAATTTCACTTGATTTTCGACAAAACTCCCTTCTACGCCGAATCGGGTGGGCAGGTAGGTGATATGGGAAAAATTTCCAGCGATTCTGAAACCATTTCCATTCAGAATACAATAAAGGAGAATAATCTAATTATTCACCTGGTGAACAAACTACCTCTTGATCCACAGAAAGTTTTTACTGCAGAGGTTGATGTTGAAAAGCGCATGAGTACGGCCAATAACCATACAGCAACGCACTTGCTACACAATGCCCTTAGGCATGTTTTAGGAGTTCACGTGGAGCAGAAGGGTTCTTTGGTGCATCCCGATTACCTCCGATTCGACTTTGCCCATTTCCAAAAAATGACCGATGAGGAGATTCGTCGGGTTGAGATTTTGGTTAACCAGGCTATTAGAGCAAACACCTTGATTGATGAGCATCGCGATGTTCCCATGGAGAATGCTCAGCAGATGGGAGCCATAGCATTATTTGGGGAGAAGTATGGCGACTCCGTTCGAGTGATTCGTTTTGGCGATTCGGTAGAGTTATGCGGAGGCACACACGTTACAGCAACAGGGAATATTGGTCTTTTCAAAATAGTATCCGAAGGAGCAATATCAGCAGGGATTCGTAGAATTGAGGCTATTACAGCACAAAAAGCCGAAGAGTTTTTGTATCAGCAAGTCGATGGCATTAAGCATCTCAAGAACATACTTGGTAATCCTCCTGAGCTAAGTCCTGCCATAGAGAAACTCGTAAGTGAGAATGCTGGGCTGCGCAAGCAAATTGAGCAGTTTACCAAGGAGCAGGTTAAAACTATCAAAAACTCACTTAAAGCAGCTTGCGCCGCAGGTAATGGCGCAAACATTATTGCTCATAAAGTTGAACTCGACAATGCAGAGGCCATTAAGGATTTGGCCTACCAGCTTCGCAACGAGGTGGAAAATCTTTTTCTGGTTCTGGGCGCAGATCTGGGCGGCAAGCCCTTACTCACCGTAATGATTGCGGATTCTGTTATTGAGTCGAAAGCTGCTAATGCCTCAACAATTATCCGCGAGGCAGCAAAGGTGATGCAGGGAGGTGGAGGCGGACAGCCATTCTACGCCACTGCAGGCGGTAAAAATCCTCAGCAGCTCGATGCTGCGATTGCAAAAGCCGTGGAGTTATTCGAGTCTTTATCGTGAAATTGGTTAAATAGAAAAAAGGGGCGAGAGCCCCTTTTTTCTAGTATATATTTGATAATATTAGTCAAGTAGTTCAGCAAGTTTTTTGGCCAACTCGTCGCCACGAAGGTTTTTAGCAATAATCTTTCCATCGGGGCTAATAAGCAAACTGGCAGGTATCGATTGAATTCCGTACATCTTTGCTACGGGGTTTTCCCATCCAGTGATATCCGAAACTTGTGACCATGTCAATCCATCGGTTGCAATGGCATCGAGCCACTCCTGCCTGCGGCGATCGAGAGATACGCCAAAGATATCAAATCCCTTATCCTTATACTGGTTGTAAAGGTTAACTAGATTTGGGTTCTCGCGACGACAAGGGGTACACCAGCCAGCCCAGAAATCAAGAAGGATGTAGTTTTTGCCAGTAAGCGTAGAAAATGTGATTAGGTTGCCATCGGGGTCGGGATGGGTGAAATCCATAAAAGGTTGCCCCACAGCAGTTAATCGCTCCACATCAATCTTCTCGTTAAGCGCTTTCACAAAGGGTGACTCCTGAATGCTTTTTGGAAATTTTGCCACAATGCTTTCTAATTCGGTAAACTCAACATTGCCAGCAAGTTGGGTAAGAACAATGTAGGCCGATAACACAGAGTTGGTATTGGCAAGGGCAAATGCTTTAACCGATTCCATCATCTTATCGCTTTCTGCCATAAACTCATCGCGGAGTTCAGTTTCCATCTCTGGCGTTAGTGTTCCGTCCATGGCAGCCATTTGAAATTTTTGCTGAATGGCCATAAGGGGTTGCGATGCTTCTTCTTGTAGCGTGTTAAACTCTTTAAGCAAGTCTTGAGTTGCTGATCCCTTAATATCACTTGATATGATATTGTCGATATTCCCTGTAATGGTGATTTTGGAACTCTCGAGGAAAAGGATTAGTCGATCCTCAGGCGAACTGAAATCGATGGCAAAAATATCGGGAACGGATATGTTGCCCTTGAATTCGAATTTTCCACCCATCATCATCGTAGAATCTACGTTGATAAGTTCGTTGTCCTGCATGGTTTTTAAACGTACCATTTGGTCGGTTGCCCCCTCAATGGTACCAGTAATTTTGTACTCGTCCGATGAGCACGAAATAAGCAGAAGTGCTGCTGAAGCAATTGCTAGTAGTCTTTTCATTTTACTTTTTTTGGTTGATAACAAATTATGGTGATTTATGTTTAAAGTGATTTGTAGAATTCCAGAACCCTCTTGGCGGCTGCAAATGAGCTTATTCGGTCGTTGAGCACATCCTTTTCGGCGTTTGCTAGAACTTTCTGCACCTGATGGTTATTGAAAAGATCATCCTTCAAAGATTCTGTAATAGATTGAAACATCCAGTACTTTGATTGGTTCAATCGTCGGTTTTGAAAAAAACTTGATTGCTTTGTTGTGCTTACGTAATCAAGTATTTCGTCCCAAATACCATTTATACCATCCTTGGTTACCGAAGAGCAAGTTTTTACCCTTGGAAGCCAACCCGACTCGGGCTTGGGGAATAGGTGCAGAGCGTTCTCGTACTGAACCTTTGCCATATTAGCCTTTTGCACGTTTTCGCCATCGGCTTTGGTAATGGCTATCAGATCGGCCATCTCCATTATTCCGCGTTTAATACCCTGGAGTTCGTCGCCAGCACCTGCCAACATAAGCAGGAGAAAGAAATCGACCATTGAGTGCACAGCGATTTCGCTTTGTCCAACACCCACAGTCTCTATAAATATGGTGTCAAATCCAGCCGCTTCGCAAAGGATAATCGATTCGCGGGTTTTTCGGGCTACGCCACCCAGCGAACCAGCCGACGGTGATGGGCGAATAAAGGCGTTGGGATCGTTACAAAGTGTCTCCATCCGGGTTTTATCGCCTAAAATGCTGCCCTTGCTGCGCTCGCTGCTGGGGTCGATGGCTAGTACAGCTAACCGTCCACCTGCGCAGGTAATGGTACTTCCTAGCGCTTCGATAAAAGTGCTTTTCCCTACACCAGGAACTCCTGTAATCCCAATCCTAATCGATTTTCCAGCATGGGGGAGGCATTGCTCAATGACGCGCTGGCCTAACTCAAAATGGCTAGGCAACGAACTTTCAATAAGCGTAATAGCCTGACTTAAGATAGAAATATCACGGTTTAGTATTCCATCTACATATTGATCCAATTCAAGTGGCTTACGCTTATGTTGTTTTAAGCGTGAAATTACATTGCTATTTACTGATGGGGGTTGTTCTACTCCTGGATTTACAGTTAGTGCAGATTTAAAACCATCCTTTTTAGTCATGATGAAAATTAGATAGAATAACGCGGCTAAGGTAGACATTTTTTGACTAAAGGCAGCAAGAGGCTAATCTAATGCTAAATGTCCTTAAACCCTAACGCCAAACACAACTATATCGTCAATTTGCTCTATGGCACCCCGCCAGCTGAGGTGTTCCTGGTGAAGTATCTCTTTTTGCTCCTCCATGGGCTTGTGGTGAATGTCGAGCAGCAGTTGCTTAAACCTTTTCGACATGAACTTTCGACCATCTTCTCCTCCAAACTGATCGGGGAAACCATCGGAGAACATGTAGAAAACGTCTCCTGCTTGAAGATCAATCTCGTGGTTTGTGAAGGGCTTATGATCTGTAATATGAATTGCAACAGGCATCTTGTCGGCCTTGTATTCAATTACCTCATCGTTTCTTATTAGGATAAGTGGATTGTATGCTCCAGCCCATTCCAATTTCATGTTTTCCAAATCGAGCATGCTTAGCGAGATATCCATGCCATCCTTTTGCTCATCTTTTTTTCCAGTTTGCGAAAGGGTGAGCTTAACGAATTCCCTAAGCCTGTTCAATATCTCTGCGGGCTGCATAATGCCCTCCTTGTTTACAATTTCGTAAAGGAACGACACCCCCAGCATGCTCATAAAAGCACCTGGTACACCGTGTCCAGTGCAGTCGGCTGCCACCAAAACCATCTTATTCCCAAGGCGCGTAAACCAGTAAAAGTCTCCACTAACGATATCTCGGGGAAGAAAAAGCACAAAGTGCTCCTGAAGCGCTTCGGATAATATTGTGGGCGATGGCAAAATTGCTGTTTGTATGCGGCTCGCATATCGGATGCTGTCGGTTATCTCCTGTTTTTGGTGCGATATAAGCTCGTTTTTCTCCTCAAGTATTTTGTTGGCCCTTTGTTTTTGCCTAACCATATTTATAAGTAGCATGGCAAAGGCTAAGATAACAATTATACCACCAATGGATATGGCAATTGTAAGGCGTTGGCGTTGAATTACGGAGTGCTGAAGTTCACGCTCGTTGTTTAAAAGTTTAATCTCTTGCTCCTTCTTCTCGGTCTCGTATTTGGTTTGCATCTCGGTGATAATCTTTTGACTCTGCTCCGAGAAGAGTTCATCTTTTATCTGATTGAAGGCTTTGATATGTTTAATGGCTTTGGGTAAGTTACCAATTTCTTCGTAAACCTTTGCCAGTCGCTGATGTGCATGTCGCATCATATCCTTAGTGCCTAGGTTAGTGAAAATCCTTAAGCATTGGCTTAGGGTTTGCTCCGCATTCTCAAAATCTTTAATTCTTGAGTAGTACTCACCATAGTATAATAGTACTAAGGCAATATCTGGTTGGCTATTGGTTTCGCGAGCAATGCGTAGGGCTTTATTAAAGTGTTGAGTAACCTCGCTCCAGTTACGCGTGTAAATTAGGTGTGTACCCAGATTAATGTTTACGTTTATTATTTCCTGCTTCTGTTCCTCCTCTTCAAAAATCTTAAGGGCTTGCCTGTAGTATTCAAAAGTTTTATGGAAAGCTTCTCTAATGGTATCGGGAGGCAGGAGTATTAAGGAGTCTTCCCAGAACTCACCAAACCGTGACACAAATTCATTAACAGCCAGATTAGAATAGGTGTTGGCAATGTTATTAAGCGATTCAGCAATTTTTCGGTTATCCTTATTGCCCTGATGAATTTCCAAGGCAACTTCGTGGTAGCTAAGGGCTCGACGGTAGTTAACCTCGTTTTCTTCAACAGAGAGCAAACTTCTCGATAGGCTGATGTAAACCAAACCTATCTCCGTACTATTTGCGGCAATTGACCGCTTATCGTTAAGCTGTTCGGAGTATTTTAAACTTTTCTGATATTGTTCTAGGGCTAATTGGTAGTTACCAATGGTTCTGTGGGTTCGCCCCAGCATATGGTGCGAGGCGATCAGGCTTTCGAAATCGTTTATAGATTCCTGAATCTCAATGCCCTTCAGGTAGTACTCAATAGATTTTTGGTAGTTGGCCATATCGTAGTACTGACGGCCCAGAGTAAAGTATACGTTGATTAGACATTTGGGATCGCCAATGGGAGCCACAAGGTCTAGGGCTTGATAGCATAGTTTAAGGGCCTCATCTTGTTCGTAGAGTCTATTATGGATTTCGGATAAATTTAATAAAGCTTCGGCTTGTTCCAACTTGTCGTTAGCAATCACAGCTATTTCGTACGCTTGTTGAGAGTATTGTTTCGATTTCTCAAGCGAATCTTGATAATAGTAAGATGTGCCAATATTTCTTAGTATTTCAGCAGTTTTTTTGTTGTCGGAAAGTTCTTTGGTAATCTCTAGCGCATCGAAAAAGTAGGTGAGCGATTGTGCTTCGTTGTAGCTAAGGAAGTAATATCTTCCAATGGCAAAAAGTGCTTCGGCTTGTCCTTTTCTATCTTTCTGCTTAGAGGCAGCCTCATAAGCTTGATTTGCGTACAGTAAACTCCTCTCATTATCCCTAAAGAGTTGGCTTATCTCTATTAAAATACTTATCCGATCAGCATCTTTTGACTTGTCGAGCACTTGTAGCAGGCTATCTACTTTGCCGGAACTTTCCTGCCCAACAGTAAAATTAGGGATTATTATCAGAAGGGTAAATAAAAATCTACGTAGCATCGATATGGTTATTTTACACCAAAGTAAGTAAAAAAAAGCATACTAAGGTTTAAAAACTCATAAAACTTAGATTTTTTTGAAGTAACACTTGGTAGTTGCCATTAGTTTTAGATTATAATTCTGTATTGGGTAATTTGTATTCTCTAGGAAAGAATCTTTATTTTGGTGAATAGCATGGAACATTTCCCTGTGTTTTGTGTTTTGTTGAATTGTGACTAATTTTGGTTGCGCTTAATTCTCAAATAAAGTTTTATGAAAAGATTACTTTTAACTGCGATACTTTCTTCTATACTAATGGCTGGTTGCGTAACTCATAACGAACCCGATTCCAGGCTAGGGGTTGTGGTAAGCATATCGCCCCAAAAATATTTTGTTGAGCGCATTGCCGATACTCTTGTGCGGGTTGAGGTGATGGTGCCTGCGGGATCGAGCCCCGAAACATACGAACCCACAGCATCTCAGCTAAAATCGCTCAGCCATTCCGCAGTCTATTTTTCATTGGGCTTGCTCGATTTTGAGATATCGATGCTTAAAAATATTCAAAAGCAAAATCCCAACCTTCTGGTTGTGGATCATTCAAAGGATTTGAGTTTGCTCGAGGGAGTTTGTATTGGGCACCATCACCATGGTCACTCTCATAGCCATGGTAACGATCCACACGTTTGGAGTTCGCCTGCTGAAGTTAAAAAAATGGTGGGAGCTATCACTAGCGTTTTAGTAGAAAAGTTTCCCCAGCATGCTTTAGTTTTTAACACCAATGCTCAAACGTTTCTAAGCGATATCGATTCGTTGGATGTTCATATTCAGCGCGAGCTAGCCAGCACTCAATCAAAAAAGTTTTTCATATTCCACCCTGCGCTTACCTACTATGCAAGGGATTATGGGCTAACACAGGTTTCGCTCGAGGAGGACGGAAAAGCACCCTCAATGAAACACTTTAAATCAGTTCTAGGCTCTGCTCGTCAACAAGGGGCAAACACAATCTTTATCCAAAAGGAATTTGATGCTAATACAGCCAAAACGGCTGCTGCCGATATTGGAGGAAAAGTTGAGGTGATTGACCCCTTGGACGAGAACTGGTTAAAGAATATGTACCATATAACGGATATGCTTAGTAGTGCTTTGAGAGGGGAGTAGATGTGGCAAATTATTAATGGTTGAAGGTTTTTGTTGTTCTAAATGTGAAGTAACTGATTAGTTATATAAAAGAGTAAATGTCCAAAATATTAGAAATTGTTTCAGCATCGGTAGGATATGGTCCTGATGTCATCCTAAAGGATGTTAATCTTACCATTTCCGATTTTGATTTTATTGGTGTAATTGGACCCAATGGAGGCGGGAAAACAACGCTACTAAAGCTCCTTTTGGGCGAGTTAAAGCCCATTAAAGGTAAAGTAACGCATTACCCATTAACCCCCAACGAGGCACTTTTTGGATACCTGCCACAGATGTCCACCATCGATAAGCGATTCCCAATAACCGTTTTGGATGTTGTCCTATCAGGACTTCTGGGTAGGCGTGGAGTTACTGGTCGTTTTACATCTAACGATAGAAAATTGGCAACCGATATGCTTAATCGAGTAGGTATTGAAAATCTTAAGGGAATGGCCATTGGTGAGCTATCGGGCGGTCAGCTGCAAAGGGCATTTTTAAGTCGAGCCCTAGTTTCGCATCCCCGGTTATTAATTCTAGACGAGCCCAACACATACGTCGACAACAAGTTCGAGAAGGAGCTCTACGAGTTGCTTAAGGAGTTAAATAAGGAGATGGCCATCATTATGGTATCGCACGACTTGGGAACTATTACTTCGCACGTTAAAACCATAGCCTGTGTTAATAGAAATCTACACTACCATCCATCAAATACAATAACCTCCGATCAGCTTGCAGCCTACGATTGTCCAATTCAAATTATTGCACATGGTCCAGTTCCCCATACTGTTTTAGGAACTCACACCTGACCTTGTTAGCCGGCAACGGACGGAGGTCCCTCTCGTTAGTAAGCCAGACAGGTGAAGTAGGCAGGCCGACATCCAACAACGGAGAACTAACAACTAACAACTTACAACTCCAGACTTACAACCGATAACTCACAAAATGCTTAACACTCTTACAAATTTTTTCCAGTATCAGTTTGTCATTAACGCCTTTTGGGCGGCTTTTCTTATTTCTATTGCAGCAGGACTTGTGGGGTCGTTTATAGTAGCGCGAAGGTTGGTATTTCTAAGTGGAGGAATTACCCACGCCTCCTTCGGAGGTATTGGCATTGCGTACTATTTAGGAGTTAATCCAATTGCTGGGGCAGCCCTTTTTGCAGTTCTATCGGCATTTGGTGTTGAAGCTTTGTCCCAGCGGATGGCTGTTCGCGAAGATTCTGCCATTGGCATTCTGTGGTCGGTTGGAATGGCTATTGGCATTTTCTTTATATACCTTACCCCAGGCTACTCCCCGAATTTGATGACATTTTTGTTTGGCTCTATACTTACCGTTTCAACTGCCGATATTTGGTTACTCTCTGCTCTGGTTGTGGTTATGGTGGCATTTTTTCTGCTATTTTACAGAGCAATCCTATTTATTGCCTTTGATCCCGATTTTGCTAAAACCCAGCAAATTCCCGTTAAAACCTTCTCCTACATTCTAAAAGGGTTTTTAGCCCTAACAATTGTTCTTAGCATTCGAATGGTAGGAATAATTCTACTTATCTCGTTGCTCACCATTCCCCCAAGCACTGCCAACCTTTTCACAAAAAGGTTTTATCGCATTATATTCTTGTCGATGGCAATTGGGTTTGTAGGTGCTGTAGGCGGTTTGGTTTTGTCGTACAATATGAATGTGCCCTCTGGCGCAACAATCATTATGGTTTTAGTGGCCATATTTGCCTTGGCTAAACTATTTAAGGAGATATTTGTTAAACTTAGATTGAAGCAATTATAAATCAGCGTATAATCAAACGAATAACATTATGAACTACGATGTACTAGTAATAGGAAGTGGCCCAGGCGGATACGTGGCCGCCATTAGAGCAAGCCAGCTTGGAATGAAGGTTGGTGTGGTGGAAAAGGAGAACCTAGGCGGTATATGTCTTAACTGGGGTTGTATTCCCACCAAAGCGCTCCTCAAAAGCGCACAGGTTTTCGAGTACGCATCGCATGCTGCCGATTATGGCGTATTGACCAGCGATGTTAAACCCGATTTTGAAAAGATGATCTCCCGTAGTCGCGATGTGGCTGCCAATATGAGCAAGGGAATTGAATTCCTCTTCAAAAAGAATAAGATTGATGTTATCAACGGTGTTGGAAAGCTTAAGGGGAAGGGAATTGTTGTAGTAACCGATTCCGATGGAAAATCGCAGGAGGTAACCGCCAAGCACATAATTCTTGCAACAGGAGCACGCTCGCGCGAGTTGCCCAACCTTAAGCAGGATGGTGTAAAGATTATTGGTTACCGTCAGGCACTTTCGCTGCCCAAACAACCTAAGTCAATGGTTGTTGTTGGTTCCGGAGCTATAGGCAGCGAGTTTGCGTACTTCTACAATGCCATAGGAACCGAGGTTACGCTAGTGGAATTTATGCCCAATATCGTTCCGCTCGAGGACGAAGAGGTTTCAAAAACACTGGAAAGATCATTCAAGAAAAATAAGATAAAAGTGATGACCAGCTCCTCGGTTGAAGCTGTTGACACTAGTACAGGTATCTGCAAGGTTACAGTAAAAACCAAGAAGGGTGAAGAGGTTATTGAGGCCGAGGTGGTGCTTTCAGCAGTGGGAATTGCACCCAATACCGAAGGTATTGGCCTCGAGGAGTTAGGCGTTGAAATGGTAAATGGCCGTGTTAAGGTCGATGATTTTTACCGTACCAATGTCGAGGGGATATACGCCATTGGGGATATTATTCCTGGTCCAGCGCTGGCCCACGTAGCATCGGCCGAAGGCATTGCATGTGTTGAGAAAATTGCTGGAATGGATGTTCACCCTATTAACTACAAGAATATTCCAGGTTGTACCTACACCATGCCCGAGGTTTCGTCAGTTGGCTTGTCCGAGAAAGCAGCCCAGGAGGCTGGCTACGAGATTAAGGTGGGTAAGTTTCCTTTCACTGCATCGGGTAAAGCAACTGCAGCAGGAATCCGCGATGGTTTTGTAAAGCTTATTTTCGATGCTAAGTACGGCGAGCTGCTAGGCGCTCATATGATAGGAGGAAACGTTACCGAGATGATAGCTGAGCTGGTTGTTGCTCGTAATCTCGAAACTACTGGTCATGAACTTATCAAAAGCATTCACCCGCACCCAACCATGAGCGAGGCCATAATGGAGGCTGCCGCTGCCGCTTACGGGGAAGTTATCCACATGTAACCCGACTATTTCCCAGGGATACCTCCCCGGATTTACATCTAATTTCAAAAAAATCCTACTGGTGAGCAACCAGTAGGATTTTTTATTTGCACATAATCAGTATGTTGTTTTTTTTGAAATAATTATACATATATCGCTTGCGATATAAAAAAAGTAACTACATTTGTATCGAAAACAATAATATCGCAAACGATAAATATACAAGAAAATGAAAACAGTTTATCAAACAAGTGCCGTTGCTACTGGCGGAAGAAACGGTAGGGTGGTTGTAGACAATGGTGCTTTAGACCTGGAGGTTCGAATACCTAAATCGATGGGGGGTTCCGAGGGTGAGTTCACCAACCCCGAGCAGCTTTTCGCCGCAGGTTACGCAGCCTGTTTCGACAGCGCGTTGAACTTTGTGGCCCGAATGGAGAGGCTAAGAATTACCTCAACCGTTACCTCAACGGTAAGCTTAATGGCGTCCGATACCGACGGGTTTAGTATCAGTATAGCGCTTGATGTGGAGGTGAATGGGGTAGAGAAATCCAAGGCACACGAACTACTCGAAAAAGCGCATGGTGCTTGTCCTTACTCCAAGGCAATTCGAAATAATGTTGATGTTGAGATTAACCTAGTTGAATCTAAATAAAGTAAAACAATGACAAGTCAATTTTATCAATTCTCGGCAAAGAGCCTGCAAGGTACAGAAATCAAAAAGGATGCCTTTAAAGGTAAAACAGTTTTGGTGGTGAACACCGCAAGCAAATGTGGGCTAACCCCGCAGTACGAGGGAATGGAAAAACTTCATCAGAAGTATAAGGATAAGGGTTTGGTAATTCTGGGATTTCCGTGCAATCAGTTTGGTAACCAGGAGCCTGGCGACGAGAAATCAATCTCCGACGGATGCTTGATAAACTACGGAGTTACGTTTCCGATGTTTTCAAAAGTTGATGTTAACGGTGAAAAGGCTCATCCAATTTACAAGTATCTCAAGAAGGAGTTGGGCGGCTGTTTCGGAAGCCGAATAAAGTGGAATTTTACCAAATTTCTGATCGATGCCAACGGAAAGCCAGTAAAGCGATTCTCACCCTATACAAACCCATCCAAAATTGACAAGTATCTGGATAAGCGCTTAAAATAGCGATTTGTATATGGGAATAACCAAATGAGGCCACTTTCGCTTTTAGCGAAATTGGCCTCATTCAGAATTACCTTGAGTCTAGACTTAGAACTACCAGCTGCCTCTGGCGCCTCCGCCACCAAAGGAACCGCCACCACCACCCGAGAAACCTCCAAATCCACCACTGCCGGAGCTAAATCCGCCAAATCCACCGCTGCTTCGTCCGCTACCCGATAGCATCCCCATGGCTATCCAGAAGGGTACGCTATGTCCTATTGAACTCCGTTGAGTTTTGCCAACGTTGCGCCTAAGCACAATGAACAGTATGATGAAGATAAGTAAGGGGAATATTACGACAAATCCTCCACTGCCCATGTACCCATCGGCCGAGAATTTGCCCGAGGCCAAATTGATCATAGCAGTTGTTGCTGCATCGAAACCGCGGTAGTAGTTACCCTCCTGAAAATGGGGGATAAGTTCGCGGTCAATTACCCTGCGGGCAACCGCATCGGGTATTACATCTTCCAGCCCGTAACCAGTGGCAATAAAGGCTTCGCCTCGCTCATTTCCAATGCGGGGTTTAATGAGAATTATTGCGCCGTTATCTTTCCCTTTTTGCCCAATTCCCCACTTCTCGCCCAGCCGAACGGTGTAGTCGGCTATATCGTATCCCATCAAATCGCTAACGATTACAATGTAAATCTGGGTTGATGTGGTATCGTGGTAATTACGCAGCTTCTGCTCCAGCTGTGCCCACTCATTTTGGTTCAGCGTGCCGGCAAAATCGTTTACCAACCTAGGGGGGTGCATGGGCTCGGGAATTTCCTGCGCAGCAGCGGAAAGGATGAATATCGATAAAATTACCGATAAGAAGTATTTAACCTTTTTCATAACCATTTACTGTTTTCCAAACGAAATCTCGTCTGGTAGTTCGTTAACATCGTCGGTTTGGTAGGGGAAGTGCTCCTTAAGTTTCACACCAGCCATAGTAATTCCGGTGATAAGGCCTTGCGTAAAATCGTTTTGAGCGAAGTGCTTCACCATCTCATCCTTAATTGACTCCCAAAAATCTTTGGGGACTACAGCATTAATGCCTGCATCGCCCAGCACAGCAAACTGTTTATCGTTTAGAGCAAGGTAAAAAAGTACTCCATTTCGCTGTTCGGTTTTGTGCATTTTCAGCAGGGCAAATACATCGGCGGCTCTATCGAGGATATCCTTTTTAGTGTGATTCTCGATGTGAACACGAATCTCACCCGATGTATTTTTCTCGGCTTGCTTTACTGCGTCAACTATTCGAATCCTTTCGCCTAGTTTAAAATATTCGTCAGCCATTTCAAATAATTTTGATTATCAGCTTAGTTGCCAAAATCAACTGCTGGTGCTTGTCGGGCAGCCTGATCGGCCTCAAAGTAGCCTTTCTTCTCAAATCCAAACCACCCTGCATAAATCACCCTGGGGAACGAGCGGATGTAAGAGTTGTATGATTGAACCGACTCGTTGAATTTTCGCCTTTCAACGGCAATGCGGTTTTCTGTTCCTTCAAGCTGTGCTTGTAGATCCAGAAAATTTTGATTTGCCTTAAGGTCTGGGTAGCGCTCAATGGTAACCAGTAAGCGAGAAAGCGCGCTGCTAAGTTCTCCTTGCACCTGCTGGAATTGCTGCATGTTTGCCTCAGTGAGATTTGTAGGATCAATTGTAACCTGAGTTGCTTTTGCCCTGGCTTCGATAACCTGAGTTAGGGTTTGCTGCTCGAAGTTGGCATATCCCTTAACAGTATTTACAAGATTAGGGATGAGATCCATCCTACGTTGGTATACATTTTCCACGTTGGCCCACTGTGAGGTTACACCCTCGTCGAGCGATACCATTCGGTTGTACCCGCAGCTGCTAAAGAACGGCACAAGCATTACCAGTGCCATGAAGTATAAAAGACGTTTTTTAGTCATAGTTAATTGTATTTAAGTTGATTTGTAAAGATAGTTAAAGTTAGGTTCTTAAACATCAAAAAGTGTGCTATGCCATAAGCCAATTTTGTTGATAATTGCAGCTGAAAAGTAGTAACTTTACCGCCAGAACAAAATAATTAGCAAAAAGATATGACCAGAGACGAGTTTCAAAGGGCTGTTTTGCAGGGTATTCCCGATGAATTACCTGCCCCAAAAGCCTGGGATCCATCGGTAAACCATGCTCCCAAACGCAAGCAAATTTTAACAATAGCCGAGAAAAAACTGGCCCTTAAAAATGCGCTAAGGTATTTCCCTGCCAAGCATCACGCCATTTTGGCAGAGGAATTTGCCCGCGAGCTGCAGGAGTACGGAAGGATTTACATGTATCGCTTCCGCCCCGATTATGAGATTACCGCTCGGAGCATCAACGATTTTCCTCATAAATCTGTGCAAGCTGCATCCATAATGCTTATGCTGAGCAATAATCTCGACTACGCAGTAGCGCAACATCCTCACGAGCTCATTACTTATGGAGGAAATGGAGCCGTATTCCAAAACTGGGCACAATACCTATTAACCATGAAGTACCTGGCCGAAATGACCGATGAGCATACCCTTGTGCTTTACTCGGGGCATCCAATGGGTTTGTTCCCTTCACATGGGGAAGCGCCCAGGGTTGTGGTTACCAATGGCATGATGATTCCCAACTACAGTAGCAAGGATGACTGGGAGCGCTTTAATGCTCTGGGAGTAACGCAGTATGGCCAAATGACTGCTGGCTCGTTTATGTACATTGGCCCTCAGGGGATTGTTCACGGTACTACCATAACTGTAATGAATGCAGGCCGTAAGCGGATGAAGCCTGGCGAGACCGATTTACGTGGTAAACTATTTGTGTCATCTGGTTTAGGCGGTATGTCGGGCGCTCAACCAAAGGCTGGAGTAATTGCCGGAATGGTAAGCCTAATTGCAGAGGTTAACCCAAAGGCAACTCAGGTACGACATGGACAGGGATGGGTTGATGAGGTTTACGAAAATCTCGACGAGTTAATCCCTAGAGTTAAAAAAGCGATGAAAGGCAAAGAGCCCATTTCAATAGCATATCAAGGAAATATTGTTGATTTGTGGGAACGTCTAGCAGTTGAGGATATTGAAGTAGACTTAGGAAGCGACCAAACCTCGTTGCATAACCCTTTTGCTGGCGGGTATTACCCCGTAGGCTTATCGTTTGACGAGTCTAATCGGCTTATGGCTTCAGATCCTGATCAGTTTAAGGAGAGGGTTTACGAAACCCTTCGTCGCCATGTAAAGGCAATTAACACGCTTACCCAGCGCGGGATGTACTTCTTCGATTATGGCAACGCGTTTCTACTGGAGGCTAGCAGGGCTGGTGCCGATATTATGGCTCAGGATGGACGATTCCGTTACCCATCGTACGTGCAGGATATTATGGGGCCAATGTTTTTCGATTACGGTTTTGGGCCATTCCGCTGGGTCTGTACTTCATCAAATCCAATTGATTTGGAGAAAACTGACCGTATTGCACAGCAGGTTCTTGAGGAGATTGCCAAAACAGCACCTAAAGAAATTACTGGCCAGCTCGAGGATAATATCCACTGGATAAGAGAAGCCGGCAGGAATAAGCTGGTGGTTGGTTCGCAAGCTCGAATTCTATATGCCGATTCAGAGGGCCGTATAAAGATTGCAGAAGCCTTTAACAAGGCAATTCGCGATGGAGTAATTTCGGCACCCATAGTACTTGGCCGCGATCATCACGATGTGTCGGGTACCGACTCACCTTATAGGGAAACCTCAAATATTTACGATGGGTCAAGTTTTACTGCCGATATGGCAATTCACAACGTGATTGGCGATTCGTTCCGGGGCGCCACGTGGGTATCGATTCACAATGGAGGAGGAGTTGGTTGGGGTGAGGTGATAAACGGAGGGTTTGGTATGACCCTAGATGGTTCGGCTGAGGCTGACCGTCGCCTTCGTTCCATGCTTCTTTGGGATGTTAATAATGGAATTGCACGCCGCAGCTGGGCTCGAAACGAGGAGGCCATTTTCGCCATTCGGCGTGAGATGGAACGAACCCCAACCCTAAAGGTTACAATTCCCAACATTGCTGACGACAATATAATTGATAGTGTCTTTTTATAGAAGTTAAAAGGCATAACACTCTAGCATTAAACCCATCAAAAATGAATTTTGATGGGTTTAATTTTTCTACATAACCTTCGTTAAACAGATTTTTACTCCAAAACACAAGGTGATGTATATCATCTTTTTTTCGAAAAAACTACCATGACACGGGCAAACAAATTCTTTATTTTTACAGATTTACAATTCTTTTGATGTGTTGTGACATTATCCTAATATTAGCGCTTTATGTTTGTTATTGAACTTATTTATAACCTTTCAATACTTGTTGCCCTAAGCATAATTTCAAGCTTTATCGATAACCGATGGAGTCGTACTTCCAATAAAGGCGCTATACTTCAGGGTTTCTTGTTTGGTTCGGTGGCCATGTTGGGGATGGTAAATCCACTGGTTTTTGACGTAGGAATAGTATTCGATGGCCGCTCGGTAGTGTTAAGCTTATGCGCTTTATTCTTTGGCCCAGTAGCCGCCGCTATATCGGCAGGAATGGCAATAGCACTAAGAGTTTATCAGGGTGGTGCTGGCGCCATTATGGGTGTTTCGGTAATAGTTGCATCGGCCATTATTGGTGTAGTGTATTATTATCGCCGTAGGATTATAAACAAGAGGATGTCGAGCCTTTTCCTATTGGGATTTGGGATTCTGGTTCATGCGGTAATGCTTGTTCTAACTTTTACGCTACCATACAGTAATGCTATTTCGGTTTTAAAAGAGATTGGCCCTGCTATTATAGTTTTTTACCCTCTAGCGACTATTCTTATCGGAAAAATTTTGTACGACCAGGAGGTTAAGCTACAATCGGTTCAAGCATTACGTGATAGCGAGGAACTATTTCGCACTTTGGCGCAGTCGTCGCCTGTGGGGATTTATAAGTTGAGCAGGAATGGCACAATTTCGTTTGTGAACGAGCGCTGGTGCGAGATTATGGGCTTTTCGGTTGATGAGGTGATAGGCAAAAATCATAATGCCATTGTGGCAGAAGAGGATATTGATCGTGTGCAGCGGTTGTGGATCGAAAATGAAAAGTTGGGTAAGACATTTGGGCTGGAATTTCGAACTGGTTTCAACAACTCGAATTCGAGATGGGTTTTTGGTCAGTACGAGCCAATTCGCGACGAGTTTGGTAGTATCGAGGAGTTTGTTGGCAGCGTATTCGATATCGATGAGCGAAAGAGAACGGAAGAGCAGCTACGATTGTGGGAGAATATCTTTTCATCAACCCGAATGGGCATTGTGCTGGGCATAGGAGAGAATCCTTATTTCGACATTTTCAATCCCGCTTTTGCCGATATGTATGGTTACTCTAAGGAGGAACTTAAAGAGATACCCATTGCCAAGGTGTTTGCCCCTGAGGAAGAGGGCCGGATAGGGAAAGAAATTAAAACTGCTTATCAAAAGGGGTATCATGTTTTTGAATCGTGGCATGTGAAAAAAAATGGTGTAAGATTTCCTGTGCTTGTTAGCATGACCGCTATTAAGGATGAACATGGAAAGCCCTTGTATCGAATAGTTAACGTGCAGGATATTAGCGAACGATTTGAGGCCGAGGTTAAGCTTAGGGATGAACGATCGCGACTGGCCAATATTATCGAGGGAACTAACGTAGGAACATGGGAGTGGAATGTGCAAACAGGGCACACCGTTTACAATGAGCGTTGGGCGATGATGATAGGCTATTCACTTTCCGAGATATCACCTGCAAACATTAACACATGGCTCAAGTTTGTTCATCCCGATGATGAGCACATTGCCATGGAGCAAATAAAGAGGCATTTCGACAGGGATGTAGAATACTACCAGTGCGAGTTTAGAATGAGACATAAGGATGGGCACTGGGTTTGGATTCAGGATAGGGGAAAGGTCACTCAATGGACCGAGGATGGAAAACCCTTTCTGATGTTTGGTATTCATATTGATATTACCGAACGGAAAAAGTGGGAGGAGCAGCTGGCGCAAAGTAAACTACTACTGAAGGAACAGAATGAGCAGTACCTGGCGCTAAATGAGGAACTAATTGAAATTAATCATCGTTTACGGGCAAACGAACAGCAACTCAAGGAGCAGAACGAAGAGTACATGGCCCTCAACGAGGAGTTAACCGAGTCGAACTCGCGAGTTATTTCCGTTAACAAGGAACTGGCCGAGGCTAAGAAGAAAGCCGAAGAGAGCGATATGCTGAAGTCGGCATTCTTGGCCAATATGAGCCACGAGATTCGTACCCCTATGAATGCCATCGTGGGATTTTCCGAAATTCTCCTTAGGCCAAATCTGAAAAAGGAAAAGCAAACACTATACACCGAGGTGCTCAATGCATCGTGCAATCAGCTTTTGGGCATAATAAACGATGTGCTCGATATCTCTAAGATTGAAACCGGTCAGGTTACCATGCACAAATCGGAGTTTAGTGTGAACAAACTCCTACGTAATTTAAAATCGCTGTTTTCGCATAACGCGTCCAACAAGGGTACCCAGATTATTCTGTCGCCCGGATTACCCGATGAGAGGAGCTTTATTAGTACCGATGAGGGCAAACTCAATCAGATTCTCACTAACCTACTTAGCAATGCCATTAAGTTTACCGATAATGGTACTGTGGAGATTGGCTACAACCTAAATGCATTGAATATTGAATTTTTTGTTGCCGATACGGGTATTGGCATATCACCCGAAAACCAGGCATTGGTTTTCGATCGTTTTAGGCAGGTAGATTCATCGGCAACGCGCAGCTATGGAGGGACAGGACTAGGCCTTTCGATTTGCAAAGCCTATGTTGAGATGCTTGGCGGCCATATTAGGTTGGAATCAGCGCTGGGGCAAGGTGCCAAGTTTATCTTTACCCTGCCGCATAATATGGAGTTGCCCAGAGTGAATCATCGCGTTGCAAAGCCCAAGAATGTGTATAACTTCAAATCAAAAGTGATACTGGTTGCCGAGGATGAAGCGGCCAACTTTTTATACCTCAATGAGCTACTGAGCGATACTGGTGCACAGGTAATTCACGTTGATAACGGCCTTAAAGCCGTTGAGGTTGCCGAGGGGAATCCCAACATCGATATAATTCTGATGGACATAAAAATGCCAATCATGAACGGCATGGAGGCAACCAAAACCATTCGGCAAATGCAGCTCAGTATCCCGATAGTTGCCCTAACTGCCTACGCCATGTCGGGCGATAAGGAGAAGTGTATTGCAGCTGGTTGCAACGATTATATTTCCAAACCCATACTTAAGGACGATTTACTGTCGATAATTGAATTGTACCTTAAGAAATAGATTTAATTCGTTGGAATCATCGATAGGTAATAGGGGATGAGCCTATTTGAAACCTATGCAATTTCACATCTTTTTATAAAAAAGGATAATCAATAATTAATATATTTACATATTCGATTTTCTGGTTTTTTAAAAAATTACGTCGAAATTAGAATATGATTATGCCTTCAGACTCGAACCCTCAAAAGGATTGGCTTACTAAACGAGCCGAGGAACTTTTACATAGTCGGGAAAAGTTAAATCCTGCTGAATTTTCTAATAGCCTTGAGGAGCTAGTGGAAAGTATGCAGATATACCAAATTGAGTTAGAACTGCAGAATGCAGAGCTTATTAGAGTTCAGCAGTCACTCGACAGAGAAAAAAGCAGGTTAGAAATGCTGTACAATAACGCTCCTGTTGGCTATTGTTCTTTAAATCTTAATGGTGACCTGCTCGAAGCAAATAAGGCGTTCTATCGAATTCTCACCCTTACCGAGGAGCAAATTAAGGGGAAGCAATTTAGCATTTTAGTTCATCCCGATAGCCAGGATGATTACTACTTCCACTTAAAAAGGGTTCGTGATACCCGCGACGATCAATATACAATTTTAAGGATTGGGAATAACCAGTCCATAATTTTTATAAAGTTTCACACTTCAATAGTGCGCTTTGATGGTGAGGATCGTGATATTTTGCTTTGCACTTTAAGTGATATTACCACCGAGATTAATTACCAGCGCGACCTTTACCAGAGCGAGGAGCGATTCCGTTCGCTAGTCACCTCAATAGATGATGTGGTGTTTACCCTCGACACCAACCAGCGGCATACAGGAGTTTATGGCAAGTGGCTCGAGAGGTTTAATCAAACTCCCGAGGACTATTTGGGTAAAACTTCTGCCGATATGATGGGCCCCGAATTAGCTAAAATCCATGAAAAGCATAATTTGATTGCCCTTGCTGGGCAAAGCGTTGTATATGATTGGAACGTAGAGTCGGTTATGGGCAAGCAGTATTTTCAAACTTCACTATCGCCCATTTTTGGAAAGGAGAGAGAGGTTAATGGTATTGTTGGTGTAGCACGAAATATAACCCAGCAAAAGTTGGCTGAACAGGCTCTTTTGGCAAGCGAAGCAAAGTACAGGTTAATATTTGATAATACACCTATAGGAGTTTTTCACATAAATCAGCAAGGAGTTATTACGGCTTGCAATAAAGCTTTTGTTGATATAATAGGATCAAACCAGGACAAACTCATAGGCTTAAATATGCTTAAGCATCCTAACCCGGGAGTTGTTAAGGCTTTAAGTGCAAGTATTAGGGGTGAAAAGGGATACTATGAAGGGCATTATATACCGATGACATCAAGTAGATCTCTGTTCATCAAGGTACACGCAGAACCTTTAGGTAATCAGCATGGTGAAGAGAAGGGAGGAATTGCCATTGTTGAGGACATTACCCAAAGAAAACTAGCCGAGGGTGCACTCCGGGAAAGCGAAGAGAAATACAGAACCCTAGTGGATAGTGCTAACGATATAATATACTCGGTTAGCTCCGATGGGTTTTTTACCTTCGCCTCTTCGAACTGGGTAAATATTCTTGGCCATAATCAGGATGAGGTTATTGGCAAAACGATTGCCGATTTTGTCCATCCCGAGGATGTTCATCTTTGCGAATCGTTTTTGCAAAAAGTTTTAGAAACAGGGAAGCCTCAGAGTGGGGTGGAGTATAGGGTTTTGCATAAGGATGGGAAATGGCGCTGGCACAGATCCAACGGTTCCATCCGCAAGCTAATGGATGGCTCAATGGAATATATGGGCGTAGCCCATGATATTACAGACCTAAAATCAGCCGAACGATCGCTGATGGAGCGAATGAAGGAGATTAACTGCCTTTACGATGTGTCATCGCTAGGACATGAGGCCGAGTTATCGTTGCTCACCTACCTACAGCAAAGCGTAAATCTTATACCCTTGGGGTTTAAGAATCCCGGTAATACTGCCGCAAGAATAACTCTGGGCGATGAAGTGGTTCAGACTGAGAATTTTGTCGAGTCGACAACCCGATTACTCTCCAAAATCAAAGTGAAGAATTTGGTTATTGGGCATATTGAGGTGACCCTTGTTAGTCTTATTCCTGATTTCGAAAAACCATTTCTCGATGAGGAGCAAACGCTCATCGATCTTATCGCTGTAAATATGGAGCAGGTGTTTGAGCGAGAAATGAATACAAAAGCAATTAATGAAAAGAACGCTGCTCTTCAGTCGCTGAATGATGAGAAGGATAAGATACTTTCAATAATTGCCCATGACCTTCGAAGCCCTTTGTCAACCATTATTGGCCTTTCGAGTTTGCTCGAGAGTCGACATGATGCCATTGATTCCAACAAGCAGCTGGCTATGGTTCAAGGGGTAAGTAAAACGGCTAATCGGTTATACCAGCTTCTAGAGAATCTTTTAGAATGGGCTAGGCTAAAGCGAGGTAAGGTCGATTTCTACCCGCAGATCCAGAATTTAAAAGAGTTAGTAACGGCCGCAGCTGGTTTGTATGACGACCAGATTGCCTTGAAACAACTTGAATTGTCTGTAGATATTGAATCGAATCTATTGGTTTTTGCTGATGTTAATATGGCGCAAACCATTGTCAGAAACCTTGTGTCCAACGCC
The DNA here is from genome assembly GCA_034003245.1 of Tenuifilaceae bacterium. Classification (GTDB taxonomy): domain Bacteria; phylum Bacteroidota; class Bacteroidia; order Bacteroidales; family Tenuifilaceae; genus Perlabentimonas. The sequence continues at coordinate 185,777 of JAVEYY010000002.1, forward strand.
ATTAAGTTTTCGCATCGAGAGGGACAAATTAAGGTTAGCGCTAGGCAAACGGATGATAATTTGGTGCATCTTTCTGTTGTTGATTTTGGTATTGGCATGAATAGCCACATGCTAAGTAATCTATTTCGGGTTACCTCAGATGCTGGCCGCCAGGGAACTGAGGATGAGCCAAGCTCTGGCTTTGGACTGCCAATTTGCAAGGAGTTGGTAGAGAAGAATGGGGGTACCATTTGGGCTGAAAGTCAAGAGGGTTTTGGCTCTGTATTTAACTTCACACTTCCTGCAAGTCCCAATTCATAGTATTGCTGAGGTATGGTGTTTGCGCAATAACTTTTTTAAGGGAAGCAAACATAGAGGGTAAGTATATATTCTAAGCCAGGTTGAGATTATCCTACGCTTAGGCTTTTCATAACCTTTAGTCCGGTAGCCTAAGCTGTTGTTTGCTTTTTGCACTACCCGTTAATCTCCAGAATCCTTCTCATTACTTGTCTAATTATAAATAACAGAATTTCCTCAATTATTTCCACCAGTAGTGCTCCACAATAGTTTTACCTATTCATCTATTTAACTATATTTGAAAGAGGTAATATGTGAGAAAACCAATCTACTTTTTATGAGAAAAACGGGTAAGGCAACATCAATTGTTGGCGAAAAATCAAAGAATGAGCAGATTGTGATCGGCATTGGTGCCTCTGCAGGCGGACTTGAGGCCCTTCAGGATTTTTTTAGGGCTATGCCCTCCGATACAAATTTGGCCTTTGTGGTAATCCAGCACCTTTCGCCCGACTATAAAAGCCTTATGGACGAGCTTTTAGCTCGACATACATCAATTCCCATTCAGGTTGCTGCCGATGGAATGCCCATTTTGCCAAATAACATCTACCTTATCCCGCCCCGTAAGAATATTTCCATATTCCACGAGAAGCTATACCTTGAGGATAATAGCCCTAAAAAAGGGCTAAATCTCCCAATCGACATTTTTTTCCGTTCCCTTGCCACCGATAAGGGGAAAAATGCCATAGGTATAATTCTTTCTGGTACAGGAAGCGATGGTACTTTAGGTACACGAGCCATAAAGGAGGCTGGGGACATGATAATGGTGCAGGACGAGTTATCGGCCAAGTTCGATGGAATGCCCCGAAGCTCTATTGCAACAGGTCTGGTGGACTATATTCTTCACCCATCAAAAATGCCCGAGGCTCTGCTAAACTACGTTGAGCACCCATTTATACGTAAATCGCAAACAAGGGAGAGTATCCTTGGAAAAGACTTAGACACTCTTACAAAGATTACCCTAATCCTAAGGGATTACTGCGGAATTGATTTCTCGTACTACAAGGAGAACACCATTATTCGAAGGCTTGAGCGTAGGGTTAGCATAAATCGGTTTAACACGTTGGAGGAGTATTTGATATTCCTATCGGAATCTGATAAGGAGAAGGATATCCTTTACCGGGAGATGCTCATTGGCGTTACCCGTTTTTTTCGCGATGCTGATGCTTTTTCCAGCCTAACTAAAAATATTCTGTCGAAGATACAGTATAACCCTAAGGTTGGTGTTAGGGTTTGGTCGGTGGGCTGTTCAACCGGAGAGGAGGTTTACACCCTTGCCATGCTGTTTATGGAGTACATGAGCAAGAATAAGATTGATTGCGATATAAAGATTTTTGCCACCGATATCGATCGCCAATCGTTAGATATGGCGGGGCAGGGTTTTTACCCCGATAGCATTGTTTCGGATATCGACCCTGGGCTACTGGCCAAATACTTTACCCGCAAGGAGAATGGCTACCAGGTAAACGAGAATGTTAGGAAGATAGTGGTTTTTGCAACCCACAATCTGCTAAAGGATCCTCCCTTCTCTAAGCTCGATTTGATTGTTTGTCGTAACCTTTTCATATACTTTAAACCCGAAATGCAGCAGCGCATTCTCGCCATGTTCTACTACGCATTAAAGCCATCGGCATACCTGTTTATGGGCAGTAGCGAGAGCATTGGAGAAATGAGCGAAGCCTTTGAGCCCCTGGATAGCAAATGGAAAATGTATAAAGGCAGAGAGGGTTACAAATCGCCCATAATTAGGGATATGCCACTACCCCGAACGCACTCCAACGAGGCCGAAACCCAGTTCATAATGAGATCGCCATTAAGACCTATTCCAAAAATTGATAAGCTGCTCGACAATGCCCTCGCCTCATTTATGCCACCTTCGTTTATTGTGGACGAGAACGACAACATTATGCACGTTGTGAATGATATAAATCCTTTTATAGAGTTACAGTCGGGTCGATTCTCTCAGAATCTACTTGGGATACTCAAAAGTGACCTTTCGCTTTTTGTTAATAACCTGCTTCGTAAGCTTAAAAAGGATAAGAAGGATATTGTGTTCGAGAATATCTCGGGTGTTAAGGGGCTGGTTAAAAAATCAGTAAAGATTGAGGGGCGTGCTGTTGCAGTTGAGAGGAATAGCTATTACATAATTAGCTTCATTATTGATGATAAGAAACCCGCTAAGAGGGGAGTGAAAAAAAACACAGTTGATGTTGAGGTGAGTAACCGCGTTATTGATCTGGAAAAGGAGTTGCAAACATCGCGCGAAAACCTTCAGGCCACGGTTGAGGAGTTGGAAACATCCAACGAGGAGTTGCAGAGTAGTAACGAGGAGCTAATAGCATCGAACGAGGAGTTACAAAGTACCAACGAGGAGCTTCAATCGGTTAATGAGGAGCTGTTTACGGTAAACTCGGAGTACCAAACTAAAATTGAGGAGTTAACCCGCATGACCAACGACCTCGACAATCTGCTGAAAAATACCGAGGTGGGTGCACTTTATCTCGACAGGAGCCTATGCATCAGAAAAATTACGCCAATAGCAACAAAAATTACTAATATTTTACCTACTGATATTGGTAGACCCATATCGCACATTTCGGTTATGTCAAACTATAATGACTTGGTTAACGACATAGATACCGTTGTGGAAACCTTGCAGAGTGTCGATAAGGAAATTTTAGCCGATGATGGAAGGGTTTGGCAGGCACGCGTGCGTCCCTACCGAACCGATTACAATGCAGTGGAGGGGATTATGATCACCTTTATAGATATTACTAACCTTAAAAATGCCGAGAGCGAATTAAGGTACAGCAAGGATATGCTGTTGAAAATTTTGGATAATAGCCCCTTGGCAAAAACCTTGCTTGATAAGGATGGCCAGATTATCTATGCGAATAAACCCGCAGAGAAAATATTTGGCATAACGCAAGCCGATATCATTAAGCGTACCTACAATGCCTCCCTTTGGAAAGCCACTGCGTTCGATGGAAATCCAATCCCCGCTGAAGGGTTACCCTTTTCAATAATCAAGAAAACAGGGAAAGACATTGTTGATTTTAGGCATTACGTAGAGGTTCCGGGCAAAAGCAAGGTATTGCTTTCCATTTATGGTTCACCGGTAACCTCGCAGAATGGCACCTTTGAGAGAGCTGTATTTAGTATTGGAGTGGTGGAGGGGTAGAACACAATCTGATAAGGTTTGGATATATTTAAAACAAGTAACCATGGAAAACGAAAACAACCGCAAGGAAGCTCTTCGGAAGAGAATAGAGGATGTGCTTAGGAGTAAGAAGTTTGAACTAGGCGAGTTGAGTAGTAAAACTCTGGACGAGGTAATCCAGGAGGTGAGCATATACCACCAGGAGCTTGAGTATCAAAACCAGGAGCTGCAGAGGGTAACCGATGAACTAGATAGATCAAAGTTGCATTATCATGAACTTTTTCAGGAAGCCCCCATGGGTTACGTGATTGTTGATGAGACAAATGTAGTTACTTCGGTAAATAATGCCTTTGCCGGATATTTCAATAGCCAGCCAGATGAAATTAAGGGGCGCTTAATCACAAATTATATCCATGCCGATTTTCAGGATCAGTTTTACCTTTTGATAAAAAAGGTACAAAAGGAGAGGTTAAAGAGCAGTGTTCTGGTTAGGCTGAACAGCAAAACGGAAAAGTTCGCCAAGTTGGAATGTAAGATACAACAGGGAAAGGGTAAAACTTTTTACTATATGGGTTTTCTCGATGTTACCCGCGAGGTAATCAATGAGGAGCAACTTATTGAAAGCCGTGAACGGTACCGCGCGGTGGCCGACTACGCTTACCACTGGGAGTACTGGCAGGATCCCCAAGGACATTTATTGTACATGTCGCCCTCGTGCGAGCGCATTACGGGTTATTCTAAGTACGATTTTTTTGATAACCCTCGTTTAATAGAGGATATAGTTCACCCAGAAGATAGGACGCATTTTGATGAGCATAAATCGGTTGCCATAATTCCTGGTGAAACCAGAGTTGAGCACACTGCCGAGTACCGAATTACCCGAAAAGACGGAAAGGTTATATGGATTGGCCATGCATGCCAGAATATTTACAGGGAGGATGGTACACATATCGGCTTAAGAGTTACAAACAGAGATATCACCGAGCGAAAGAAAACCCGAGATGAGTTACATCAAAAGATTAAGTTGCTAAGCCAAACCCAGGAGATTGCAAAACTTGGTAGTTGGGAATTTGATTTGGAAACAAATCGATTAGACTGGTCAAACGAGATTTATAGAATTTTTGGTGTCATTCCGCAGCAGTTTGAGGTATCGTACGACCAATTTCTTGAGATAGTACATCCTGATGACCGTGAAGCGGTTAATGCCGCATACGTAAATTCCTTGCGGGATGATGCAAATGTTTATGAGATTGAACATAGAATTGTTAGGCGGGATAACCATGAAGTAAGGTATGTTTATGAAAAATGCTATCACGAACGAGATAATAACGGTAGAGTTTTTCGCTCAGTGGGGATGATTCAGGATATAACGGAGCGAAAACAAAGAGAGCAAAAACTGGTAATAAGCGATAGGATATTTAATCACGCTCTCGATATGCTCTGTATTGCAGGGTTCGATGGTTTTTTTAAAATTCTAAACCCAGCATGGTCTAAAGTGCTAGGCTACACCACCGAGGAGCTAATGGCAAAGCCTTGGCTTGAGTATGTTCACCCCAGCGATAAGGAAGCTACAAAAAATATTAAGGCGTGCATTGTTGATGGACAGGAGGTTTACCAATTCGAAAACAGGTATATCTGTAAGGATGGTACAGTAAAATGGCTATCATGGAATTCATTCCCCTATCCCAAAGAGAATATAATGTTTGGGGTTGCCAGGGATGTAACTTTTAGGAAGCAGGCTGAGGAAAAGCTTCACTCGAGCGAACTTCAGCTAAAGGAGCAGGTTGAGGAGTACACGGCTCTTAACGAGGAGTTGAATCAGGCAAATGATGAGCTCCGAAGCGTTATGGAGGATCTCAATGAGAGTAACCAGCGTACAAAAGCAATCCTTTCGGCTTTACCCGATTTAATGTTTGTTCTCAATCGCGAGGGAGTATATATCGATTACTATTCACCCAACGACTCGCTTCTAGTCGCCAAACCCTCCGCATTTCTTGGTAAGTCTGCTTACCATATCTTGCCCAAGGATATTGCCGAGATGAACAAGAGGGCATTGGAGCTGCTCTTTGAAACAGGTGAATATCAGTCGTTCTCTTATAGCCTAGAGGAGAATGACGAAACCAAGTATTTTGATGCCAGATTAGTATTATTTGGAAGCGATAGGGCCCTTGCCATAGTTAGGGATATTACTGAGCAGAAAAAGGGACAGCTTACCATCGCCAAAAATGAGAAATATTTAAAAACTATTCTGCAAACCACTGCCGATGGATTTTGGATTACAGATTTACAGGGAAATCTGCTTGAAGCAAATGGGGCGTACTGTAAAATGTCGGGTTACTCTTTACAAGAATTGAAAAGCCTTAAGATTGAGCAAATTGATGTTAATGAAAACCCTCAACAGATAAAGGAGCATATTGGTAAGCTTGTTGAATTGGGCTCAGATGTTTTCGATACCAAGCACCGCCGTAAGGATGGAACCATATTCGATGTTGAGGTATCGGTAACCTACCTTAATGCCGATGGGGGACAACTTATTTGTTTTACTAGGGATATAACCGAACGAAAACACGCTCAGGAGAAACTCCGTGAGAGCGAGGAGCGTTTCAAACTCAGTATGGAGGCCACTAACGATGGTCTTTGGGATTGGAATGTGCAAACCAGTGAGGCTTACTACAGCCCGGCTTACTACACTTTGCTGGGCTATGAGGTGGGTGGATTTCCCACATCCAGTAGCACTTGGAAGAAATTGGTTCACCCCGAAGATTGGGCCATGGTAAATGAGGAGAATCTTAACTGCGTAAATGGCCTCTCCGACTCTATTGAAATGGAATTTCGGATGAAATCAAATAGCGGGGAGTGGAAATGGATATATTCGAGAGGAAGAGTGGTTGAGCGTGATAAAAAGGGTATAGCGTTAAGAATTGTTGGTACCCACGTTGATATCACGGAACGAAAGCAGTTTGAGGATACCCTAAAGCAGAGGAATTTGTTTATCCAAACCATTCTCGATAATCTTCCCATCGGGGTTGCGCTGAATAGTATTGAGGAGGGATCGGCAACCTATATGAACAAAAAGTTTCAGGAGATATATGGCTGGAGTGAGGAGGAGTTAAGGGATATCTCCCAATTCTTCCACAAGGTTTACCCCGACAAGCACTACCGGGAGGAGCTTATGGGGCGCATTATGGCCGATATCCAGTCGGGCGATCCCGAGCGAATGCGCTGGGAAAACATTAAGATTACTCAGGAAAATGGCAGTACTAGAATTGTTAATGCTGTAAATATCCCTCTTTTTGAGCAGAACACCATGGTGTCAACTGTAATGGATGTGACAGAGCAAAGAAGGGTCGAAGATAAATTGGCACACTCTCATAACCTTATGCGCTATATTATTGAGCATAGCCGGAGTGCCATTGCAGTGCACGATAGGGATATGAACTATATATTTGTAAGTCAGCGTTACCTTAAGGAGTATAATGTAAAAGATAGTAATATTATTGGAAAGAATCACTACGAGATCTTCCCCGATTTACCCCAGAAATGGAGGGATGTTCACCAGAAAGCATTAGCTGGTGAAATATCAAGTGCCGAGGATGATCCTTACTACAAAGATGATGGAACGGTGGAATGGACCCGCTGGGAGTGCCGCCCCTGGTTCGAGGACAATGGGAGTGTTGGTGGGGTAGTTGTTTACACAGAGGTTATTACGGAGCGAAAAAGGGTGGAGGAGGCCTTAAAGCACTCCTATAACCTTATGCAGTATATTATTCATCACGACCCAATTGCCATAGCCGTTTTCGACAGGGATATGAATTATGTATACGTGAGCCAACGGCATATCGACGACTTTAAGATTAAGCAGAAAGATCTAATTGGTAAGAATCATTATCAGATATTCCCATACCTTCCCCAAAAGTTTAGGGAGGTTCATCAACGGGCACTGGCTGGAGAATATTTAAAGTGTGAGGATGAAAAGTTCTTCTGGGACAATGGTTCGTTTGACTGGGGTCGATGGGAGTGCCGCCCCTGGTTCGAGGCCGATGGCTCCATTGGGGGCATTATAATTTATACCGAGTTTATTACCGACAGGAAGAGGGCAGAGGAGGAGATTCGTAAGTTCAAAACCATATCCGATAAGGCTGTTCATGGAAGTGTTATTACGGATCTTAATGGGAATTTACTTTACATAAACGATTACTTTGCTCAAATACATGGGTATACCAAGGACGAATTAGTTGGGAAAACCTTAGATTTTGTTCATAATGCCAGTCAAATTGCCGAGGTTCAGCAGCATATTGTAGAGTTGCTGAAAAACGGGAAGATTGGCCCTGTTGAGGTTTGGCACACACATCGCGATGGAACCGCTTTTCCCATGCTAATGAGCGGTACAATATTGAACGACGATTCTGGTAATCCGCAATTTATGACTGCTACAGCCATAGACCTTACCGAGATGAAAAAGGTTGAATCGGCGTTAAGGGATAGCGAACTGAACTTTAAGGCTCTTTTTGAAAAGGGTCCCATTGCTGTCGCTTATCATAAAGTGATTTACGATGATTTTGGAAACCCAATAAACTACCATTTTATTGATGCTAATGAGGGTTATCAGCGATTAACGGGTGTTAATCCCATCGGGAAACTTGTAACCGAAGCATTCCCTGGCATTGAAAATGATCCCTTCAATTGGATTGACACTTTTGGCCAAGTTGCCAAAACGGGCAAAGAGATCAGGTTCCAACAATACTTACAAGCAAATGACCGGTGGTACAATTGCGTAGGTTATCAAAACAAACCCGACCATTTTGTGGCTGCTTTTATCGAGATTACTGATGCAAAAAGAGCTGAATTAGCCCTTAAAAAGAACGAAGCAATTTTAAGTGAAACCCAGAAACTAACCAAGGTAGGTGGTTGGGAATGGGATGTGGAGAAACAAACCATGACCTGGACCGATGAGGTATACCGTATTCATGGACTTAGTAGGGAAGATATACGTGATCATGGACAAGGAACCATTGCCAAAAGCATAGAGTGCTATGCGCCTGAGTATCGTTCAATGGTTCAAGAATCCTTTGGGCGATGTGTTGAGCAGGGCGAACCTTATGATCTTGAAGTTCCTTTCACTAACCTACAGGGAGAGCATCTTTGGATTCGTACCACAGCCAAGGCTACTTATGCCAATGGCAAGATAGCTAGCGTTATTGGTAATATTATGGATATTACCGAGCGTAAACACACTGAGATAGCCGTTAGGCAAAGCGAGGAGAAGTACCGAATGCTTTTCGAGGCTAATAGGGATGGAATCGCCATCTTTAGGGTACTTCCCGATGAGAGCCCTACTTACTTTATTGAGGCTAACCCATCCGCCGCCAAAATGCTGGGCTATACCTACGATGAGTTTTTGAAGCTTAGCACCACGGATTTGGAGGTTGATGTGGATATGGGAATGGTCGAGAAACGGGTTATTGAGTTAAAAACTAAGGGGATGGCTGAGTTTGAGACCAAACTCAGGCATAAGAGGGGCCATTTTATTTACGCCAATGTAAAGGGCATTGCCATAAACTACCTGGGCGAGCCAGCTGTGCTTAATATAACTCGCGATATTACCGAACGTAAGCAAGCAGAACTTGCCCTTAAAGCCAAAACGGCCGAACTTGAGGCAATATACAATAACTCCCCACTCATGATGTGCATTTTAGATGAGCATCAGAATGTGGTATATGCCAATAATTATTTGGTTGAATTTTTTGGAAAGCCCTACAGCCAAATTATTAATGGCAGGGCCTGTGGCGTATTTGGCTGTATACACGCAACCGAAAACAAGAAGGGTTGCGGGTATGGCAGCAATTGCCCCAGCTGCGACCTGAACAACGCCATTGCTCAAACCTTAAAAACAGGCGAAAGCCTACGCGATGTGGAGTACAATGCGGTTGTGAATGTACTTGGTGAAAATCAGGATATCTCGCTAATGGCATACACATCGCTAATTAGAACACAAAAGAAGCTGGTATCCCTAATATTTGTTGATGTCTCGGACCGGAAAAAGATGGAGAATGCTCTTCGCGAGAGCGAGGAACTTTTCCGTATGCTGGCCGAGCTAGCACCTGTTGGAATCATTATCACCGATGAATACCAAAGTCCAGTATTTTTGAGCCCTACATTCACAAGTATCTTTGGCTATACTAGCATAGATATTCCAACTGTTGAGAGCTGGTTCCTGCTTGCATACCCCGATGAAGAATATAGAAATCAGGTGAAGCGGGAATGGTTTGAGTTTACCGAAGTAGTTAAAAAAGAAGGGGTAGCAAGTAAACCATTGGAATACCCTGTTCGCTGTAAGGATGGTAGTATAAAGCAGATAGAGTTTAGGTTAGCTGTTTCAGGTACCATCAATGTGATAATCTTTACAGATATTACCGAGCGTAAGCTTGCCGAGGTGGCTCTTCGCGAAAGCGAGGAACGCTTCCGTGGCCTTTACGAGAATGCTACGGTGGGCATTTACCGTACCACCCCCGATGGTCAGATCCTTATGGCCAATCCTGCACTTCTGAAAATGATTGGTTACGATTCATTCGAGGAGCTCTCGCAGCGTGATTTGTCGCAAGAGGGTTACGAACCCGAATATCCAAGGGAGGAGTTTCAACGGCAGATTGAAGAAAAAGGCGAGGTTCGGGGTATGGAGTCGGCATGGAGAATCAAGAATGGTAGTTTAATCTACGTTTCTGAGAGTGCCCGTGCTTTTCGTAACGAAAGAGGTAAGATTGTTTACTACGAGGGGATTGTTGAGGATATTACCAGTCGGAAAAAGGCTGTGGATGCCTTAAGGGCAAGCGAGGAGCGTATCTCTAGCATTTTCCGCGTGGCCCCCATTGGCATTGGCGTGGTGGTTAATCGGGTTATCATCGAGGTAAACCAAACCATTTGCGATATTACTGGGTATGCCAAGGATGAGCTGCTAGGGCAGAGCGCCCAAATTTTATACCCATCCAAGGAGGAGTACGAGTACGTTGGTAAAGAGAAGTACAGGCAAATTGCCGAGAGGGGAACAGGCACGGTTGAAACCATTTGGCAAAGAAAGGATGGTTCCCTGATTAATGTATTGCTTTCATCAACCCCTATTGTTCAGGATGATTTAAAAAAGGGGGTAACCTTCACTGCCCTCGATATTACCCAGCGCAAGCAAACCGAGCGGCTAATGAAGGGGCGTTTAAAGCTTCTGGAGTTTGCCGATACGCATTCGCTTCCCGAGCTGCTAAAGGAAACCCTTGCCGTGGCCGAAGACCTTACGGGCAGCCAGATTGGCTTTTATAGTTTTATTGATGAGGCTAATGGACAAATTATGTTTAACTACTGGTCGCAGAGAACCGAGATGGAGTTTTGTAAGGTAACAGAAAAAGCGGATACTCATTATCCCATCGAAAAGGCTGGTGTTTGGGTTGAGTGCATTAAAAAGCGAAAGCCAATAATTCACAATGATTACCAATCGTTACCCAACAGGAAAGACTTCCCAAGTGGACATGCAACCTTATTCAGAGAATTAACGGTACCTGTTTTCCGAAATAAGAGTATTGTGGCGGTGTTGGCTATTGGCAACAAGGCCACAGATTATACAAAGAATGATATAGATATTATAACCCAGCTGGCCGATATGGCCTGGGATATTGCCGAAAGAAAAATGGCCGAGGAGGCTCTAAAGGCAAGTGAGGGTAAGTTTCGATTGCTTTTTGAGAATATGACCCAGGGTTTCGCCCTACACGAAATTATTTATGATGATAAGGGTAAAACGATTGACTATCGTTACCTGGATGTGAACCCTGCTTTTGAGAGGCTAACTGGATTAAAAGTTGAAAGTTTAATTGGAAGAACAGTATTAGAGATAATGCCTAATACCGAGAAGTATTGGATTGACTCTTATGGACAGGTTGCCGAAACCGGGGAACCCATTAGATATGAGAATTATTCACAAGAACTAGGTAGGTACTACGACGTAAGCGCATTCTCACCGAAAAAGGGTCTATTTGCCGTTGTTTTCTCAGATGTAACTGAGCGTAAGTTGGCCGAGGATAAAATTATAAAACTTACTAAAGGAATCGAGCAAAGCCCTGCCACCGTGGTTATTACCGATATTGATGGGAACATTGAGTTTGTAAACCCAATGTTCACGGAGGTAACCGGTTACACAGCCCAGGAGGCAATGGGGCAAAACCCTCGGGTGCTCAAATCCGATTACCATAATCAGGAGTTTTATAAGGAGCTTTGGGATACCATTAAGGGCGGAAACGATTGGAGGGGAGAACTTTGCAATAAGAAGAAAAACGGTGAACTCTACTGGGAATCAGCCTCAATTTCTCCAATAAAGAACGAGATGGGCGAGATTGTGAACTTTATTGCCGTTAAGGAGGATATTACCGACCGGAAAAATGCAATTCTTGCCCTTGAGCAGAACAACAGGCTGATTAACACCATGCTCGATAATCTACCTGTGGGTATTTTTATGGTAGATGCCCTTAATGGAAAGCCAATTATTGCCAACGAGCACGCTAAAAAGCTGTTAGGGAAGGGTATTGTAGAGGAAGCCAGTACCGAAACCCTTTCCCATGTTTACAGGGCATTCAAGCTAGGAACTAACAAACTTTACCCAACTGATGAGTTACCAATTGTGCGTGGTATGAATGGAAAGGCCTCATATATTGACGATATGGAGGTATTACAACCCGATGGTAATAGAATTCTTGTAGAAGTATATGGTTGTCCAGTTTATAATAGTAAGGGTGACATTTGGGCTAGTTTAATAGGTTTCACCGATATTACGGAAAGAAAAAAGGCCGAGGATGCTCTTAGGGAGAATGAACAGGTTCTTAAGGAAAAGAACGAGGAGTACCTTGCCCTTAATGAGGAGCTGACCGAGAGCAATCAGCGCATTATTGCCATTAACCACGATCTTATTGCAGCCCGCGAAAAGGCAGAGGAGAGCGATAAGCTAAAATCGGCATTCCTGGCCAATATGAGCCATGAGATACGTACGCCGATGAATGCCATTATTGGTTTCTCCGAGATGCTGCTAAATCCTAACCTGCCTAACGAGCGCAAAGATTTCTTTGCCCAAATTTTAAACACTGCCTGCCATCAGCTGCTCAATGTGGTTGAGGATGTTATTGATATCTCTAAGATTGAGACTGGACAAATGGATGTTCACTTGGGCGAAACGCCGATCAATCAAACGCTAAATAGGGTGAGGGAGATATTTTTGCCACAGGCCAACGCCAATGGAGTGAAAATTACTACTTCATACTTCTTCCCCAATGGTGAGGACAACATTACTACCGACACCAATAAGTTAAATCAGGTGCTCACAAACTTGGTAAGCAATGCCGTAAAATTTACAGATAACGGAACCATCCACATTTCATATGCTATTAAAAATAGTATGGTTGAGTTTTCTGTTGCCGATACTGGTGTTGGAATCGACATACAGCATCATGACCTTATTTTTGAGCGCTTTAGGCAGGTGGAAATGGGGTCAACCCGCCAGTACGGGGGAACTGGGCTAGGACTCCCCATTAGCAAGTCGTTTATCGAGATGTTAGGGGGCACAATTTGGCTAGAGTCTGAGCCGGGTAAAGGGGCCACTTTTTCCTTTACTATTCCCTATAATCCAACCCTAAAGGAAGAAACAGCTAATCACATGAATGACCTTGAATTCGACTTTACCGGTAAAACAATCCTGATTGCCGAGGATGAGGAGGCCAACTTCCTATACATCAACGAGCTTATTGAGGAGACGGGTGCAACAATTATTAGGGCAACCAATGGCCAGGAGGCTATCGATATTTTCTTTTCAGATGCTGAGGTTAACATCATCCTAATGGACATTAAAATGCCCATGGTTGGTGGTATCGAGGCTACTGAGGCTATTCGCCTACGCGATAAATCGATCCCTATAATCGCCCTAACTGCCTACGCCATGGCCAGCGACAGGGAGAAGTGCCTAAGCGCCGGGTGCAACAGGTACCTCTCCAAGCCTGTAAGGCGCAATGAGCTTCTTAGGGCCATTGCCGAAATAATTATGTAAGCAAACGGAAAGCAACCAAGGGTAGAAATCAGATTTTGTTTTAATTTTATACGCTTTTAGCACGAATTTATCCATGAGCAAGGCCTATAACTCGGATTGGTTACAGCAGATGGGCGATCTTTTAGATGGCCTAAACGATATTGTGCTAGTGGTAAATCCTGTAAACGGAGCGTTGCATTATTGGAATCAAGCGGCTCGCCTTTTCTTTGCTGGCAGCGCGGATAGCCCAGAGCATCCCGATGTAAAATCCCTATTTGCCGATTCTCAGCCCTTGCTAGGCCATATCAACGGCTTGGAAGCCTCCCAGGTTAAAAGCCTTCGTGTAACGGCTATTGCCAGTAAGGGAAGCACTGATGTAGTGGTTGTGGCCAAGCCAATTTCACTCTTAGGGGAAAAAGCGGTAAGGATTTTGGTGGAACCTTTAGTCCACGCTAACTTTCAGCCCGATACGGATAACCTAAAGGTTTTTGAGGTTTTCTTTAAAAACAATACCCTGCCGTTAATTCTTGTCGATTTCGACAGCTTACTTATCCTCAACGTAAACAGGATAACCCTGGAGTTTTTTAACACTCCACTTTCCGAGATAGTGGGTAAACCTTTATCACTTTTTAGCGAGCTGCCTGCGGCTGAGTTTAACAGAACACTCTCGAGTTTTGTAACCAATAGCTACTCGGGATTTGAAATTGCTTTTAGAACATCGCAGAATCAAATGCGCGAGGTTGAACTTCACTACACGTTGGCTCGGTTTACCGGGCAAAACCTGCTACTATGCGCCCTGGTTGATATCTCAATGCGAAATCAAGCTTTTGGAGAACTCCATAATATCAAGAATAATCTTGCGCAGGAGGTAGCCCGCCAAACCAAGGATCTGATTCGAATTAACAACTCCCTACTGGAGCAAATCCGGTTTAGGCGCGAAACCGAGAACGAGCTTCGCCAGTCGCACAAGCTGTTTATGCTTCTTTTCCAGATGAATCCCAATGGGCTTGTGCTAAAGGATAACGCAACCCAAAAAGTTGTGGATGTAAACCAAAGTTTTCTTAACACCTTCCGGTTTAAAAGTCCTGATGTAATTGGTAAGTCCGTGTCCGAAATGGGAATAATCTGCAATACTCAGGAGTACGACCAAATCCAGGAAAAGATAAAAGTGCAGGGAAGCGCAAATCAGGTTCCCCTAACCCTCAATACTAACCAGGGGCATGCGCTCTTTACCCTTTACAGCGGTGGGATCATTAAGCTCGAAAAGGAAGCGTTTACGCTCGAGGTGTATCAGGATATAACTCAGCAGCAAATAGTACAGCAAAAGCTGGCCGAAAACGAGGAGAAGTATCGCACCATGTTCAGTAATGCCATTGTTGGAATTGTGCGTATTGATGCCATTGAGGGCGTAATTACCAGTTGCAATGAGCAGTTTGCAAAGATGCTCGGCTATAAAGCCGAACGCTATATACTTGGAAAGTCATTCGGGCGGTTTTTCACAGATGACGGGTATTGCAAAAAGTTAATAGATAATCTGCGAAGAATTGGAACAGCGGTTTATGAGTTTGAGTTGAAAACGAGGTCGGGCAAAAGCATTTGGGTGGTCGATCATGCCACCATTAACCTTAAGGAGCGATATATCGATAAGGTAATAATCGATATAACCGATCGAAAGTTTATGGAGTCGCTGCTCGCACAAAACGAGAATCGTTTCCGCAGCATGATCGAAAAGGCTTCGGGACTTATTATTGTGGTTAGCAGGGAGGGAGAAATTAAGTACCTAAGCCCATCGATTCATACGGAACTCGGATATTCCATTGAGAACTTTGCCGCGCGAACACTTTTCGACTTTATACATCCTAACGAATGCAATAGGCTAGCCGAGCAGCTTAAGCAGGGCTCTTTCTCGCCCACCGATACCTTTGAAATAGGTGTTCGACATAAGAACGGATACTACAGAACCTACGAGTATAGCGCCACCGATATGACCCAAAACCCTGCTGTTGATGGCATAATTATCAACGCCCGCGATATTACTGAGCAGATTAGGGCGCGCGAGGAGATCAGCGCTACCCTTCTGCGCGAGCAGGAGCTTAGCCGCCAGAAAACGCAGTTTATCTCCACGGTTTCGCACGAGTTTCGAACTCCCCTTACCAATATCTCCTTGAATATTCAGCTTCTAACCAAATACGTTAAGGAGGGGAAATCCGTTAGAATTCAGAATAGTCTCGATAGGATGGTTAATGCCGAGAAAAGGCTTACCGCCCTGCTCAACGAGGTTTCCTTGGTGAGCAAGGACCAGAGCGGTCGATTGCGCTTTTCACCTGAAAGTTGGGATATTAACATCCTAATCGATAGCCTGCTCGATCAGCTATCGTACCTTATGCAGCCCATGGTGAGGGTGAATAGGATTAGCTTTAAACCCGAGCAGGCTATGCTCGACAAAACCCTGCTGCTACACATAATGGCTAACCTGCTCGGAAATGCCATAAAGTACTCGCCTCCCACTAAGGAAATTACCCTAACTATCGAGGTTGACCCTGGTAGTAAGCTAATAGTAAAGGTTAGGGATCAGGGGATTGGTATACCCGAAAGCGAGCTTCCATTTCTTTACGACCCCTATTTCAGAGCCTCAAATTCTAAGCATATTAGCGGAACGGGGCTGGGCTTAAGCATAGCTAAGCGCTGTGTGGAACTTCACGGTGGCAGCCTCGAATGCAATACCAAGGAAGGCGTTGGCACCGAATTTATCTGCTCAATTCCGTTGAAAAAGTCATAATTAATTCATGCGCACCTATGAGCAAAAAAGTACTCCTGATTGAGGACGACGATGATCTCCGCGAAACCACCCTTGAGCTCCTTGCCGACGAGGGATACACCCCTTTTGCAGCAAGTAATGGCGCGCAGGGTATTCAGCTGGCGCTGCAGCATAACCCCGATGTGATTGTCTGCGACATCAATATGCCCGGGCTTTCGGGCTACGAGGTCTACAATATGCTACATCAGGTCAATACCACGGCGGTTATTCCCTTTATCTTCCTCTCGGCCAAGTCGACCCGCGACGAGATCCTTGCGGGCCTTCACCTAGGAGCCGACGACTACATCACCAAACCCTTCGAGTTTGTTCAGCTGGTTGAGGTGATTCAGAAGCGCATCGATCTGCGTAGGAAGATTGCCAATCAGCACGACGAGAATTTTCGCGTTCTCTTCGAAAATACCCATAGCCCAGCGTTTATCCTTAATCAGCTAAACGTTGAGTATGTCAATAAACCTTTTATGAAGCTGTTTGGCTATGGGATGGAAGAGCTCGAGGGTATCTCCATTACAAATATCCTTCAACCCGAGTCGTTGGAGAAATTCTCCGCATTGGTCGAGCAGTGCAACGATGGACTTCGCAAATGCTTTAACCTAACCATCGATTTTCTCAACAAGAGTAATGAGCCCGAAACCGTTGTGCTCAATGGCAGCCAAATCCATTTTAAGGGGCTGCCTAGCATTATCTGTACGGTTGCTCCTCTGGTCAAGGAGGCTCCCGTTACAAGCACATCCACCAAAACGAGCAATACTTCGGACGTTACCGATCGCGAAAGGGATGTCCTGGAGTTAATCTGCCAGGGCTACACCAATGCCGAGATTGCCGACAAGTTATTTGTAAGCGAGCGAACGGTGGAAGGGCACAAAGCCCGACTATTCTCAAAAACTGGCGCCAAAAACGCCGTGGCCTTGGCCATGTGGGCAGTAAAGAACAACCTCTTTGAGGTTAAGTGAAATTAGCCCTTGGCCCTTAGCCCTTAGCCACAAATAGCACAAAGGAGTTCACAATGCACACAAATAAATAATGCAAAAAAAGTTTTATGAAACGAATTTCATAAAACTTTTCCCACTCAATGCTGTTAAGCCTTCTAGAACTTTTTACCAACCATTTTTGAGTATTATACCAAAATCTTTAAACTTCATTATTTGATATTCGGTGTTCATTATTCGATATTCAATATTCTTAGTTCTTGGCTTCGGTCTTCCCTCGTTATCCTGCCAAAGTGCGGCAGTCTCCCGAGGCAGGCGTCTTTTAACTTTTAACTCTAAACTATAAACCTAACCACATAGAAATCATAGTTTACAAATGGGTACATAGCGTTCTTGGCTCTTTGCTCTTAGCCCTTTGCTTCGGTCTTCGGTCTTCCAACTTCAAAATTCGTTATTCATTATTCGATATTTCGCTCTTCGCCTTTTCACCACAAATGACACCAAGGAATTTACAAAGCACACAAAAAACTACCCAGCCCCTGAATCGCTAATCATTATTCGTTGTTCGATATTCGATATTCGGTGTTCGACATTCTCTCTTGCCCTTCGCTCTTAGTCCTTGGCTCTTAGCCCTTGGCTTCGGTCTTCCAACTCTAAACTTTAAACTCTAAACTCTAAACTCTAAACTCTAAACTTACAACACACAACTCACCCCCTAATCCCTTCACTCCACCCTCTCAGGTATATTAAGTAGATTCTTAACTCCCATCAGCAGCGCTTTCACCTCAAATGGTTTGCTAAATACCAGGTTTGCCCCCAGCTCCTTGGCCATTTTCAGGTAGTCGCGCGAGTCGAAGTAACCTCCTCCCGAAATGGCGATTAGCCGGGTTTTAGGATACGTTTTGCTTATCCAGATAATTACCTCCAGCCCATCCTCCTCGGGCATAACAATATCGGTGATAATAAGCTCGTAGGGAGTGGCGTTGTGCAACCTAATCCCCTCGCGCCCGTTGCTGGCGGTATCTACCTCAAATCCTTCGTCCACTAGAATTTCCTGAACCGACATGGCCAACTCCCGATCATCGTCAATAATAAGTATCCTCCTTTTGCTGCTGGTGCTGGTAAGTTCAAACATGACTTTTGTGGATTAGTTTTGCTTGTTAATGTATGCAAATTCATTAATTCTTGGGGTAATTTCGCTTTAGGCTTTTAGGTTATGTGCGGGCCGATTAGCTGTTACATCTTGTGAACTCCCAACTTTCAACCCGTCACCCGTCACCCGTCACCCGTCAACTTTCAACCCGTCACCTGTCACGAAATCTCCTCAATGGTCTCCAACTTTTTGGTCTCGACAGTCTTTTCCAATAACGAGGTAAGGTCGTTGGCCGAGAAGATGGCGTCCATATCCAGAATCATCACAAACTTCTCGTCGATGGTGGCAACGCCCTCGATAAACTCGCTGCGATACCGGCTGCCAATGCTAGGGGCGGGCATTATTTGGTTCTGCTCAATCTCAAGTACAGCCTGAACGCCATCCACCAGCGCTCCAATCTGGATCGATTCATTATCAACAGTGATATCAAGAACTATAATACAGGTATTGGTGGTGTATACGGTTGGGCTCATCCCAAACTTCACCCGGGTATCAATCACGGGTAGTACGGTGCCCCGCAGGTTTATCACCCCTTTCATATACTCTGGTGCCCGGGGTACAGTGGTAATCTTGCTTAGCTCAAGGATATTGAGCACCTTGCTGGCATGTGCCGCAAACTCCTCTTCGCCCAGCTTGAACGATAGGTAGGAGTTGATCTTTATTTCTTGATTCTCTTTCATGGCTTTGGTGTTTTTTAGTTTAGCGTTTCTGCCATCATACTAGAAACGCTTTCGGTTTCTCTTCCCTCTCTTCTGAGGCGTAATTAAAATCTCAGTGGAACTCTGGTTAAACTCATTGAAACTATGTGGGATTCTTCAATCTTGTTACTTAGGAGATTCTCAATTAGGTTACAAGTTCCACTGAGATTTTACGTCAACTTTAAACTCTAAACTCCAAACTCTAAACTTTAAACTTTAAACTTTAAACTTTAAACTCTGTGCCTCTGTGTCTCTGTGTCTCTGTGTCTCTGTGTTTCGGTGTCTCTGTGTTTCGGTGTTCCCTAAAAATTCTCAAACTCGCTATCGTTGCTGGCTACCTTGGCCTTGCTGGTCACCTCTTGGAACGCTCTACCCGATTCTCCATTGGTCATCTTAAGCGTAACCCCTTTCGCTTTAGGAGCATTGGCTTGCTTAACTACAGGTGCAGCGGCTGGTTTGGGGGCGTAATGCTTCTCGTTCTTAAACTTGGTTACCCTGCCGCTATCTACTCTAAAGTAGCTGATTATCTCCTTCAGCTGCTCGGCCTGACTGCTCAGTTCCTCAGCGCTGGTGGCCATCTCCTCGCTGGCGGCCGCATTCTGCTGGGTTACCTGGTTAAGCTGCTGTATGGCGGTGTTCACCTGATCGGCTCCACTGGTTTGCTCCATGCTGGCGGCGGCAATCTCCTGTACCAGTTTGGCAGTCTTCTCAATCTCGGGGATCAGGTCCTTCATTAGTGCCGATGCGGTTTCGGTTACGTTCACGCTTTTGCTCGACAGGGCAACAATCTCGTCGGCGGCAATCTTACTGCGCTCGGCCAGCTTGCGCACCTCGGCGGCCACCACGGCAAACCCTCGTCCCTGTTCGCCTGCCCGGGCTGCCTCAACAGCAGCGTTAAGCGCCAGGATATTGGTTTGGAAGGCTATGTCGTTGATAATGCCTATTTTCTCTGCAATATTCTTAATGGAAACCAAGCTCTCCTGCGATGCGTTACCTACCTTTTTAACACCCTCCTGTACTTTCTGCGATATCTTATCGGCCTCCTGGGCATTATCGGTATTCTGCTGGATATTGGCGGCCATCTCCTCCATGGAGCTGCTTACCTCCTCGGCGCTCGATGCCTGCTCGCTGGCACCCTGCGATACCTGCTGGCTGCCCGAGCTCATCTGCATGCTGGCTGCAGCAATATTATCGGAGCCCACCATCACGCTGCCAATTACCTCCTTCAGCTTCACCACCATATTCTGCATGGCGCCGGCAAGTTGACCCACCTCGTCCTTTCGGTCGGTAATCTCATTCTCCAGTTCAGCCGTTAAATCGCCATCTGCTATGCTTTGGGCAAAGCCCACACCTTTTATTAGAGGATTTGAAATCATTCGGGTAATAAGCAGACCAAGAGCTATAGCCAGTACAAGGCCTATAACTATTCCGCCCAGTACCATCGCATCAGAGGTTGCCACGGCATTATCTCCCTCAGCTACCGATGTCTCAGTTTCATGCTCATTTAGGGTTATAACCTTTTTGAGTACAGCCAAGCACTCGTTCTGTAGCAAGCGGGCCTCGTTCATGTTCAGCTTCTCTGCTTTCTCAAAAAGATTTACAGCTTGTTGTGCTTCGGCAATGGCTACTTCAAAGCCGGCAAATACACCTTGTGCGCTGGGGATCATAACCGTTTCATACATTCTCCAAGCCTGATCCCTATTGCCACTATTCACTAACCTTTTGATATCATGCACAGCCTGGTGAAACTGTTTGTGGGGCACGCTTAAATCACTAAGGGCCTTTCTAATATTTGGGTTTTGCGATGTAACGCTGGGGAGCCAGTGCCCCAGGCGGCAGGCTGTGTGGTCATCGCCTCCATCAAAGGTTCGGCCCCCGCGTATGGTATTGGCGATGTTAACCTGTAGGAGGTAGTGGTCGCCTTGGAAGGTTTGGAGATCTTTCAGAAACGCCATCGGGTAAGCAATATCAATTTCAGTCACTTTGGCCATGGCCTCCTCAAAGGCGATGTTAGCCTGGCGCCACTCCTCCATTTTTTTCCGGAACTCACTCCAGAGCGCAGCTTCCTCCTGCGATTGGTCATGCTTTTCAAAATCCTCTAGTGCCTTGCGGTAGCGATCACGAGCTGCGGCAATGTTGGTGAACTGTCGTTCCCTGTCCTGTGGGTTGAGGTTAGGGTTTAGTAGGGTACGGTGCGCTGCCCGTAGGTTTTCGAAACCTGTTTCAATCTCCTTTAGACTCTCAATGCTGGGTAGCCGAACACCCGCCACATCGTGAAACGATTTTGCTACACTATTCAATCCAGCGTAACCAATTATTCCAACTACGAGGGTAATAAGGGCAACAATCCCAAACCCCATCATAATTTTTGTTCCAATTTTTAGATCTTTAAATTTCATAGCTTTGTCCTCCCGATTTTTTTTAAGATCCTTTTAACGATCTTATTGGTTTAGGTAATTTGTTATTTTAGTTTTAAGAACTCCTGTGTTAAGGGGTTTATTCAGGTACTCCACTGCTCCCAGCTCCTGTACCCGCCGTATGCTCTCCCCATCCGATTTGGCCGATAATACAATTACAGGGACATCACTCCCCAGCTCTCTTTTCTTGGCCAGAAACTCAAACCCATCCATCCCCGGCAGCATCAGGTCGAGGATTACCAGCTTAATCGTGCTATCGGTGGCTAGCGTCTCAAGGCCATTATCGGCTCTGCTGCATGTTTGTGTATCGTAGCCCCAGCTGCTCACCAGCGATTCCACCAGTATCTGGTTAAAGTACGAGTCCTCGATAATCAGTATTTTGGCGATTGGGTTCATGCTTCATTTTTTCTAGTACAAAGCTAATCCCTCTTAGCCCCCAATAAAAGAGTGCTACCACCTGTTTGAAAAAATAGGGTATAATCACCCTACCCATTATCCTCACAAAAACCAATGTAGTTAAGGGATTCAGAAAAGATCGATCTCATCACATAACCTGAAGTAAGGCCATATCTAAACCCTTATAGGGTAAAAACCCCTAACGCCAATCCCGTTTTCGTGAGTTTTTTGCCAAATCCATTAGGTGTTTTCCGCAATCATCGCCCATGCATTTTTACATTTTACATTTCTTTAAGTTATAAACACAGAGATGCAGAGTCGAAAAGTCAAAAACATGCCCAGAGCAGTTCGACAAGTGGTACACTGAGCCAGCCGAAGTGCTCACTGACCACTTGCCGAAGGGTCGAAAGTCAGAAGGCGATTAGCAAAGGTCATTAACCGTTACCGCCCAACATTCACCAACCACCCAACCACCCAATCATCCAATCATCCAATCACCCAACCACCCAATCACCCAACCACCCAATCACCCAATCATCCAATCAACCAACCACCCAATCAACTAATCAACCCTCAACTAACAAATACCAACTTTTAGGGATTTCCTGCTATTTAGAATCAGTTTAAATTTGCGCCCACTTAATAACCAATAATTCCTAAGTAAAATGATCAGAAAATTCCTTTTATCCGCACTTGTACTCTACAGTGCATTCGCTTTAGCCCAGCCTAACGACAGCATTCCCAACCTCTATAAAAATATTGCCGACAACCTATTGCAGCAAGACAGTAAGCTCGAGATAGGTGGTTATGGCGAGGTTCATTACCACCAGCCATTGGATTCCAGTATGCGCAGCAATGGCAAACTCGATGTGCATAGGGTGGTAATGCTTTTTGGCTATAACTTCAACGAAAAGGTGCAATTCGTTACCGAACTCGAATTTGAGCACGTTCAGGAGGTTTACGTCGAGCAGGCGTTTCTTCAGTACAAGCTCAACCGGTACATCAATTTTAGGGGTGGACTTCTGCTGATTCCAATGGGTATTATCAACGAGTACCACGAGCCTACCACCTTCAACGGTGTTGAACGTCCCCTTATCGACAATACCATTGCTCCCACAACATGGCGCGAGATTGGCTTTGGGGTATCGGGTAACATCCTCCCAGCCTCCCTCAAGTACCAGGCATACGTGGTTAATGGTTTTAACGGGTACGATGGCTCACCAAAGCTTAATGGCCGATCCGGCCTGCGCAGCGGGCGCCAGAAAGGGGCCGAATCGTACATCAGCGCGCCTAACTTCTCCGGTAAAATTGAATACTACGGATTGCGCGGCTTAAACGTAGGCGTTTCGGGATACCTCGGTAAAACCCAATCTACCTTATACCATGGCGTAAGTAATACCGATCCTATCGCATTGGAACTGGCCGATTCATCATCTGTGGGCCTTGCCATGATTGGCGTCGATGCCCGGTATTCAATCCGAGGGCTACAGCTTCGAGGTCAACTTTACCATATCAGCCTCTCCAACACCGAGCAGTACAACCAGTTTACGGCAAATACCAGTGGAGTTCCCAACGATTTGGGCAGCGCTATGGTAGGGTACTATATCGAGGCAGGCTACAATATCCTTAGGCCATTTACCGCCCAAACCCAGCTGATCCCATTTGTGCGCTACGAGTTCCTCAACACGCACAGCGCCGTAGATGCCGGAATGACCCAAAATCCTAAGTACGAAAAATCAG
>JAVEYY010000003.1:0-151765 GCA_034003245.1 Tenuifilaceae bacterium
TTCCTTTATTCACGGTTTTCTAACAAAAGTACCGTGTTTTGAAATCAAAAAATCAAAGAACGTCTATAATTTGCTGAATTATAAGATTATACAAGGTTTATTCTAAAAACAACGCAACACTAGTGAATTGAAATATCAATTTACGTAATATTAAAAATTTTTTCTGATTAATGAATTACGGCATATATTTATTAAACAAATATTGTGTTTAACACAAAAGAGCCACAGTGTTTTGACCTGTGGCTCTGGGACTGAAAAATTATAACTCTACCAATCGGATTGAGTTGCCCTCCTGCTTTAGAACCAAAAACTTATTTTTGGCTTTGGACCATACAGGTGCGCCAAAGGTACCGTCAACAATAATTCCATCAACCAGCAGCTTGCGCTTGTTGTGCATATACTGATTCTCAGTAAAGTATTGTCCCATAAACTCATTATGCTTCTCAAGGGTAACCAGCGCTGCATAGCGGCTGGCATCGGGAGATATGGTAAAATGCACTATGCTGTAAAAAATAAGGTCCGAAATTGGTTTGCCATTCTTGTATATCTGCTTGCTGAAATCGCGATCATCACCACGCTTAAACTCAACTACTGAAAAGACATCATTACCCTGCTCGGCAAAGTGCATCATATTTCCAATTGCCCTACCCTTGATGTTAAACTGGAAATTGCCATTAACCACAAGGCGATCCTCACTGCCAACGGATTGATCCTTGTTTATTACCATGTTAACCTTGCCATTCGAAGGACAAAAATCAAGGATTTCCACACCCATAATTTTATCTACCCCCTGCAAAGCGAAAGGTTTTCCATTTTTAAACAAATGGAAAGGGGCGCTAAAAGAATTCCTGTAATAAGTGAATATATCGCCATTAGGGCTTAGTCGTATTGCAATGATTCCATCCTTTCCTCTTTTGTCGCTGGAAATTGTTTCGAGGGTTTTACCTCCGTGCGCGATAAGGATGGTGCTACCATCCGAATCATTTGCTACATAGTAAATAGCGTTACCAACTTTTTGTACTCCAGCAGAGAATGCTACACCACCATGCTTACGAAGCTCATCGGAGCTATAATTGTACTCCCATATCTCAATACTACTCTTTTTGTAGATATCGTTTCCGGTGTAGCTATTATTTTTAGTTTCTACTGTAAAGATAACCCAGGGATGAGCAAAAGTTGGGTTGCTAACATTTTGTTTTGGTGCAAATTCAAACTTTCTATCACCAAACTGCAGAGTGGTTGCGTAGTGTGCAAAATTATCTATCACAACCATTTTTGATGCGTTATAGTAGGGCTTGTTTGTTCCCTTTAAAAAACCAATATGCCTCACCAAATTATACGGACCATCAATCTGTTGATGATTTAAATAGATAAACTTTTCATCCTTACTATCCTTAGCTCCAACATATAACAGGTCGTTCCCATTTTCAGAATATCTCACTTCTCGTAGGTCTTTCCAACCTTTAAGTTTAATTGAGCCGTTTTCGACAAGTCGTGAATCGTCTTTTGCCCACTGCATGGTGTATGTTGTTTTGCTGGATGTGGGGTCGTAGCTGGGGGCTTGCATAACGCTCCAGAAAGATACTCCGCTATGTTTGTTTCCAAACACTGGGAAATACTTTTGCCCTCTAACCCCAGCAAAGCTAATATGCTTCCCATCGGGGGTAATCCATTTATCTATATCGCCCTCGTTCTGGTGAATATCGTAAATGCGATCGTAGGGACCAATCTTTTCACCGTTAAATACCACATAGTAGTCGAACATATCGTACTCCTTTGGGCTGTTTTCAATTTTCATTTGTCCTCCTCCGATAAGTGGTTGTGGGCCGTAGGGCATATCCATTTCACGCCTGTATATCTGCTTATTACTATTTGGCTTACGGATCATGGCAAAGGTGTACTTCACACTTCCATCATCGTTAAGGCCTAACCGACCATACACCAGCTGCTCATTCGGTTCAAGGTTTTGGATTACGATATTGCTCGCGCCCAGAGGCGGGGTAGACTCTATGTAAACTGGACCAGGAGTGAACGGTTGCCTAGTTTTCACATCGATAAGATACCATTCCATCCAAGGACCATCGTGGTTATCCCACAGGTGCACATTGGATCTGTTGACACTACTTCGCCCTGCAAGACAAAGGACTTTTCCGCTGTTCTGATCGAAGATCTTAAATCGGCCATTGCCCAAGTGATGAAACAGGAACCGCTGGTTGGTAAGATCGGTTCTGTCCCAAACCTGCACTTTAGAGCCATTGGGGGTAGTAGGGCCCTTTGCCCCCTGTATATCAATCCGGGTCTCATTCGTAAGGCCAACCTGAATCTCGTAGTAGCCCGGTACAGACGATGTATACAGGGTAAAATACCTATCGTGATGAACATCCCAATCGTAAACCTGAATGTTAGAACCTCTTGAAATTGCCATGTTGGGCTGAAAAACCCCTGGTACATCCCAGTAGCCACCGTTGTTCCTACCATAGTTCATGGCCGACTGGATAAAGAAACGGGCCCCAGGCCCTGTAGGCATTTCGGTTGGGGTTTGGGCCATGATAAAGGGTAAAAAAAGTAGTAACACCACTATTAGTGCTGTAAACCTTTTATGGGTTAATAATATACAGAACGATCTAATCTGATAAACAAAAGATTTCATATTCTACTGATTATGGGTAAATTGTTAAATTTAACATTTCTAAATATTGGTTGCATAAAAAAATGTGGATGAAAACAGATTTTGAACTTTAGGAAACAATATTCTCCATTAACATGAAGTATATCTCATAAAAGGGGTTCTTCCCAAAAAAAAGCCTACTCTCCGTTTATAAAAATAGTTGTTCGTTTTACATTTATTCGAAAAACTTGATAAATGATCACTTCTTTTCCATAAACAGGTTTTCACACCATATGGCTTTCTAATCAAAATTCACAAGAATTAATCTATCATTTAGAATATACATGCACCAGGTCATTTTCCGCTTCGGATAATTTAAAGCCGGATTACTGAGGTTACAAAAAAATGTCGCCCGAAACACAAACCAGGTGATTCGGGCGACAGCTTACATCTTTATTAGTTCTACTATTCGATTACAACCCTTTGGGTGAGATCTGTTTGATCGATACTAAGTTTTAAAAGATAAACGCCTTTGGTAAGATGAGTCAAATCGACATTATGGCGCTGGTTTGGCGTTAGATATTGCTGAAAAACCTGACTTCCAACCAATGTGTACACACATACCGTTCCGTTCTGGAAAGGCCTTTTAATATCGATGGTCAGTTGTCCTTTCGTTGGATTTGGGAAGATAATAACTCCCAAAACCGACATCAGCTCAGCACTGGTTGGGGTATAAGTTACCGACCATTGGTTCGATGCTACGTTCCAGTTTCCCAACATATCGTAAGCTACATTGGCCGCAACGCTAAGGCCAACCGAACCCGACTCCTGTGGCGAGATACTCACAGTATACTCCGCCTGGCTATTCTGCACAAATGTGTTTAACGTGGCGTTGGTTAGGGTTACGTCTTCCTGGCTAAATTGATTGACATCCTTACTAAACTTCACCTTAACATCAAAGCTCTCCAGCGAAGTATTGGTGCCAACACTGCTCGAAACGGTTACTCCGGGCGATACTAAGTCGAGCACAACTTCGAAGGGATTACTGGCAGGACTTTCAAACTCAGGGCTGGAGGAGGAAATCTTAACTCGATAATTCTCACCCGAAGGCGTTCCTGTAGGAATTTTGGCTACTATAGTACCGCTAGCATCCGATTCAACAACTCCAATGGCAACGGATGCATCAAAATTCCCTGAGGCATCGGACAGGTAAGCCGTAAAGCTATTACCTGTAAAGGTTTCGTTCAATAGATAAGAGATGTTGATGCTGGCTGTGCTGTCGTTCGACACGTAAAACTTATCGTAAATTTTTTCAATTTGGATTTCGGGAAGCATAAAATCGGAAAGGTTTGATTTCCATAATCCTCTTCCGTATGTGCTAGCATAAAGCACACTGTTTGTAGCTTGCTGCTTATCGTAATGAATCTCCAACTCGGTAACAATTACCGAAGGTAAATTATTGCTAAACAGAGTCCACTCCCCATTGCCTTCCCTAAAAAACACTCCAATATCAGTTCCTGCGTACAGTTGTTGAGTTTTTGAAAGCTTATTTTGAATTATGGTATTAGCTGGAACAGGGGGCAATCCTGCTGAGATGTCATTCCAGGTTTCCCCACCATCGGTCGATTCAAGGGCTTTGCTGCCACCATAACCCCCAAGGGTTATCCAAACGCGCTGCGGATCCTTATCATCAACAGAAATGTAGGTAATAGCATTTCCAGTTGTTGGCACTTTTGCAGTTAAATCGGTCCAGTTAGTCCCTCCGTTTGTAGTCCGGTAGAACTTGTTTAAGTCGGTAATGTAAAGTGTTTTACTATTGGATGAGGCAATGGCCATCGATCGAATCTTATTTGAAAGGCCTAGATTTGATATCTTTATCCATGAATCTCCCCTATTAATAGATTTCCAAACATCCTCGTAGCCTACGTATAGTGTTTGATTATCATTGGGATCGAGCATGTACGGTGTTACCCATGCTCCCTTGGGACCACCAGGAATATTGGCTGATATATCAACTCTATTAGTCCACCTATTTAACGTCCTGTCTATTTGACCATTCACATACGTTGCATACTGAACTTTCACATCAGTATAATCGATAATGCACTCCATGCCATCGCCTCCCTTCACATCATACCAGTTGCCCGATGCGGTTAGCTTGCTGCCGTTATCCTGCAGGCCTGTAATCACCTCGTCCTTTACGGTTTGCGATGCGCCCAACTTATACATCTGACTAATCACCAAGCCATTGGTTAGATCAGTCCATGTTGATCCTCCGTCGGTGGTTTTGTAAATACCGCCATCGTTGGCCTCGAAAAAGGTATTATCGTTCTGGTAGGTCATATAATGTTTATCGGCGTGAACCACAGGTGCACCCACAGTATTATAGCCAGAGTATGATGTCCAAAAATTCACACAATTCCAGGTAAGCCCTCCGGTATTGGATTTCCAGGTATTAATACCTCCTAGATAAAGTATAAACTCACTCGTTGGCGAAACAGATAAGGTTAAATCGTAAAAACCTTGTCCTCCAGCCTCTGTGCTATTGATATACCAATTAAGAAGATTTTTACCATCTCCGCTTGGGTCATAAACCTTTTCAAAGGAACTACCACCATTGTTAGATCTGTAAATACCTTCTAATCCATAATCAGTGCCCGAGGAAAGGGCATACACGTATTCGGGATTCGAGCGAGAGACATCAAGTTCAATTCTATAAGCACTCTTAGGGAAGGTATGTACCACATCCCAATTTTCTCCAGCATCAACTGTTTTATATATTAAAGAATTTCCGCTACGATTTGCCGTAACAGCAAATAAAGTATTATCCTCCGAGCCATGCTTAAACTCCATATCGAAGAATAAACCTGATAAAACACTGGTCCAAGTATCACCACTATTTGTTGATTTGAATATTCCACCATTTGTGGCAGCGTAAAATATATTCTGCTGTGTAGGGTGTACCAGCAAACGGGTAATTCTATTGCCTGATGATACAGGAAAGGTTAACCCGGTTTGGTTCCAGGTCTGCCCCCCGTCTGTACTTTTAAGCACTCCTATGGAGTAGTTATCGCCAGCATCCCTATCGCCGGTGGCGATGTATAAGGTCTGGCTAGTTTCGTAATCGTTAGGAATAATAATCTCGCTTACGCCAATAACCGGCAGGTTATCGGTTAGTACTGTCCACGATGCACCTCCATCATCGGTTTTCCAAAGTCCTCCCGAAGGAGCACCAACCCAAAAAGTATTGGGATCGGTAGGGTGAAAAGCTATACAGTTTATTCGCCCTACACCTGCATACCCACCAGCTGAGTTGCTGGGTCCCATACTTTGCCAGTTAGATAGATCAGGTGTAGATTTTGAATATTTATCAAGAAAAGACTTTTGTATTTCAACAATATTCACATCGGGAAACTCGCCAGTTTTTAAATTAATACGCGTTTCCCAAAGCCACTCCCAGCGCTTAAACTGCTTCCAACCTCCAGCCTTCTTCTTTTGCCCATTCTCGTAGTAGTAACCACCCTTAATATCGTACTTGCTCCAGTACTCGTTGAAATCCTTTTGAATCTGGTAGAAATTGGATGGACTCTTTGCATTGTTAGGTGCGTAAAAATCCTCCAGCCAACTCTGCGAAAATGCAGCAATTGCAGCAAAAAGTAAGGGGAATAGTAGTAAAAATCGTCTCATCGATATCAAATTAATTAATTATGAAAGTCTTGTAGTATGTTTCGCGTTCTTTAGGTTGATGACCAAATAAAATCCTTATGCGATACTCGCCAGGGCTAACTCGCTGCGACTTGGTCTCGGCAATAAACCCATCGACTAGTTCGCCACACCAGCTCTCGTGCAAGTTCCATTCCCAAACCATACTTTCGCCAGCCGAAATACTAACAAATTCTGCTGGCTTGGCACATGGAGCTCCGCAGGGACAAAATAAAATACGAAGAGGAATCCACTCATCCCCCTCCTTTTGCTCAATGTGCAGGTTGTGATACTGGTAAATGTTTATGGATGTCTCTGAGCGATTAACCACCGTAAATTCCATTGAATTATCCGATATGGCTTTCACCTCCACCTCAACTGGATTAGGATTTTCTACTGATGATATCTGCTTAACCTGCTTTGGGCTACAGCCCCAAACGGCAACAAAAACAAGGAATAAGGTTTTCTTCATGGATAATTTAACTCTAAATTATATGGTTTCAAAAATAGGATAATTTTTTTACTAATAAGCATGACGAATACCTATTACATTACAATTAATACATTCGAGATATAATTTACAGCTGTCCATAACAACTTAAAGCTAGGTTTTCCCTCCATATCCTATTATCCAAATCCTCTCCTCTTGCTGCAAGTTCTATCAAATTGACAAAAAAACAACATTATCAACGAAAAAAATCTTGTTTGTAACAAATGATACATTTTTCCATTAGCCCTTGCCGTATGTTTGCATTGTGAAATCGAAGCAAGGTTTCCATAAAAGCAAAAACAAAAAACACTACATATATGACAAGGGATATTATTACAATCGATCGCGACCTATGCAACGGATGCGGACAGTGCGTTACCGGATGCCATGAGGGCGCCCTGCAAATGATAGATGGCAAAGCCGTTCTTATTAGCGAATTGATGTGCGATGGGCTTGGCGCCTGCATAGGCGATTGCCCAGTGGGTGCAATTACCATTGAGCATCGCGAGGCCGAAGCCTACGATGAGGTGCTTACCATCAGCAAAATGGTTGGTAATGGCAAGAACACTGTAGTCGCTCACCTTAAGCATCTGAAAGATTACAATGAGAAGGAATATCTACGTCAAGGCGTGGAGTGGTTGTTGGCAAATCAGGATAAGCTCAACTTTAAAGTTGAGGAGGTGCTACACGCCGTGCACGATCACAAAAAGGCCAGTGCCTGCGGATGTGGCGATAACACTCCTCAACCCAAGCCCCAAGCACATCATCATCACGCTGGCGGTGGATGTCCAGGTTCGGCTGCTCGTGCCTTTGGTGCAGGAGCCGCAACACCTACAGCAAACACCAATGGCGGCGGTATGGTTTCAGGCAAATCGGAACTCACACACTGGCCTGTGCAGCTGCATCTAATCAACCCAAATTCAGGACACTTTAAGGGATCGAACCTACTGCTTGCAGCCGACTGCGTGGCTTTCTCCATGGGCAACTTCCACAGCGATTACCTAAAGGGCAAAACCCTGGCCATTGCTTGCCCCAAGCTCGATTCCAACAAAGATGTTTACGTTGAGAAAATTACAGCTCTTATCGATAACGCACAGGTTGATACCATAACCGTGATGAAGATGGAGGTTCCCTGCTGTGGTGGACTACTGCAAATGGTCAAAATGGCCATGGATAGAGCCCAGCGCAAAGTGCCCATCAAGCTAATTACTGTTGGCATTCAGGGCGAGGTGCTGGAGAGTAGCTGGGTATAGGGAAGTCGGAAGACAGAAGACGAAAGAAAATCCATACACTTGACTTGATCTCACTTCGGTCTTCAGTCTTCGGCCATCAAACTTTCAGTCAATCACTCACTCAATAATTTTCACAAACTTGTTTCACAAACTAACTTAAAAAATTACCACTATGAGTATGTTCTGTTTTCAGTGCCAAGAGGCAGCAAAAGGTAGCGGTTGCAGCATTAAGGGTGTATGCGGAAAAACCGACGATCTAGCAAAAACCATGGATCTTCTGATGTTTACTCTTAAGGGGATGAGCGTTTACAGCTCAGCTCTACGTGAGCAGAAGAAGTACGAGAACCCCATCGTGAACAAGTTCATCTTCGATGGGCTATTCATGACCATTACCAACGCCAACTTCGACAAAAAGGTTATTGCTAACCATGTTACCCGTGGTCTTGAACTACGCAACTCGCTTCGCGAGGAGTGCAAAAAGCTGGGCGTAAGCGTTAACGATGGTTTTGATGGTTGCACTTGGCAAGGAACTCCCGATCAGTACGAGGCAAAAGCCGAAACGGTTGGTGTACTCTCCGAGTCCAACGAGGACATCCGTTCGCTTAAGGAGCTAATAATCTACGGAGTAAAGGGTATGGCTGCTTACACCGAGCACGCCTACAACTTAGGCCACGAGGATGTAACTATTTACGAGTTTATGCAACGTGCACTTGCTACAACTACCAAAAAAATTGGCGTTGATGAGCTGGTCGCGCTTACTCTAGAGACTGGCAAATTTGGCGTAGCTGCAATGGCAATGCTCGACAAGGCCAACACAACCAGCTACGGAAACCCCGAAATCACCAAGGTTAACATTGGCGTTAGCAACAAACCCGGAATCCTAATTAGCGGTCACGACCTAAAGGATATGGAGGAGCTACTTGCACAAACCGATGGTACTGGTGTTGATGTTTACACACACAGCGAGATGCTACCCGCCAACTACTACCCAGCATTTAAAAAGTATAAGCACTTTGTGGGTAACTACGGCAGCAGCTGGTGGCACCAGAAGGAAGATTTCGAGACCTTCAACGGGCCAATTCTTTTCACCACCAACTGTATTGTACCACCTACCGAAAAATCGACATACAAGAACAGAGTTTTCACAACCGGTGCTGCAGGTTACCCCGGCAGCAAGCACATCGCTAACCGTGAACCCGGTAAGCAAAAAGATTTCTCGGAGATTATCGAAATGGCCAAGACCTGCCAACCCCCTGTAGAGATTGAAAAAGGTGAGATTATTGGTGGATTTGCTCACGCGCAGGTGTTTGCTCTTGCCGATAAGGTTGTTGATGCAGTTAAGTCGGGCGCTATTCGCAAATTTGTTGTGATGGCAGGTTGCGATGGCCGCATGAAGGATCGTAACTACTACACCGAGTTTGCCGAGAAGTTACCAAAGGATACCGTTATCCTAACCGCTGGTTGTGCCAAGTATCGCTACAACAAGTTGCCTTTGGGCGATATTGGTGGAATTCCTCGCGTGCTCGATGCTGGTCAGTGTAACGACTCGTACTCACTTGCCGTTATCGCCATGAAACTTAAGGAGGTGTTCCAGCTAAACGATATTAACGAGTTGCCCATTGCCTACAACATTGCTTGGTACGAGCAAAAGGCTGTAATCGTTCTTCTGGCACTGCTTTACCTAGGCGTTAAAAACATACATTTAGGCCCAACTCTTCCCGCGTTCCTTTCGCCAAATGTTGCCAACGTCCTAGTGAACAATTTTGGCATTGGAGGTATTACTACAGTAGATGAAGACATAAAAATGATGATTGGATAATTTGTAAATGAAAGTTGGCAAAAGGCAAGTTGGCAATGGATTTTCTAATTGCCAACTGCTCATTGCCAATTGCCAACTAAAAACATAATAGATATGACCAACGAATTTGTAAAAGGCCAAAAGTTCAGCTTCGTAAACGAGGTGGACTACTCCAGCGGAGGAATTGTTAGCAAAAACGTGCTAAAGCGCCCCACAGGAAACTTGTCGCTATTTGCTTTTGATAAGGGTGAGAGCCTAAGCACCCATACTGCACCATTCGATGCCACCGTTCAGGTGCTCGAGGGTAAAGCTCGTATTGTGATTGGTGGCGAGGGTCACGATATGGTGGCCGGCGAAACCATTATTATGCCTGCTGGCATACCCCACAGCGTTGAGGCTACCGAGAGGTTTAAGATGCTGCTAACTATGATTAAGGAGTAAAGAAATGTTTGAAGATCGAAGTTTCCTGTCTCGTAAACCGCAAGGTTGACGAGAGAAGACCGAAAAGTGTAGGCTGTTTTTCACTTCCGTCTTCCAACTTCCAACTTAAAAATAATGGACAACGAAATTATCTGCACCTGCATGGAGGTTACCCGTGGACAGATTGTAGCCGCCATCAAAGAGAAGGGTTGCAAAACCCTTGAGGATATACAGCGCGAAACTGAAGCCTGCACAGTGTGTATGAGCTGCGAGGATGATATTCAGGATATACTCGACGAGGAATTATCAAAATAAAAATACTTATAATGAATACCAGAAATCTAACGGACGCACCTTTTAAGGATACACCCCACAAGGTTGACGTTCGCGAAATGTACAACCACCCTGATGCGCAGGTTATGCACATAACGCTACAGCCGGGGGAATCGCTAAAACCACATAAAACACCTGTAGATGTTTTTTTCTACATTCTCGAAGGTAATCCAACAATCCATGTTGGCGATGAGGCCATTGCATATCCAAAGGACACGATTATTGAGAGTCCCAAGGATATTGTGCATTACCTTAGTAACGAGAGTAGCAAGTTGGCTCGTATTCTAGTAGCTAAAACACCAAATCCTCAAAGCAAAAGGGTTTTTTAAAGCATAGGGGAATCGTATTTCGGTTCCCTTTTTTAGTATTGCAGCCCTATCTGTTGCCTAATGCTATCCAAAGTTTCGTGTAACCGCAGGCTTTTGTATAGCGGGAACTCTGCCGATTGTAAATCACCATTATTCAGACACTTTATCACCTCTTCAATCTCGTACTGATACCCAAACCCGGGTTCATCGAAACTGTAATGTAGTTTTTCACCATCAATTACCAAATCGAAATTGGTGGGCTCGTGCCACTTGCTGTGCATTCTAATAAATCCACTACTCCCAGCAATTATTGCTTCGGTTGGAGCATTCACCAGAAATGACGAGGATAGATTTGCCAAGATTCCCTGTTGCTGGTGCTGAAAAATTATGCTACATGACTCATCAACCCCAGTCGTACCAATGGCTGCTGATGCCAGAATTGCATCGGGTTTGCCGGCAAACTCCAGGGCAAAGAAAACGGGGTAAATACCAATATCGAGTAGCGAACCGCCACCCAACGCCTTGTTGAACAACCTTTTTGTGGTATCGTACTCAGCCTTAAAGCAGAAGTTTGCCTGAATGTACTTTACCTCTCCAATATAACCATTCTGCACTAACTCGTAACATTTCCGAAACGATGGAGAAAACTTGGTCCACAGTGCTTCCATCAAAAAAAGATTGTTGTCTTTTGCAACCTTGCCAAGCTCTTGAACCAGTTGAGCATTCATCCCCATAGGCTTCTCACATAGCACATGCTTCCCATTGCGCAGGCAAAGCATCGAATGCTCAAAGTGAAAAACATGGGGCGATGCGATGTACACCACATCAACCTTTGGATCTCTTGCCAGCTCCTCGTATGAGCCGTAGGCAACTTCGGCATTAGATTGGCTGGCAAAATGCTGCGCTCGGCTATGGTTGCGCGAGGCAACAGCGTATAGGTTTGCGCCCTTAACCAGTCTGAGATCAGAAGCAAATTTTTCGGCAATTCTGCCTGGAGCAATTATGCCCCAATTCCAAACTTTCCCCATCGATTAGTACACTAACTTTCACAAATTTACTTGGAAAGATAGCAATTTATTTGAATCTTGCTACACATTCCCTATACTTGTATGTTAAAGCTGAATTAAACCACCCATTCAAAAATCTATCAAATCAACAATAAAAATCTAAACACTAATTCAAACCCTAACAATTTATGAGAAGATTTTTCCTTTCTGCCTTTCTAATCGCCTTCTCCTTTCTTGGTCTTTTTTCTCAAAATCAGCCCATAGTTGAAGCAAATTACGAACTGGCTTCTCGGTTCTCGCCGAACCGTATCCGAAAAATGGTATTCAGCACTTCGGTTGATGCCCATTGGCTTAAGAACAGTACTCGCTTTTGGTATACCTATGAGACCAGCGAGGGTAAATTCTACTACATTGTCGATCCGGCAAAGAAATCGAAAAGTCTGATGTTCGATAACGTGAAGATGGCTGCCGATATCTCGCGGCTAACCCTTGATCCCTTCGATGCCCAGAATATCCCCATTAAAAACCTTAAGTTTTTAGATAATGAGGATATGATCCGTTTCGAAATCCAAAGCACCCTTGTTGATGAGGATAAAAAGGACGACGAAGAGGATGATATGACCGAGGATCAAGGCCAAACTCGACGGGGAGCAAACAGTAAGCCCAAGAAAAAAACATGGTATTTTGAATATAATATCAAAACGGGCAAGATTACCATGCTCGATGATTATAAGAAACCCAAGGATAGACCCGAGTGGGCAAATATCTCGCCCGATGGTCAAAAAGTAGTATTTGCCCGTAACCACAACCTTTACTGGATGGATAAGGAGAACTACGAAAAAGCCTTGAAAAAGGAAAAGGACTCCACCATTGTTGAGCATCAGCTTACCTGGGATGGAGAGGAAAATTACAGCTACGGCTCGGGCTGGAGAGGCGAGGACAATGTGGAGAGGGTGAAGAATAAGGACAAGCGCAAAGGCGCTTGGGCTTTGTGGTCGCCCGACTCGAAAATGGTAGCCCTTACCCGCTCCGATATGCGTAAGGTAAAGGATTTGTGGGTTATTAAAACCCTTTCGAATCCCCGCCCAACGATTGAAACTTACAAGTACCACATGCCAGGCGAAAAAGAGGCTCCCAAGGAGGAGATGCTGGTTTTCAACTTTACCGATTCGTTGCCCGTTACAATTAAAGTAAATGCTTTCC
Organism: Tenuifilaceae bacterium; assembly: GCA_034003245.1. GTDB lineage: Bacteria > Bacteroidota > Bacteroidia > Bacteroidales > Tenuifilaceae > Perlabentimonas. Next base: position 13,102 of record JAVEYY010000003.1, read on the forward strand.
CCGATCAGTCGATCTCTATCCATTCGGCTCCAAGGCTCCAGAAAGAACGCGACGATGACTATGTGGCCCGTAAATGGCTATCGGATTACACCGGAAAATTTTACTTTACCCGCACATCGCGCGATTTGAAACGAGTTGATATTTGCCTGGCCGATCCCAAAACAGGTGAGGTAAAAGTAGTTATCGAGGAGCGATTAAATACCTATATCGATCTACAGCAACTTGGACTAGTGAAAAATGGAAGGGAACTTATCCACTGGTCGGAGCGCGATGGCTGGGGACATTTCTACCTATACGATGGTGACGGTAAACTCAAAAACCAGATTACCTCAGGGCCTTTCCACTCCGACAGGATTGTGGGAATTGACGAAACTAACAGGTTTCTGTTCTTTGTTGCCAGCGGAATGCAACCCGACGAGGATCCTTACTACGAGCATCTGTACCGTATCAATTTTGATGGATCGGGGTTAGCCCTTCTGAACAGGGGTAACTTCAACCATTTTGTTTCCATGGACGACGACAACAAGTTATTTGTGAATAACTTCTCAAGAGTTAACACAGTACCCAAATCGGAGTTAAGGGATAATCGTGGAAACAAAATTATGGATCTGGAGGAGGCAGATCTAAGCCTGCTTTTTGCTGCTGGCTACCAGTTCCCCGAGCCTTTTAAGGTTAAAGCCGATGATGGCAGAACCGATATTTATGGCGTAATGTATAAACCTTTCGATTTCGACTCCACCAAGTTGTACCCACTTATTGAGTATGTCTACCCAGGCCCACAAACTGAGGCTGTTGATAAATCGTTCTCGCCTCGCATGGATAGAACCGACCGCTTGGCACAGATGGGCTTTATTGTGATTACCGTTGGTAACCGTGGTGGTCACCCAAATCGTTCCAAGTGGTACCACAACTATGGCTACGGAAATTTACGCAACTACGGGTTAGCCGATAAAAAAGCTGCTGCCGAGCAGCTGGCAAACCGTCACAAGTTTATCGATATCAACAAAGTTGGAATACATGGCCACTCCGGTGGTGGCTTTATGTCGACAGCAGCCATGCTGGTTTACCCCGATTTCTTTAAGGTGGCCGTATCGAATGCCGGAAACCACGAGAACAACATCTACAACCGCTGGTGGAGCGAGAAGCACCACGGCGTAAAGGAGGTAACCGACACTACAGGAAAAACAAAGTTTGAGTATAATATCGATAAGAACTCTGAGCTGGCCAAGAACTTAAAAGGTAAGCTATTGCTCACTACTGGAGAGATTGATAACAACGTTCATCCTGGACTTACCATTCGCATGGCCAATGCGCTAATTAAAGCCAACAAGCGTTTCGATTTCTTTATGTACCCAGGCCAGCGTCATGGCTATGGCGATATGACCGAATACCACTTTTGGCTAACCGCCGATTACTTTGCCAAGCACCTAATTGGCGACTACTCAACCAATGTAGATATGCTTGAGATAAATAGGGATATTGAGTTGAAACGATAAACCTTATGTTTATTGCATTACAAAAGGTCGTCCAAGATTGGGCGGCCTTTTATTATACAATACCCCGTGCAATTGCCACAATATTCTCAGCTCTACCCATTGTATATAGGTGAATAAGTGGTGCGCCTTTGGCCAGCAACTCTTTTGCCTGTGCAGTACACCACTCTACGCCCAACTGCCTCACCTCTTTGTTACTACTACATTTTGTCATTGCCTTCGAGAGGGGAGTTGGAATATTAACACCAAACATTTTGGGTAGTATATTCTGATGTTCCTTTACTGCAACCGGTTTTAAACCGGGAATAATAGGCACAGTTATGCCTGCCTTTCGGCATCTATCCACAAAATCAAAATACACCCTGTTGTCGAAAAACATTTGCGTAACTATATACTCGGCACCAGCATTAACTTTTTCTTTTAGATGAAAGAGGTCGGCATCGGGATTTGGCGACTCCTGATGCTTCTCGGGGTAACCGGCCACGCCAACCGAAAAATGTGTTGAAGAGGGATTATCGAGATACTTCTCGAGGTACTCTCCCCTATTCATTCGCATTATCTGATTTAGCAAATCTGTAGCATGCAAATGCCCTTCGGGGTGAGGTTCAAACTGCCCTGTAATTTTATCACCATCGCCACGCAGCACCAAAAGGTTTCGGATCCCAAGGAAATCTAGGTCGATAAGTGCGTCCTCTGTTTCGTGCTGCGAGAAACCACCACAAATGATATGGGGTACTACATCCACCTTGTACTTGCCCATAATTGCAGCAGCAATGCCAACTGTGCCTGGGCGTTTACGGACAATGGCAGGTACTTTTCGACCACCACCATTGGTTACGTAGGTTAGCTCTTCGCGGTGATATGTAATATTGATATAAGGCGGTGCAAACTCCATTAGCTGGTCGAGCGTAGAAAATATGGTGTCGATACTACTCCCCTTAACCGGTGGCAGTAATTCAAATGAAAGGTGTGAGCCTTTTAGATTATTTAGGTGTTCAGGAATTGTCATGATTAAAACATTACGTTTAAAAAATTATAGTTGAATAAAAAATTGACAGTTGGCAAATTGCAGTTGGCAAGGAGTATCAAATGCCAACTGTTTTTTTGCTTTTTGCCAACTTAGAGATAAATGTTTTTAGGTATGAATCGAGTAGTTTCATTAACATCGCTATTCATTCGCTTCGAGTAATCCTCGAGTTGCTCTCTATCAATCTTCCCTACATTGAAATACTTCGACTGCGGATGTGCAAAGTAGTAGCCCGAAACTGATGCTGCTGGAACCATGGCCATACTCTCGGTAAGCTCAATGCTAGCATTTCCCTTTGCATTTAGTATGGATAAGATGGTTGCCTTTTGCCTATGGTCGGGACATGCGGGGTAACCCGGTGCAGGGCGTATGCCCTGATAGTTCTCTCGTAGTATCTCCTCCTGCGAAAAATTTTCGTTTGGCGCATAACCCCAAATTTCACGGCGCACCTTCTCGTGCAACAACTCTGCGAATGCTTCGGCAAGCCTATCGGCAAGTAGTTTAACCATTAGGGCGCTGTAGGCATCACCCTTTTTGTTATACTCACTTGCCAGCTCATCGGCGCCAATGCCAGCGGTAACGGCAAATACTCCTATCCAGCTGTTAACCTTCAACTCCGCCGGAGCCACAAAATCCGATAGGCAAAGGTTTGGTTCGCCATCGGGCTTCTGCTCCTGATTGCGCAGCTGTGGAAACTTTGCCAGTATATTACGGCGAGTATCATTCTCAAAAGTAATTATATCGTCACCATCCGAGGCAGCTGGCAATATGGCCATTACACCATTGGCAGTTAGCAGGTTTTTGTCAATAATCATGTCGAGAAGGGTATTTGCATCTGCAAAAAGTTTGCTGGCTTCCTTACCCTTAACTGGGTCGGTTAGTATTTGTGGGTATTTCCCCCTAAGTTCCCAGGCTTGGAAAAAGAAAGTCCAATCGAAATATTCCCTTAGCTTGGCAAGCGGGAACTGTTTAAGTACTGTACCCCCCTTTTTATTGGGCTCTGGGATAGTAAATCCATTCCAATTAATTCTTAACCTATTGGCTCGTGCAGCGGTTAAACTAATAAGATTTGTTTCAACGGTAGAGTACTTCTCAATGGCCTTGGTGTAGCTTACTTTTATACTCTCAAGCAGAATCTCCTTTTGGGTTGGATTCATCAAATCGGCGGCAATGCTGCTAGCCTGCGAGGCATCCTTAACATATATAACCCCACCACTGTATTTTGGCGATATTTTAAGCGCAGTATGAAGCGGTGAAGTGGTTGCTCCTCCGATGAGGAGAGAAACTTTAAGTCCGTGACACTCCATTTCGGCGGCCACATGGCACATCTCGTCAAGTGAGGGGGTGATTAGCCCGCTTAGCCCAACAATATCAACCTTTTTGGCAATTGCCGTATCAATAATCTTTTCGCATGGAACCATTACACCAAGGTCTATCACCTCAAACCCATTGCATGCCAGCACCACGCCCACAATATTTTTGCCAATATCGTGAACGTCGCCCTTAACGGTAGCCATTAGTACTTTACCTCGCGATGAGGATTTTTTATCCTTTTCCATATGTGGTTCCAGAATGGCTACGGCGGCTTTCATAACTCTTGCGCTTTTCACCACTTGGGGTAGGAACATTCGGCCCGAACCAAACAACTCGCCTACCTCCTTCATGCCGTCCATTAGTGGCTCCTCAATCACCCGAAGGGCCGAGCCTAGTTTGGCTAGCGCCTCGTTGGTGTCATCGTCAATAAACTCGGTAAGCCCTTTAACCAGAGCGTGTGCCAGTCGTTTTTTAACGGGTTCGTTGCGCCAATCCTGCGCCTTGGTGATGTCAATTTTTTCTTCCTTGATATTCTGAGCGTAAACGAGCAACCTTTCGGTGGCATCCTTTCGGCGGTTGAGTACCAAGTCCTCGCATAGTTGTAGCAGGTTTGGCTCAATCTCGGTGTAAACTTGTAACTGCGAGGGGTTCACAATGGCCATATCCATTCCCGCCTTTATGGCATGGTAGAGGAATACCGAGTGCATGGCCTCTCTTACTGTATTGTTCCCTCGGAATGAGAACGATAGGTTACTTACTCCGCCACTCACCTTTGCAAAAGGTAGGTTTTGTTTTATCCACTCAATGGCCTCAATAAAGCTAACCGCATAGTTTGCGTGCTCCTTCATGCCAGTTCCAACGGCCATAATGTTGGGGTCGATTATAATATCGGCGGGGTTTACGCCCACCTTATCAACCAGAATACTGTAACTACGCTCTGCAATTTCAATACGGCGGGGGGTGTTGTCGGCCTGTCCATTTTCATCGAAAAGCATAACCACCATGGCTGCGCCAAACTGCTTAATGGTTTTGGCGTGCTTAGTAAACTCCTCCTCGCCCTCCTTTAGGCTTATTGAGTTCACAATGCACTTTCCCTGCACACATTTTAGTCCCGCCTCAATTATGCTAAAACGCGACGAGTCAATCATAAATGGCACACGGCATATATCGGGTTCCGATGCCAAATAGTTAAGGAATGTAACCATGGCTTTTTCGCCCTCAATAATGGCGTCGTCCATGCAAATATCTATTACCAGCGCACCGCCCTCAACCTGCTCGTGGGCTATGGCAATGGCCTCCTCGAACTTGCCCTCGGCAATTAGCCTAGCAAACTTCTTTGAGCCAGCCACGTTTGTGCGCTCGCCAATGTTCACAAAGTTGGTTTCGGACCTAATCTCCAGCAGCTCCAACCCACTTAGCCTAGTGTATTTTGGAAGTTTGGGAGCAACCCTTGGGGAGTAGCGTTGCGCCACCTCGGCAATGGCTTTTATATGCTCGGGCGATGTGCCGCAGCATCCGCCAATAATGTTTATGAGCCCCCTTTGTAGCATCTGCTCAACTAAATTAGCCATCTCCTTTGCTGATTGGTCGTAACCACCCAATTCATTGGGTAGCCCTGCATTGGGGTGCGCGCTTACCAAAAATTCTGTATTGGCCGATAGTTCCTCGATGTAAGGAATTAGCTGCTCTGCGCCCAAGGCGCAGTTTAGGCCAATGCTAAGCAAAGGGTAATGGCTAATGGACTCAATGAATGCCCTTAGGGTTTGTCCGGAAAGGGTTCGTCCGCTGGCATCGGTTATGGTGCCCGATACCATTACAGGAATATCCAATCCCTTTTCCTCTAGTAACTTGTATATGGCAACTAACGCCGCTTTGGCGTTAAGCGTGTCGAATACCGTTTCTACAAGAAATATGTCAACATCACCTTCAACTAATCCAATAACCTGCTCATGGTAGGCTTCAACCAGCATATCGAAGGTTACGGCACGGTATGCGGGGTTGTTCACATCGGGCGACATGGATGCTGTGCGGTTAGTTGGCCCAATGGAGCCAGCCACAAATCGGGGCTTGCTGGGGTTTGCCTGCGTGAACTCATTGGCCACTCGGCGGGCAATACGTGCAGCTTCACGGTTAATCTCACGCACCAGATGCTCGGTGCCATAGTCGGCTTGCGATATGGAAGTGGCATTAAAGGTGTTGGTTTCCACAATATCGGCTCCCACCTCAAAGTATCGACGATGGATCAACTCCACCAAATCGGGGCGTGTTAGGCAAAGCAGGTCGTTGTTTCCCCTAAGAGCCCAGCGGTGATTATCGAATCGTGTGCCCCTAAAATCCTGCTCAGAAAGTTTAAATCCTTGTAGTTGCGTGCCCATTGCCCCATCGAGGATTAGGATGCGGTTGGTGGTGAGGGAGAGTATTTGTTTATTATTCATCTGTTCTTTTTTTTAACACAGAGGCACTGAGGCACAGGGTTTTTATTTGAGAGAAAAATACTGAAATGCTAACAATGCTTGATACGTTAATCAAAAGAAGTTAACTAAATTAATCAATGTCATTAGTATTTTTCTAGAACCACATTACTGGTTATGGTTAAATCAAAATAAATCTCCTCTGCGCCTCTGTGTCTCTGTGTTTTATACTTTTTCTGGTACATCAAGAAACGCCACAAAAACATCCAACTTCGATATAAGCTTTTGCACCTTATGCAAATTCTTTAGGTTGATGATTCCCGTAACGTAGTTATAGCCTCGGCTAGTGTACTTCTCGTCGATGCTCTCAAAGTCGAAGTGTTCAAAGTCGATTACATTCTTGTAGCGAAGGTAAATCTTAACGTTCACATCGTTGGTGAAATCTGGCGTGTCGAAGTACTTACGCTTCTTGTACTCGTACTTATAGCCGTGCATTCGGGCGGTTATGTCCGATAGCACTGCACTTCCCGTGGGGAAGCCACCAGCGCCCTTGCCAAACATAAACTGCTTCTCGTAGAACTCACCCATAATCACAACGCCATTGTACTCGTCTTCAACGTTGTATATATAGTCATCGGCAGTAACAAGTTTGGGCATAACCAGTAGGTTAAACGATTTTCCGTTAATCTTGGTTGCCTGAGCAATCAGCTTAATCTTGTAGCCCTTCTCTCTAGCGAATTGGATATCAAATGCATTTAGTTTATCAATTCCTACCACAAAAACATCCTGAGGTTTCACAATTGTACCAAATCCATGTGTTGCAAGTATAATCAGCTTATTTAGCGAGTCCTGTCCGCTCACATCGAGGGTGGGGTCGGCCTCGGCAAAGCCAAGTTCCTGGGCCTTGCGCAGCGCTACGTCGTAACTGCTGTGCTCGTTAAATATTTTGGAGAGGATATAGTTGGACGAACCATTCAGGATTCCCGTAATGGAGAGTAGTAGGTCATTATCGTAGTACTCCTCTAGATTTCGGATAACGGGAATGCTTCCACATGCCGACGCATCGTAAAGTAGAGCCACGCCATTCTTTTTCTGAATGTTGATGAGTTCCTCAAGGTGCTCGGCAAGCATCTTTTTATTACCCGACACTACGCTTTTACCTGCCAGTAGAGCCGTTTTTACGATTGTGTAAGCCTCTTGGGCATCGCTAATAAGCTCAACCACAAGGTTTACTTCTGGATCGTTTAGAATTACATTGTAATCGGTTGTAAAAAGGTCATTTCTAATTGCTCTTTCCTTGCTAGGGTTCTTAATGCAAACCGATTTGATCTCCGCTTTAGTAGCGGGACTCTTCTGCAGAACGTGGTAAAGCCCTTCGCCCACCACCCCAAAGCCGAAAAGTCCAATGGTTTGTTTTATACTGGTTGTTGTCATATTGATTTTTCTTTTTTCAACACAGAGTCACAGAGTCACAGAGTTTTTGTATTTATTTGAAAATGTGTGCTAGTGCTATGTGTACTTCTGTTTGAACTTATTATTAATAAGTTTAATTTCAATATCTTAAATGTATCAGCTCAATTTGGTCGAAGACAGAAAAATCCTCTGTGCCTCCGTGTCTCTGTGTTTACATCAAATACTCACGAATTATTTCACTTAGCTGCTCACTCTCAATCAAAAACCCATCGTGCCCAAAGTCCGATGTTATCTCAGCATAAACCGCATTGGGAATGAATTCCGCCAACCTCTTCTGCTCAATGGGTGGAAAAAGAATATCTGATGAAATTCCAACGCTAAGCGTTTTGGCTGTTATATTGGCGAATGCCTCCTCGAAGCTCCCCCTTCCACGTGCCACGTTGTGGGTATCCTGACTGCGGGTTATGGAGTGGTAACAATGCGCGCTGAACCTATCAACCAGCTTCTTGCCCTGGTACCTTTGGTAGCTCGATACCCTAAAGTTTTCAACTTGCTCATAATCCTTCTCGGGTTGAGTAATATTGTATGCTTCGTAACCACGGTAACTGAGTAATCCTAAGCCGCGAGCTGCAGCCAGACCTGCTTTCCCACCATTGGGATCGCCATTAAAGAATGAAGCATCAGCCTCAATGGACATGCGCTCAGTTTCGTTAATGGCAATAGCCCATGGCGTAGCCATAAAGGTTGTGGCAACCAGCATCATATTTTCGAACCTGTGAGGATGCTGAATAGCCCACTCCATGCTCTGGAAACCACCAATGGAGCCACCAGTAACGAGAAAAATCTTCTCAATACCCAAATGCTCCCGTAGTACCTCGTGGGCGTTTGCCCAGTCGCGCACGGTAACCAGAGGAAAATCGTTGAGCCAAGGCTTGCCTGTGCTTGGATTGATGCTTAGAGCACCCGTTGTACCGTAGCAGCTACCAAGAATATTCGCACATACAAGCGTGTAATTTTCGGGATCGAAAAGTTTGCCTTTTCCAACCATTCCAGGCCACCAATCCTCGGCATCGGAGTTGGCTGTAAGTGCATGGCAAATCCAAATTACGGGTTTATTTGGGTCAATTTTCTCCTCGGAGATATGGTAGCAAATCTCAATATCGTGAAGCTGTTTGCCCGATTCCAACTTAAATTCTCCCTTGTGGGTGTAGGTTTTCTTTATCATAAGAGTTCCTTTTGGAAAACACAGAGGCACAGAGGCACAGAGTTTTCTATTTATCGATAAGTTAGTTTAATTAGTATTTGAATCAAATCTATGCTCTTAGTTTAATAATTCTCTGTGTCTCTGTGTTTAATATTTCCTATACTAAATTCTCCCAAATGCCCTTTCAAAGTCCCTAATTATATCATCAATATGCTCTATTCCAACTGAGACTCTTAGCAAACTTGGCGAAACACCGGCTGCTAGCTGCTCCTGTGCACTAAGCTGTTGATGCGTTGTGATGGATGGCTGAATTATTAATGTTCGTAAATCCCCCACATTGGCCACGTGGCTAACAAGTTTCAAATTATCAACCAAAAGAGCCGTTGCTTTTAAATCGCCATCAACCTCAAAGGAAAGCATGCTGCCAAATCCATTTTTCAAGAATCGTTTTGCCACAATATGCGAGGGGTGATTTGAAAGCCCAAGGTAATTAACCCGCTTAACCTTTGAATGATTTTTTAACCAGTTTGCCAGCTTAAGAGCATTCTCACATTGTCGTTCGACGCGTAACGAGAGGGTTTCGAGCCCTTGTAACAAAAGAAATGAGTTGAAAGGGCTAATACAGGGACCCAAATCTCTTAGCCCCTCGCAGCGGGCTCGGGCAATAAAGGCTGCATTATCAAATGCTTTGGTATATGTTAACCCGTGATAACCAGCCGAAGGCTCGGAGAGAAGTGGAAACTTTCCGTTATTCCAATCGAAATTTCCCGAATCGGTAACAACACCTCCCAAACCTGTTCCGTGTCCATTTATCCACTTGGTAGCCGACTGCACAACAATATGTGCACCATGCTCTATGGGACGGCAAAGGAACCCCGCTGCAGCAAAGGTATTATCGACAATAAGCGGAATTTGGAACTTAATGCTTAACTTGCTCAGCGCTTCAAAATCGGGTACCGAGAAGCCTGGATTTCCAATGGTTTCAACATAAATCGCTTTTGTACTTTTATCAATAAGCGATTCAAAATCTTCTGCCCTATCACTTTTGGCAAAACGAGTTGTAATACCTAGGTTATTAAGGTAAACCTTTAGCTGATTAAATGTACCACCGTAAAGGAATGGAGATGACACAAGGGAATCGCCCTGCGAAAGAATTGTGGTAATGGCAATTAGCTGTGCAGCATGCCCAGACGATACCACAAGCGAAGCTAATCCTCCTTCGAGGGCTGAAATGCGTTTTTCAACTATTTCGGTGGTTGGATTGGTCAGTCGGCTGTAAATATTACCCTGCTCCTCAAGTGCAAACAGTCTTTGTGCATGTGCACTATCTTTAAAACGATAGGCTGTGGTTTGGTATAACGGAACTGCTTGCGATAGCGTTGTTGGATCGGGCTCGTAACCTGCATGTATTTGCAGGGTTTCGAAGTGGTTATACTGTTGTATACTCATAGTAGTGAATGCAAAAAGTAAAATGGTAAAGGTAAAATGTAGAATATTGATTGAATATAGTACCCCCTGCAATCCCTTGGATTGCAATGAAAAACCCATGAAGTTTCTTAAGGGGTTAAATGGTTACCAGCTGCGCTGGCCGCGCATGGAGCATGACGCCCCCTTCTGACTACTACAGAGGAAAGAGAAGCGATGCTGGATATGCGAAATAACCAATCCAAAATTGAAAAAAAAGTAAAACTGATGTGTAAAATTGAGCGTTTTCATCGTCTGGTTAATAATTTATAATTCCCTTTCGGGCAGGTTTTAGCACCTTTTCAACAGATGGGTTGAGGGTTGCTAGAGCATCAATGAGCCTGTTCTCTCCGCTCTTCTTTATAAACAAGCCTTTTACAAGGGATGGGTGGTTAAACACCGGTACAAATATATTCCAAATTTCAGAAAACAAAAATCTTTTGGACTCTTTACCGAAAAAATAGTAAGTTATGCTTATTACTTATACTTTTGTGCCCTATTCAATTTATATGGGAAAGACAAAAATTTCGGAGCGGAAAGTAATTCTGTATACTGCTGGATTGGTTGTATTTACCGGGCTAATTAGGCTGTTTGCCTACTCAACTGGAACCATACTTTTCTACTTGGCATTTGCACCGTTTATTACATATCGTCTAATCTCAATATTTGAGAACCGAAAAATAAATATTCCACCCATTCAATTTTCCAGAGTAGTTGTTCTGGCGATTATAATTATTACAATTGTATTGAATGCGGCAGGCTGGCAGGAAGCCGATTTCTTTCTGATTTTCCTCCTGATGGTAGATTATCTCCTAGTAATCAACAAGAAATTTTAGCAGCACACTACTCAACCAGAATTTTCCCTACGAATAGCAAGTCAAAATCCTGATTTATCAATTTCCAGTAGTACAAGCCCTTATCGAGTTCAGGAATTTGAACTCCAGCCGATTTTTTGGTAAGTGTAATGATCCGAGTGCCCTTGTTATTGAAAAACTCCACATACAGCTCCTCGCCCATGGGGTTACTCCACTTTAGGGAATCGGTTTCGGTACGCTTAATAATTCCTTTGGATGTAATTACTACATCCTCTCCTCTATAGGTTTGGGTAAAGTTACTAAAGAGCACCTCTAGGGTTTTGTCGGGTACAAATGCCTCGGCTAGTAAATCCTTTTGAACAACCGTTACAGCCTCCTTCTCAGAAGTTTTTGGTTGAAATGCCTGCTTGGGCAAGTCTACAGCAGTACTCTTCCCAGTAACAATGGAATCAATTATTTCAATGGTGTTTTCAGTGGTATCGGCAACTACATTATTTGAACTTGCCAATGCCTGTAGTTCTTGTTCCGAATCCTGATTAAAATCAAGAACTGATGTTACCACAACAAAAATCAGCCCAGCAGCTGCAATACTTGCAATGGCGGCAACCCACGGTTTAAAACCAATCGTTTTTACCTCTTTTGCCTCCTCTTTAAAGTCAACAACAATATCGGAAACGCTAAGCACCTCCGATGCACACTCATCGCATACGGCCAAATGTTGTCGTAAAGAACCGTCAAGTAAACCATACCTACCATCAACAATAGCATCAGCACATTGTGCTATCTGTTCTTCGGTTAAATGTTTGTTTTCGTGCATTACATATACTTATTAAACAAGGCATTAACATTTAAAAAGATGATGGTTTAGTTCTTAGTTCTGGGTTTGTTGTATCTCTAACAAAACAGCCAATGAATCTTTATCGTGGTTGGCCATTCCATTTTTATTTAATCGGCTTAAAATTATCTCAATCTGCTTGTTCATCCACATTCGCACTGCATCACCTTTAACACTCTTCTCCTCCACAATGTTTACTACCTGCGACAAATTATCGAACATATCGCCCTTCGATATTTGAGTGGCATTCTGCAGCAACTCCTTAACCTCCTCTACCCTACTACCAGCATAATCTGAAATATCAGCATAATCAATAGGTAAATCAAAATAGTATTTAAGGAACAAACTGATTTTTGCCCGCTCCCCATTAAACAGGAGCATTGTGTTGTTCAATCGTTTCACCTCATTCACAATGGCAAAACTCTTCTCGGCTTCAAACTCCAGCGTTCGTTTCGACGCCTCGTTTACCAAAGGTTCACCCTCAACTATCGAATACCAGTGCCGGCTCTCCTTGCGAATTACTTCGCAACACATTCGGTTTAAAATAGCAACAAAATAGGTGGTTAATTTCGATTTTCCTTCAAAGGCTTTTTCAATTTTATCCTTTTGGTTTAGGAACTTCTCCACTATGGCCATAACCACATCTTCCCTTTCGCGTTCGGGAATAACAGAACGAAAAACATATCTGGATACCACCTTGTTGGCAATGTCAACTACTAAACTCATTGTCACTGCTACACTACTATTGTTGTCAGTCGTTCTCATCTTTGAAAAAAATATGTTACAAATATGCGATTTTTAGCTAGATTTTTTTTTGAGCCGTTAACTAATTCGTCACCTCAAAACTGACGTTAGTGTAAAAATTGGAGTGATTCGTATAAATAAATCGATATTTTTCCTCAATAAACGGCCATCAAAATGCACCTAAGCCTTATCTTTACTGCATTCCGTGAAAATCAAAAGTTGTGCCACAAATTCGAGAAGGGAATAGGAGCTACTTTCACAAAACTTGCTTAGGACGCAATCACCAATTTTATTACGTAATCAAAAACACTTCCTTTTCCGTATAGCCTCATACTTGACCAAGCTAGTTTATTGCACATTTTTTAATAAATTTGAGCGCTACTGCAGTATCGTTTCAATTAAAAAATCGATGTTGGGTACAGTTATTGATAATTCATTTCCTGCTATTCAAAACTCTTTTGCCATGAACCTTTCAGCCTTTAAAATCTACACAATTCTCTTAATTTCAATCATTCAGATTAGCCCAGCCCTTTCACAATATGGTCCTTTCTACACCAAAGAGCGAAATATCAAGGGGTATTCGCATTACGAAGCCTATAATGATATCATAAAAACGTATAATCAGGACAGGCAAATTGGAAATGCATTGAGGCAAATAGATAGCTTGGCTACCAAAGCATACGAGATGAAAGACTTTGCTCAGTATCTATTTCTTAAAAACGAGGTTTCGAACTTTTACAAATTCGAGAATAAATTCAGTGAGGGATACTTGGACCTGCATCAAGCGATGAAGTTATTCGCATCGAAATGCGACACCCTAAACATGGAGTACGTCGTTTCGCTCCGAATGCTCAGGGGATTACTTACCCGATCGGGTCAAAAATCGCGAGGCGAAGGGGAAATGTTGGCCTCACAGCTGGCAATCCTTAAAAAGCTTAAAATGGATGGGGAGCCCATGACCAACACCCTAGTCGACTACGGGTTATTCCTGAATCGCCAAGGCAAAAGAGATGAATCGATAGAAATGCTTTACCAGGCAAGAACAGTGGCGCTTGCCAATGATGACCTAAACAGTTTAGCCATTTCAGACTACACATTAATAAGCCTACTGGATGGAATTGATATGGAGGAAACCGTTATTGATGTGCTTACAAATGATCTATTACTCCTAAAGCAAGCAAAAGTAAACATTCCAACCCTAGTATACACTAGCTTTTTCAACTATATGCTCGGAAATAGGTTGTATTGGAATATGAACAACGTTGAGAAATCCATTGAGTACAACCTAAAAACAACCGCTTGCCTCGATACCCTTCAGTACCCCATGTGGAACCTGAAATCCTCATCCCATTCCCTTCTGGCTCAATGCTACTCCGACCTAAAGAATATCCCCAGTTTTTGGCACCACTTCCAAATAGCCAAGCAGATAGCCAACACCCAGCCCATGTCGGACTACAACAGAGGACTTGCCTACATAACCCTGGTTGAGGCTGCCATTAGCATTGCGTCCGATTCGGCACAGGTTGTTCTTAATATCCTCAATAACCACGAGGCTGCAAAGCATTTTCAAGTGCGAATTGTTAAAAGCCAAGCGTTAATTCATCTACAAAAGGGACTTATTACCCAAGCAATTGAAACGGTAAACAGCCAGTTCAAGGAGCATGAACTGATCGATAATCTGCAAATTCCAATTTTATCCGACAGCATCGACCTTCAAATTCAACTCGAATTTCTCAATATCCTTAACAGGTGTTTTCATAAGATCTCGGAGCAAAAACCAAATCCATCGCTCAGAGAGGCTATTAATAACCTTATTGACAAACAGAATCGATTATATATTGGCATAGTTCAAAAAGAGGTTTTTGGTCACGAGATATCGAGTATCATTGGCGAGTATCATAAGTTTGTGACTAGTTCGTTGGAGCATGTTTTAAAAGATTACCATGCTGCCAAAGATCAAGAGTTAGCAGTTTCGCTTTTCTTCTCGTCTAAAGCCATTCAACTAAACAACAATCTGGGCAAAAGTACTATTCAAGGTAAAATTGAGAGCGACACAACACAATTCCACAATCTGCTAAAGGCCATTGGCAAAGTGCAGAAAACAAAAACTGAACTAGCTAATGAACACTTAAGCGACCTTGAACGCGACAACCTAAACCGAAAGCTTAACAGCAGCCTAATTGAGATGTTGCTGCACAAGCATAAGCTTAGCCAAAACCTGAGCACCATCTATCGGGCAATTGAGATCCCCACCCTATCGCAAGTTCAAGATCGGCTCGACGCAAAGAAGGGGATAATTGAGTTTTGCCTCGACAACAACAATCTTAGCTGGATTTTGGTGACTAAAAATAAAGTTGTAGTGGGGCAAAAGGTTGTAAGTGATTTGAGACACAAAATTAGTGCTGCTATTTACGAGGTGAAAACTGGTGGCAAAACAAGCAACCTTGGGTCAATATTATTTACATCTGAGACCAAGAAGACAATCAACACGCTAAACGAACTGGTAATTATCCCCAGTAACGAGTTAGTTCTCATTCCATTCGAGTGGTTAAGTCTACCATCGTCGTCAAAAAAACTTATTGAAACCCATGCCATTAGCTACAACTACTCCACATCGCTATGGTACCGAACCCGAGCTAACGACAACCGATCCGATAAGCCAACAATTCTATCGCTTGCACCACTGTTCACCGATGATGTTACAAACCAAATTAACTCTTCATTGGCTTACGATTACCGTGGTTCTTCGCCGTTACCCCCATTGCCCTCTTCGCGCGAGGAGGTGGAAACCATTAGCAACCTTTTTATAGCCAATAGGATTAACTCAACAACGCTAATTGGCAATCATGCTAACGGTTCAGAACTTGAACCGCTACTTGGAGAGTTCGACATTCTTCACCTTGCTACTCATGGCCATATTAGCAAAAGTAACCCAGAACGATCGGGCCTTTACCTTTACCCCAATATACAACAAGATGATGAGGTTAATAAGCCTGATGATGATTTTCTAAGTCTAGGAAAACTTCTCAACATGCGTATTAGCGCTAATTTAGCTGTACTCAGCGCGTGCAACACTGGAACAGGATATGTTGCCGAAGGCGAAGGGATTATGGCTCTTCCCAGAGGTTTTATTTATGCAGGAGTGCCCAATGTTATTGCATCGCTCTGGAAGGTTCACGACGAAAAAACTAAAGAGCTAATGGTTGCATATTATAAATATCTGCTTACAGGAAAATCGTATGCCCAAGCTTTACGATTAGCAAAACAAGAATGCATTGCAATGGGATTTCTGCCCATCGATTGGGCAGGATTTGTTCTAATTGGCGGATAAAATTTTGGGTGTCGGTGAAGCAACAACCTAGAATTCTCATTACACTTTACTGTGTAGATTAATGTATAAAATAATTACAGCCTTATTTCTTTTTGCGTCATCATTATCGAGTGCTTTTGCCCAATTTCCCGATAGGTATAACCACTACAGATCAATTCCCCACGGCAATGCTTACTGGCAAAAGGCGCTTGAACTATATGCCATCGAAAACCTCGATAGCGCACTTGCATATGGTCAAACTGCTCAAAAGAATTTCCAACTTCAAGGGCAGTGGGACTACAATCTTTTTATAACCAACTTTTGTGCACAAGTTTTGGGTGAAAGTGCTAGGCCTCAAGAGGCCATTGATATGCTAGCCCAAGCAAGGTTGCATAGTAAAAACAGATTGGACACACTGGCTAGTGCTGAATATGCCGAAAACCTAATCCTAACCGGAAGGGTTTACACCCTTCTGAATAACTATAACGAAAGTGAAAAGTTTTTCACCCGAGCGGCAATGCTTCTTGAGCATTCAGGAAAATTCCCCGAAATTGGTGCGCTAGCGCGCTTTACCCAGTGGCAACTATATAACCAGATGATGAAAAGTGAGCTGGCCCTGGAATCAATTTCGAAAGCAATAAAAATACTTAACACTACTGATACCGATTACGCCAAGGCAATTCTCTACTTCATTCAGGCCGACAGGCTCGACAAAAACCAACTCTACCTTAAAGCCGACCTAGTTATAGCAGCGGCTAAGGCTTTTGAACAAGCCGGTAGTATCAACGATTTTTTGTACTATACCACGTTGATGAAGATTACACAGCAGTTCTCGAGTTTCCAAAGCGATTACACCCTTGCTAAGCACTACGGTAATCTGGCGGAACAGTGTGCCACCAAGAATCGTATGTCGCGAGCCAAGAGCTATGGTCTAAACTTTGCACTAGGCGATTTGTACCGAAGTTTTGGTCATTACCACGAGGCTCTCCCATACTTTACCTGGGCAAAGGAGATTACTGAGGATATCTTTGGCAAGCAATCGCTTGAGTATATTACCGCTAACCTATACCTTGGGCGACTATACCGATACATGAACGAATACGAAAAGGCCAGTGGCTGCCTCAACGAAGCATACAACTCTGGAAAAGTTGGATGGAAAGGAAGATTTCCTCACGAGTTTACACTTTACGGTGAATTTGGCCGATTATACTCCAACTGGAACAAACCCGACAGCGCCTTACTTTTTGCTCAAAAAAGGCTAGCCTATGAGCATCAGGGAAAAAACTTCGACTTACATGAAATCCCCCCAACTCCTCGAACGTCGTACATTGTAAGGTACTACAACTCGATGCGGGTAAAAATTGAGGCCTATAAATTGCTTTATCTGCAAACCAGCGACACTATCCTACTGTCTCATGGGTTAAAACATTGCAACTACGCTTTGGAGCTAATTGATATAATGAACAATAGAGTTCTAGAGGAAAAATCGGGATTAAAGAATTCGAATAGAGCCAAGCTAATTTCTTCGCATGCCATCTTCTTCAGCCTAGAGCTGAATAAACAAAGAGAAAATGAGGAGAATATTAAAAGTGCCATCTATTTTTCGGAACACTCAAACGCCAACTACTTAAAGTATTTACTTAGCACAAAGTACGTTGCCGATGATCAAACCAACAGCGAAGAGACATTACTTAAGAGCAGTATTGATGAGATTGACTTAAAGCTTAGGTACAGCTTATCCTTAAGCCCTGAAAAATACGATAGCCTTTACAAAATCAACCTAAACAAAAAACTGCAACTGGCCAACATTGTGTTAAGCTCAAAAGTTAAATCGAGTAAAGTTGAGTCAGATTCTCGATTAAACCCAATAATTCCCAAGTTCAATTTTGATTCTATTCAACAAAATCTGGCCGAAAGTGCTACTATTCTTGTGTATCATATCGATAACTACGAGGATGATGGAGAAGAACCAACAAGCGAAGAAATTAGTAAGTACAAAAGGCTGGTAACCTTCTTTATTGATCGTAATAGAGTTATCTGTAAGCAGAATCTGTTTACTCCACAACACGAGAATGCCATTGGTGAATATCTTCGTGGACTTAAAACAGGCGATAAACAAACATACCTGGAAAAGGGTATTGTGTTACATCAACTTCTAATCGAACCTGTAGTTCACCTGCTAAATAGCAAGAAAAGTATAATTGTAATCCCAGATGCAACCCTTGCCGATATTCCTCTTGAGAGTTTGCCAATTAACCACAACGGGAATACAATCTGCGAAAAGCTATCGACAAGTTACCATTACTCTCTGGGATTATGGTCGATAAGTAACAGTAAAAACGCTAACCTAGAGTTGAAAAGTTTAGCAGCCTTTGCACCCCAATTCTCATCTGAAAAACCAAAATCACCTCTCTTAAGCAGCAGGAGTAGTAAGGAGTCCAATATAAACAGACCAATATACCTTGCACAGCTACCCATGGCCGAAAATGAGGTGATTCAGATTGGCAAGCTATTCGCTTCGAGTAAGACCAAAACCGTGCAGGTGGAACACAACATAATAACCAAACAGGAATTTGTGTCGTTTGCCCCGCATTTCGATATAATCCACATTGCCTCCCACGGCTTTGCCGATGTAAATGATTTCAGAAATTCGGGAATTTACTTCTCTAACCCAAACAAAAGTGGGCAAGAGCTTCTTCACCTTAATGAGATATACAATCTAAATCTAAAAGCAAATTTGGTAGTACTAAGTGCATGTAAAACCAACGTTGGAAAGATTGTTCAAGGCGAAGGTTCAATGGCTCTTCCCCGAGGTTTTATTTATGCAGGAGTACCCAATGTTATTGCATCGCTCTGGAAGGTTCACGACGAAAAAACCAAAGAGCTAATGGTTGCATTCTACAAACATCTTCTTAAGGGAAACTCCTATGCCGAGGCTCTTCGTTTAGCCAAACTCGACTGCATTGCAAAGGGCTACTTACCTTTAGATTGGGCTGGATTTGTTTTAATTGGTGGGTAGCAATAAAAAAAAGGTAAAAGTTTTTCAAAACTTATCCTTAATGTCAACTAATTTTTTGAATGCAGCATCAACCAGTTTATTGGCATTAGATTTCAATTACAGCAATGGTTTTTTAATTGTTTCTATGGGTTATGGTTAGAGCAATTAATTGGTCTTAAGATACTATCACAATATGGTTGATGCTAACATTTGGGTTTGTTTGCAACAGTATCGTTACCGATTAATTGCCAAGGAGAGGGGAACATTCCCCTCTCCTATTTTTATGTTACTGTAATTAGCTAGCGTTTGAAGTAAGCACCTTTTCAATCTTACCGTAAACCCCTTCAACCAAACTATCGGCGGTATGCCCTTCGGGCTGAATGGGTTCGAGGAATCGAACGGTTACTTTTTTCCATGGGCGGGGAATCTTTGCCCCTATAGGCAACGCCTTATCGGCTCCCTCAATGGCTACGGGAACAACTGGAACATTCAACTCCGTACTCAGAATTGCAAAGGTTTTCTTAAACTCGCCCAGTGCGCCATCCTTTGAGCGGGTTCCCTCGGGGAAGATAATTACCTTGCGACCCTCCTTTAGAGCAGCTGCCATTTGGTGTATCGAATCCTTGATATTTCCATCCATATCAACAACAATAACGTTGTTGGTGCGAGCAAGGAAGCGAAGAAATCCATTATTTACATGTTTCTTCTTAGCGTAGAAGTAGGTTTGCCTAAATACTTTACGTTTAAGAAATGTAGCCACAAACAGGCCATCGATAAAACTCTGATGGTTTGGAGTAATAATACATGGTCCCTCGGGAATATTCTCTACCCCTTCGCCATGGAATCGGAAGTATATCTTAAAAAAATACTTGGCTAAACTTTTAAGGATATTGTGAGTAGGCCACGACTTGGGTAGCTTTACGTCAACCTTCTCCTTTAGCAACTCGGCCCAGCTATGGGTTTCGTCCTTAAACCACTGTTTTTTCTCCTTTATGTATTCAGCCAAATGGCTAAGCGAGGGGAAACTAATCAGCTTCTTCTCGTCCAACTTCACGCCAAAACTACAATCGATGTAATCTATAAGGCTCATCTTGTTCAGCGAGTCAAGTCCCAAATCAAACTCAACGTGATGTCCGGGCTGAATGTCGAAATCGATCTGCGATTCAATAAACCCTTTTACCGCCAAGTAGTATTCAGTCTCTTCAAATTGCTGAGCAATATTCTTTTTCTCCTGCGATTTCTCTACATGTTCGGCAAGTTTAAAACGTTGAATCTTGCCCAACCGGGTACGAGGCAGCTCCGTACCAACAAGGGCAAATTTCATGATTCGCTTGTATGGCGATAGTTTTGCATTGAAAACGGGGATAATTTCGCTCTTGAAGTATGCGTTTAAATCATTAACTCCCATCTGAGTTAGTAACTCTTCATTTGGCAGTATGGCAATATGTAAATGGTTATTGTGAAGAAAAACCCCGGCTTCCTTCACAACCTCGAAACTCTTTTCAAAAGCAATCTCCAGCTCAACGGGGTTAACATTCTTTCCGCTCGAAAGGATGATGATGTCCTTCTTACGCCCAGTGATAAAAAGAAACCCGTCTTTATCAATTCGGCCTAAATCACCTGTATATAGCCAGCCATCCTTAAGCACATCAGCAGTCTCCTCAGGTCTGTTGTAGTATCCCTGCATTACGTTATGGCCCTTGGCAACAATTTCACCTTCGCGGATTTCCACTTGAACTCCAGGAAGTGCCTGCCCTGGTGAACCAATTTTCACTTTACCCGGACGGGTAAAGGTAATCATGGGAGCAGCTTCGGTCATTCCAAAACCTTCGAGTACATCAAAGCCTAAAGTTTGAAACATGCTACCCACATGCTTAGGCAGCGCTGCGCCGCCACTTACAAGGTATTGCAGGTTTCCCCCAAAATTGTCGTGTACTTTCTTGAATATTTTAAAGGCCAGCTTTCGACTACCGCTAAGCTTTACAATACGATAGAATAGTCTTCCAATGAAAGTTGCGTCAATTTTCGATTTAATCCCTTTGTAGATAATCTCGTACAAACGGGGCACGCCAATCATAATGGCTACCTGGTTGTTCTTAAGGGTTTCGAGCAAATCGGACGACTGCATGGAGGGGGACATCACTATCGTTCCTCCAACGTAAAGCGGAGCCATCATCGATCCAGCCAGTGGAAAAACATGGTGTAGGGGCAAAAGCATTAGCACCTGTCTGTCGTGCCTGTAAATCTTAACCTTTACCGAAACACCATCGAGGTTGGCAATAATATTTTTGTACGACAGCATAACCCCCTTGGGGCTACCGGTGGTACCTGAAGTGTATATTATCACCGCTGTTTTCTCAACATCATCGGGTTCAAGCCATTCAATAACACTATGGACCTCCTCGTGATTACTATCGCCAAAGAAATGAACTTCAGGCGAATAGTTTACCTGTTTCATAATCTCCTCAACATTGGTCTTGAGCGCTGGGCTCGAGAACAACATTTCGGGGCGACAATCATTTAGAATATAGCTGGCGTCGTATGCCGACGACATAAAGTCGATGGGAACCACCACACAGCCATTACGCCAACCGGCGTAGAACGCAGCAATCCACTCAGCTCTGTTCTCCGAATAAATTGCAATCTTCTTGTAATCTTTCCCCCTAAACAGCAACGCGTAACTCTCAATCATTTGAAGCAACTCGCCATAGCTGTAACTCTTGCCTTTCGTAACAAGTGCAATTCTCGAAGTGTCCTTTACATTAATCATATGGTTATTGGTTAAGTATTAATAAACAACACTAACGTGTTGCTATTGTTTAAAATACAACTCAATTTGTTAATCAACTGTCGAATCCAAGCGCCACAAAGGTAGATGTTTTTCAACACTAATTCAAACGGTTATTTAAAACAGTTAGGGCTAAAGCATTTACAGGCTATAAAACAGGGCTAATCTTTTATGAAAATATTTTTTCGCAATTACATTTATGCTAACTTCACTTGTTCAAATTCTTGAATCTATGAAAAAAATATCCTCGCTACTAATTGTAGCCACTTCCCTTTTTATCAATGCATTTGGTCAAGAATCATCTGTGTATTTTATTTCTGAACCAACCCTTTCGCCCGATGGCTCGGTGGTGGTTTTCAGCTACGAGAATGATCTGTGGAAGGTCTCATCAAGTGGAGGAACCGCCTACCGGCTTACCGCCATGGATGGAATGGAAACCCTTCCCCGCTTCTCGCCCGACGGCCAGTGGATTGCTTTTACCAGTGGGCAGAATGGCACTCAAAATGTTTACGTAATGCCTGCCAATGGAGGTGAAATTACTCAACTAACATTTCACGAAGCCAACGATCATGTGGATAGCTGGTCGTGGGATTCGAAGTGGATATACTTTTCATCGGATCGCTACAATCTATACTCAACATATCGTGTAGCGGTTACGGGAGGAACACCCCAAAGACTTTTTGAGCACTACTTTAACAATCCACACCATACTGTGCAGCACCCTAAAACCAACGACTTTTACTTCACCGACTCGTGGGAGAGTTTCATGTTTCCCCAGCGGAAGCGATATAAAGGCGACCACAGCCCACAAATTCTCTCGTACAATCCCACTTCCAAAGAGTTTGTGCAGCATACCCATTACAAGGGAAAGGATATGTGGCCAACTATCGACAAGAATGGTAACGTGTTCTTTGTGTCCGACGAGCATAACAATGAGTATAACCTTTACCAGCTGGTTAATGGCGAAAAAGTTCTTCTAACTCAGTTCGATGCTTCTATCAAACGACCTCAAGTAAGCGCTAATGGCGAAATAATTGTTTTTGTTAAGGATTATCAACTTTGGACTTATGATGTGGCGAAAAAAATCAGCAGTAAACTTCCTGTAAATCTTTTTAGCAACTCGACTCTAGAACTTGAAAATGGATTTGATGTTGAAGGAAAAATCTCAAACTTCGACATCTCTCCCGATAACAAGAAGATTGCGTTTGTTTCACGGGGTGAGCTTTTTGTTTCGGATATAAAGGGGAAATTTGTGAAGCGCATGCCCACAAACCCCAACGAAAGGGTTATTGAAGTTAATTGGACAAGCGATAATATCACACTTATATTCAGCCAAACAGCCAATGGATGGCCAAACTGGTTTAGCATTGCTGCCCACGGGAATGAACGTGAAAAGCAACTAACAACCGACTCTAAAACTAGTCGACAGATGACCCTCAACAGCAAGCGTACCCAAGGGGTTTACCTTTGCGGAAGAGATGAGGTGAAAATCCTAGACTTTAAGGCAGGGAAGGCAAAAACCATTGCCACCGACGAGATATGGGGATTCCAAAGCTCTTCGCCTCGTTTCTCGCCCGACGATAAGTATATATCTTTTACAGCATTCCGCAACTTTGAACAGGATATATTTATTCATGAAATAGCTACTGGAAAAACCATAAATCTAACAAATACAGGAGTTACCGAATCGGAACCAGCTTGGTCGCCCGATGGCAAGTACATCTACTTTTCAACTTACCGTTACTCGCCAAGCTATCCTCGAGGCATACAATCGAGCAGCATCTATCGCATTCCGCTCTACCGCTTCAACAACGATTTCAAGACCACAGCCTTTGGTAATCTTTTTGAAAAAGATTCCAAAAAGGACACCACTATTACCATAAAAATAGATATGCAGGGAATAGAGGAGCGTTGGGAAATTGTTCGTGTTTCGGGGGGTGAACAGTACTCGCCATTCCCTGTGAAGAGCGGCGAAGAAACAATACTCCTCTTTGAATCCGATCACGACAAGGGCGAAAACGCCCTTTGGAAGATGACATACAAACCTTTTGAATCGCCAAAAGCCGAAAGGGTTTCTCAATTCTCGCTAAACAATGGATACCAGCTGGCTCAGGCTAAAACCGATTTCTATGTCCTGGCCAACGGCAACATTCATAAGGCCGACTTAAAGGGAAATAAGCTGGAAAAGATTGAGGTTAAGCATCCTTTCAGCAAGCAGCTTCGCGCAGAGTTCAACCAGATGTTCTTCGAAACCTGGAGCATTATTCAGGAGAATTTTTATGATGAGAATTTCCATGGCGTAAGCTGGGAAAAGAAACGCGACTACTACGCAAATTTCCTACCCCATGTCCGCCATCGCGATAATCTCAGAGCTCTTTTAAACGATATGCTTGGTGAGCTAAACGCCTCGCACATGGGATTTCGATCTGTGGGCGATGAGGAAAAATCGTTTTACTCTTCTACCTCGGCTGCTCTTGGAGTAATTTTCGACAAGGCGAATCCATACAAAGTGGAGCGGATTATCAGAAACTCCAATTTAGATATTACCGAACCCATACTACAATCTGGAGATATAATTGTTGCAGTAAACGACAATAAGATAAATCCTGAGATTAACCGCGAGTTCTACTTTGCTTTCCCATCGCGTCAGCGAGAAGTTAGCCTTACCATACTTCGTAAGAATAAAGAGATTAAGGTCGTAGTGCCCACACATACTACGGGTCAAATATCATCGCTCCTTTACGATGAGTGGATTATCGAAAACCGCGAGTATGTTACCAAAAAAAGCAATGGCCGAATTGCGTACGTGTACATGAAGGATATGGGGGAAGGAGCGCTCAACCAGTTCCTAATTGATATGACCACCCATGCCGAGAAGGCTGAAGCGCTTATTTTTGACCTAAGGTACAACCGCGGCGGTAATGTACACGACGAGGTGTTGCAATTCCTCTCGCAGAAACCTTACCTGCAGTGGAAATATCGTGAGGGCAAACTATCACCTCAGCCCAACTTTGCGCCATCGGCAAAACCAATGGTTCTGGTTATGAATGAGCATAGCCTTAGCGATGCCGAGATGACCGCTGCTGGCTTCCGCCAGCTGGGCTTGGGCAAGCTGATTGGCACCGAGACCTACCGTTGGATAATCTTTACATCTGGAAAAGGGCTAGTTGATGGATCTTTTGTAAGGATTCCTGCCTGGGGATGCTACACGCTAGATGGTAAAAACCTCGAACTGGAAGGTGTTGCCCCCGATATCTACATAAATACAACATTTAAGGACAGAATTGAGAATAGGGATCCTCAGCTGGACAAAGCTATTGAACAGATACTAAATGAACTATAGCAAGCCAAACAAAAAACCCCAGCGCAAAATAAGCCTGGGGTTTTTGCTTCACTAAATTGCTTAGTCCGGATTAGTTTCACTCAACAAATTCAATCAGTTCAACTTCGATTTCAGTTCCCTCCAGAAAATCATAATCGACCTCTCCGGTAAGAACAACCTCAGTTTTGTCATCGAATGTTCTGCTGGGCATTACATTATTCTCTAACTCAATGCGTATTTTTCCTGTAGAGTCTTTAAACTCGAAGGTGTCCTTGTTTACTTGCTTAATAATATAGCCCCTCAGCTTTACAATTGTATCTGAACGGTCGAGCTTTGAGGCACTCTCCTTTACCTCCTTAACAGTGTATAGCCTTACCTCAGAACCGGGCCCATGAAACTGTCCGTATGCTATACTCCCAAAACTCATAAGCAACAAAAGAAAGGGGAGAAATCTAAGAACTCTTTTCATTTTCACACCTACTTGTTAGTTATCAATTCTAAGGAAATCACCATTCATATTGAATTCAAGATCAAGTCCATTGTCCAGCTCAATTTGCTGATTTCTATCGTCGAGTTCCCACCCCACAATAAAATTAGTTGAGTAGTTCGCTAAAACATAGTCGAGCAACTTGCTTGGAATTACGCTATCGGGAAGTTTAGTGGTTCCATCAATTTCGATAATTTCCTTTTTCCGGTTAAACTCCAGAAAGAATCCTCCCTCAAGGGTAATATCGTAGGTCAATTCAAAACCATCTTTATCCTCGATTGCTTGTATTACTGGATTGGCAGGGAAATGAGTTTCGAGGTATGCGGAAATTTCGGAAGGAATATCACTAATTGGTAGTATCTCCTCCTTATCGCAGCTGGTGAGGAAAAATGGCAGTAGTGCTAAAAGAAAAATCTTCTTCATATCAATTATATTTAAAAGTGCATCCTTACTCTTTTATGGATTTTCAGGTAATCTCCGTTTGGTAGCCTGTAAACTACATCACAAAAGTAAGCCCCGATATTGGAGAAATTCTGGAGAGACTTTTATTCCGAAAATTTTATCTGTATTGAATGATTACTATCATCAATATGGTAAGTAATAGAGAAATGGTACAGGTCGCAAATCTGCTTTACTATGGCCAAACCTATGCCAAGGTTACCCTGTGAACCTTTCTGAAAACGCTCCAATAGGTCAGCAGGATTCCCCCCGTATGGTAAACCACTGTTTTTAATGATCAGCTGCTGCTGATTTAGCTCAATGGAGAAATATCCGCCCTCAACATTGTACTTAACAGCATTCTTAAGCAGATTGGTTACAAGTATTTCGGCAAGACCTCCATCAACTCGCAGTTTACACTCGGAAATCTTGCACTGAAGGGATATTCCTCGCAACTCGATAGCTTCACGGAAAAAATCGAGTGACTGCCTAATAGTATTATCAAAATTAACCAACACCACATTGCTATACTCCTGATTCCCAATCTTACTGAGCAACAACAGGGATCGTTGGGTTTGCGACAGTTTAACGAATGCGCTATGAATTGCCTTAAGTTTACCATAGTTCTGCTCATCGAACATTTTTTCGTTTAGTAGCATCTCGACACTTGATCTTATAACTGCCAGATGGGTTTGCAGCTCATGCGATGCATTCTCGTTAAACTCCTTGGTTCTTTTGTAGTCGTGTACAATTTTATTTAGCAATGCTTCCACAGTTGTGTTTAGGGTGTTAAACTCATCAATACCCGTTTGAGAAAACGTTGGAACAGGCTCGGTAATTCTAAATGACGTAATTTTTTGGAGTGTTTGATAGAACGGCCTCCAAATTCTACCCGAAACGTGCTTGATCATTAACAAAAAAGTAACAGCAATGAGGAGTAAAAGCCCAACAACAATTAGCAAAGTCCCCTCAAAAATATCGTCGTTTCCAACCAGCAAATGGCTGAGTACAATGGTAACATCATCGCCCTTGTGGTTAATGGTAAAGAATAGCTCACGGTAGGGAACCATCTCGTTGTCGCCTGTCTCTAGCAGTGAGGTATCCTTAAAAACAGGGGAATTATATCTAACGCCCTCAATAAGTCTTGATACATTATTGTATTCGGGAAAATCGTTGTGGATGGCATGGTACTTCACCAGCCTGTTCATCTCGTAGGTCAAGAACTCATCGGTTTCCTCGTATATTACAAATCGAATCATAAAAAACACGAAAAGACTGCCTACTACCATTACTGGGATAAGCCAAATCAGTGCTATTCGATAAGTTTTATTGATAAGTTTCATTACTTATTCCTCAGGCTCAAACTTATATCCTACACCATATACAGCTTTAATGGGATCGTGCACGTCCATTTGAGTTATTTTCTTTCGGAGATTTTTAATGTGTGAGTAAATAAAATCGAAGGAATCGGCCAAATCCATATTGTCGCCCCAAATGTGTTCAGCTATACTCTCACGTGAGATTACCCTACTGGGGTTCGAGAAGAAAAAGAGCAGGATATCGAATTCGCTTTTGGTTAGTTCAAGCGCCTTCCCATTTACCTCAGCCATTCTACTTGACGTATTGATAGTGATACTGCCCATGGTTATGGTTGTGGTTCCGGCAAAATTACGTCGTCGGACCAGAGATTTAACCCGTGCCACCAGCTCGGCCATATCGAATGGTTTGGTAATGTAATCGTCGGCCCCCAGCTCTAATCCCTCCACCTTGTTATCAATTGAATTCCGGGCCGAAACAACTATTATTCCTGTCTGCGGATTAACGCGTTTTATTTCCCGGATTAAATTCAGACCCGATCCATCGGGCAGATTAATATCTACAATCAGCAGATCGTACTCGTAAAGATGTATCTTTTCGTGTGCCTTAGTATAGTTCTCAACCATCTCGCATAGAAAACTTTCACCCATTAGCGTTAGTGATATCGAACTAAGCAGGTCCAAATTGTCCTCAATAACCAAAATCTTCATTTAACAAGATTTTTTTTGCAATGATAGCATCAAACTTTGGATAAAACTTGGATAATCTGCATTACTACTCCTTCTTCAGCCTAAGCTCATACAGATCATTCCGCCTATCCTTCATAATGCGAACGCTGCCGTGGCTATGAAGTTCCTTTAGTAAATCCAAATCTACATCAACAATCAGGGTCATCTCGGTGTTGGGTGTGGTTTCGGCCTTAATGCTATTGGTGGGGAAAGCAAAATCGGACGGGGTAAACACCGCCGACTGCGCGTACTGAATATCCATATTGTTAACCTTGGGCAGGTTACCCACGCAACCCGCAATGGCCACATAGCACTCGTTCTCCACCGCACGCGCCATGGCGCAGTTGCGCACGCGCATGTAACCATTCTGCGTATCGGTAAGGAAAGGCACGAATAGGATATTCATCCCTTGGTTGGCCAGCAATCGGATTAGTTCGGGGAACTCCACATCGTAGCAAATAACCACACCTATTCTACCGCAATCGGTGTCAAAACCCTTAATTATATCGCCACCAACCATCCCCCAGGCCTCACGTTCGCTTGGCGTAATATGGATTTTTCGGTATTCGTCGACCTTCCCATTTCGATGACACAGGTAAGAAACATTTTGAAGACTTCCCGCCTCATTTATCAACGGCATTGAACCCGTGATAATGTTTATATTGTAACTAACGGCAAACGATTTGAACTTATCGAGAAGAGGTTCGGTGTACTTTGCCAAAGCGCGCATGGCCTCGGCAGTTCCCATATCGTTGTATGGGGCCATTAGTGGAGCGTTGAAAAGTTCTGGGAAAAGTACAAAATCGGATGAGTAGTCGCTAACTGCATCAACAAAAAACTCTATCTGCTCAACCAGCGAATCAAAATTGGGATGCGACCTCATTTGCCACTGCACAAGGCCAAGCCGAACTGTTGTTTTTGCCTGCTTTATTGAACTCTCCTCCTTCTCGTAGTATATGTTATGCCATTGTAGCAAGGTAGCAAACTCTAACGACTGGGTATCGCCAGGCAAGTAGTTTTTAAGAATTTTCTTTACATGAAACCCGTTGGACATCTGAAAGGTGAGCACTGGGTCGTAAACTTCTTTAATCTCTACCTTATTCAGATATTGACGTGGCGTTAACTCTTTTGCATACTTTTTATACATGGGCATGCGGCCCCCTGCCATTATTGCCCTAAGGTTAAGGTTCTCGCACAAATCTTTTCTACCATCGTACAGCCTGCGGGCTAATCTAAGCCCTCTGTAATCGGGGTGCACAAAAACTTCAATACCGTAAAGAACATCACCCTCGGGATTGTGTGTGCTAAAGGAGTAATTGCCTGTGATTTGAGCATATGTATGGTTGTCGCCAAACTTGTTATAATCCACAATTATGGACAACGCACAGGCAACCACAACATCATTAACCTCAACGCAAAGCTGTCCCTGAGGGAATAGGCTAAGAAGTATTCCTATTTGCTCCTCCTTCCAGTGCAGTCCCCCAATATCGGAGTAGGCCTTTTGCATCGCCTCCTTAAGATGAATATAGTCGTTCAGCTGGAGATTTCGGAGGGTAACCCGAATATTCTTATGCTCTTTCATAGCGAAGCATTTTTATAATTATAAAAAGCCTTACAAATCAGCATCCATTAGTGCTTCGTACACAACATCTTGAATCTTTGTTCGAACATCCATGCGCATTAACCTATTATTCTCAGCTTCGGGGAAAATTCTATTCGAAATAAAGATATAAACTAACTCGTAAGCAGGATCAACCCAAACCAAGGCTCCTGTAAAACCAGAATGACCATAACTTAACGAGGTGGCATGCTTGCTAACATGGTTTGACACCTTTGGAAGTGGTTCTGGTTTATCGAACCCTAACCCTCGGCGCACACCGTTTTTACAGTTTGCACAGCTTGTAAAAAGGGTTAGCGTGCTTTCGGGTAAATATCTGGTTCCACCATACTCACCACCGTTGAGGTACATCTGGGAAATTTTGGCCAAATCGTTAG
The DNA here is from genome assembly GCA_034003245.1 of Tenuifilaceae bacterium. Classification (GTDB taxonomy): domain Bacteria; phylum Bacteroidota; class Bacteroidia; order Bacteroidales; family Tenuifilaceae; genus Perlabentimonas. The sequence continues at coordinate 43,205 of JAVEYY010000003.1, forward strand.
CGGTGGAGAATAATCCAGCATGTCCTGCTACTCCCCCCATCATGGCTGCAGCAGGATCGTGAACGTGACCCCACAAAAGCTGTTTGCGGAAAATTACATCATTCTCTGTGGGCACTATTCTGTCGAAATCGAACTTGCTCAAGGGATTAAACAGCGTGCTGTTCATCCCCAAGCCTTTGTAAAAATTCTTCTCTAAGTACTCCTCATGGGATGTATTGATTATATTTTCAAGAGCACGATGCATTAAAATCATCCCTAAATCGCTATACCTATAATTTCCTTTCTCCCCAATGGGTGTTTTATAAATCCAGCTGAAGACACTGTCCTTTATGCTCTCTATGGCAAATAACCCCTGAGCAACCTCGTGGGGGAACTGATGCGAGTATGATTTATGGTAGTACTTGCGCGAGGGAAACGCATGCTTGCTCATAAATCGATTCCGAGCCAGTTGATATGGATAAGCCTCTGTTTGTATGCTATTTATTATGGGTTCCTTATACCATAGCGATGATAGGGTTCGTTCGTAAAATGGAATCCAGGCTACAAGTCCAGCTTGATGCATAAGTATATCGTCAATTTGTAGATTCTTGTAGTCGGACGTGTCGGGAATAGCCATGTATTTACCCAAGCTGTCGCTTAGGTTGAGTTCACCCTTCGAGTACAAATCCATTATCAATGGAAGGGTTGATGCAATTTTGGTAATTGAGGCAACATCGTAAATGGATTGATTCGTCACCATTAGTTCTGGATCAGAGTAGGTATAAGCCCCAAAATTTCTGTTATAAACCACAACCCCCTTATGGGCAACCAGAATCTGCATTCCGGGTGCTGCACTCTTTTCAATGGCATCCGTTGCAATGGAATCTATCCGCGTAAAATACGATGGATTCAGGTTCAACTCCTCAGGATTGGAATATTTTAAACGAATCCTACTACCAGCTTCTCCTCCACTTCCCATGGCAATGGTTGGAGACACGTTGACAGGGAGCCTTCCGGCAACACTTACCCCACCAAATATTAGCTGTGCTGTTACGTTTTGGGTAATCGAACCATTATCGTAAGCCACAATCAATCCCTCTATATCTGATATATCATTTAACCTTTGCATGGAGTATGGCGAGCCAAAAAGCGAAAGTACTGTAGCCTTCTTTCGGGCAATGCTCGACAAAAACGCTACAATATCATCTGTTACGCCAAAATCGCGCTTAGGGTTTGGCACAATATTGTGGTAGCCCACAATCACCAAATTATAGGGAGAAAGCTCGAAATACAAATCGCGAAGTTGGTCGGCTTTCATAGTAGGATCAATGGAAAAGGTAGTCATTGAAGCGTATAGCTCCATTTGATTCCTGAAAGAGGTGCCCAACCCCGAGCCAACCTCTATGTAGGCTATATTTAGCGTATCGAGCCGCTGAATGGGAAGAATACTGTTCTGATTTTGAACAACAGTAATGGCCTGCTCCGCTATTTGCCGAATATTCAGCTCTGATGAACTTGGGTTAAGGTCCTGAATCAGGTTCTGGGTATCGATTGGTTTTAAACCATTAAGCCCAACACGGTATTTTGCCTCAATTATTTTTCGGCATCTGCGTTCAATCTCTTCAACGGGAAATCGTCCCCGTTCAACCTCATTTTCAATTTTTGAAATCGATGCTTTAACCTTTGAAGGGAAAAGGATGATATCATTACCTGCCTTAAGTGCCAGGTAGTTCAACTCCACGGGTTTGTGGAAGTTGGTTACCCCCTTCATATTTAATGCATCTGTAACAATTAATCCGTTAAAGCCCAGATCGCCAACAAGCATCGACGTTACGATCTCATGCGATAGGCTTGAGGCCAATTTCGATTTCGACTCCAGCTCAGGAATCTCCATATGGCCAACCATTACGCTGGCCACGCCATTTTGAACTAGCTGCCTAAAGGGGTATAACTCCAAAGTGTCAATTCTGATCCGATTCTGTTTGAGTAATGGTAGATCGTAGTGTGAATCCGTATCAGTATCGCCATGGCCCGGGAAATGCTTTGCGCACGCCAAAATCCCATTATCCTGTAAACCCATCATGTAGGCTAAACCCTTTTGGGTAACCATTTCGCGTTCTTCGCCAAAAGCTCTTGTATTGATGACCGGATTTTGTGGGTTATTATTGATATCGACAACTGGAGCAAAGTTCATATGCACACCTATTCGCTTCAGCTGATTGGCAATATCCACGCCCATCTGATAGATTAGCCTGTTATCGTCCAACGCTCCGAGCATCATCTGCCTTGGGTAGGAAATTGTACTATCGAGCCGCATGCCCAACCCCCACTCTGCATCCATCGATATAAGCAACGGAACCTTGGCTATACCCTGGTAGTAGTTTGTGAGATTTGCCTGCCTAACAGGCCCTCCCTGGAAGAAGCACAGACCACCTATCTTCTCATCCCTCACCAATTCGGCAATCTCATCAACATGATCTGCATCCTTATTGGAGTATGCCGCAACCATGAATAGCTGAGCAATCTTTTCTCGAAGCGTTAGGCTATTCATTACTGAATCGACCCAATTCTGTGCTTGAACATTAGTAGTTACAGCCAAACCCGTGCCGCTCTTTGTGCAAGCACCCATGGCTGTATAGGAGAATGTTGAAACCGAAAGGAGGATTAAGATGGATATATGGCGCATAAAAAGAAAATATTATCAATTTGTAAAAAACTTAGCAAATATAGCATTCTGTTTGCAGAACTTGGAGTTACATCAGAAGTTTTATAGCACAATAGATGGTTCTATTAAGTTGATTTCACTGTTACTTATTGAACTTTTTTTATCAAGTGTTAAGCAAAAAAGCTAATTTTACGTTGTATTAGTTTCATAAACTCAAAAATCTATACCATGGCTACTAACCCAGATTGCGAAACCACCCCCACCTTCAAATATGTTAGGATATTACAAAGGGTAATCATTATTCTGCTCCTCTTTGTTATGTCGCTAATTCTATTGCTGGCTACCTTTAACATCATTTACTTTATCATTAAAAATATTGTTCAAGAGCCCTTGGCCCAGCTTACAGCCAGCAACCTGATGGAGCTATTTAGCATTTTTCTGGTTATCCTTATCGGAATTGAGCTACTCGAGACTGTAAAAGCTTTCCTAATGAAGGAGATAATACAGGTTGAGATAGTGGTACTTGTTGCCATTATTGCGGTAGCCCGCAAGATAATTATTTGGGAGTTTAGCGAGTCAAGTGCTATCGAAGTTTTTAGTATTTCAACGATACTCCTAACCCTCGGATTAACTTACTTCCTAATCCGTAAAACCAGATTTAAGATAAACCTCTCGCCCAAAAACAGGATTGTTAAGAGGGGGAAACTCGACAAGATTACTGAATCGGACAGAAAAGTCGAGCAATCGATTCACTAATATTTTTGCAGGAAAGTAGCTGCAGCACCCAAACTATCTGGCTTACCAACGTCGAGCACAAAACGGTTGGAAACATTAAACCCAACAATTTTGTGCTTAGCACAAAGGGCGAGGTAGGTGTCGATAATGGAGAATGAGCCTGATTGGGTTATATACTTAAAGATTTCAGGACTCAATACATGAATTCCGGCAAAGGCAAATTCAGTAAGACCACTCTTTGGCAATGCAGGAATAATAGTTTCTCCCGAGGTAATATTTTTCCATCCCTTAAGGTGCATCTGTGTGTCGAACAAAAACTTTCGCGAGGATTTTCGATCTCCTACAGCAAGGGTTGCCATGGCTTTGCTTTGCCTATGATTTTGCATTAGCTGGGCCAAATCGATATCGGATAAAATATCAACATTGTGAACTAGGAAGGGTTCAGTACCATCGAGAAAAGGCTGAGCCTTTAGTATTCCTCCTCCAGTATCGAGCAGCTGATCCGACTCGTCGGATATATGGATGGTAATTCCAAAATCGGTTTGATGTAAATAATCAACTACCTGCTGGGCGAAGTGATGAACATTTACTACAATTTCTGTAAAACCAGACTTTACAAGCTTTTCAATAGTATGAGCAAGCAGCGGTTTGTCCTCAACCTCAACTAGTGCTTTGGGTTTATCCTTGGTTAGGTCGCCTAGCCTAGTGCCCAATCCTGCTGCTAAAACCATTGCCTTCATACTATAAAACAATTAAATTTGCTTAGGTTTACATAGTCTACCCTCCTTGTTTGACGATAAACCACACTTTTTGCATGTAAACTTTTTCTCCTCGGTATCCTTACTCTTATCTCTCTTTTCGCAAAGTTTCTTACCCATTATCATCCATTTAGTTCCCTATGATTAAGCTTAACTCTGAGACTTGCATACGTCTCAATCGCTTTGGCCAATCTATTGGCCATGTAAACCGATCGATGCTGACCACCCGTACACCCAAAGGAAACCGAAATGTGCTTAAACCCTCTTTTCTGATAAATCTCAATTGATCGTCTTACAAGGGTGTATGCCTCAGAAAAAAAATCTTCAATCTCCTTGTGCTTCTCCAGGTAATCAACCACGGGTTTTTGCAATCCCGTTATCATTTTATACTCGGTAAGCCTTCCCGGATTGGGCAATGCTCTACAATCGAACACAAAACCGCCTCCATGCTCTGGATGCTCCAACGGGTAACCCTTTCGGTACGAGAAGCTGTTAACCTCCACTGTTAAACCTTCAAACGCTTGGGTTTGTTCGTTAGTGTCGCCATATTTTTCGGCAATCGACACCAGAATCGGCTTTAGGGTTGGTAATGATAAACCGCAATTGTCAATTTTCTCAGTAAGATTTTTAAGATTAGTCGCTGCAAGGGGAATACTCTGCAAAAAATGGCTCCTACGTTCAAAGAATCCACGGTAGCCATACGCCCCAAGAGTTTGAATAACCCTAAAAAGGGCAAATGCGGGAAATATCTCTCTATATAAGGATTTATTGATATCAATAAATTCTGCAACCTCATCGAGGTAATAACCAAGCAGCTCACTTCTCACCTTTTCCGGAAAGTTGGCTCGAGCCTGATAAAGGAACGAGGCCACATCGTATAGCAAAGGGCCGCGGCGCCCCCCTTGGTAATCGATAAAATATGGGTTGTTACCAACCAACATCACGTTGCGCGACTGAAAATCGCGGTAATGGAAATAACCTGTGGGTTGAGCAAGGAGCAGGTTGGCAAAGGCCAAAAAATTGTCGTCGAGCTTCGCCTCATCGAATTTTATGCCCGAGGGCTTAAGAAAGCTGTACTTAAAGTAGTTGAAGTCCCACATCACGCTCTGCAAATCGAATTCGGATTTGGGGTAACACCTGATAAAGTCTAGCCCTTTAGCCCCTTCAATCTGAAAGCGAACAAGCATTGATATTGTCCTCTTTAGCACATCTACTTGCTGATCGTGATCCCAATCAATCTCTAGGATATGGTCTAATAGCGACCTATCGCCCAAGTCGCTTAACAGGTAGTAGTTCTCATCATCCGAAACGCCATAAAGCCCAGGAACTGGCAATCCCATGCTTGCAAAATGTTGCGAAAGATAAATAAAGGTTTTATTCTCGTCAACATCGGGATTATAAGCACCTATGGCGCTTTGGGAGTCTACACTTAGCCTAAAGTATCTCCTATCCGATCCACCCTGAGGTAGCGGTGTAATTGATTGCGGATTACGACCAAAATGGTCGTAAAATAGTTTCTCTAGATTTTGCTTTATCTCCTGCATCACTATATCTTGAATTTCAACCAAAGAAGTAAACCAAAGGTACAATAAAAAGCAGAGCGGGTAAAAGGTTCAAAACCTCAATCTTTTTGATTCCCAAAATGGTAATTCCAAGCCCAATCAACAGTATGCCACCAGTGGCTGTAAGCTCATCAATCATCACATTACTTATGGCTTCGCCCACCAAGGCCGCTAATACGGTTAGGCCACCCTGGTAAATCAGCAGAGGGATCACCGAGAAAATTACCCCAACTCCCAGCGCCGCAACCAGCGCAATGGATGAAAAACCATCCATCAAACTTTTTATCAACAGCAGCTTGGGCTCATTGCCCAGCCCCTCCTCAATGGCCCCAAGTATGGTCATCGACCCCATGCAAAACATCAGGAATGCAGTAACCATACCCTCGCTAAACTGTCCACCCTTAATCTTTAATCTAGTTTGAATATGGTTGCCAGCATTCTCCATCCGTTCCTGCAACCTCAGCACCGTGCCCAGCAACGCCCCCATTATCAAGCTAAAAACCAGCAGTAAGGGGTTATTGGTCTTTAAGCTCATCGAGAAACCAAGGAATAGGGTAAAAAGGCCAATGGCCTGAAAAAAGGTATGCGTAATACGCTCGGGTAACCGCGATCGGAATAGTAAACCCAATACACCTCCAACAATTACAGCGGCTACATTAATAAGGGTGCCTGTTATCATTTCAATAGATTTAGCTACAAATATAGTACGATAACTCTTACAACGACTCAAACCCGCTTACATTAGGGGCTTTGCTTCGCAAATGAGCGGGTGGGAATACCGGACGTGAAACCATTTTACCGGACAGAATGCCATTTTACCGGGCAGAATGCCATTTTACCGGACAAAAAGCCATTTTACCGGGCAGAAAGGCATTTTACCGGGCGGGTAACCCATTTTACCGATCGGGTAACCCATTTTACCGGGCAGGAAGCCCATCTTACCGGGCGGGAAGCCCATGTTACCCCCCAAAAAGGGTTAGCAAAAAGGGGTGTTAATGGATTTTTTTCATGAGAAAAACCAATCTAAATGGTTTAATGTATTACATTTGCATCACTAAAACCAATGGATGTTTAAGAGTAATTCGGATTCGGTGAAGTAAATAACCTTGGGCGCTCCGCCCTCGGTTATCCCTTATTTTCCCATCAGCAAATTCTTGTTGGTGGTTTTGTCGTATCATTTTATTAACATCATTTTAGCCTGTGCAAACGATCAGCGTATCTTTTGACATAGCTTAAAAACTATAATATTTAAAGCCATGAGTAACGAAAACCAATCAATTCACGAGTTCGATTTCGACCTAATCTGCGAATACTTTTCGAGCATCCAAAGGCAGGGGCCAGGGAGTACCGAAGCTACAATTAAAGCGTTAAGCTTTATTGATAACCTCACTGATACCTCTCAAATTCTAGATCTTGGTTGCGGAACAGGTGGTCAAACAATCACCATTGGACTAAATGCGCCGGGACATATTACTGGGATAGATTTATTTCCCAAATTTATCGATATATTCAATCTCAACGCCGAAAAACATGGGCTAAGTGAAAGAGTTAAAGGCATTGTGGGCTCCATGGAAGAAATCCCGTTTAACATCGAAGTGCTTGACCTAATCTGGTCCGAAGGGGCAATCTACAACATTGGGTTTGAGCGAGGACTTAACGAGTGGCGTAAGTACATTAAAGTAGGCGGATACATTGCTGTAACAGAAGCATCGTGGTTCACTGATAGCCGACCCAGTGAGATTGAAAAGTTTTGGTTAGATGCCTATCCCGAGATAGACACCATACCAAACAAGCTTGCGCAGCTTCAAAAGGCAGGATATGTTCCAGTTGCCTCATTCGTTTTACCCGAAAGCTGTTGGACTGAAAATTTTTACACTCCTCAAGTTGAAGCGCAAAACGCCTTTCTGAAGAAGCACAAGGGCAATAAAGCAGCTGATGAGTTGGTTTACTACCAACAGATCGAGGCCGAATTATACTCTAGGTATATGGATTATTACGGTTATGTATTCTATATTGGTAAGAAGATTAAGATATAGATAAGAATGGGAAAGGGGCTGTTGCGTTAACAGCCCCTTTCTGCTTTTTTGGATTTTTTTATTAAAGTAAAACCTGCAACCTCTAATTACTGTTCACCACATTACCTATCCCCGAAATTGTAGTCGATACTTGGGGATAACCCTTGTAGTAAACATTTCCCACTCCCGATATGGTAACATTTAACGAATTAGAAACCTGCACCTTTACATCACCTGTTCCCGATATCCGAATGGTTGCGTTTTGTACTGGCATCTCGTAAAAGTTAAAGTTGCCAGCACCTGTAATCGAAGCCTCAAAATTCGTTAGGGAACCTTTGCACTTTATATTGCCAGCTCCGGTGAGTAAAATATTGCCAATGGGCAGCTCTGAGTCAACGTCGCCTGCGCCAGTCAGGGTAAATTTTTCAACAGTCGAAGTGTAGATATCAATTACGATACCCTCTTTTGTTGATACGTTGTTACCATCAAATGTAATGGTAAGCACCCCGCTCGAAACTTTTGTGCTCAGGTAAGCCAGCAAATTCTCCTGTATTGTAATTACAATTTTCGACTCGTCACTTTCAATAATGTTTATGTCGGCTCCAATTTCCGACTTAATTTTACTAAACCCCGAGAATATGCGAGTTTCAGCTATAACCTCACCCTCGCCTACTATAACATTAGTGTTAAAAAGATCGCCACACGATACTAGCGCCGATAGCGCAATTACAGTAACTAACTGTAAAATAACATGTTTTTTCATTGCCTTAACGGTTTTGCATTTTAATTAAATCTGGGTTTGGTGTAAAAACAATTGCTGACAATCAATAATTATGCCATTAGAAAATGAAATTGTACTCCCCAACCCGTTCGAATCTCTGTTCAATTTAAATGCTGTAACTTTTTTCGACATAAAACATATAATAGCATGCAATTTGGCTTATGATTACAAAACCCACTAACTATTTTTCTCACTAAATTTGCAAAGTCTAACATCTGATATACGTTTTTACCATGGCACCATACTACATGATCAAGAGATTATTCCTTATCTCAATGATTTTTTTTACCGGCTGTTCCATTCTTACTCCGTTGCAAAAAAGCAAGTTTATCTCTATCTCAAATCTAATTGAAACCGCCAAGTACAGCGAGGCAAAGGATATGATTGACGATATGACGGCAGGTGACGAATCGTCGAAATGGCCACGCACTTGGTACATGAAAGGCCACCTTTGCCAAACCGCGTATATGGATGGCGCAAAAAAGAACGACAAACGCCTGCAGGAGCTGTACCCCGATCAGCTACTGCTCGCTTTTGAGTCGTACGAGAAGGCTTTAGCTCTCGACGAAAGGGGCAGATTAGAAAGGGATGTGGCTCCAAAGTTTGTGATTCTGGCCAATGAGTTTCAAAAGATTGGGGAATCGCAGTTTAGGGCTAAAAAGTACGCCGATGCACTTAGGGCTTTCGAAACATCACTAAAAATCACCAAAAGTCCTTTTCTAGCCATAGAAACAGACTATAATCTAGTGTACAATACCGCTCTTGCCGCTTACGAAAACAAAACCTGGAGTAAGGCTATTACCTATTTTGAAGAGCTTCACAAGGCCAATTACTCGGTCAATGCTACTCATCTCCTATTCGAAGCCACTCTTGAGAAAGGGGACACGCTTACGGCCAAAGCCTTTCTTCGCGATGGTATCAAAAGGCACAACGATAATGAGGATCTGGTGCTTTTACTGACCGATTTACTCTACAATACCAACGATATTGAAGGTGCAGTCAGTAATCTCGATAAGGTAATTGCCCGAAACCCCAATAACTATATCTTTCCGTACACTAAGGGGTTAATCTATCAGAAAATGGGACATTATAATGAGGCCATAGATGCTTACAGCGAAGCTCTCCGATTAGCTCCCGATGAGCTTGCGATTTACGTTAACATTGCCACTAGCTACTACAATACTGGAGTACAGATAGAGGAAAGTACAATGACTCTCACCAACAATCGCCTAGTACAGGAGCAGAAAGCAAGATCTACAGCTGCTTTTGATTCGGCCATACAATGGCTCGATAAAATTCACGGCAAGCCTATTGAAGACCAAGCGTTAGCCCAGAGGGTTTATGAGCTGTACAAATCGCTTCGGCTTTCGGATAAGGCAAAGGATATTGAGGGATATCTAAAGTAATTTTTAAATCTTAAAGGCCAGGGTTAATCCCATAAACTGGCTAAACTGGGTTTTGGGCGCCATAACAGGCTTTCCTTCCTGGTTTAGAATTGGCTTTTGCTTTCGCCTATCCTCGAATAGTGGGAAAAGCACGTCATCGTCGTAAATAAGTTGCATATTCAATCGGATTTTGAAGTACCAGCTGATCTGCTTCTCCAAGCCCATCTCCCAGTTAACATCAACATTCTGTGGATTTTTTAGGTAGTTGGAGAAGAGCCTTACGGTATTGGTAATCTTCATGTCCTTAAGAACGGTCATACTGTTATTTATCACCAGCTGCCCCCCCATCTCATTTCGTACTTTCTTATCAGCCTCAATACCATGAGCAGTTTGGTCGATATTCAGAGTATCCATCACAAATGTATTCCTGTACGATAATGGCGAGAAGTTAATGGCGGTTTCCTTATTGGGTTTGAACTCCAAACCCACACCAATGGTGAACGTACCGGGGTTAAGAAATTTTGAAACCGGAATCGAATCGTTGGGATAGTTATACCCTTTTGCCGATTGGGTTTTCATGTAAAAACTAGAGCTAAAATCAAGGCGATCCATAATCACCTTATTGTACTGCGAATTTATTTCGATGATGTCGGTATTTGTCCTAAACTTTTGAATCTCGGTCCAGGTTGTCCCGTATCGTAATCGGCCGGTGGTTACCCACTTAGTTTTTGCCTCCTTGTTGTTATACTCGGTTTTGCCGTTCACATCAAGCAAACTCGAAATTGTTGTTTCTCCCCCTCGAGCCCAATACTTCGACAGGTAATTACCGTTAAGCGCAAAGGAACTGGCCAACTCACTTTTCCAATATATTGGAATCTCCTTTAAAGGGTCAATTTTGACCAGAATTCTATTGGCCTTCGCCGATGAAATTGGTATATCGTCAACCTTTTTGCGTTCTAGTCTTTCCACGTTAACCTCCTCCTCCAGCGCTAGGGTTATATTCGATCGCGATGGATTTCCAATCCAAATGGTTATGGAATCGTTTTTCGAATTTTTCACCCAATACCGGTACAGATCCTCCTTTCCGGTGGACAACCACATGGGCGTTTTTCGCCCAGCAATATCGCTAAAGTTGATTAGAAGTGAATCTCTCTCAGCGGTATATGAAAGCAGCGTTTCCACAGCAATTCTGAGCGAATCGGTAATCTTTTCGTTGGGTACAATGTAGAATGGGGACTCCTTATTGGCCACCAGCTCCTTGGTAGTTTGGGTAATGGTGATTTTTGATGAATCGGATGAAAACTTCGCCACCTTACGACTCCCAGGCTTAACCAGCGAGGGCACCACTTCATCCTCGGTTAACCTGTACATTTGTATTCTCTTTGATTTAAGGTAAGCGGAGTCGATAAAAGTCTCCACTAGGGTATCCTTAACCTGAAGCAACGATTCAACATGCGCTTTCATTCCGGGAATTGAATCCTTAAAAGGCACGGTCGATGGGTCAACAACCCTCATAACCACAGTTTTTTTAGTGATTACAGGATTTTTATCCAATGGAATGGTATCGACAATAAACAGCGATTTGTTCAGCCATCTAATGGGATAGGTATCCTTATGTACTATTGATGTTGGGTTCAGCCTAACCGAATCGTAAGGAAATCGCTTTAACCTAATGCTCACACTATCGAATGGCTCATTGAAATGGTGAATCAACTTAGTAAGCGATTGCTTCATCTCAGGCGAATCGTCCTTCCAAAGGTTATCCTTATCTATAAGTTTTTGAAGATATGTTGATGCGGATGCAGGAGAAAATAATATTGACACAACCTCCACAGTGTCTGTTTTAACTAAAGCTGAATCAACTTGAGAATGAGCCAGATTAAAAATCGATAGGAATAACCCCATGATTAGAAGTCGATAAACAATAGTTGGGTGCATTTTAATGGTTTTAAAAATCATTCTAATACTTCTTGAAAAAACATTGCATTGCTTAAAAAAACGGAAACGCTGTCGATATGTTTCAAAAAAAAACTTACTGGATAAAAAAAACTGGTTACAGCAATTTGCTTCTATAAACCCATAATATAATCGGAAAACTTAAAGAATACCTTACCAACCTTTAGTGAATTGGTAATGGGAAATTTCCTGGAACAATCTTTCAATTACTCGATAGTCATTCTGTTCAAAACCACTGTCATCAAACTCTCATAACCAGTAGCGGGAATAATGTGCTTAGGCATAGGTTTAATGCTTTCAAGCTGGGGCAATCCATGTATAACCTCAATAATATTAAGCTGTATGGAATCGTGACCCTGGTACTCAACCATTACTCTATCACCACCATAATTTGGACTAATCAAACGGAAAAAATAGTGATTTATCCTTTTCACATAACTAGTTTCGAGTTCAGGAACATTTTGGCCATTAATGGCAAAACTTTTCAACTTTTTATCGAGCGGGAGATATATCTCCATTATTACTGGATTATTCTGCAATTTCAACTTAAACTCTATGGCTCTGGTATCCGATTTTATTGAGTCATATACCTGTTCAATAATTGGTTTCTTAAAATCTACAAATGGAGCTTCGCTTTGCAGCCTTTCCCATCGTTTCCAAGGATAAAACTCTTGGGCAGTTCCAAATTCTCCATTAGTGAAAAACTGAGCATTCCACTCATCGGTTCGTAAATTGGATGAAAACCAGTATGCTTTTTCCTGATCGGCCAACGATGCATACAAAACATTGCTTTGCAGGGGTTGTTTCTCGGAGGGTTTCGAATAAATATGCCCAATAATCAGCACACCTATAAGGTCTAGAAATAGTGAAATGGGCATTAATCGGCTGAAATTTGTAAAAATATAGTCGACAAGTGGAATGGCAAAAAGTAGTAAAACTACCAAAAGCCCTGCACCTACATAGGGCATACTCAATCCAAATATATTATATATTAAATAGATGTAGGGTGATATCATAAAGATTAACGGTAATAAACCCAGAATGACTATAAAATGGAAAAGCCAGGGTCTCTTATGCCTGTTGATATCTCTAAAAAGTAGCATTACCAATGAAACGAGTCCGAAAATAAGCGGAATTAGGGTTAAATACGATGCTGTGGGAAACTTCCAAATTATAAACCCGCTAATCAGCAAGAAGATGAAAAAAACGGATGCCATTACGTTGTATAACCCAATAAACCTTGTAAATTCTGGATATAAAACCGAGAAAAAAAACAGTGCAACAATGGTATATGCCAAATAGTAGTATTCCACATTATAAAAATTACTCATGTAGAATACGTTGTAATGAGGATAAATTTTTACAACCAAGACGTTTAGCCCCCAAATTGCTCCCAAAACTACTGCAATAACAAACAGGGTATGGAATAAACTCAAAATAAACCTTCCAACTCCAATGTACTTACGCACTAGCCCCAGAAAAATAAAGAAAAGGAACAAAAGCACTGCAAATCCAATAAGCCAGTAGTTTAAGCTGGAAGGGAAATATACAATACTATCACCAAAATAGTTGAAATACACCAAATCGGGGCTCTTGGTATCGAAAAGAGGAAGATTTCCAAAATGTTTTGCAATGCTCATTACGTAGCTTCCCATATGTTGCAGGCTGGCAAGGCTTAAGTTTGAGGGGGTATCGGTTGCACTATGATAATTTACAAACCCCTCAACAATGGCCACGTTAAATCCCGAAATTCCTTTGTGTTTAAAAACGGTAAAGTCGGTATTGTTGGGCATTAACCTGTAAACCTCATACATCATCGAGCCAGCAAAAGGTCGGTCAACCGCTTTGGCAAATTCCCGAATAATCCATCCATTCTCTGGGCTAACCTCAAAGGTAAGAGCTGCGCCTTTATTTCCACGAGCCTCAAGGTTTAGCACCAAACCTACATCATCCATCCATGGATGACTTTTGGCAAAAGCCTCAGCACCCAGTAGGCCAACCTCCTCGGCATCTGTAAAAAGGAAAATAATATCGTTTTGTAAAGTGTGATGTGCTTTAATAATTCTAGCAGCCTCTAGCATCGACCCCACAGCGATTCCATCGTCGGCAGCTCCGGGGGTGTGAGGTTGAGTATCGTAATGTCCAACTATCAGCAATGCCTTAGTGGAACCAGTTCCTCGAATGCGCGCAGCTATATTGGTAATATTTGCAAAAACTGGAAAACCATCGTAATCCATCACCGTTGTGGATTGAACATCAACCTCAACACCAATACTCTCAAGCTGATTTACAATGTAACTGCAAACAGAATCTTTTTGCGGAGTACCGCTCATATGTGGCTCTTGTGCAATTGACTCAATATGACGAAAAGCCCTAGCAGCCGAAAACTCATTATCGGGGGCAAAGGTATCATTGGGCAAGGGAGGTGAAGTTAGAATTATGGCCCAAATGCACAAAAACACAAAAACACTGAGGAGAAAAAAAGCAAATAAGTTACTGGAAAACTTTAACTTTGGAAATCGCATAGAAGTTGGTTTTAGGTTTCGACGCTCAAATATACAAAAACTAGTGAACTAACCACTTACAACACTTTATTATGGACAAATGTACTAAAGCCTTAGAACTTTTCGACAATGGCTATAGCTGTGCACAATCTATTCTAATTGCATTTGCCTCGGAGGTTGGCATTGATGAGGATTTGGCCTTTAGAATTGGCGCAGGACTTGGAGGAGGTGTTGGACGTACGCAGAACATCTGCGGAGCAGTAAATGCTGGTGCAATAATACTTGGATTGAGGCACGGGAACTACCCGCCAACTGATACTGAATCGAAAAACCGTTTGGCCGATAAGGTGGGAAAATTCGTGTTGGAGTGCAAAAACTCACTGGGAGCCACGCAATGCCTCGATCTCATAAAGGTTGATCTTAACAACCCTGAACAGAAACAATTCGCCAACGAAAGTGGTTTGCTGTCGAGAATATGCAATAATGCCGTTTCGAAAACGGCGGAAATACTATCAGGATATCTATAAAGATGTTTTGGGCAACGCTGTTGCGGTAACCCGTTTAACTGAGTATGCGGCAAAATATCCTATTGCACCATTCGAAATGTTTGTACGAGGATTTGCTGGCGGGCCACTAAAAATTGGTGCCGATCGCCACGAGGCCTCCTGTGCCTCATTCAAGTAACGAAAGTAATCCTCACTAATTCCGCAGAAACCAACTGTAATCGTATCGCCCTCGGTTACCAATCCTCTCCTATCGCTAAAAAAAGTAATGGTTACACCATTGGTATACTCACCATTAAAAAAGGTATCGTCAACCATATTGAAATTTTGAAGCGAATCGGTTTGCAGCTGATTATTTATGTAAATTTTAAACTTGTAAAAATCACGAGTTTCTAATGGATCCTTTGCAAACCCCTGAACCTCCCAGCCTTGCCATAGCTGGCGATACACAACTCTTATTGAATCTACATCACCTAGCGGTAAAATGGTGCTGCTGGCCTCATAATCGTTAGGTTTACCATCACCCAAAAGATCTAAATTACTTACAAGCAAGGTGTATGTTTTACCAACCTCACCATAGAAATCGGGTTCGGTAAGGTAAACTCCTTTCTCGGTATCGCTTTCAGCTAAGTTGTGGTAAGTTGAGCCATTAAAAATCTTAACATCTGCACCCGAAATTGCCGAAGGAGGTGAATTTCTGAAGTAATCGCCAGTTGTGGTTATGGTAACTCTATGAGTAGTAGTGTCGGTTGTTAACTGTCCAAAAATTACTGGGCGTACATATGTGGTGCCGAGCTCAATATCAATTACCTCGGTACACGAACTCCACGCTAAACCCAGGGTGAGGGTGAAAATTGCAACTCTTGTATTGAAAATAAATCTTCTCATCGTCTCATCAAAATTTAAAACTTAAAGTTATAGGTTATAGCTGGTAGTATCGAGAACAGGTAGGTCATCTCGGCATAGGTCTCATTTGGGTTCGCCCTATCCTGTACAAAATTTATTGCCCAGGCATTTTTCCTATTGTATGCATTGTAAACCGAAAGGTTCCACTCCCCTTGCCATTTCCTGCCCGATTTAGCACGTGGCCTATAGCTTATGGCGAAATCGAGCCTGTGATAGTCGGGGTATCGATATGAATTACGGGTGGTATAAAGGGGAATTATCGTGCCCATTATCTCGTATCGGCCAGCAGGAAAGGTTGCTGGAACACCTGTAGCGTATATCCAGTTAGCCGATACCGTTAACTTCTCGTTTATATCGTAACTTGTTACTACCGAGATATCGTGGGGCTTATCGTAAGGTGCTGGGTATGGATTTCCACTATTTACTTGGTCTATAGTCCTAAATGCCCTTGAGTATGTATAGCTAATCCAACCATTGAATTTCCCTAGATTTAGCTGAGCAAATGCCTCTACACCATAGGACTCGGCAGTTCCTGTTCGCAGCTCGCCCTCAAGCTTCTCGTTAAGGAACAAATTTGCAAATTCCTTAAAGTCGATAACATTACTCATTGTTTTGTAGTAAACCTCAACCGATGTTTCAAGGGCATTGCCAAAAAAATTTTGAAAATAGCCCAGTGCCCACTGATCCGATAGCTGCGGTTTAACATTGTGTGAAGACGAGAACCAAATATCGAGTGGAGTACCAGCCGCTGAGTTCGATGCTTGCTGAATATACTGCACTGTTCTAGAATAGCTACCCTTTACCGATTGCCTTTCGTTAAATGCATAAGTGAATCCCAACCGGGGCTCTAGGTTGATATAGTTGCTGAAAATTTCTCTATCGCCGTACTCAGCAAAATTATCTGCCTCATAAAACTCGTTGTAATCGAATACTTTTGCCGGCCCAATATTCTGAAATGCAGATAACCGTAGCCCATATTTTAGGGTTATAAGTGGGCCAATACTTTGCTCATTCTGAGCATATAGGCCATGCTCAAGTGAGTAGTTATTAGGAATACGCAGCTCCCCAAAAATTGACTCCTCGCCCTCGCCCTTTGCTGTTCCGGGACTTAGAATATGGTAGGTGCTCTGTGCGCCAAACCGAATAGTATTTCTGTTACCCAAAAAGTAGCTGAAATCGAGCTTTGCGCTGTAATCCTTCATGTTCGAAACCCATGTGAACCCGCTGGCTTCGCCCGATCCTCCTCCCAGGTAATAATCGTAGCTGGTATACATGAGCGATGTGTTAAGGAATAGTTTTGGGCCAAAAAGGTGGTTCCATCGGGTTGTTAGCGTTTGGTTTCCAAAACCAAATCCAGCAAAATCGTTTCGAAAAATATCCCGCCCAAAATATCCCGAGAGGAAAAACCTATTACTCTCGTTTAGCCTATGGTTCACTTTCAAATTTAAATCATAAAAGAAAAGCTGATTATCCCTAACGCTTTCGTTGGCGGCAAAGGGCAAAAATATATCGGCATAGGTTCGCCTCCCCGAGGCGATAAAAGATGTAGCCTCGCTTAGGATTGGGCCTTCTAATGTCAAACGGCTCGATATGGAACCAATGCCGCCCACAGCGGCAAACTCCTTGGAATTTCCCTCCTTCATCCGAACATCGAGAAGTGAGGAAAGTCTGCCTCCGCTTGAAGCGGGAATATCACCTTTATAAAGTTTCACATCCCTAATCGCATCGTTATTGAATACCGAAAAGAAGCCCATTAAATGCGAAGCATTATATACCGTAGCCTCATCGAGTAGAATAAGATTCTGATCCATTGCTCCACCCCTAACGCTAAAGCCCGACGTTCCCTCGGATGTACTCTGCACCCCAGGAAGCAGCTGTATTGCTTTAATTACATCTACCTCACCCAAAAGCGCAGGCATTCGTTGAATTGTTTTGATATCGAGTTTTGCAACGCTCATCTCACTCCTTGTGATATTTGCATTGGGTTTCTCGCGCGATATAACCACCTCCTGAAGCATGGTTTGGTCCTCGCTCAGTTCAATGGAAAGGATTATATTTTGATTAAGATTTACAACATGTACCTGCTGGGAATATCCTAAATACGAAAATACTAGGGTGTATTTATCTGGAATTAGGGAAAGGGAATAATACCCGTACGAATTGGTTGTTGATCCTTGGGTTAATTCCTTCACTACTATGGTTGCGCCTATTAGCTCCTCACCATTGGCTGCATCGCGAACATAGCCGCTTATGCTATACCTTTTAGGGGCATCGTTCTCTGCTAAAACGGCAAAGGGAAAACCTGATAGTAAAAGACTATAAACTATTCTAAATAATATATTTCTCATAAGTTTTAAAAACTACATATCTATGACACAAAATTTGGCTAAATGTTCAAGCATATCGTCAAATAATTTAAACAACACAAACAAAACTTCGTACCAACGCCAAATTTGTATTCATTCTTGTAGCAAAGACATTAGTCAAGTTCCTCAGCAAAGTCCCTTTTAGTCTTAAACTTAATGTACGCTCCTACAATTAAATCGAATATCAGTAGGAACAATAATCCGGCAAAAAATCCTGCAATAAACATATCCTAAAAATTTAGTTATTATACGATACTAAATTAACTACATAATGAATGCCAATGAATCTATAACATTGTATTTATGTCAATTAACATTTCTATTCTTAAAATAGGAATTGTATAGAATTATTACAGCAATGTGCGAATTCGAACAAGAAATTATACTACTACCTTATAGCATGACTTTAATCCTTAGTATTTACCTGGATATAAACCGTTGCAAAAAATTTAGTCTTATCAACATAAGGCAAAGGTTTCAGTAAAATAGTTCACATAATCTGTATTTACAATCCTAAAATCTGAAAACATCAATAACTGAGCTTTCCATACAATCGAAATGCCAAACTAAATGGCTCTAAAAAAACCACCAGTTATGTAACCATTTTTAACAATAGTTTTATTTAATTTGTAAGTTGAATATCAAAACCCACAAAACATGTCACTTTGGAATAAGATTAAGGGCGAATTCATCGACATTATCGAATGGCTCGATCCCACAAACGATACCATGGTTTACCGTTTCGAGCGGTATAACAACGAGATTAAGAATGGCGCTAAACTCACCGTTAGGGAATCGCAGGTAGCTGTTTTTATTAACGAGGGCGAAATTGCCGATATATTTAAACCCGGCATGTACAGCTTAACCACCGAGAACCTTCCAATTCTTTCAACGCTTAAAGGATGGAAGTATGGATTCAACAGCCCTTTTAAGGCCGAAGTGTACTTTCTTAACACCAAACAATTTGTCGATTTAAAATGGGGTTCGCCAAATCCTATTATGCTTCGCGACCCCGAGTTTGGCCCCATTCGTATAAGAGCTTTTGGGAATTACTCAATCCGTATAACCGATCCTGCAATATTTACTAAGGGTATTGTGGGTACTGATGGAAGCTTTACCACCCAAAAAATTTCCGATCAGCTTCGGAGCATAGCCGTAACTCGCTTTACCGATGCAATTGGTGAGAGCAAACTACCTGTTCTCGATATGGCTGCAAACTATAACGAGATATCGCAATTCTGTGAGGACAAAATAAAGCCCGAATTTGGCGAGTACGGATTAGACCTTACCAAGTTCTTAATTTCCAACATTTCTCTTCCACCTAACGTGGAGGAGGCTCTCGATAAGCGCTCAAGTATGGGTATTATTGGCGATATGAGTAAGTTTACTCAGTACCAAACAGGCGAGTCGATGGTTGCCGCAGCCAATAATCCCTCGGGTGGGGGTGCTGCGGCAGGAATGGGTATGGGAATGGGTTTTGCCATGGCAAACCAGATGGTAGGTGCCATGGGGCAAGGACAAAACCAGGGGCAGCAAGTTCCGCCCCCTGTACCGCCAGTACTGGCTTTTTACTTAGTGTTAAATGGGCAACAGACCGGTCCTTTTGATATGAATGCTCTTGCTTCGATGGTATCGCAAAACCAGCTAACTAGGGAAACACTGGTTTGGCGTCAGGGAATGAGTGGCTGGATTGCTGCGGGTCAGGTTGCTGAGCTTAGCCATATTTTCACGGCAACACCCCCCCCTATTCCTCCTGTGCCGCCTAGTCTGTAAAGATTGGTTTTAGGTTATATTCTTAAAGCATATTCCATATTAACCCACATAGAAAATGGAAACTTACAGATGGAGCAAAGGAGTATTTAGCTCAACCTTCGAGATTTTTTCACAAAAGGGAATTGCAGGACAAATTCGGAGCAGAAACTGGTCCCGTTTAACCGATGCAGTTATTAATGGCAAAAGGTATTTATTCAAAACACAAGGTTTTTTTACTGTAAATACCCTGATCATCGATCCCGAAAAAAACACATTGCTAGGCAAAATCTCATACAATAGCTGGCGATCTATAGCAAGCATCGAACTCAAGGGCTCCACTACCGTTCTAAAGTCCGAAAGCATATGGCGCAGCCAGTGGAGCGTTTGGAATGGTAATGAACTACTTATGCGTTTTAAAGGTTCCGCAACCAGAGGAACAATAGAAGTTGTGAAATCTGATGAGTTACTTATGATTTCCAGTTTTTTTGCCATGACCTACTTTTGGAAAGCAGCCACAATTGCCATCGTAACATCGCTTATGCCTATTTGGATTACCATTCTCACTAAATAGAAACTGTTTCAATGATTACCGAACCAAAACTATCAGAAACAAATCAGGGTGATGTTACTTGTACCTCATGCGGTGCGCACCTGAAATATAAACCCGGGTCTAGTTCACTAACTTGTGAGTTCTGCGGAGCAGAAGTTGATATAGAGGTTAGCGAGGAGAGTATCCAGGAGATAGATTTCGACAAATTCCTGTCCGATCATAGCGACAACTTGGTTCAGCACCAAGTGTCAACGGTTCAGTGTCAGGGATGCGGAGCACATGTTACATTCGATCCAAATATCATATCGGATCATTGTCCCTTTTGTGTTAGTGTAATAATTGTAAAGCATTGTGAGCAGGAAACCCAAATTCGGCCCGGATCAATTCTTCCTTTTTCCATCGATTCAAAACAAGCCTACACCGAATTTGCTAAATGGGTAAAGAAACTATGGTTTGCCCCAAACGATCTGAAAAAATTTGTTGTCCAACACGATCTGCTACAAGGCATCTACGTACCTTACTGGACATACGATTCGAAAACATTTACTAAGTTCACCGGACAGCGGGGCGACAACTACACCACAACCCAAACCTACACAACCGTTGAAAACGGAAAAACAGTAACTCGCACCCGCACTGTAACAAAGATCAGATGGACTCCTGTTAGCGGGAACTTCGATAAGTTTTTCGACGACATTCTGGTGCTCGCCAGTAAATCGCTTCCCAAAAAGTACGCCGATAGGCTTACCCCTTGGGATTTGGACAATCTGGTAGTTTACAATCCCAAATTCCTTAGCGGATACCGTACGGAAACTTATCAGGTTCCTTTAAAAGATGGGTTCGACTCTGCGCAAAACTTAATGGATGAGGCAATTCGCCTGGAGACGAGAAGTAGAATTGGTGGCGATCATCAACGTATTTTCACTCTCCACTCCAAATACAACGATGTAACATTTAAGCACATTCTTCTACCTGTATGGATTAGCGCCTTTCGCTATAAGAAGAAAGTTTACCGGTTTCTAATCAACGGACGTACTGGTGAGGTTCAAGGTGAACGCCCCTATAGCGTTGCAAAAATTATACTAGCAGTTATTGCAGGTATAGCATTAATTGGAATATTGGCTCTGGCAATCTCAGCATCGGCTTAGTCACATATAAGAATTTCGAACTTTAGGTTGGAGAATATCACTCCAACCATTTTTAATTCAAGTTTATGCTGTGGTGAGGTCTTTGAAGCACATCCTTAATCGTTTGCGCAAAAAAAAGCATTAAGCATCCAATCGGCACTCAGCTATTTCAATTATTTTAATAATTTTGTAAGCTCGAATAAAATTGTTTTATACACAATAATTTTTACATATATCAACTAAACTTTTATTACGATGTCGACTACGAAACGCGTTTACACCTTCGGAAACAAGCAGGCCGATGGTGATGGCAAGATGAAGGAATTGCTGGGAGGCAAGGGTGCCAACCTGGCCGAAATGAACCTTATTGGAATTCCCGTACCTCCAGGTTTCACCATTACTACCGAGGTTTGTACTGAATACTATAAACTTGGTAAGGATCAAGTTATTGAGTTAGTTAAGCCCGAGGTTGAGGCTGCCATGAAAAAAATTGAGGGCATTATGGGTATGGAGTTCGGCAGCAAGGAAAACCCTCTGCTTATGTCAGTTCGCTCTGGTTCACGGGCTTCGATGCCAGGTATGATGGATACCATCCTTAACTTGGGATTAAACGATGAGGTAGTTGAGGGGTTAACTCAAAAAACTGGAAACGCTCGTTTTGCGTGGGATAGCTACCGCCGCTTTGTGCAAATGTATGGCGATGTAGTACTTGGCATGAAACCCGAATCCAAAGAGGATCACGATCCCTTCGAGGAGATTATTGACCACATGAAGGAGGAGAAAAAGGTTGCTCTCGATACCGAGTTTACTGTTGAACACCTCAAAGAAATGGTGGCCCGTTTCAAAAATGCTGTGAAAGAGAAAACAGGCAATGAATTCCCAACATGTGCATGGGAACAACTTTGGGGAGCTGTTATGGCAGTATTCAACAGCTGGATGAACGATCGTGCCATCCTTTACAGAAAACTGAACAAAATACCTGAAGAGTGGGGAACTGCCGTTAACGTACAGGCAATGGTTTTCGGTAACATGGGCGATAACTCAGCCACTGGAGTTGCCTTTACTCGCGATTCAGCTACTGGTGAAAATATCTTTAACGGTGAGTACCTAGTTAATGCTCAGGGCGAAGATGTAGTCGCAGGTATCCGTACTCCACAGGAAATCACCCTTGAAGGATCAAAGCGTTGGGCAAAACTTCAGAATATCTCTGAGGAAGAGCGCAAAGCAAAATACCCCTCACTTGAAGAGGTTATGCCTACTGCATATAACGAGCTTTTCAACATTCAGCGCAATCTTGAGCAGCACTATAAGGACATGCAGGACATTGAGTTTACAATTCAGGATGGTAAGCTGTGGATGCTTCAAACCCGTAACGGAAAACGTACTGGTGCAGCTATGGTAAAAATTGCCATCGACATGCTTGCCGAAGGAATGATCGATGAGAAAACTGCAATCCTAAGGGTTGAGCCTGAGAAATTGGATGAACTGCTTCACCCTGTATTCGACAAGCAAGCGCTTGCCAGCACTAAAGTTCTTGCCAAAGGGTTACCCGCATCGCCAGGTGCTGCAACCGGACAGATCGTATTCTTTGCCGAGGACGCCGAAGTTTGGGCTGCAGAAGGGAAGCAAACCATCCTGGTTCGTGTTGAAACATCTCCCGAAGATCTTAAGGGAATGAACGTTGCTCAGGGTATCCTAACTGCTCGTGGTGGTATGACCTCTCACGCTGCCGTTGTTGCCCGCGGTATGGGTAAATGCTGTGTATCAGGTGCAGGTACTGTTAAGATCGACTACAAAACTCGCACGATGACAGTTGATGGCAACGTTTTCAAAGAAGGTGACTGGATTTCACTAAACGGTTCAACTGGCCAGGTTCTAGACGGAAAAGTTAAGACTATGGCTGCAGAGCTTAGCGGGGATTTTGCCAAGCTAATGGAGCTAGCCGATAAATACTCACGCATGAAAGTGCGCACTAACGCCGACACCCCTCGCGATAGCAAAATAGCACGAGAATTTGGCGCTCAGGGTATTGGCCTGTGCCGTACCGAGCACATGTTCTTCGAAGGCGATCGTATTAAGGCAATGCGCGAGATGATTCTTGCCAACGACGAGGCAGGACGCCGCAAGGGACTTGAGAAGTTACTTCCTATTCAGCGTGATGATTTCGAGGGTATCTTCGAAGCCATGCAGGGTCTACCTGTCACCGTTCGTCTGCTCGATCCTCCCCTACATGAGTTTGTTCCTCACGAGGAGGCAAACCAAAAGGAGATGGCAAAAGAACTTGGCATTACTCCTGAGGAGGTGAAAGCTAAAGTGGATTCGCTACATGAATTCAACCCAATGCTTGGTCACCGTGGTTGCCGTTTGGGAATTACCTATCCCGAGATTACTGAGATGCAAGCACGTGCTATCATTGAGGCCGCTCTTAACCTTAAGAAAAAAGGCGTTGTTGCTATCCCAGAGATTATGATTCCTTTAATTGGGAACGTAAACGAGCTTAAGAATCAGGAGCAGATTGTACGCACAACAGCCGAAAAGGTATTTGCTGAGCGCAACGACAGGATTGAGTACTTGGTAGGTACCATGATTGAGGTTCCCCGTGCTGCGCTAACCGCTGATGAGATTGCCCATGTGGCTGAATTCTTCAGTTTCGGAACCAATGACCTTACCCAAATGACCCTTGGATTTAGCCGCGACGACGCAGGTAAATTCCTACCTGAGTATATCGACAGGGGAATTCTTAAGGCCGATCCTTTCCAAATACTCGACCAAACTGGCGTAGGCCAACTTGTGGATATGGGTGTTAAGAAAGGTCGCTCTGTTCGCAATAAGCTAAAAGTAGGTATTTGTGGTGAGCATGGTGGTGAGCCCAGCTCCGTTGAGTTCTGCCACACTGTTGGAATGGATTATGTAAGCTGTTCTCCCTTCCGTGTACCAATTGCACGTTTAACTGCTGCTCATGCTGTGCTTAAGCAAAAGTAATAGATACTATTAAGAAAAAAGACCGCCCAATGGGCGGTCTTTTTTCTTATATATACGTAAAACATTCATCTTACTGTGAATGCATGATAGTCCACATTCCGTTCATCGGGCATAATGCTGTAAACCCATGAGAAAATCGTTTCCGATGCAGTAAGCTGCTCCTCGCCGCCCGAATGTTTAAGAAATTGTATGGGCTTCTTGGTAAAGACAAAAACCATTCTATTGGTGTCGATTCCCTTTCCACTTTTAAAAAGTTCATAATCGAGATTACCAAAGGGGAATTCCATCCGTTGATTGGGCTTAATCTCTTGAAACTTCTCCAACTTATTTGGATAAAGTAGACAGGTATAGTTATCAGTAATACTAAAAACATGGAGATAGCACGCCTGTGTTGCCTGCAAGGAGAAAGTTAGCAATTCTCCCTCCTCGTAAATTGCTTTAATCCCCTCAACCTTAACATTAAATGTTGGATCGGGACTCGATTTATAAAGGATAACAGACGCATCAATGGTTACCTCGACCATGAAGAGGTTTGTAACAGGATCAACTTTACGCCGATGGCTAACTATCTCGTATGATTGAATTGCCCCCCTTAGCTCAGTTTGTATATCGCTACTGAAGAATTCTGTAAAATCGTTATTCAGCTCACTACGGAAAAGGTTTTCGTAGGTTTGAATGTTTTCACCCACTCCAGCCTTTCGAAGTGCTTCGACTTTAGCGTTATTTAGCGCTTGCTTCCGGGCATCCTCTTCGCTTATTTTGCCGACGATTTCAGCTTCACCAACAGCTCCCTGAATTTTAATAATATCCTGAGCATTTACGGGCATTACATACAACACAAAGGCTATTGTCCCGATAAAACTAAACTGCTTAAATAATTTCGACATATCCCTATAGTTTAGACTATTAGTAATCAATTATAATGCCAAGTTACAAAAAAAAGCCGTTACCAAGCAAGGCAACGGCTTTTTATTATTAAATAGGACTACTCAAACTTCTTAAAAACGGCTTTGATTTTCTCCATTGCCTCACGGAGTTGCTCTTCGGTGATAACAAGGGGAGGTGCAAAACGAATAATATTGCCATGAGTTGGTTTTGCTAAAACACCTGCCTCAGCCATAGCCACACATACGTCCCAAGCAGTTTTGCCTGGTTGATTGCGAATAACAACTGCATTGAGCAAACCCTTACCACGAACAAGCTCAATCATTTCGCTCTTAATACTCTTGAACTCGTCACGAAAAATTTGACCAAGCCGCTCTGCATTCTCGGCAAGTTTTTCCTCCTTAATTACCTCAAGAGCGGCAATAGCCACTTTGCCGGCAATTGGGTTTCCACCAAATGTTGAACCGTGTTGGCCTGGCTTAATGCATAGCATAATTTCATCATCGGCTAAAACAGCTGAAACAGGGAAAACACCACCAGAGACAGCTTTACCCAGGATTAGGATATCGGGGCGAACATTCTCGTGATCGCAAGCTAACATTTTTCCCGTCCGGGCTATACCTGTTTGAACCTCATCGGCAATAAAAAGCACATTATTCTTCTTACAAAGTTCCGATGCTTTCTTTAGGTAACCCTCGTCGGGAACAAAAACGCCTGCCTCACCTTGAATGGGTTCAACAAGGAAGCCAACAACATTCTTATCTTCCAAAGCCTTCTCTAGTGCAGGTATATCATTGTAAGGTATTACGATAAAACCAGGAGTGTATGGACCATATTCAGCCTTTGCATCGGGGTCAGTGCTCATGGAGATAATGGTGGTGGTACGGCCGTGGAAATTGTTTTCGCAAACAATAATCTTGGCTTCACCATCCTTTACTCCTTTTTTCTGATATCCCCACTTACGGCTTAACTTAATAGCAGTTTCGTCGGCTTCAGCCCCTGTGTTCATGGGCAAAATCTTGTCGTATCCAAAATACTTAGTAATGTACTCTTCGTATTCGCCCAAAACATTATTATAGAAAGCCCTTGAAGTAAGCGTAAGCTGTTTGGCCTGCTCAATCATGGCATTTACAATCTTAGGGTGACAATGTCCTTGGTTAACAGCCGAATAAGCAGAAAGAAAATCGAAGTACTTTTTACCCTCAACATCCCACACATAAACACCTTCACCACGCTCGAGCACCACGGGAAGTGGATGATAGTTGTGCGCACCGTACTTATCCTCACGGGCCATGTAATCTTTAGCGGTCATCATAATTCTTCAAGTTTTTTAATTAAATAATTTATAGCAGGTTGTAATTTTACAAAGATAATTTATATATCGATACAATCATAAGGCAACTTTTGCAATTTTCAAACACATATCACCTAGAAACCTGTATGTTAAGAAACATATTGAACAATCGCTGATCGTTTCCGTTTAACATATTAAATAAAAATTATAGACAATGGAAACAAAACTTATTGCTCCAATTGCAAATAGATTAAGTGAGTTGGCCTTTGAACCAAAGGTTATTGATGGTGAAATTGTGGAGATTTTACTTGAGGCTGCACGATGGGCTCCATCGGCTCACAACGAACAACCCTGGAGATTTTTCTACGCCACCCAAGATGATCCCGAATCGTTTAACAGAATTCTGAATTTACTTGCAGCCGGAAATAGGGAGTGGGCAAAAAATGCTTCCCTTTTAGTAATTTCTGCTGCTAAGAAAGTGCTATCGCACAACGGAAATATTAATGCTTACGCCGAACACGACACCGGCCTGGCCACAGCCAATCTTTTGATTCAAGCCGAAGCCATGGGCCTTGCATCGCACCCAATGGGCGGTTTTGATAAAGAGGAAGCAGTAAAACTCTTGAATCTTAAAGACGACTTCAAACCAATGACTGCCATAGCAATTGGTTACAAAGGTGATAGGACAACCCTAAGCGAAAACAACCAGAATAGAATAAACAAACCAAGAGTTAGAAAAAATCTAAACGAGATTTCTCGAAAGGTATAGATTGGATTATAATATACCCAAATCAACAAGCCGTGTCATAGAGCGTTTTGAGGCATAAACTATTGTATGCCTAAGCCTTATTAGGCAGACGGAAGAAAAATGTTGCGCCGTGGCCTGGTTTACTTTCAACCCATATTTCACCACCATGCTTTTTGATAAAATCTCGGCATATCATTAGGCCTAAGCCAGTTCCCTTTTCGCCACTTGTGCTTGCTGTTGTAACACCTGCTTCGCCTGTAAATAGTTTCTCCTTAATATGAGGTTCAATACCCATTCCAGAATCGCTCACTGAGATAAGTAAAGAGGCTACTTCCTTTTTGGCCACAATGCAAATTGTTCCCCCCTCGGGGGTAAACTTAAGGGCATTCGAAACTAAATTTCGTATTACTGTTTTAAGCATGTTGGAATCGGCATATACAACCAGATCCTCTTGTATCTCATTCAAAATCTCTATGTTCTTTTCCTTTGCCTTCTGGGTTGCAAAGAAGAGCTCATCATTCACTATTCGGTAAAGTGGATGTTCTACTGGAAGAAACTGAATGGAACTAGTCTGTAATCGCGACCATTGGAGAAGATTATCGAGAAGCATATTACCCTTAATAGCGCTATCGTGAATTATCCCTAGAAAGTTTTCAACCTCATCGTTAGTATACTCTCTAAAGTTTGAAACAAGGAGCTCTGAATACCCCGATATGCTATTAAAGGGATTCTTCAAATCGTGAGCAATTACAGAGATTAGCTTGTTTTTAATGCTATTTGAGCTTTGTAATTCCGAATTCTTCTCGTCGAGAGCCTTAACCTTCTGCTGTATGGTCTCTTTCTGCTCTGTAGCCTCTTCGTTTTTGCGGGTAAGCTGTTCAACAGCTTGTTTAATACGTCTGTTAGCAAGTATGATAAAAACCATTAGCACAATTACCAAGAAGAGTAGTAAAACTGATAAAATTAAGCTTATCCTTTGAATCCTAATTTTCTGAAAATTAACGTTTTGTTCCTTTCGCAAAAACTCATTTTCCTTGATTTGGTTATCAATTTCGTAGGCGGCTTGGATTTTACCAATGGCCTCAGAATTCTGAATGTTGAAAAGCGAATCTTTAAGGGTACTCTCAATCTTGTAATAGTTAGCTGCTTCTTTAAAACGCCCCCGTTTCTCGTAAATACGGGCAAGAAGGCCTGATGTATTCAACTCCTCGGCAATTGAATTCAGTTCCTGTGCTAACAGTAGACTTCTTAATGCATAATTGGTTGCATCTACATCGCGATTGAGTTTGAGGTAACTTTCGGATATATTCCGTAATGTGTTAACTAACCCAAATTTATCGTTAAGATTTCGCCCCAGTTCATAGGCCTGCAAATGGTACTCAAGCCCCTTGGCGTAATCGCCTCGGATATGATATACTAATCCAATGTTACTGAGAGAGTTGCTTTCGCCCCGCTGATCGTTGTTACGTTTATTATGCTCGTAGGCTTGATAAAAGAACTCCAATGCCCTGTCGTAATTTTTTTTCCGGAAGTTAACGTGCCCAATGTTATTAATAATAATTCCTACTATCCTTGGCGAATTTGAGTAGTTGATAAGGGCAAAAGCTTTTTCGTAAAAGTCAAGGGCTTTATCATCGTTTTTGAGCTCGGAGTATATGTATCCAATGTTATTGTAGGTGGACACAAGGCCATCAGTATCCTGATCGCTTTCGCGAATTCTGGCCGATTCAATTAAATCGATAAGCCCCTTATCGTACCAACCAAAAACAGCTTTTGCTGTTCCCATGTTATGGTATGATTCGCCTAACCCCTTAGCGTACCCAATACTTGTACTTAACCGATGCGATTCGATAGCATATTCGAGCGATAGCTTAGGATCGCTGCGCCGATACTCGTATGCCAGAGCATTTAACGAGTCTATTCTTTGAATCTCTTTGCCAGAAGGTTGTAATTTTAAATCTTGACCATAGGAATAGTTGCCATAAACGAATAGCAATGGCAAAATAATTACCCGAATGAGTTTTAAAGAAATAATTCTCATCATCTCTCAAAGATAAATAAATTCCTCAGAAATTTACAATCTATCTAGATTTGTCAGTGTTTTTAAGGAGTTCCAGCAGCACATCCCGCTTGCGAACCGAAACGGGAATAACCTCACCATTTGTTAAAACCACATGGCTCTCGGGAAACCGATTGTACTTCTTTACACAACTAATATTTACAAGATGTGACTGGTGCACTCGAAAGAACCCCGATTCTGACAACAAATCATCGTATTCCTTTAACGTTTTTGAAACAAGTATTCTTGGTCGGTTTGTAAAGTAAAACTGGGTGTAATTACTCTGCGATTCACATCGAATAATTGAGTTAATTTCAACTACCACAAGGGCATCGAATGTTTTTAGAAGAATTTTTTGGGGATTATACTTATTCGCTTTTATGTTATCGATAAAAGTTTTGAACTTATGGTTCGTTTCCTCCTCGCGAATCGTCTCGTCGAGTTTCTCCACAGCATTTACCAGATCGGTAGGATCAACGGGTTTAAGGATGTAATCTATAGCACTAAACTTAAAAGCCTTGATGGCGTATTCCTGGTATGCTGTGATAAACACAAACTTAAAGTTAATAGTTTGAAACTGCATAAGCAGGTCGAAACCAGAACCATCGGGCATTTGAATATCAAGAAAAACTACATCGGGCGACATTCTCTTAATAACCTCAATGCCCGACTCCACATTGTGAGCCTGCCCAACTACCTGAATACTCGGACAGAAAAGTTTGAACATGCTAAGCAGCGACTCCCTAGCCAAAACCTCGTCATCGATAATTACAGCTGATATCATGGCGAATTTATTTGATTATTATGGGAATGTAAAACCTAATCCGGGTTCCTGTGTGCGTTGAGTTACTAATGGAAGCCAGGTCAATAATTTCCATCCGAATGTTTTTACCGTGAACTTTTCTCAAATTCCGCAGCCTCTCTTTTGTTATGCGGGTGGCAAGTGACTGGTGTTTGGTTCGTTTACTCTCGCCAATTTCTGCAGATTTCTCAATACCCACACCATTATCCTCCACCTCAAGGATTATGCTCTCATTGGATATTTCATATGAGATAGTAATTCGCCCCTTGTTGCTAAGGTGAATAATACCATGCTCGATGGCATTCTCTATAAACGGTTGCGCCATCATTGGTGGCACCAAGTGATGTTCCAAATCTATGTCAGCCGATACCTTAATCTCATAGTCAAACTTATTCTCAAACCTAAGCGATTGCAACTCCAAATAGTTTGTTACTGTCTCCTTTTCCTTGGAAATGGTGATATATTCGGCTCTGGAGTTCTCGAGAATTAATCGAACCAACTTGGAAAAATTAGCCAAGTATTTCCCTGCCATGTAAGGGTCGTTTCGGAAAATGTAACTCTGAATTGCGGTTAAGGAATTGAATACAAAATGAGGATTCATTTGTGAGAGAAGAAGCCGTTGCTCAAGCTCAATAATTTTCAGCTTATCTTTTCGCCGATAAAACCAAACAGCAATTACAACAAAGATAAAGGTTAGAACTGCTACAGTTGAGAGTAAAGCTGTAAATGGACACTTGGTGTAGCAACTATGAAACCAGTTAACGCTGCACATGAAATAAACTATCATACTCAATTGCATTTTTTTGCGATTTTGACCTTGGGAGCAACTGCCGTTTTAACATCAGAAAAAACTTAAAATGTTAATGTGAAAGTAGTTCCCTGTTCGGGTTGTGAGAATGCCGTTATACTTCCACCGTGCAACCTCATAATCTGGCGCGAAAGACTTAAACCAATTCCCGAACCCTTTGGCTTTGTAGTAAAGAATGGAATAAATATCTTATCCAACACTTCGGGAAGAATTCCTTCCCCATTATCGGTAACCTGAAAGGTGACCCTGCCTCGCTTATTAAGGAATCCTCGCATGATAATTTTTGGTTCAGGACGGCCTTCGAGAGCGTGAATAGCATTCTTTAACAGATTGATAATTACTTGCTCGAGAAGTTCCTCGTCGCCTGAGAAGGTGATATTTTCGGGCTCAACACTTGTTGTAAACGAAATATTAGCTTGCTTAAATTCCTCTTCGAGCAGTGGGCTAATATTACGGAACAATGCCGAAGCTGAAATGATCTTGAAGTTGGGTTTGGGTATACGTGTTAGATTTCGATATGTATTTACAAAATGCATTAAACCTGTACTTCGCTTGTGTATTGTTTGCAAGCCCTGCTGAATCTCACCAACAGACTCCTCGTCGAATGTTGCATTGGGATCCTCCTCCCGCGCCCGATTTAACGATATTATCATCATATCGATGGTTGAGGAAAGCGAAGCGATTGGTGTAATGGAATTCATAATCTCGTGCGTGAGCACGCTTATTAATTTCTGCCAGGCCTCGGTCTCCTGATCTTCCAATACGCTTTGAATGTTCTTGATGGTAGCCAACACAATATGCTTATTGTGAACCCTAATCTCGGTAGCGTAAATGGCTAGCTGGAGTATATCGTCCTCCTGCTGCACCTTTACCAGCACGTTCTCGCCGGGGTTTAGGCTAAGCAGTTTATCAACAAGTTCGGGGCTTACCACGTAGAGCTGCTTAATGTTTTTAAGCCCGGTGAGCTGAAAAAGACGCTTTGCGGCTTTGTTAATCATCTCAACCGTTCCATCACGCTGGTAGGAGATTATACTTACATCGATATTCTGAACAATACTCTGCAGATATTGAAAATGCTCCTCCTTTTCACTTCTAACGGTCTGAAAATCCTTGATTACATCATTAAAAGCTCTACTTAGCTCGTCGAACGAGCTCCCCATGCCCTCCACCTGAAACGATCGGGTGAACTCCGAAAACCTTATAGATTCGAGAAAACTTGCAAGATCCCTATTGGTTTTATCGACATACTTGTAAAGGGCATATACTTGTAAGAATACTAGAACGGCAATTAGTACTGGCGTGATGAAAAACTCGTAGTTAAACCATGTATAAAAAAACGCGAATATTGTTGCCGTTAGCAGGATAAGCCTTAACGTGGTATTTACCCTAAAGTTCTTATAAATCATACTTTTCCATTCTACGGTACAGTGATGTGCGTGTTATACCAAGCTCTGTGGCTGCCTGTGTTATGTTTCCCTGAAATTGCTTCAGAACTTTCGTAATTATCATTCTCTCAATATCATCGAGATTATAGGTTTCGAATTCTACCCCACCTTTGCTAGTCGATTTGGTGCTCGAAAGAAAAAAGTCATCGGGTTGAAGTATATTTGAATCGCTCATAATTACTGCCCTTTCGATGGCATGTTGCAACTCGCGAACGTTACCTGGCCAGCTGTAGATTTCCAACTTTTTAATGGCCTCGGCCGAGATGCTCTTTATCTTCTTCTTGTACTTCTTGGTGTAAACACCAAGGAAATGGGTTGCCAGAATGGGGATATCGCCATATCGTTCTCTAAGTGGAGGCAAATGTATTTCGACAGTATTTATCCGATACAGTAAATCCTGACGAAAAGCACTTTCGCTAACCATTTGATGGATATTGTTGTTGGTGGCGCAAATAAGGCGAACATCGATGGACTTGGGTTTGTTAGAACCTACGCGTACCACCTCACGACGTTCGATAATTGTAAGCAATTTGGCTTGCATTGGTTGGGATAAATTACCAATTTCATCGAGGAATAACGTTCCAGCAGAGGCTATCTCAAATCTGCCCGGTTTATCCTTTTTGGCATCAGTAAAGGCACCTTTCTCATGGCCAAAAAGTTCACTTTCGAAGAGTGTCTCGGCAATTGAGCCCAAATCGACGCTGATAAAAACCTCATCGTTTCTTGGTGAATCGCGGTGAAGAGCTCTGGCAACAAGTTCCTTCCCAGTTCCATTTTCACCTAAAATCAGAACGTTGGCATCGGTTTTGGCCACCTTTTTTATGGTGTTAAAAACCTCGAGCATTGCCTCCGATTTCCCAACAAACTCGTGAAAAGGACTGTCCATAACGTTACTTAACTCCTTCTGCTTCTCCTTTAAATCCGACACCTGTTTTTGCGATTGCTTTAGCTTAACCGCCGACGAGATGGTAGCAATTAGCTTCTCATTATGCCAAGGTTTAAGAATAAAATCGGTGGCACCCGCCTTAATTGCTCTAACTGCTTTCTCGGCATCGCCATAGGCTGTAATAAATACCACAATAGCCAAAGGATCGAGTTCGAGGATACGCTCCAACCAGCTAAATCCCTCTTGGCCACTAATGGCATCCTTGGTAAAGTTCATGTCGAGTAATATAACATCAAACTCAACATTTCGAATAATGTCTGGAATATCGTTGGGATTTGATGTGGTTTGAACCAGCTCTACATGAGGTTTAAGTAGAAGTTTAAGCGCAAAGAGAATATCCTCATTGTCGTCAACAACTAGAATTTTTCCAACTTTATTATTCATAATTGAAACCATATGGGGTTAAATCAATCCTTTTTAGTACGACTACTAATCTGCTGGTAAATATAGAAATTTTGTTTTGGTTGGTCATTCATAAACCCAAATATATGGGGAACCAAAACCAAAGCCTTATGAAATGAAGGAGAAAATGCAACGAAAATAATGGTTTCATCATTCGGATAATCACCAAAAAAAGCATATTGATTTGTTTTTATAAAAGAAAAGGTTAAATTTGAATTACAATTATTTATCAGTCAGGTGAATGAACCAGTAGGACTGATTTACAGTTAACGTTTTGAGCGAAAAACCTAAAATTTAAGCTATGATACCATCTCTAATTAACCTTGGTGATCTGTTTTTACCTTCAATTACCATTATGCTAAACTTCGGATTACTTGGACTTCTTATCTCACTCGCATTTCTAGGTTTTTTCCGATCGGTAGTTACTGGCGTAAAGCCAAGCTTCTTACTTGATCAAAAAAAGGTTCAAGACGAATGGTTAAGCCGAAGCTCCTTTTCGGCCATTATGCTACCAATAATGGGATTTGTGGTATTCGTTTTTAATGCTTTTGCATGGAGCGTTTACGGGCTAATCTCAATTTTTGAATTTGCTGCATTTATTCTTAAAGCGATTTGGTGGTTAATAGTTTGGATATGGAATGAGTTTATTCATCCAGTATTCTTCTTAATTATTAAGTTACTATGGCATTACATTGTAATTTGGAGCTGGCGATTCTTTAAACTGGCACTTACTCGTATTCCCGAGGCTTTCTCAATCAGCACATTCAAAAATGGATTTATTTCTGTGCTGGCCATATCGCTTATTGTTCTTTTCTTTTTGTACCTAAGCAGCATATTGCAGCAGCCTTGGATTATTATTTTATTGGCCTTTGCCTTTATTTTTGCAGTAGCTTACTTCTCATTATTCACCCTTTACGATGACGAGAAACGTACATTTAACGATTTTTGGACAGGAACTGTTATTTCGCGCCTCGGAATTCTGATAGTAGTAAGTATTCTTAGCGCATCCATTGTAACCGTGCTACATATGTTTGCAGGAACGGCTATACAACTTCCTGTTTTGGGTTTATCATACCCAAT
Source organism: Tenuifilaceae bacterium (assembly GCA_034003245.1). Lineage (GTDB taxonomy): Bacteria > Bacteroidota > Bacteroidia > Bacteroidales > Tenuifilaceae > Perlabentimonas. Next base: position 78,200 of record JAVEYY010000003.1, read on the forward strand.
TTCGTTAGTTCTAATCGTAATTCTGGTTGTATCAACTGTATCGGCACTTGTAATAAATGCCATTGCACCAGCCTACACTGTTCAAAACAATGGTGAATTCGACACAAAGGATTTCCTTATAAATACGGGTATTCGGTTACCAAGGCTTATTGGTTCCGTTCCATTTTTATGGATTGGTGGTTTTCTCACCTCGCTTATAACCATCGTTATTGGTGTGTTCCTATGGTGGTCGACGAATAGTATAAAGGACACCTTTAGTACTGATGCTCTTAATAAAATGCAGGTTGAACTCGATATGGCCAACTCGCACTTCAAAGCCTTTTACAATGCCAATGCACAGGCAAATATGGCTCGTGATTTTTCCCAGACTAGAGTTAAAAGGATATCAATCCTCGAATCGAGAGTTTATGCTCTAAATATCTTTAAGGAAGATTGGCTGATGATTATAAATAATCTTCCAAAAGGTGTTAGAAGTACTAAGATTGAGAAATCGAACCTGGAACGATATCAGAGAACGTATGCAGATAGATCGACCAAACTGGCCGAGGAAATTGGAGAGTTAGAAAGGAGTATATCGAATAAACTTGCTGATGCCAGAATTGATCCCAACAACATTTCCCTTGAAGAGTCAATTGAAATAGACAAGAATAAACTCGAAACTATAAAACTACAAAGAGGGCAACTAGAATCGCAGTTTATCCTAAATACGAGCCTTACTCAGGCACGAATAGGATCGATAAAATACACAAATGTAATGTGGGTAATTGGCACCTTTTTCGCCATGCTTGGTCTGGTTTTACTTATGGCCATTGTTTTAACTCCATTCTGGATTTACCGGACAAAGTTTTTCTTTGATTTATACGACTTCCATCACGATGGGAAATCTTACCTAACAGAACAAATTGAATACTACCAAGGACGGAACAAAAACCAACCTCTACTGGGCTTTTTTGTACTTCTTGTAATAATTCTGATTATTGTAGCGATTATCATCCTGTGATATTGTTTTTAATTTCGTTGCGAGTGTGCATTGGGTTATCCTCAATGCACATTCGTTTTTATAATAAACTAGTATTCAAATATCCCATTATTCACCTGCAAACTGTGCGGTTTCGTACATTTCGTGTTGCATATTCGAACACTTTATGCCCTCTACCCTACTCACAAGCAATTATTATATATCTATATATCTGATACATATATTTTATGGCACGTTTACTGTAAAATAGACTTGAACAATTAATTCAATTCTTTAAAAATATGGATAGAGCTATTGAAAAAAAGAAGTGGCCTTTAAAAAAAGTGCTTTGGATTGGAGCGGCAGCTGCTGCTGTTTTCTTATTAGGTTACTACATTATTTTTGCCGATAAAAGTTCAAAGCTAAATGTCGACATTGAGAAGTTAACCATTGAGACAGTAAGCGAGGATCTTTATCGCGATTACATTACGGTTATTGGAACCGTGGCTCCAATTCAAACAATATACCTCGATGCAACTGAGGGCGGTAGTCGGGTTGACGAGATAATTAAAAAGGAAGGCTCAAGGGTTAATCAGGGCGATATTATTGCACGCTTTAGCAATACAAATCTTATTCTAGATATCTCAAATTTCGAGGCCAACGTTTCGAGGTCGAACAACGAGTTATCGAACATTCGGTTACAGATGGAGAGGACTACATTAGAAACACAGAGCCGTTTGCTGGATCTTAACTTCGAACTAAAGGAGCGAAAAAGAACCTTTGAAAACAATCAAGTGCTCGTGGAGCAAAACCATATCTCGCGTGAGGAGTTTGAGAGGTCGAAGGAAGCGTACGAGCTTAATATCAAAAGAATTGAGCTGTTTCGCCAAAGTGCCAAACAGGATTCGCTTTACCGCCTAACACAGCTAAGAGCTCTCGAGGAGGATGCATCACGCTTACAACGGAACCTATCGGTTGTTCGCAATAGGCTCGATGCGCTGGTGTTTAGAGCTCCTGTAACAGGCGAATTAGCATCGCTTAACCTAGAGGTTGGCCAAGTTATAGGCATGGGAAGCCGTATAGGCACCATCCACGTACTCGACTCGTATATGTTAAAGGTTGATATAGATGAGCATTACATATCGCGCATAACACGCAACCTAACAGGCGACTGTGAATTCTCGAGTAAACTTTACCCTGGGCATATCACCAAAATTTACCCTGAAGTACGCAATGGCCGATTCACTGTAGATATGATTTTCGATAGCATTGTGCCTCAGAATATCAGAATTGGACAAACATCGCGAATAAGACTAGAACTGGGCGAATCGCTAATGGCTATACTTATTCCCCGAGGTGGTTTCTATCAGAGCACAGGTGGCCAGTGGATTTATGTGGTTGATCCATCAGGAAAATTTGCCACCAAACGAGCAATACGAATCAACAGGCAAAATCCTCGCCACTACGAAGTTGTGGAAGGCCTTCAGCCTGGTGAGAGGGTAATTGTATCGAGCTACGACAACTTTGGAAACGTTGATAAACTAATATTAAAGCACTAGAACAATCATACAACAATTAATAACTCCCTAACATTCTTCACTATGAATAATAACCTGACCATCAAAACCAAGGAACTAGTTAAGGTGTTTCGCACCGAAGAGGTAGAAACTACAGCTTTAAACAAAGTTGATCTCGAGGTTAAAGAAGGCGAATTTGTAGCCATAATGGGGCCTTCGGGCTGTGGAAAATCGACTCTGCTCAATATTCTAGGACTACTTGACAATCCATCGGACGGCGAGTTCTACTTCAATGGAGTTGAGGTTTCGAAATTTAAGGAAAAGCAGCGTACAAATATGCGTAAAGCCAATATTGGCTTCGTATTCCAGAGTTTTAACCTGATTGATGAACTTACGGTTTTCGAGAATGTGGAACTTCCCCTGCTCTACATGAATGTACCCTCATCGGAGCGAAAGAAAAAAGTGGAAGCCGTACTAGAGCGCATGAAGATATCGCATCGTAAAAAACATTTCCCTCAGCAGCTCTCGGGTGGTCAGCAGCAACGTGTAGCTATAGCTCGAGCTGTTGTGGCTAATCCTAAGCTAATTCTTGCCGATGAGCCAACAGGAAACCTCGACTCGGCCAACGGTGAGGAGGTCATGAATCTGCTAAGTGAACTTAATAACGAGGGAACTACCATCGTAATGGTTACACACTCCCCCAGCGATGCCGAAAAAGCGCATCGAATTGTACAGCTCTTCGACGGGTATATTGTAACCGAAAATGTGAAGAAAATTCTTTAAAAAAGAACTGAAAGGAGGTTGTTATGAAAGAGATTTGCATACCCGTACCAGGTTTTGGTGAGGACCAAATAGCTGATGTAACCCTCACCGTAGGCAATCAAAAGGTTTGCTATAGCTACCGAGTGGAATCGTTTCCCTGGAGTATTGAGCAAACAGATACAAAATCTCCAGATGAGCATGAACATGCCACTCCGGAGCAAATCATGCAACTTAGAAAGTATCTGGGTGAATACGATAAGGGCTGGGAGTTGATTCAAATACTCACTCCGAGTAGGGGAGCCTCCCATATTCAAGTGTTATACCGAAAAAAGAATTCGAATGCATGATTACATTTCCTGAATTAGGTGCAAATTATCCAAAAAAATAAAAGTTTCGATTAATTATGATATCATCAAAAAGAATTATGAGGATTCTAAAGTGTACAATATTTCTTATTGCAATAGTTGGAACATGGAGCAATGCTTGGGCGCAGAAGGGATGGAACCTCGAAGAATGTATTGATTTTGCGCTTCAGAATAATATTCAGCTTAAGCGCAGTCAGCTGCAGGAGGAAATTGCCCAACAAAACCTAACACAAAGCACCTTTGAGTTGGGCCCTAATCTTGGAGCATCTTTTACGCATCAGTACAACAATGGTTCAATATTCAACCAGTATACAGGTCGATTTGAAAGGCTCGAAAACCAAGGAGGAAGACTAGGAATTAGCTCCTCAATAACAGTTTTCAATGGATTCTACGGAATAAACAATAGAGCACGGCTAAAGTATCAACTATTATCGCGCAAAGAGGACACTGAGATATTGAAAGATAACATTACGTTAAATGTGGTTGTAGGCTTTCTTCAAATCCTAATGGATAGCGAAAGCCTAAGGTTAGCCACCGAGCAACTTAAACTAGCAAACGACCTTGTATCGAAGGCCGAATCGCAGCTCAACTTAGGCACCATATCGCAGGGCGATTACTTGAATCTTCAGTCCCAGATGCTTAATCAGCAAGCTCAGGTTATCAATACTCAAAACAAACTTACAAATTCAACCCTTGATCTTGCTCAACTTCTTGAGGTGGAAAACCCAAGTGAATTCGTTATTGAAGTTACCCCCTTAGTTATCCCAGACTTTCCTGAAAAAATGGAGCCTAAACAGTTTTTCGACCAGATAGCTGGTTTACGGCCCGAGGTCAAAAAGGCTGAATTTAACATTAAAAGTTCCCAAAAATCGGTTAAAATGGCATACAGCCAACTAAGTCCGAGGTTGACCCTTGGTTACTCCTTTGGCTCGGGATACGACCAAACTGCCCGATCACCCGAGGACGGCATAGAATACCCCGATTATACCTACTTGCAACAGATAAAGGACTACAATCAGCACTTTGTTGAACTTCGACTAAATGTTCCCATATTCCAGAAGTTGTCGGCGTCCACCCAGATTAGCCAATCGAAAATACAGCTGCTCGATGCAAAGTATGCTAAAGAAGAAACCGAGAAGGGGTTGTATAAGAGCATTGTGAATGCACATGCAGAGGCATTGGGAGCGTGGAATAACTTTCTGGCCTACAATGAATCGGTGAAGAGCTACAAGGAGTTGTATGACCAAACCTCGAACCGTTTTAAGCTGGGAATGATAAATGCGCAAGAATTAGGTATTGCCCAAAATAACCTGATAAAAGCGGAGGGCGACTTGCTTTACGCCAAATACGCTTATGTACTTAGGATGAAAATATTAGATTTCTACCGGGGTGTGCCTATAGCCCTGTAGTTTTGGTGGTTTTTTTATAGGTTTAGTTTATGGTTTGTTGGTTAGCCCCGGGGTGGTTCCCGGGGCTTTTTTTGATAAGTGTTTACTCCATAAAAAAAGCGGAGAGTCAACATCTCCGCTTTTGAATGGTTGCCTAAATAGCTTAGCGTAGTTTCCAACTCTTCCACCTATCGTCGAGGGTTGGACTGATATTGGTTTGGGGATTCTGATCGCGCTGATTGATTAGAATTGAACGCGTACCCACGTTGGTTTGCAGGTAGTCCGATATCTCAGCGTAAGTGATATCGCCTTTGGTTTCCTGCAGTAGTTTTAACACATGGTAGGTGAACATTCCATGATTCTTCTCCCTATAGGGAAGGGCGGTTTGATCGCCCGAAGCAGCGGCAAACACTACTAGGTTTCCTGACAAAAGGTTTTCCTTGGGACGCACACGAACAGCCCGTGCAGCAAGCAATCCTTGTTCCCGACCTCCACCACTAAAACAAGCATCGATAAACACAGTAACGCGTTTTGTAGGGTACTGAGTTAGCTTGGCGTAAAAATCATTTAGCCTAATGGCAAATTTCAAGTCCGATCCACTCACATCAACAGGAATTAAGTAGGGTTCCTGTGTGCGCTCATCGGGGAAACCATGTCCTGCGTACATCACAAAAATTTCAGCCTTACCATCCTTAACCCTAGCTATGGAGTTTATTTGGCTTACTGCTCTGTCCATCTTTATGGCAGTAGCATCAAGTTCGAAGACGATATTTTCCTCTGGCACGCCAAGAACATTAATTGCATACTTTTTAAACATTTCGGCATCGTGCCGAGCAAACTCTACGTTGGCTTCGGATTGCAATCCTCGCTGATAGGAAGAGTAGTCCTCGTTACCAATAATTAGCGCATACCGATTGGGATCCTTGACCCCAACAAGGGGTATGTCGATATCGACATCCGAGGGAGGAATAACTTTTTTAATTTCCTCTGCAGCGACATCAGCCGAAACAGTTGCAGATCGTTGAGGCTGAACGGTGGCTAGCATAGTAGGCTTTCGACTCTCGATTTTGAACGTTTGCTCGTGCTTTAAACCATTAACATCCTGAGCCACAATCTTGAACTCCTGCTCAAATCCTTGCCTCAGCATTAGATCGACCACATACATAGAGTCGCCCAGCGATTGGGCAGGCAGATTACCAACAGTAACCTTATCGACCCCAAAGAAGTCGCTTACCTTAAGGGTAACCCTAACTTTATCGCTCTCAATAATGGGTTTCATCCCCTCCGATATGCCCTCGGGAGAGAGAACAACCACGCGAGGAGGAGTTTTATCGACAAGTTGTGAGGCTTGAATATTGTTAACAGCAATAAAACTACGCGGACGGGCGAAAGTAAAATTTACTCGCCATTCGGGTTTTTTAGCCAATTCGTTGCTATTGGCATAGAAGAATGGAAAATCGAAGTTCACTTCCCCTCCGGGAAACTCCTCGTTTACCTGAAAACTTAGCGTTAAGTTATCGTTAAACGCAAACACGCCATCCTTGGCCTCGGGCCCAATCAGTTTAATCAGCGGTGAGCTCAACTTCAGCTTGGCCAGCTCAAATCCCACTACAGAAACCCTATCGTTTACGGGCTTCATCTCTGCCGATGTCCAAACAACCGACAGGTTTACATCAAATTTATTCTCCTTCAACGGGCTAATCGTGTAGCGTACCATTCCGTGCTTGGAATCGTCGATGGAGAACACGACTAGCCTTTGCTGCGCCCAGGTTGCATTACACAGTAGCAGCAGAGCAAATACTACTCCCAAAAGCATCTTCATCTTCTTCATAGCTTCAGCATGTTTAACGAATTACTTACCTAAAATCCTATAGTAAATACCAAAATCTGCACTAATTGAGTGGAGTAACGTTTGTCCCATTGAAACTCCAGTGGTGTTGTAAAAATCTATTTTGGGCATTCCCAACGATTGATCAGTTTGATCGTAAGATACATCATTTTGGAAGCCATAGCAAGTGGTAGCCCCAATTTTTATCAAAATATTTTTATAGGGTGCAATAGAAAACCCAATGGAGAATAAACCTGATAAGCCATGGCTTGGTAGATTCTGAGTAGGAATTTCGTAGGAATCCTCAGACATAAACATCTTATTATCATAGTAATCGTACTCCTCTAGTTGCTCTAATAGAACATTGTATTCCGGGTAAAACCCTTTGCGTGTAACAGTACCGGAATAAGAATTGGATAACTTGCGATATTTAGTGTAAACCACTCCCATGTCGAGATATAGGCTAAACCCTTTTGAGCCGGTACGAAACTTCATGAGCAAAGGTATATCGAAAGTTTGAATTGTACGTCGCTCCTCCAAGCCGTCGATATAGTAAACTGGGTTATAAACATCTCCATCAGTATCGGCAAAATCGGGGAGGGTAAAACTTTGCATACCATTCAAGTTTTCTAGAACAAGTGTAGGTGTATAGTTGCCAAACTTGATTCCTGTACCCAACCCAAAACCCTTGGTAAACATATAGTATAGCTCTACTGCAGGGAGGATTGTTTTAGGACTGATATCCGGTGATTGGGCATGCCAATTACTTTGGCCCAATTGGTTACTGGAGACAGTAGCATAGCTATAGCCACCGCTTACACCAAGATACATACCTCCAAATCGACTATTGGCATTTACCTTGGCAAACTTACTGCCCTCAGCTACCATGGAAATCCCTAATCCGTCAATGTTGCCTTCAACCATGACCCCAGTTACGAAAAAATAAAGCACATCGGAAAAAGTGTGAATTCGTGCATTGCCATAGAACCCTCGAATAATTTTACGTGCACGAACAACTGCCTCGTAATACCCCCCTTTCTTTTGCTCTTTACTTTTAATAGTGATATCCTGAACTTCAACTTTCACATCTATCCCCTCGGGATAGAAACGTTGAGCAAACTGTACGTACTCTGTAGGGGTAAGGTACTTACTTCCCTCTACTTTTAGAGGTAGGAGATCATTGTAAATTACCTTTTTGGACGAAACGACAAAGGATGTACGTAGTTGCTCCACCAGCTTCATATCCAATTTGGCAAAGTCGCTGGTTATTTGATTAGCTTCGCTGTATTTATCCATAAGCAGCTTAACCTTATTTCGGAATATCTCCTCCTGTTCGAAGGTGAGCTGCTGCGATTGGGCGCTATGAACACCTACAAAGGCTAAAAGAATCAGAAATAAATACTTAATCGTTTTCATAGTCGTATATCGGTTTAGCTTTATCTACTGTATAGTTAATTTTGCTGTAGCTACTGTATGCTCATCCATCCTAAGGGTGATTAGGTATACACCCGGAAGCAGGTTGTTCATGGTCATCTCCTTAGTCATAACCTCTCCTACCTTACTTACAGCCTCTTTATGGACTATACTTCCAAAAGTATTCGCAATAGTAAGTAATCCTGAACCTTCAGAATCACCCTCAATAAGCAGGGTAAACGACCCACTAGAAGGGTTGGGGTACGCCACCAAGCTGAGTTGTACCCCAGACTTACCCGATAAACTACGGCTAGCCGACGTATGAGGACACTGGTTGGAATACTTAACCTGTACCTTAAAATCGCCAGCTTGCTGGCGAGCCACGTAGTACTGACCCGTGGCATTATCCAAGGTTAATCCATCCTTAAACCACTTGTAATCAACATCTGATGTGGTGCAAATTAAGATATTGAGATGTCCTTTCTTGTGGATTTGAGGCCTTTCGCTTACAGTCATCACATGGGCTGTATTAACCGAAATTGGAAGGATATAGGATGTGAGATAATTATCATCATTAACTTGGAAACTTACCATACCATTTGGATAACCTGTTGTCCATAATACAGTAACAGAACTTGAGGTACTTTCAACCACAGATCCTCCAGAAATCTCCCACCAACCCGATGGTGAACCGGTGATATTATACACCACCTCGGATCCAGAGCAAACATTTTGCTCGCCAGTAATTGTTGGTGGCGAGGCACTCTCAGAAACCAGCTTAATATTGACAGCCACATCCACATCGCTTACGGTTACACTACCCCATGCAGGAAGATAACCCGATGCAGAAATGTTATACTCATACTCACCAGTTACTTTATAGAAAATAGCAGTTCCATTAGCATCGGTGTATTTCTCCTCTCCCGCAAGATTTACTAAGGCTCCCAAAATGGGCGAATTGCTTGGGCTAACAACAGTAAAGGAAATGGAGTTGGCAGTAGTAAAGCTAATCTCATTGCCGTAAGCAGTTCCAATGCTATTCTGAGCGTAAGCCCTAACATAGTAACGAGTGTTAAATGCGAGCCCGGAAATGTTACTATTAAAATCGGCAGATCCAGAACCGTTGTTAGTTATACCAACATAGCTTGTTACTGTTGGGTTGGATGAAGTACTCCAAACCACACCTTTTTGCAGGATACTTGAGCCGCCATCGGAAGAAATTACACCGCCACTAATCGCGGTAGTAGCACTTTGTAAAACCACTTCTTTTGTGGTAAGAACTGGAATCGATGGTGACTGGGTAGTAAACCACACTTGATCGCCATAAGCAGTGCCTACGCTATTGGTGGCGTATGCTCTAACAAAATAGGTCGTATTAGGGGAAAGATTTATTAAATCGCTTGTGAACTGACCTGTGCCGTTCCCATTCTCCGTGAAACCAATGGCGCTCTCGATAGTGGGGTACTCCGATGTACTCCAAACCACTCCCCTAGCGGTAACGCCTACTCCTCCATCGGAGGTTACGTTTCCACCCGAAACAGCGGATATAGCAGTAATACTTGAGATGGAATTTGTGGTTACCGTGGGAATAGTAGCAGAAGAACCATATATACATCTTACTGCATGTCCATCATTTTTATTCAGCGCATTAAGGGATGTTGATGGAGAGTTATAATTGATTCGAACATTTATTCCACTGCTGGCATCATTCTCGTCATAAGTCCACCAGTTGGCTTCATAACCAAGATTATAGTAATCGCCGAGAGAATTTCTGTGACCACCCGGAACAGCCAAAAAGTTTGTCTCGTTGCTGGCACCACTATTAGGATAGTACCAAATACCTGTTCCCGATTCTATATCACCTGTGGATTTAAGCTTTCCGCCAGCATAATCTGTTCCGCCTAGATAATTAATTAAAGTGAGCCACTCTTCATAGCTAGCAACTCGCCATCCCGTTGGGCAAATATTACGGCTATCTCTAACGGCATGCCAGTTGTAAATTGCTCCGTAAAGCTTAAGCATAGCATCTTCGGTAGTTTGGAAAACTCCATCCTGAGGATATATGGCTACTGCTCCTGAAGTGGCATATTGCCAATCGTAATTTGATAATCCAGTAGGAATTGCATCACCGTTGTTGTAATGCTTTGTCTTAAGGTTCTGAGCCATCCAAATTTGATCACCAATCATAATGGTCCGATAAAGATTACCGTCGATATCGGTTAGTGTTCCATGTGTATTGTAGGGTTCAGAGTCGTACCATTGCACTCCATCGAACCAGCCTGTAGTAGAACGGTAAAGATCGATGGTTTTATCGCCACCCTGCCCATCGCTAAACAAAAGATTCTGATAGGACGAGGGCACCTCGAACGAATACCAAATGGAGCCTTCTGCTGGGGCCACCATGGGTTCCCCAGGGAATTGGTCGGTAAAGGAACCATCTCCACCCCATAGCCTTATATAAGGAGTAGCCCAATCACCAGGATTACTGAAGTATATGGTATATGTTTGGTCACTCTGTGTCGTAAAAGATATCTCGTTCCCATACCCTGTTCCAAGGCTATTTGATGCATATGCCCGTAGGTAGTATGTTGTATTGGGAGAAAGCCCTGTTAGTGAACTTGTAAATGGATCGTCCCCTGCCCCTTCGTTGGTGATTCCCACATAGTTCTCAAAGGATGGCGAAGGAGTTGTGCTCCAAACAACTCCCTTATTTGTAACGGACAATCCTCCGTTATAGGTTATTGTCCCACCCGAGTAAGCTGAGATAGTGGTTATGCTAACCACTTCAGAAGTTGAAACCACCGGCACAGTCTCCGATTCAACCAGTTGGTTTGTAAGTTGAACCTTTCCAATTGTATTTATCTGCATCCAGCCATTAGAAAGAGGACTCCACCAGTTTTTCTCCCCATTGCCCTCAGCGTAGTCCCAGTCCACATACTTCACATCAAACCCAAACTCTTTTCCATCGGCTGGCGCATAGGGTATGCCCACTGCTACCAGAGAACTCCAGGGTATCTCAAACTCGTAGGTTATGGTTGTACCATCAATGGAGTAGGCATGGTAGTAATCGGTAAAATGTGGGTACATATTAGTTAGGGTGCGCCCCAGCTGCGTAACACCTTGCTGGAAATGCGATGTGTTCTGGTGGTATCCTAGGTAGTAGTCATTTTCTAGCTCGGGATTAATACCATGATCATCTGGAGGATTAAGATTATCGCTAACATTAAAGTGGAGCTCTATCCTATCGGCCATCCAATTGGAGCCTACGTATCCGGTACACCACTCATCGCAGAAGTTGTCGTCGTTAATAACAACCTTTACGTAGAGGCTATTGGGATCCCACCCCATTTTCCAGTAAGAACCCAAGTTATCGATCGATGCGCTACCCTGATCGATATAGTTAGGGTTAATCATGTTCCAGCGCTCATCGTTAGCACCTATGCTCAACGATGTGCTAAACAGCTTGGCAAGTGGGATGTCTTTGTATGGAATTGAAGTAAACTGCAATTGATTCCCATACGCAGTGCCTGCACTATTGGTAGCGTATGCCCTAACATAGTAAGTAGTATTTGGTGAAAGGTTTGCCAGCTCTGCTACAAAGGAGCCAAGGCCACCACCATTACTTGTAATACCAGCATTAATTTCTATAGTTGGGCTGTCTGATGTATTCCAAACAATACCCTTTGCAGTAACTGGGGAGCCACCCTCATCAGTAACACTTCCACCAGATATGGCTGTGTGTTGTGTAATATCGGAAACCTCAATTGTAGATACTACCGGAAGTTGAATGGCTGTCTCAGGGTAGTTGTGATCCATGGCCGTACCGTACCAACGGAAGAAAGGATATGTCTCCCCCTCAATATTTGTCCAGATGGAGGTGAAATCCCATGCATTGAAGTTGCCAGCAAGTATCATCTGCGAGGTAAGTAAGCCTTCCCCGCCAATGGAACTGCTCTGACCGGTTCGCTCAGTATTCCAGTAGCTACTGGTAACCGATAGCTCTGCCTCAGTATTTGAGCCTATTAAACCGCCTGCATAAGAGTTGCCCGTTACAGTTCCTACAGCGTAAGAATACTCCACCACACTATTTGCTTGCACCAACCCAATAAGTCCTGCAACACTCTGACTTCCATTAACTACAGCATTAGAATAACAGTTAATCACATGACTTCCGCTGCTTCCCACCAAACCCCCAACATTAGTATTTCCTGAAACCGATTTATAGGAAAACGATTCACTTATAGTAGAGCCTTCGATTGTTCCACCAACTAAACCTCCAACTCCAGCAAAGCCCTCAACAATTGCTGATGAATAACATTGGCCAATGTAGGTTCCACTGTACATGTAGCCCACAAGCCCTCCAACATAATTACTGTTATCCATTGATGCCCTGACACTTCCTGCCGAGTTACTTTGACTAATTGAAGCATCACCAAGCCAACCAACAACACCTCCAATATTTTCGCCAGTAGCCATTACAGAGGCATTAATGCTAACATTACTGATTGTACCTCCACCATAAAAATCGGCAGCTAAACCCGCAACAAGGTGCCTGCCTTTAACAATAGCATTACCCATGTTGATATTTTGCAGATTGGCTCCAATACATACGCCAAACAACGCAATATTATCCTTATCAGGCCTATTGATCGCAAGGTTATATAAGGTATAACCTTGTCCGTTGTACCCACCAACAAATGGGCTTTGATAAGTACCTATTGGCTCCCAGCCTTTGCCCTCGTACCATTGGCTAGTGCTTAAATCTATGTCACTCATTTGTATATAGTTAGCATGAGGATATAGCCTTGTAGTGAAGAGCTGATCGGCATTATAGACGTGGTAAGGATTCTCCAATGATCCATCACCCCCTCCAAAAGGAGGATGGGCAAACCGTGATACACTGTTGGATGGTGAGGACTGTGTACCCTCATAAACAGCAGTAACATGGTAGGTATACGGAATAAAGTTACTAATACCAGCATCATCAAATGTTGTAGAAGTAATTAATCCAAATACTGCTAAATCATCCGTGACCCGTATATTATCGACCTGATAGGTAGTAGTTATGGCAGGATCAGTTCCACGTTCAGCTTCAGAACGTCCATCACCACTATACCTAAAGGCAATGTAAATGTTTTTGCCCAACCATGCAGATAGGTCGGCTACGCCTGCATTAACCATTTGCGAATAGCCTGCTTGCTGCTGAGGGAATAAGAAGTTAGAGGTAACATCATGCCAGGTTGCGGCATTAATACCCGACTCTGTTCCATCAAAATCTTCGGAAATAAGGATAGAAAGTGCATCGGCATTCCAATATCCTACGGTTACATCAAAGGTGAAATGGGGCGAAGTTGCACTTGTAAGATTTATCTGAGGAGAGATAAGGTAAGCCTGATTAATCTCCCCCGAGTTATAAGATGTAAACTGAGCGTACTGATTTCCGCTGTAGCTTCTACACTCCCAGTTTTTAGTTCCAACAACATCCTTATTTAGCCAACCGCCCAAGGCAATGGGTTCGTAGGGAGTTTCATCGCTCCAGTCCTCAGTTAGGAAAACTGTCGACTCCCCAAATCTGTACACCATGTATCCGCTTGGAGTTGCCATGGATGGGGCATTCCAACTTAGGAATATCGAACCGTTGCCCGAAACGGCGGTAAGATTTGATGGAGGCAGATAAGTCTCGGGGAAATTGAACTCTCCGGGCGTCCCTTGTCTCTGTAGGTATGGGTATGTTACCCCCTGCGTAATGGCCCAGGTACTGGTAAAATCCCAACTATTATAGGTTGCCTGGTATATCATCTCGTTGGTTGTTCTCCCCTCACCACCAGCAGAATGCTGAAAACCGCTGGTTTCGGTATTCCAGTAGGAGTTGTTCACCTGGCCGCCATCTTCGTAAATGGCTCCAACTAGCCCTCCTGCGTTTCCTGCATCGGCAATTCGACCAACAGAGTAGGAGTTAGTAATGTTAGAATTATTCTGCATTGCGGCAACCAATCCTCCCAGATAGTTGCTTCCACTGACATCCCCTGTTGCATAGCAGTTCTCAATTGTGCTTCCTCCAGATGCTATTCCGATAAGCCCCCCGTTCCAATGCCCATTTGATGCGCCTGTGATAGTACCAGAGCTAAAGCTATTAGCAACACTTGTTCCAAGTATTCGCCCGATTAATCCGGCAGCTTGTTGATAATTCTCGCCATCGAGCTGTGTTACATCAACCTCCGAGTCACAGGACGAAATCGTTCCGTACCGCACAATGCCAGCCAGTCCTCCTAGAAAAACATACCCCGAAATATGACCTGTGGTATGAACATTGCTAACCGAAGGATTGGATGATTGATTAATCAAGTTACCAACCAAAGGGCCAACTCTCCAATTCCCGTTGATACTAACATTTATTACTCCCAGATTATCAAAAGAAGCATCAACGGCTGTTCCAAACAGGCCGATGCCATCCTGTGTGGGTCTATTAATCGTTAGGTTGTGAATGCTGTGTGAGTTTCCATCGTAATGGCCATAGAACGGCATGGTTGCGGTTCCAATGGGCAACCATCCTTCACCCTCGTTCCAAGGGCTTATTCCTAGATCAATATCGAGGGTTTGTTGGTAATACTTATCGGCGTGCTCAGGCCCCAAGAGGTTTTGAAGATAGCTGAGTTGATCGGCGGTTTCAATTAGCCATGGGTCGGCTTGGGTACCTGAACCTCCTGCAAAGGGGTAACCGTAGCCCCCCTCGTGGAAAATCCCCTGAATCTCCTGATGACTTATGGCATAGTTGTATACCCTTAGGTCATCCAAATTACCCTCAAAACCGTTAGAATTGTCATTTAGCCCCAACCTAAAGATTCCTCCTCCATTTGAGTATAACGAACCGGTTACCGCGTAGCTCTCGGCCAACCCTCCATTAATAAAAAGGAATACCTCTGTTCCATTGTATACAGCTGTGAGGAACGACCATTCATTAGGAGTAACAGTTTGTGTTGAAGTGTATGTATATGTACTGCCATCGCTAAGCGTAAGATCAAGGAAAACAGCATTATTCGCATTGACACCAAAGCTAAACTGCGACGACAGGTTCATTACCGGCATATGGATTCCAGTGGCCATGGGGTAAACCCATGCGGCAAACGACGCTTCGGTTCTCCCGCCCAGCAAATCGATGGACTCGGAGATAAGTATCTCCGAAGGTAAACTGCTATTAAAGTAGTATGCATTATCAGGAGTTGAGAATCTATCGGCAGTTAACGTGGCGTTAATAACCGTTCCATTAAGGTTATTGCCACTCTCGTCGTTGGCATTGCCGTTAAAGGGGTAAAAAGCCAGCAAGTCGGGGCTTGAGGTATCCCAGCCATTCTCGTGGTACGCGTTGCTGATTTCAGAATCGCTCAGAGCCCGGTTGTAAACCCTAAAATCGTCGAGATTTCCCAGATGAGTTCTATCACCTAGCTGACTACGACCCAAAAAGAGATTGGTTGCGGGATTAGAAATATTAAATGCAATGGAAGTATTCTCAACAGGAGAGCCATTGATATAAAGGGTTAAGCTTGTTCCCTCACGCTTAAGAGTTAGATAATACCATGTATTGCTAACCCAATTGTTGTAAGCGGGTTTCCACTGAAGATCCCAGCCTGTAGATCCCTCAGCATTTACGAAAATATATAGCTGTCTGTCGCTATCGTGGTTGTACTCCAGGGCGATACCCTCAAAATCGTTGCGGCCAAATAGGCCGTTGTGGACCCTATCAACATCGGCGAGGGTAAACCAGAAGCCAATGGTAAAATCGTTTGCACCAAAAGCTAGGGCGTTGCTCGATGGGATTGCCACCGGATTTGTGCCATCGACGTACAGGGCGCTGCCAGCTTCGGCGAAGCGGTTTGCAGTTGGAATAAAGCTTGCTGCTGAGCCATGGTTGGCAAAGGCAGATGCATCGTTGGCATCGCCATTTAGCGGGTAGTGGGCAACCAAATCGGTAGTAATGGGATCTTTTATGCAGCGAACAGAAAAACCAACATTATTTCCCCAATTAGTACCCTGACTAAAGTCCGTTTGATTATAGTTTATGTTTTTATACCATAGATTCCCGTCAACCGTAGAAGTCCACCAGAATGCTATTTGACCAATGTAATTATATACCCCATCTTCAAACCTAGACCCAGAGGGCAAAGCCGAAAATCCTACTTCATTAGTCGCTCCTGAGTTGGGGTCATCCCAACGAGGATGAGGTAGAGGGGAAGTACGAGTACTCTTTAGCTTACCACCTGACTCGGGAGACACAAAATTTTCTAATACATTCCAATCTTCACTCCATGCTGGCACTCGCCAACCAACAGGACAAAGCCCTCTTGAGTCGCTAACAGCAAAGCCATTGTAAAGGGCACCATAAGCTTGAAGAACATCTGCAATTGAGCTTAGCCCATCAATATCTGCATATGGATAAATGGCTAAAGCGCCCTGGGTTGTTGCCGCCCACTGTGCGTTATCGAGCTCGGCAGAAATTGGATCTCCATTGCCATAATGCGTAACCATTAAATTCTCGGCCATCCACTCCTGGGTACCGATGGTCACCGTGGGATACACATTGCCATCGATATCGGTTACCGTGGTTGCGCTGGGCGCCTTATGAACGGTTACTGATGGTTGACTGACATTCCCGTAGATATCAACGGATTGTATGTAAAATGTGTAACGCTGGTAGTTGGTTAGCCCGGTGATAGTATGCATGGTGGTGTTGGACACGTTATAGATATGCGTTCCGTCCTGGTAAACCTCGTACCGATCGATCTCGCTAATGCGCACCGAACTCCAGTTTAAGGTTATCTGCCCATCGGCTGGCACAGCGGAAAGGGACATTGGTGCATGGTAGTTTGCATAAAGCTCAGAAATCTGCGTTGGGGTTAAGGAGATGTTGTAAATGGACACCTCATCGATAGTCCCATTGAAGTAGAAATCGATATTATCATTCTTTCCAATATAATGATCGTAAGTATTCGACACCAACCCGCTAGCCCATGTTGCGGAATAATTATCAAGCACGCCATCGATGTAAATCGACATCACGCCATCCTTCCATGTTGCCAAAATATGGGTCCACCGGTTAGGCTGAATGGATTTTTCGGTATCGAACATGCCCTCGCTGGAGCCATCGCCCAGGTGCCAGCGCACCTTATCGTTATTGAGGGTAAGCAGCCAGCCTGCCCGATTCCATCCACCTCCCTTGCTGCTGATGGTTTGCTGCTCAATGTCGACCCGCGAGGGGTTTATCCATGCGCTAACGGTGATTTCACCAGTAAAATCGAGTGAGGTGGAGTGCGGAATTTGGATATAGCTGTCAACCCCATTGAAACTGGCAGCGGCATCAACACTGCCAAACCTATCGTTGATGTAGGATACGCCAGAATAGGTTGGCTCATTGCCATTACCCGAGGCATCAGTGGTTAATGAATTAAAGGGATAGTACGCTACAAGATTTACATTGGCCTGATCCATAAAGCAGCGAACGGAAAAACCATAATTTTTTGTGGTAATTTCGCGGGCAACTTGTTGGCTATCGTAACCAAACAACCTATAAAACGCAGTACTCTCATCATTGGATGTCGATGACCACACATAACCATTATATCCTAGCTGATTATGAACTCCATCGTAAAATCCATCGGGAGTAATACCAATTCCACTGGAATTGGTTGCTCCGGTATTGGGATCGTACCATAAGCCTGTTGATGCCTCAATAGTTCCTGTTGACTTCATCTGCCCACCCTGATCGGTTCCTCGCCAGCTGAAATTATCGAGTTCATCAGTGCCCATACCCAACTGCTGCTCAAAATCTTTCCACTCCTGATCGGAAGGCACATGCCACCCTTCGGGGCAAAGGTCGTTGGTAACCGCATAAAAGTTATATAGATTCCCATACTCCCCACTCTTTGCTCCATTGGCTACATAAGCCCCCTGTGTGGTCGATTGCCACTCAACTGCTGACAATCCAGTGGGTATAGGATTACCATTACGGTAATGAGTTGCCCTTAGGTTTTGCCCCATAACCTTATTCCCTCCAACCTGTACAATGGAGTATATATTTCCATCCATATCGGTGGCAATATCGTAGGTAAAAACAAATGGCGAAGCCATTGTTCCTATTTCGGCCTGTGATATAAACTGGTGACTCTCCTTTAGTTCCACAACAATCCCCACATCGGCTAACCATGCTTTATAGGTTACCTCCTCACCATCGGCAAGGTTTGAGCCAACTGTCAGGAAAACCACGCCACTATAGCTGGCATCGGGGCTGGCAACACCACGGCATTCCTGCCCAACAAAGGCTGCAATTATATCCGAAGGATTACTGGATAAAGTCCCGTTGTTATACATCAAACGCGATGTAACCTGCATGTTGAACTGCAGATTTTGCGTTGGCACCCATTGTGGTTGACTGCTCGCAATAAAACCAGAAAACACAATGCACCACAAAAGCAGCATTCTGCCGACGATAGAACGATGTTTAGAAAAATGTAGTTTCATAAGAAAGGCATTAGGTGACTAGGTGTATCAATATTTTGTTAGAAATCTTATCATTAACCAAAGTTATGAAAAAAATTAATTGGAGCAGAATATTTTAATCAACAACAAATCGTCCGTTCTTAACAACACGTTCTGAATCGTAAGTAATTTCAACCGTGTAGATATATATACCCGGTTTTAAATCACCCTTATATACAACAACCCGCTGCAATCCAGAATCAAAACTAAAGTTACCCGTTTGTTTAACAAGCAAACCAGCAGGACTATAAACCCCAATCCTCACCATCGATGGCTTAGCCAAAACTACTGGTATTGATGTAAAATGGGTAAATGGATTGGGTTGTGGATCGCCCACCGAAACAGTTTCGGAGATTATGGTTGAATTATCAGTTGCTCCCTTACCAACTGTTAGCTGGGTTGGACTGGCCAATGTTCCCAACTCCTTAAGTGGTTGGAATGTAAACACCTCCTGAATATCAAAGAAAGTTGATGTTTTGGAATTCCATAGCCTAAAGTTGATCTGTTCGACAGGCAAATTTCCATCGGAGCCTATGGACATGAAAATCAACTTATCTTTCATCACTGCTACAGCACCTCTGCATTCCTCTCCAGCAAAGGCAAACAGCATATCGCCTTCATCAATTACAATTTCTTTATCGTTTACCTGAAGGGTTGCAATTAACATCATAGTATGTTGCTTATTTAGGGAAACGCTGATACCCGATGCTGAGAAGTTTGACTCTATCTCTTTACCTGGCACTTCCTTGCCGTAGTTGGGATATGTCAATACATTGTATTCATTCAGCTTTATTATGTACCCTTCACCTGGACACATCTGGGTCAAATCGCCTGTCCATATACCCTGACTAAAATCGTAGACGGCAAAGCCGTTTTGACCAATAATGCGCTCGTCGCCAGTAAGCTGATTCTGGAAACTGGAATTTGCTAGAGCATCGCTTATGGTTAGGCATTCCTGTGGCAGATAACCCAACCAGGTATACCCAGCATTAAGTTCAATTGGAACAATTGCGGCAGGCTGGCCACCCAAATTGAAATTTAAGGGTTGAAATAAATTTAGCTTATACATCTGATTACCCGAAATACTTGGCAAAGAACCAACCCAGACACCCTCGTCGAAAATGGAATACTGGGTTTGGCCAATTATTCTATCGTTATTTATAAAGGTATACCCGCTGAAAATGGTGTTAGGTTGGACAGCCACGTCACTCAGGTTAAATGAGAACCAGGTGTATCCAGCAGCAAACATAAAGTCTCGGTTTATCCACGATGATGCAGTGGTAAAGCTGTGAGGTTCGCCGTAGGCTGTACCGGCCACACTAGTTGCAAAGGCTCGTGCGTAGTATGTAGTTGATGAATTTAAATCGATGATCTCACAGCTATAATCACCTCCTCCATCGCCACAGTAGGATACTCCTAAGTAATCATCCAGAGAAGGATTTTCGCTAGTGCTCCAAACAACTCCTCTACTTAAGATATACGCACCACCATCATCATCCACTCTACCCATCAAAGTTGCTGAGTTAGTAGTAATTTCTGATATTGACAGTGTGGAGACGGTGGGTGTTACTGGCGGATAGTTAAATACCGATGGCTCAACCTGCCATTGCAGGAATGGATAAGTTGTGCCCTCAATAATTGTCCAAACGGTTGCAAAATCCCATTCCCAGTAGGTGAATGTGTTAGATTGAAGCATTTCACCCAAACCCCGTGGTTCACCTCTACCGTCATTATCTGATTTACCTGCGGTTTCGAAGTTGTAGAAACAATAAACTAATTCACCAGAATTTACAGAACCAGCAAACCCACCTGCATAATTATCACATTTAACATGACCAACCGAGTAGCAGTTTACAATAGATTGGGTTTGTCCCGCCTCAACCGAACCCATAAATCCACCGGCATACTGATTACCTGTAACATTACCAGTTGAATAGGAATTGCTAATAGTGGCTAGGTATCGGGTACCCATAAATCCTCCAACTGAAATATTACCCTCTACTTGACCTGTGGCAAAGCACGATGAAATGGTGCCTGCATTGGCATATCCAACAAATCCACCCACATAGTTTGTATTGGGAGCATTCACTTGGCTCAACGTATAACTATTAGTAATGTTTCCACCTGCAAAATACCCCATAAAACCACCTACATAATTATTCCCAGTAGCGGTCACTGTCCCAAGGGAGTAGCAGTTACTGATTGTTTGCGAATAGTTTGGGGAACCCTGCTGACCAATTAACCCACCCACTGATGAATTGCCTGACACATTGCCCGTAGCGCTACAATCGGAAAGTGATGATGTTTGGTAGTTATAGCCTATTAACCCACCAACTCGAGCATTTCCCTGAACGGATCCTGAAGCATAACAATTCGAGATTAGACTGCTTTCGGATGATGTGCCCTCGCTTTCACCTATAAAACCTCCTACATCATCTATCCCAACCACAGAACTAGAAGAATAACTTGAAGTAATAGTGGAGGTTTGATTGTATCCCACCAGTCCACCAACGTAATACCCTTGGCTAGTAACTGATCCCGTAGCATTACACTCCAGAATGGAACTATAATAATTGTAACCTACAATCCCTCCTACGTAATAATTGTTGCTTGCTGTTATATCCCCACTGTAAGATGAGTAAGAAATAACTGAATTGCTATAATTTTTCCCTGCTAATCCACCTAAAAACCCTCTTCCATTAACTACTGCCGTTGCCGAAGAATTTGTTATTGTTGATTGATTTGTAATCTCGCCAGCAATGGATCCAATATTATCGCCATAGCTGCTCACATTTCCAGTTACGCTCCCATCAAGCACATGACAATTATTAATTGTTCCATTGTTAACATTCCCTGCTATTCCGCCTACAGAGTAATCACCATAAACGAATGGGTTGCTCAGCGTAAGGTTTGAAATGGATCCCTGATTAATATACCCAAACAAGCCCACATTATATAAAGTGCTCCGATTCAAATTCAAGCTTGAAAGAGAATGTCCATTACCATCGAGGTGTCCAAAGAAAGGATTTGAATCTATGCCAATGGGCAACCACCCAGGGCCAGTTGCCGGATAATTATACAGATCAATATCATTGATTATCATAAAATACTTATCAGAATGCTCTGGTCCCAGGTATCGCCTTAGGCTATCTAGCTGCTCGCGGGTAGATATTTGCCACGGATTGGTGGGTGTTCCTGCTCCACCAGCAAATGGACCCTGAATATCTGACACAAAATTGTGATCGCCCGGCTGACTCTGCCAGCGCAGGTATGGGTATGTTTGGTACTCCTGAATTGCCCAAGTTTCGTTAAAGTCCCAGCCAGCGTACAACTCCTGCTCAAGCATATATCCCGTGGTTTTCCCTTCGCCACCGTTGCTAGCCAACTGTCCAGATGTTTGGGTGTCCCAGTAACTACTCTGCACATTGGGACTCCCGTAGCCAATCAATCCGCCTGTATAATACTGATACCCATCGGCAGTAACCTTGCCAGTGGAGTAACAGTTAACAACACCTCCTTCGCTACAGTAACCCACTATGCCACCAACAAACTCATATCCCGAAACATCTCCTGCTGCATAACTATTGGCAATTTGTGCTTGGGATGTGTAACCAGATAGGCCACCAACGTAGTTATTCCCTGCAATCGATGCTACAGAGTAGGAATATTCAACAATCGAGTTACTACCCATAAGCCCAATTAATCCCCCAGAATAGTTATACCCCACCACAAACCCAGTAGAACTGCAGTTTGATATTGAACTATTACCAACAACACCTGCAACTGCACCCACATAGTCATGGGCAGTGATATTACAATTCTCAATCCTTAAATTATTAATTGTTGATTCGTTAATATTTCCAAACAATCCCTGATACCCATTTTCTGGTCTATTGATGTATAGGCCATTTATTGAATGCCCGTTGCCGTTAAAATGCCCATCAAATGGGTATCCATCAATGCCAACAGGAATCCAACCCTCACCCTCATTCCATGGCGATTGGTTAAGGTCTATATCGGCTATTAGATTAAAGTAGTAACCACCATCTTTAAAATTCCTAATATTATCGAGTTGCGTAGGAGTGGCAATTTGCCATGGATTACTTTCTGTACCTGCACCTCCCTCAAATCCTTGTGTAACATTGGCAATATTATGTTCACTAGGCTCACTCTGCCATTGTAGGTAAGGGTAAGTTATACCCTCGGAGATAGCCCAAATAGAATTAAAGTCCCAGTTTTCAAAGGATGAATTCTCAGTCATGGCTCCAGTAATTAGGCCAATCCCGCCTCCATTACTGTTTACTACTCCCGACGCTAGAAAATCCCAGTAGCTGTAGGTTACGCTTCCACCATTTCGTAAGCAGATCAATCCTCCATAGGTTGTTTCAGTAGACCCAATGGAGTAGCTATTAGTAATATTGCCCTCCGAAGAGTATCCAACTAAACCACCAGAATAGGAACCATGAACAGCGCCAGTTGCATAACAATTGTTGATTGTTGAATAATTATTATCCCCAACTAAACCACCCGTATATTGGTAACCAAAAACCTCGGCGGTGGAATAGCTCGACTGAATTTCGGAGAAATTGCTTGACATTCCAACTAATCCTCCAGTATAATTATCGGCTGATGTTACTATACCACTTGTGTAACAGTTATTCACATTCGACTGGTAAATAAAGCCTGCCAAACCGCCTACATACTGATAACCCGATACATTAAAGTTAGCAACCCCAAGATTGGTAATTGTACCTTCGGTAACATAGCCAAAAAGACCAATAAAATTTGTCCCCGACCGCTGGCTGGATAGCCCAACAACTTTAAACCCATTACCATTGTAATTGCCTTTAAATGGATAGCTCGAATTTCCAATCGGCTCCCAGCCCTCGCCCTCGTTCCAAGGCCACTGGTTAAGATCAATGTCGTTTATCTGCCTAAAGTAGCGACCCGCTTCAGGAGATTGCCGAACCAGATTAAGCTGCTCGGGTGTGGCAATCAGCCAGGGGTCGGCCTCTGTTCCAATTCCACCAGCATATGGATTTTCTTGCTGATAAAGTGCTGCAATATCCTGAGCAGTAAGCGCATAGTTGTAAATACTAATATCGTCAATTTTACTATTGAAGTAATAGTTGGTTCCTGCCTGATCGTTCCACCTTCCGATGCTGGTCTCAGCACCCTCCTCAAGGGTAAATTCAATTGTTCTAGCACCAATCAGCTGACCATTAACATATACAATATCCTGCGAGCCATCCGAAACGTAGGTTACCATATGCCAACCAACAGGCATTATGTATCCAGTATTCCATTGTGACCCCCAATGATCGACCCCAAGTTCCCTAGTTGTGCCCGACACCGAAACATTGAGTGAGATATGCTTGTTATTCTCAACAGTTTGGCCAGAGCCAAAGAATGCTCCCCAGGTATAATCCTCAATATATATCCATTGCGATACAGTAAATAAAGGATTTGAGCCAGCTGGCAAAATACCGGGTATTGAGACATAGGAATCTGAACCATTGAAACTCCATGCCGAGTTATCGGCATAGTAGCGATCCGTGGTTAGAGTTGCTCCGCCATATACGGTTCCATGAAGTTCGTTGCCGCTCTCATCGTTGGCGTTGCCGTTAAAGGGGTAGTGAGCAATTACCCCCTGCACCTCGGAATTCTTTATGCATCTTACTGCAAAACCACTCCCTTTCCATTCATTAATACTACTAATATCTTGATAGTTATATCGAAGAAAATATGCCCATGAAGTTGATGCATCCTGTTCATCAGTTGTCCAGTACTCCCCATATTCATTTAATAAGCCAAACTCTCCTCCGGTATTCCTATACCCATGCCCTATACCATTGAACCCACTCTCATTAGTGGCACCCTCATTTGGACTTAACCAGTAGTCGTAACCCAGGGTTTTCATCTTTCCACCTGCAACGCTGCTTCCCCCTAAAGTTTCCGCCAGACTATTGAAATCTGCTCTTGATGGCACTCTCCAACCAGCTGGGCACACACCAGATGTATTAATTGCAGCATACCAGTTATACAATGCTCCGTAGGTGGCACCATACGAATTATAATCGTTTTGGTACCAGCAGTGAGCATCAGTTGCTAGGTTCGACCATTCTGTATTATCTACTATATTATCTATTGGATCTCCATTACTGTAATGTATTGTCCTCAAATTCTCGGCCAACCACTCCTGTGAGCCAATGGTTATAACGTTGTAGTAATTCCCATCCACATCGCTAATGGCATCGGCATTGTATGTGGTGAATGTCTGCTGGTTGGCATAAACCGTATCGATACTATTAATAACGTAAGCCCTAACATAGTACTGGGTACTGGGCGTTAGGTTTACAATGCTACTCATAAACTCTCCTGTTCCCTCTCCATCCTCAGTAAAACCATTATAATTATATAGAATATTGGGATCCTGATCAATGCTCCACACTACCCCGCGCCTCGCAATGGGGTCACCCCCATCATCAGTGATGTTGCCACCGCAGGTTGCTGAGTATGGGGTTATGCTCGTAACCGGCGAGGTGGTAAGGGAAAGTATTGGAGGCTGATCCTTTACGCAGCGAACAGGATAACCATATTGTTTAACACTATAGTTGCGGCCAATAGTTTCGTATTCACTATCCAAAAAGCGTATCCACGAATAATTCACATCGCTTTCATCAGCACTCCACCAATAACCTCGATAGTATAAATTCACAAATGAACCAGTTTGATAACTACGAACTCCTGCAGGAAGTGCCATGAAATCATATTCGTCAGTACCATTTACTCCTCCTGCCCAGCCATAAGATGCTTTAAGTTTAGTCCCGCCATCAATCCCCCGATATCCGGTGGCATTGGGGTCATTAATAGTAGGATCGACGTAGTTTTCTAGAGTGTACCACTCCGCATCAGTTGGTACATGCCATCCAATGGGGCAAATATTCTCCATGCTCACAGTATACCAGTTATATAGAGCCCCATAGGTTTCTTTATGAGTTGCCGCATCGTTATTGTACCAGCAGTATGCGGGGGTTGTTAAACTCATCCATAAAGCACTCTCAAGAACTTGCGTTATACTTGAGCCGTCGTTGTACTTGGTGGTTCTTAGATTCTCGGCCATCCACTCCTGGGTGCCAATGGTTACAGTTGAGTACGTATTACCGTCGATATCTGTAACTGTTGTGGCGCTAGGCGCCTTGAAAAGATGAACCGATGGCTGGCTTGTGTTCCCAGAATGATCGGTTGAGGTTATGTAAAACTCATAGGTTTGATGATTAACAAGTCCAGAAATAGTGTATACTGTATCCATAGGGTTTGTTACCTGAATGGTGGCAATACCCGTTCCATCCTGGTAGATATTGTAATGGTTAATCTCATTGATGCGCTCCGAACTCCACTTTAGGGTAACCTGTCCATCACCAGGCTCGGCAACTAGGATTTTAGGTGCGTAATAGTTGGCGTAGAGCTGGGTTATTTCGTTTTCGGATAAAGGGTAGTTGTAAAACCTAATCTCATCGATGCTGCCACTGAAAAACCCTTCAGTCCCATTAGTGGTTCCTACGTATAGGGTCGAGGGATTGCTGTCTATAGTACCTCCTGCTGGAAAGGATGTATCGAATACCCCATTTATAAAAAACTTAACAATTACGCCATCGTAGGTTACTGTAAGATATTGCCACCGATTAGTAGCAAGCGGACTGCCTGAAAGCATGAGTTCATTACCATTGCTCCAGTAGCTGAAGTACATATTTTTACTATTAATGGCAAGCTGATAGTTTGAGCCATTGTCCCTTTCGCCAAGTATAGTAAACTGCCCAAAATCATCTAAAAAGTTGGGGTTTATCCACGCAGAAATTGTAAATGAAGCTTTTCCGTTAATCAGATTTAGGCTATTACCCAGGGATATGTTATCACTGGAACCGTTAAAGGCATAGGCTTTATCTACCTCGCCAAACCTATCGTTAGTTAGAATGGCGCCATTAACCACGGTAATCCCTCCATTATCATTCCCGCTCTCGTCCATTACACCGCCATTAAAGGGGTAGTAGGCTACAAGCTTGTTAACCTTAGTAGTGGGTTCTGGATAGCTGTATTTGCGCACTCGAATATTATCCTCGAACCGCAATTCGGGAGAGGCCGATTGCCAAACATGTTCAGTAGCACGAACCCTTAGCGGGATTTCTATCGGCATGGGTAGATCGATATCAACATTCCATACCTGAGGGCCGCCAGGCTCGGTTGCAGGAACTATCATGGAGTAGCTGAACTTTCCGTCGGGTTTTCTAATAATCTTAAGGTAGTACTCCGGATTCCCATTGTATGTACTCCAGTTGGTGATCCCATTGTTGAACTCAACGCTAGTAGGAGTTCCCGATAGGGATGTGGTAGCGTAAAGTGGCCCATAATCCTGCCATCCAAAAGCTGCAGAGTTGTCCCACACCGTATTATCCATGCATAATCCGACGTTTCGATATACATATCCTCCCTTTTTAAATTGCATCTCAAGCACTACGGGCTCGGTAAACTGGGCAATCGACAGTAGGTTTGAGCCCGACTCATAGGGTTGAGCCGTTGTGGGAGAGTTGTGCTCGAGCCGCTGGTTCTGCTCATTTACCTGTCCCGAGTTGGCAAGTATAACCTCCCACTTGGAGGCATCCAATGCGTTGTCCTCAAAATCGTCGCCAAACAGAAATGTTGAGTGAATATCGCTTACTGGGGATGCCGAAAAGTTACCGTAGAACATGAACAGGGTTAGCTGACCCGAGGCAGGAATTACCGGTATTTTCACCCAAATATGGGTACTATCGGTATTTATCCCGCGCTCATTTTGAATTCCGGGGTCAATCCAGTACGGCAATTGATTGATATCATCAAGGGTAAAACGAATATCAGCCCCACTGGACATCATTTTCCCCTGAGCGATTAGATCGGCCGTGTTTAAAATTACGAGCACGGAGTAATCGGTAAGGGTGTTGGGGTTAGCCGTATTATCAACAGTGATAGACATGCTAAACTGCCAACTAGGGAAAAGTGAACTCTTGGAGCTGGTTACGGGATTTGCTCGGGTAAAACTGCTTAGTATAGCTGTTTCTTGAGCGTCGATTGCAGTTCCTCCTGATGCCCAAATATTAAATGAGGCAAAAAGATTAAGGTTTAATCCTAGAAAGGGCATTGCAAGGATTAGGAATCGGGTAAAATTCTTTATCATAGGTTTAAAGATTTACAGTTTGATCACACTTTTTTTAAAAATAAGGCACTAAACGCAAGGAAACTCGGGCTATTCGAAACCAATCTTTAATAATCTAAGATTGATTGCTAAAAAAGAATTTTCAGAAAAATGAGGCCTATGTAAAATTATAAAAAAAGCACGGTAATACGCAAACAAAAAACCAGAAAAGAAAGGCAAAACAGGAAGAATAATCAGCTCGCATTCAGTTTTTAAGGCAACCCATACGTTCACTGCTAATTAACTCTTACCCAACAAAAATATCTAGAAAAGAAACAACATCAAATATATTCAAAATCTATTCCACAGAGGCTCAAGACAAAGAACAATTAGTATTTGATTGACTGGAATTTGATAAATGACATTAATATGATGACAAATGCATGTAACCTTTTCTGTAAAGTGGGCAAAACAGGTGATTAGCATTAAGTTGCTCACCTAAAATAAAAGGCAATAAAAAACCCGCACCAGAAAACGATGCGGGTTATATATAAATTCTTTTTGAGTTATTTCTTCAAAATCTCCTGCTCAATAAATCGCTCCAACGACTCAACGCCAATGCGCTTAGCCACAATTTTCTTATCCTTATCGAGCACGTAAATAACGGGTGTGCTGTATATATCGTATAGTTTATGATAGCGCGAAGCGCGTGCGGGATCCCAAACGTTAATCCATCCCAGAGAATTGGTCTCAATGTAGCCTTTCCATTTCTCCATATCGTCCTGAGTGTAAACTGCAAATACCTCCATCCCCTTCGACTTGTACTTCTTGTACACCTCGTTCAGCTCAGGGGTAACCTTTTTGCAATGGCTGCAACCGGGCTCCCAGAAATACACCACCAGCACATCGGCCTTAATCTTGTGCAGCTCTCGGGCAACGCCCTTCATGTCGCGTAAAGTAATATTTGGCGCCTTGCTGCCAATAAGATTTGGCTTTAAATCGGCAACCCGATTGGCGATCTTGGTTCTGCTCTCCTCGTTTATCCAATCGGCCTGACCCGTTAGGTAGTACTTTTCGGCAAGATGCACAAATACAGCATCCAGCCCCATTATAGCGGAATTGGAGAACTTGGTAAAGAGGTGATTTAGGATAAACCGAAACATCAGCGGGTTTGAGCGCGAACGCTCAATCACCTGATCTGCATAAAGGATTACGGTATCGGGAGCAGGAATTAGAACACGATCGAAGTAGTTATCAATTCTACCCTGAAAGAATGGGGTGCGAACCAGCCCTGCCTCAGCAAAGTTGATATTATCGAAGTAGTGCTTTTGATTATACCTAATGCTATTGATCCACCTAAGCGAATCGGCATTGGGGGCATTGTCGGGGATGTTAAAATCGGAAAACTCAACTGGCCTAAGACTTTTGATAATGCTTGCCAGCAGCGAATTTGGGTATTTGGAAATAACCTCATCGCCCTTAGTTTTCACCTCTGCATCGAGTTTTCTAATCTCATCGAGCAGGTTTTGATCAACATCACCGGTTTCGCGCTGTTCCTGTGCCTGCTTCTGCAGTTCACCCATTCGCTGCTGCCTTTCGCCCATAAAGCGGCGGTACTGAGCAAACTCAGCATTCTCGGGCGATTTGGTAAAGGCAATATCCTCGTTAACCTTTTCCAATGATGTTTTTATACTAAACTGCTGGTTATCGCCCAGGAGTAACTCGAAGTAGTTGCCCGGCAGCACCACAAAGTACATTCCCCTATCGAGCAATGTATCGCCCTTAAAAACCGCAACACCGTTTGAGTTAACGGGAGCCGTATCGGCCAATAGGGTTTTCTCGCCAAAGTAAAAGCCCAGCTGAATTGTGGTATCCTTTAGCCCATCCACTTTAAGCTCTATCCGATATCCCTGACTAAAGGAAGAGATTGAATAAAAAAACAAAAATGTTGAAATGGCAAATAATCGTCGCATAGTTAAGTACTTGTTAATGGTAGACAAAAATAGGAAAATAGTGTAACAGAGTTTTATCAATTTTAAATAATTTAACAACAAATCGCATGTGTATTTGTTAAATCAGCAGTAACAAACATTATACCCAAACCAAAATGAGCCACATGGTCAATCGCCTTTCGAAGGAAACAAGCCCATACCTGCTACAGCATGCCACCAATCCAATAAATTGGTATCCCTGGGGCGATGAGGCTTTTGCCAAAGCCCAAGCGGAAAATAAGCTAATGCTGATAAGTGTAGGTTACAGCAGCTGCCATTGGTGCCATGTTATGGAGAAGGAGGCGTTTTCGAATGATCAGGTTGCTGAGTTTATGAACGAGCACTACGTTTGTATTAAGGTTGACCGCGAGGAGCGCCCTGATGTGGATAAGATATACATGACCGCTATACAGATAATAACCCGCTCGGGCGGATGGCCGCTAAACTGCTTTACCCTACCCGATGGGAAACCTGTTTTTGGCGGCACCTACTTTAAGCACGAGGCTTGGCTCGATATTTTAAAAAGCCTGCATTTTACCTGGATGACCGAGCCCCAAAAGGTGAATGAAGTAGCCGAGGAGCTTACTTTGGGAATAGCATCAACTGAAATTATTGATAAAAAAGCTGATCAAAAGCAGCTCAGCACCGACACGCTCAAATCGTATGTTAAGGGTTGGAGTAAATACTTTGATAGTAGATATGGGGCTAACAAGGGAGCACCAAAATTCCCCATGCCAGGTTCGTTGCAATTTCTTCTGGATTACGCTGAGGTTGCAAACGACACGGAGGTGAAAAATCATGTAAAGCTAACTCTTGATAAGATGAGTAATGGGGGCATTTACGACCACCTTGGTGGAGGATTTTTTCGCTACTCGGTCGACGAGCAGTGGTACGTACCCCATTTCGAGAAGATGCTTTACGATAACGCCCAGCTAATTTCACTCTACACAAATGCCTACAAGCACTTTGCCGACGAGAATTACCGAACGGTGGTTTATCAAACTGTAGATTTTATGCGCCGCGAGTTGCGCAACCCCAATGGTGGTTTTTATAGCGCCATTGATGCCGACAGCGAGGGCGAAGAGGGTAAGTATTACATCTACTCCAAAGAGGAGGTGGAAACAATACTGGGAAGCGATGCCGAACTATTTTCCATTATCTATGGGGTGACCGCATCGGGAGTACATTTAGGTAAAAATGTGCTCCGAATTGCTGCATCGGTAAATGAAACAGCATGCCTAATGGGGCTATCCATTGAAGAGGTGGAACAACGGCTAAAGCTGGCCCGGGCAAAGCTTTTAAATGCGCGCCAATCGCGCATAAGACCCATTACCGACGATAAGGTTTTACTCTCGTGG
This sequence comes from Tenuifilaceae bacterium, assembly GCA_034003245.1. Taxonomy (GTDB): domain Bacteria; phylum Bacteroidota; class Bacteroidia; order Bacteroidales; family Tenuifilaceae; genus Perlabentimonas. The sequence goes on from JAVEYY010000003.1 coordinate 109,479, forward strand.
AATGCCTTAACAATATCGGCCCTTGCTAACGCATACAATGTTTTTGGCGATAAACGATTCCTAACCGATGCCCTTGGCATTGCTGAGTTTATCGACAATACCCTAACCGAAAGTGTCGGGAATCTTCTGCGTGTTCACTGCAAGGGGAAATCAACTACAGCTGCCTTTCTCGATGATTATGCTTTTCTAAATCAAGCCTACATTAACCTTTACCTATCGACCTTTGATGAGCAATGGCTAGTTAAGGCTCAACTATTAACAGAGGTTTCCATCGATAAGTTTTTTGATGTGGATTCGGGCATGTTCTTCTTCACCGCAGCTGAGCACAACTGGAATGTGGTTCGGAAGATGGAGATTACCGATGGGGTTATCCCCTCTTCGGGGGCAACCATGGCCGAAAACCTAATGAAACTTGGCGCTTACTTTAGGGCAGAGAAGTACACCCTTATGTCGGAGCAAATGATCCAAAACATCACCGATCAGGTTGAGCGGGGTGGACCCTACGTGTACAAGTGGGCGCAGGTGCTTATGCAAAATCTGGTAAAACGTGCCGAGGTTGGAGCAGCTGGGTCAAAAGCTGCGGAGCAGCTTAGGGCAATTTCGCGCGACTCACTTTTCCCAAACGTTATCCCCTACCTTTACGCTGAAAACTCGAAACTACCAATATCAAATTATCCCATTGAAGAGGGAAAAATAAAGCTTTGTCTTGGTAAAACCTGTCAAAGTCCTGTAGATAGCCCTTCGGAAATTGTGACGGTTCTAAAAGCCGAAAGGCTCTTTGGGTAAACCGCAGAGCCTTTCGATAGTTAGCTGATACTTTTACCAGATGGTAGGGCGCACCTCGGGGGCACGGAAAAGGGGTTCGGATGGATCGATCTCGAATGCTTCGTAAAACTCGTTGATATTGAACACAGCACCATTTACACGGAATTTTCCAGGTGAATGTGGCCCCTCCTTAACGCTGCGCATCAACTCCTGGTCGCGAATAACCTGACGCCACACGTTGGCGTACGACAGGAAGAACCGCTGCTCGGGGGTAAACCCATCGATGGGCTCGGGACGAGGCTTGCCCTCCATGGCCTTTTGCAGCGCATGGTAGGCGATGGTGAGTCCGCCGTAATCGGCAATATTCTCGCCCAGGGTTAACCGACCGTTCAGGTTCATGTCGCCGATGGCCACAAACGCCTCGTACTGGTCGATGATGGTTTGGGTAAGCTGGTTAAACTTCTCCGAGTCGATGGGCTCCCACCACTCGTCGATATTCCCATCCTTGTTGTACTTACGCCCCTGATCGTCGAAACCGTGAGTCATCTCGTGGCCAATAACCATTCCAATGGCGCCATAGTTAACGGCATCGTCGGCATTGAGGTTGAAGAAAGGAGGTTGGAGGATAGCCGCAGGGAAAACAATCTCGTTCATGGTTGGGCTGTAGTAGGCGTTCACCGTTTGGGGAGTCATAAACCACTCAGTGCGATCCACCGGCTTGCCGATCTTGTCCATATTCTGGCGGAAGCCAAACTCAAAGCCGCGCTTCATGTTCTCGGCGTAGCAATCGGGGGTAATCTCCAAGTCACTGTAATCTTTCCACTTGTCGGGGTAGCCAATCTTCACGTTCATGGCATCGAGCTTGGCAATGGCGCGCTCCTTGGTCTCGTTGGTCATCCAGGTTAGATTCTGCATGCGCTCGCGGTAAACGGCCTTAAGATTTGACACCAAATCGACCATCTTCTCCTTGGCCTCTGGGGGGAAGTTCTCCTCAACGAAAATCTGGCCTACCACCTCGCCAATAATGCCATTGGCCGATGCGGCCACGCGCTCCCAGCGGGGACGGTTTACCTCGTTGCCCGACAACACCTTGCCGTAGAAGCTGAACTGCTGATCGACAAAAGCCGAGCTTAGGTAGGGCGAGAATCGATTAACTAGGTTCCAGGTAAGGTAAACCTTCCAGCTATCCATGGGAATCTCAATGAACATGGCCGATATCTCCTGGAAGAAGCCGGGATTATCGATTACCATCTCGGCGGGCTTATCGACACCAATGCCAGCAAAGTAGGCATTCCAGCCAAAGGCTGGTGCGAGCTGCTGCATCTGATCGAACGAAACCTTGTTGTAGGTAAGGTTTGGATCGCGGCGCTGGAGACGAGTGAATGAAGCCTTGGCCAAGCGGGTTTCGAGATCGATTACCTGAGTTGCCTTTTGGGCGCACTCATCCTCAGATGCACCTAGGAGTGCAAACACCCTTTGAAGGTGGATACGATAGGCATCGCGAATCTCCTTCGACCTGTTATCGTCGGATAGATAGTAGTCGCGATCGGGTAAGCCCAATCCGCCCTGGCCAAGATTCACCACAATCTCGGTGGTGTTCTTCCTGTCCTGCGCAGCGTAAATGCCAAAAAGGGGACCCACGCGCATGGCGTGTTGCTTAGCGATCTCCGCAACCAGGTCGTCGGTGGTGCTGATGGCCCCAATGCGGGCCATATCGGCGCTAATGGGCTCTATGCCCTTCTGCTCGATGGTTTTCTCGTCCATACCGGAGGCGTAAATATCACCTACCTTCTGCCAGCTGGAGCCTTTCTTACTCTTTTTGGCGGCTGCCTTTTCGAGGATTGATTTGAGAACCTTATTATTCTCCTCCTGCAGGATATCGAATGACCCGTAGCGGGCTTTATCCTCGGGAATTACTGTGTTCTTCACCCAGTTGCCATTGGCGTAGGTGAAAAAATCGACACCGGGTTTCACGGTTAAATCCATGTGCGCAATATCGAGCGCAGGCTTAACCTCCTTCTGCTGGGTTGAGCACCCTACAAGCAGTGCAATAATCATAAAGGAAATTGTTGATTTGTAAAGCATAGCATTATTACTTTTTGGTTCGTGAATTGGATTGCAGGGCTGCTGATTGGTTTAATGGATGGTGGCTATTGGATGTTGGCTGTTGGCTATTGGCTATTGGCTATTGGCTATTGGATGTTGGTTAGTTGTTGGTTAGCCCTGACAGGGTTTAAAACCCTGTCAGGGCTATGGGCGATTAACGCTACGCGGTAATTCCCTATTGCCGATTGGGTCGATTGAGGGTTGCTAAGACCCGATTGGGGGTTGCTTAGACCCGATTGAGGGTTGCTTAGACCCGTTTTTCTTGGTAACCCTGACAGGGTTTAAAACCCTGTCAGGGCATAGATGTACGGAGGATTGACTGTTCCTTACGGAGAATCGACTACTCCTTGACGATAATCATTGCTGCCTGAATTAAAAGAATGGGCAAGAAATGCTACCTTTATCATCCAAAGAAAACACTTTACGGCATGTCGAAACTGGTTGTTTACAGAGCATCCGCGGGGTCGGGGAAGACCTTCCGGCTGGCGGCCGAGTACATAAAGCAGGTTATCGCTAACCCCGAAGGGTATAGGCATATCCTGGCGGTAACGTTCACCAACAAGGCCACTGCCGAGATGAAGGGACGGATACTCAACGAGCTTTTTGGTCTATCGATGGGCGAAAGCAGCGGGATGGGAAACACCATTTCACAGGAGCTAAATTTGCCGCTAAGCACAATACAGCATAGAGCGAAGCAAGCACTTTCGCTAATCCTCCACGACTACAGCCGATTTTCGGTAAGCACCATCGACAGCTTTGTGCAGCGCGTTATCCAGGCACTGCTATGGGAAATTGGCGAGCAGGGTGGCGTTGATATTGAGCTGGACACAATGCCTGTGCTTGAGCACGCTGCCGACAACCTGCTCGACTCGGCCTCGCAGATTGATGAACTGCTGAAGTGGCTAACAACCATGGGCTACTCACTGCTCGACGAGGGCAAGAGTTGGGATGTGCGCTCCAAACTCATTGAGCTGGGCAAACAGCTATTCTCCGAAAAATTTAGGCTGATGAGCCGCGAGGAAGTACAGAAGTTTACCGATCGGGAACGGGTTAATAAGTTAAAAGAGCAACTCCAAAGGATTGTTTCAACAACAACCCACAATTTGAGCAGTTCTGCCAAAGTGGCCTTGACAGAACTTGAACAACGAGGTGTGAGCATCGATAACATTGCCTATGGAAAAACCGGGGTGATAGGCTTCTTTTTAAAATGTGCAGCCATTGACGAATCCACAGCCGAGTTACCCTCACCCGAGACCAAAAGGGTAAGCGATGCACTGGCCGATGGCACCGGCCAAGCCTGGGTTAACAAGGCCACCTATGCCGACAAACTAGTCTTTGCCCCAATGGAGAGGGCCGTTATTGAAGTTCTTCATCCTACCTTAACAAAACTAATTGAGATTATCACCGAGAAACAGGTTCACTTTTACTCGGCCAAGCTAATCCTAAAGAACCTCGAAAACCTAGCCCTAATTGGGGATTTGTGGAGTAAGGTTCGGGAGCTGTCGCGCGAGGAGGGTTTCCTGCTGCTGAGCGATAGCGGGCATCTGCTACGCGAATTTGTTAAGGAGTCGGATGCACCATTTGTATATGAAAAGGTTGGTACCCGCTACGATATGTACATGATAGATGAGTTTCAGGACACATCGGAGGTGCAATGGCATAACTTTAAACCGCTTATTGAGAACAGCCTTGCGCAGGATTGTTTTAGCATGATTGTGGGCGATGTGAAGCAATCGATTTACCGATGGCGCAACGGCGACTGGAGCATACTGGCCAGCGGGGTTGAGGACGACCTGAGGCATTTTGGCATAGATGATATTGCCCTTGGCACCAACTGGCGAAGCCTTCCAGCCATAATCGACTTTAACAACCGATTCTTTACCCAAACCCGTGAGCTGGCTGTTGCTGCTATTAGTGGGAAAATCACCTCCCCTTTCGAAGAATTAATACCCGATTTAAGCGAACAGATAGAAAAAGCATACAAAGATGTTGAGCAAAAATCGCCTAGAAAAGGCGAAGATAATGAAGGGATGGTTCAACTTAAATTCTTCGAAAAGGAGAATAATGCCGGGTGCGACGAGTTCCTGTCGGACGAGATATCGACACTAATTCAGGATTTAAGAGAGAACTACGAGCTTATCGATATGGCCATACTGGTTCGAACCAAAAGCGAGGGGCAGCGCATTGCTAACATGCTTTTGGAGCATAATAGAAAGGAACTGGACAAAAACCGCCATATCATCTTTGTAAGTCAAGAGGGACTGGAGCTTAAGGCCTCACTGGTTGTGAGGTTAACAATAGCTGCCTTTAGGCTGGTTCAAGATACCAATAACGAGATTGCAAAAAGAGTTTTATCAAAAGAAATTTTATCGCTAAAAAATACAAATAATCCCAACTGGCACAGCTGCTTTGCATCAGACCAAACCGACAACGAAACAGACTGGTTAAGTAGCCTAAACACCCGACCACTAAACGAAGTTTTTGAGGCAATTGCCCAGCGATATGGGCTTTTTAAGGTTGAGGGCGAGCTGGCGCATCTGGCCGAGCTGCACGAGCATATTGCCAATATTAGCAGTAAGGGCGGTGGCGATGTAAACCGATTCCTGCAGTGGTGGGACGAGAAAGGGAGCGGACTCTCGCTAACCGTGCCCGAGTCGACCAATGCCCTATCGATTATCACCATTCACAAATCGAAAGGGCTTCAGTTCCCCGTTGTTATTATTCCATACGCAAACTGGAGTTTTAGACCTGCATCGGCGCAACCCTTGCTTTGGGTGAAATCGGACGAGGAGCCATTTAATCTACTACCTAAATACCCCATTCAGGCCGGTAATCTAGCCAAAAAGAGTCTTTTTGCCAGAGATGTTCTTGAGGAGGAGATGCGAGAGCTGGTGGATAATATCAATATGCTATACGTAGCATTTACCCGACCCGAAAGAGAGCTGTACGTTTTTGTTCCCCTCAGTAAGAAGGAGGCCGAAAACGATTTTGGGGAGATAAACAGCGTTTCAAAAATAATCAAAACAGCCATTCCAGCCCTAGGCAATATACCCACTGAGACGAATCCTGAACACCAATCCGAAACATTTATCTTTGGTAGCAAACCCAAGAATAAAAGGGAAAAACCTTCTGAAATTTCAGATAGAAAGGGGTGGACAATGGATAGCTATCCGGTTGGGCAAAGTTTAGGGGAAATAAAACTGAAGATGGAAGCTGAAGAGTTCTTCCAGTCGTCACCATCGGAGAAACTTGCCCCCAAGAAACATGGGAAGATAATGCACGAACTTTTCTCCAAGATTGTAACCGTTAATGATATCGATATCGCTATTCAAACACTCATAACAGAGGGTTTGCTGGCGCCACCGGATAGGGAACAGATAAGAATCTGGATCTCCGAAATACTTGAGCAGGAACCCTTCGAAAACTGGTTCTCGGGCGAGTGGAAAGTGAAAAATGAGGTCACCATTCTTACCCCCGATGGGCACAGCTACCGACCCGACAGGGTTATGATTAAGGACGGCAAAACTTTGGTGGTTGACTTTAAGTTTGGAGGAGAACTTCCGGCTCATACCAAACAAGTTCAGCGATACTCTCAACTTCTAAGGAATATGGGCTATGATGCGGTTAATGGTTTTATCTGGTATGTTGATGAGAATAGATTAATATCCCTATAGATTAATGAACTGCTAAGCATTTCTTACGAATTATTTTAATTGAATTTATATATTTGCCCCAGATAAATATTTACAAAACCATAAGTAGAAACAAAAATTGGAAACTATGAACTATAAATCGCTTGCCTTTGTGGCACTAATTGCACTTGCATCCTGCAGCAATTTTGGACCTAAAGAAGTTGAACTCAGCGGCCAGATTAACAATCTCGACAACAACTACGCTCTGCTAATCAGTAAGGGTGTTACTGATACTCTTTGGCTAAACGACGATGGTAGCTTTATCACAAAATTTATGCTCGAAGAGCCCACCTACTTTACCCTAAGAGCAGGAAGAATTAGGAATACCATCTACCTCGCGCCGGGCGATAATCTTAATGTCCTTGTTGATATAACAAATCCCACTAACAACCCTGTTGTTGAAGGGAAATGTGCTCTTGCCAATAATCTAATCTGGGAAAACAACCAAACGATAAGCGAACTTTCCAGAGGGTTCAGAGATTTATACCAACTCCCGTTGGATGAGTTTGAGCAAGAACTTGACTCCATCAAATCGATGCTACATGGCAAAATTAGCGGGTTTGGAGTGACCGACAAGGATTTCGTTTCGCTTGAGAAGGCTCGTATTGACTATCACTTTAAGAGCCTTAGGTACGACTACCCCGATTATTTCTCAAGAATTTCCGGTGAGGAGTTTGTTGCCCCCGAGAGTTTCTTTGCTTTTATGTCCGATATGAATTTTGCCAACCCTAAGCATTTTTCAATCAACGAGTATACCGGATTAGTGTATAAACATATACAAAAGACCTATCGCGACGAATTGGCAAAGGATGAGCACAAGGGGAAATCGGAATTTGAGCGTAACCTAATGCTATTCGGGATGATTGACTCGCTGGTTCCCAACCAAACCATTAAGGACTACTACAAGTACACATCGACATCCGAAACCGTTAAGTGGGCAAGCCTTGAGGTGGCAAAAAATGTGGCCGAGTACTTCCTGGCCAACACCCAAACCACGGTTTACACCGATATTATTCGCAAAGCCCTTGATAAGCGTATGCTGTTGGCGCCAGGGCAGCCTGCACCCGAGTTCACCCTCACCGGAATTGATGGAAATACATACTCGCTAAGCGACTTTAAAGGCAAGCTGGTTTACATCGATTTTTGGGCAACCTGGTGTGGCCCCTGCAAGCGTCAACTCCCATTCCTTAAAACGATGAAGGAGGCTTACAAAGGCAAACCCATTGCCATTATCGCCATTTCGCTTGACGATGACAAGAATGCCTGGGTAAAAATGGTTACCGAGGATAAACTTGATGGAATTCAACTCCACGCCGATAGGGCATGGCTTTCGGATGTTGCCCAGCAGTATCAGGTTTTTGCCATACCCACCTTTGTGCTAATCGATGGAGAAGGTAAAATTATTGAGTACCCAGCTCCTCGCCCATCCGATCCTGAAACTGGACTGCTTGTTGATAAGCACTTGAAATTGCTATAAGTTCGATTTAAGCATAATAAGAAAAGGCTTGGTTTTCCAAGCCTTTTCTTATTACTAAATTTTCAGTAAGGGCTATTTCAATTCGCTCAACAATTTTTCCAGCTCAGGCGTTTTGGTCATCCAAAAAATAAGTGTTTCGCCAAACTGGTAGTCGCCAGTCTTCTGCTCAACCAAAATGGGTACCAAACTCTCGAACGACTGCCACTTGTATGCCTCGGCCTCGCTCCCCGACTGATTGCCAGCCAACATGTACATTGTTCGTTGAATGGTGTCGAGCGTTGTTATGTATCTAGGATAAAATGGCAGGTTGGTTTGCTCAATTCCCGATGAGTTTCCTAGGTATGTTCTGTCGTGAATTGTAAGATCGAGGCTGCCAACACCCTCAATCTTGTTGTTATATACTACTGCTGTATCCTTTACGAAAACACCAAGTTTTTCGAGGTTTTTAGTCCCTATATCAACCCAACCCTCCTTGGTAATAAAGCTTACCTCGTTAGCTTTGGGTGTTTGGCCAGTGCAGCCCCAAAGGGACGATAATACTCCAAGAATCACTATGCCCTTAATTAGTGTTTTCAATTACTTATTAGTTTTTACAGCAGTAAATTACGGCTTAGCGAATTTAGCACATTTTTCTCGATTCGGTTCTCAATGTCGTCACATTCGGCTGGTACGAATTTCGCCCCAATTATGTGCTCATACAACTCGATGTACCTCTTGCTAATGCTCTCTACAATCTCATCGGTCATTTCGGGAACCTGTTGCCCAGGATTACCCATAAAGCCATTATCCATAAGCCACTCGCGCACAAACTCCTTGGAAAGTTGACGTTGAGGTTCGCCCTTATCGAAACGCTCCTGATAGCCATCGAGATAAAAATAGCGCGATGAATCGGGGGTATGCACCTCATCAATAAGGTAGATTTGGCCATCCTTCTTGCCAAACTCGTACTTGGTATCAACCAGAATTAGACCGCGTTCACGCGCCATTTTTGAGCCCTGCTCAAATAGTTTATAGGTATACTCCTCGAGCTTTAGGTAATCCTCCTCCGAAACTATGCCCTGCGCTAAAATTTCCTCACGCGAGATATTCTCGTCGTGCGCTCCCTGCTCGGCCTTGGTAGTTGGGGTAATAATGGGTTTTGCGAAAACCTGATGCTCGCGCATCCCGTCGGGAATGGGAACACCGCAAATTTGGCGGGCACCCTTCTTGTAGTCGCGCCACGAGCTGCCTGTAAGGTATCCGCGGATAATCATCTCCACAGCAAAAGGCTCACATCTATGCCCAATGGTCACCATGGGGTCGGGCGTGTCGATTTTCCAGTTGGGCACAATGTGGCTGGTGGCATCGAGAAACTCCGAAGCAATTTGGTTAAGCACTTGCCCCTTAAAGGGAATCCCCTTGGGCAGCACAACATCGAATGCCGAAATACGATCGGATACGATCATCACCAGCACATCGCTCGTGAGCGAATAAACATCGCGAACCTTACCGTGGTAAACCCCGGTTTGCGAGGGGAACTTGTAATTCGTTTTTACAATTGCCGTTTTCATCGGTGTTTAGCTATTTTGATTACTACTTGTTTCGTCTCTCTTCTTCGACAGCTTATCAAATGCATGCACAATGTACTTAACCAACTTATGGCGGATAATATCGCGCGAGTCGAAGTAAATAATGGAAAGGCCAGGAATATCCTGAAGCAACTTAAGCGTTGGAATTAGGCCTGAGTCCTCCTTGCGGGGCAAGTCTATTTGTGTGATATCGCCTGTTACAATAAACTTAGCATTGTTACCCATTCGGGTTAGGAACATCTTCATCTGATTAATGGAGGTGTTCTGAGCCTCATCGAGAATAACAAAGGCGTTGTCGAGGGTTCGACCACGCATGTAGGCCAACGGTGCTATTTGCACGGTTCCGTCCTCCATGTAATCGTTTAGTTTACGTGCGGGGATCATATCGTTAAGCGCATCGTAAAGTGGCTGGAGATATGGATCGAGTTTATCCTTTAAATCGCCAGGAAGAAATCCCAACCGCTCACCTGCTTCAACCGCAGGTCGGGTAAGAATTATTCGTTTCACCTCCTTGTTTTTAAGCGCCCTCACGGCTAAAGCAATGGCCGTGTAGGTTTTGCCCGAGCCTGCTGGGCCAATGGCAAACAGCAAGTCGTTTTCACGATAACTATCTACAAGCATCTTCTGGTTTACTGTACGGGCCTTGATAATTCTTCCGTTATTCCCATACACCAGCGCATCGCTAAAATCTTCCTCGTTATTGGAGATTGTATCGTCGGTTTCGTTCAAAAAATCCTTTATATTATCCTCGGTAAGCCTGTTGTACTTTCGGAAAAAGTTGATCATGCTGTTAATCCTATCCTCCAAAATCTGAATTTCGCGCTCCTCGCCCAGCACTTTAATCTCATCGCCGCGTGCAATAAGCTTTAGCTTGGGGAAATGGGCAGAAATAAGGTTGAAGTTTGAGTTGTTCACTCCGTAAAAGGCAGCGGGATCAATCCCTTCGATAAGAATAAGTCTTTCGTTCATTAATTGGGTTTGCGTTGTTGTTTAGCAATTGGTAATTGATTGCAAAAATAGTAAAAAAAAAGCCCTAATCCACATCACAAGGCGCTTAGTGGTAAAATAATGAATGGTATATATTACTAGCAATCAACTTAATTCCGTTCAAACATAAATTGTGCGTATAGAAATTTCGCTCAATGCTTTTTTTTAGCCAATTTTGCTTTTCAATAGCTTTGGATGAAAGGACTAGGCCACAACAAACCATTTATCACGCTCACAACCGATTGGGGACAGCACGACTACTATACCGCCATGCTTAAGGGTGGTCTTCTATCGGCATACCCTGAGGCCAGCATTATAGATCTTTCGCACGATATCCCCAGCTTTAGCCTGCACAGCGCTGCGTTTATTGTTAAGCAGGGTTTTCAGTATTTTCCGAAGGGCAGTATTCACCTGATACTTGTGAATAGCGAGGCCAGCTTATCGTCGCGGATACTTGTTACATATTTCCAGGATCATTACTTTGTAATCCCCGACAACGGAATTCTGGGTTTGATATTCAGCACCATTCCCGATGATGTATTTGCAATTCCCTACGTTGCCGATGGGAGTTTTGCCTCTCTCACAGCCTACGTAAAAGCTATTGAAACAATTTGTAGCAGTGAAGATTTAATTTCATCCAATCTAAGAATAACAGATTTTGATCAGAAGATAGCCCTTCGAGCCACCATCGACGAATCTGTCATCACAGGAAGTATAATCTATATAGATTCGTACCGAAATGCAATTACTAACATTTCAAAAAAACTATTCGAAAGGGTTGGACAAAACCGGGGCTATAACATCTATGTGCAGAGCAATCATAACAAGATATCAAAATTAAGCACTACATATAACCAGGTTGATCCGGGAGAACTACTTGGAATTTTTAATTCGGCCAATCTGCTCGAGATTGCCATCCGAAATGGTTATGCCGCTGAGCTGCTCAGCCTCAGAATTGGCGGTAGCGTTCGCGTAAATTTCCAGTAACCTATCCCCAACGATAAAATCATCAAAATGGAAAACATCAACACCAATCTTCAAAACCAAACTAACATGAAAGAGGCTACCGAAGCCTTTGAACGATTACTTACAATAATGGACGAGCTCCGCGAGAAGTGCCCATGGGATAAGGTGCAAACCTTCGAGAGCATCCGCAACCTCACCATTGAGGAGACTTACGAGTTGGCCGATGCCATTCTGGAGAGAAAAATGGATGAGGTAAAGAAGGAGTTGGGCGATATACTGCTACATATTGTATTCTACTCAAAAATCGCTTCCGAAACTAACCTGTTTAACATCACCGATGTTATTAACCATATATGCGATAAGTTGATCTATCGTCATCCTCATGTTTTTGGCGAGGTTGAGGTATCGACTGCTGGTGATGTGGTGAAGAACTGGGAACAGATTAAGATGACCGAAAAATCGGGCAACAAAACCGTGCTATCGGGAGTTCCCAAATCGCTCTCGTCGCTAATAAAGGCAAACCGAATTCAGGAAAAAGTAAGAGCGGTTGGTTTCGACTGGGAGGTTCGCAACCAGGTGTGGGATAAGGTTAACGAGGAGATGAATGAGCTTAAGCGTGAAATTGAGAAGGGCGATCAGGAAAGGATTGAAGGCGAATTTGGCGACTTGTTCTTCTCGCTGGTAAACGCTGCACGTCTCTACAATATTGATCCGGAGACTGCATTGGAACGAACCAACAAGAAGTTTACTAAGCGTTTCAACTACCTCGAGAGCAAAACCATAAAGGAAGGACGCTCCCTAAAAACCATGACCCTCGACCAGATGAATGAGATTTGGGAACAGGCAAAGGCGTTCGACAAACAGTAGTGCAATGCTGCAGTTTATAACTAAAAGACTATTCTATAGCGTCCTAGTTGTTTGGGGTGTGGTAACTCTTGTATTTATACTTTTTAACCTAATCCCCGGTGACCCAGCTCGCATGGTAATGGGACAACGCTCCGATGAAGCCTCGCTTTTGGCTGTTCGCCGCGATTTAGGACTAGACAAACCCCTGCCCTACCAGTACATTAAATATATCAACGATTTATCCCCAATTTCAATCCACAACCCCAACAATTCCAACAGCTACATTTACCTTAACCCAAATGTATACTCAGCTGCCATTCTGATTAAGATAAGCAAGTCGAGGGCAATTGCCCTTAAATCACCTTACCTACGACGATCCTTTCAGAGCGGGAAAAATGTATCGTCGATAATTGGCGAAACCCTACCAAACACATTTATTCTGGCCATTACGGCCATGGCATTTGCAACAATTTTTGGAATTGCACTTGGAGTTGCTGCTGCGCTTAAAAAGGATACGTGGATAGATAGATCGCTACTTGTTTTTTCGGCATTTGGGATGAGCGTCCCATCGTTCTTTGCAGCAATACTTTTTGGATGGATATTTGCCTTTGTGCTGAGAGATTTCACGGGACTTAACCTAACCGGAAACCTTTGGGAAATTGATGATTTTGGCGAAGGTGTTCGTCTCCAGCTTAAAAATCTCATTCTTCCTGCATTTACATTGGGCATTCGGCCATTGGCCGTGGTAACCCAGCTTGCACGCAACTCGATGCTCGAAACGCTATCGCACGATTACATTCGAACAGCCAAGGCAAAGGGATTAAGGTTTAGCCAAGTGATTTGGCGACATGCTCTCAAAAACTCCATGAATCCAGTTGTTTCGGCCATTTCGGGCTGGTTTGCATCAGTTATGGCGGGAGTGGTTTTTATTGAGTACATTTTTGGATGGAAAGGGCTAGGTTACGTGGTTGTGAATGCCCTTAACAGCTACGATGTTCCTCTGGTACTGGGCTCGGTAATTACCATGTCCATTGTGTTTGTGGTAGTAAATTTCTTAGTTGATATAGCCTACTCCCTTCTCGATCCAAGGATTCGGCTTACCCCGTGATAAGGGAAAAAGTTGTATATTTGAGAGGAAGATGCGAGGAGCATAGGACGAAGGGCGAAGAGCGAAGGGCCAAAATCTAACAGCCAATAGCTAAAAGCCAAGATCTTAGAAACATCAATCTTCAAAACCATAAACCATAAACCATAAACCATAAACCGTTAACTCTAAACAGTAAACCATAAAAATCACATTGTTCACAATAAATAATCAAACCCATGAGAAAGAAAATTGTAGCAGGAAACTGGAAAATGAACACCACCCTTGAGGAGGGAATGAGCCTTGCCGAAAAGGTAAAGGATTTATCAGCCGCTGTTCCAGCAGATGTAGAATTAATAGTTGCACCACCATTCACGCACCTATTTGTGGTTGCCTCAAGCATTAAGAATAGTCGCGTTAAAGCCAGCAGTCAGAACTGCGCAGCCTGGGAAAAGGGAGCTTACACTGGCGAGGTATCGGCTCAAATGGTGGCCAACGTGGGCGCAAGCCACGTAATTATTGGACATTCGGAGCGCCGTGAGTACTTTGGCGAAACCAGTCAAATTCTTCTACAAAAAGTAAAATTGGTGCTAGCCAATGGGCTTACCCCCATATTCTGCTGCGGCGAGGTGCTTGCCGAGCGCGATGCCAACAAGCATTTTAGCGTGGTGCAAACACAAATCGAGGAGGTTCTATTCAATCTTACTTCACAGGAAATGGGTAAAGTGGTTATTGCCTACGAGCCTGTGTGGGCTATTGGCACCGGCCGTACTGCATCACCCGACCAAGCCCAGGAGATGCACGCGCATATCCGCAAGGTTTTAACCGACAAGTTTGGTTTTGAACTTGCTCAATCCATCAGCATACTTTACGGCGGCAGCTGCAAGCCCGATAATGCCGTTGAGATCTTTGCCAAGTACGATGTTGACGGTGGACTGATTGGTGGTGCATCGCTTAAAGCCGAAGATTTTATAGCCATTGCTAAATCGTTTCCCAAGTAGATGAACTACACCGAAGTAAACATTGAAATAAAACCTTACAGCCAGCAGAATACGGAAATTTTAACCGCCCTGCTGGCTGAGCTGGGTTTCGACAGCTTTACCGATAGCGATAGTGGGCTGATTGCCTACATCCCAACTTCGCAATTCAACGAAAATGAGTTGACTCTGCTATTAAACAATTTACCCTTTGATGTTGAAGTAAATTATGTAGTTGCTCATATTGCCGATCAGAACTGGAATACCAAGTGGGAATCGAACTTTGACCCCATAACCGTTGAGAATTTCTGTAGAGTTCGCGCTCCATTTCACAAGCCCGAGCCGGGCTATAGCCTCGAGATTGTAATAGAGCCCAAGATGGCCTTTGGTACTGGTCATCATCAAACCACATGGCTAATGATTAGGGAGATGTTCAGCATCGACCTAATGGGCAAAACCATTCTCGACATGGGCTGTGGAACGGGAATACTGGCCATTGTTGCCGAAAAACTTGGGGCATCGCGGGTCACCGCCATCGATAACGACAGCTGGGCTTACGAGAACTCCATGGAGAATGTATCGGCAAACAGGTGCTCAAGAATAAACGTAGTGCTGGGTGATGCTTCATCGTTAAAAGATGAAAATTATGATGTTATACTCGCCAACATCAACCTAAATATCCTGCTCAACGATTTGCCAACTTACAGAAAACACATGAACACCAAAGGTTACCTGCTGATGAGTGGCATTCTCACCTCCGATATCCAAACAATTTCGGAAGCAGCCAAGGAAAATGGACTTTCTGTCTTGGCTACTAAAAGCAAAAACGATTGGGCGTTTGTGCTCACCCAGTCCGACTAAACCCGAATTAAAACCCTCGCCCTATGACAAGATCGAACGTTGTAAGAGCCCTTATATGCTTAGCTTTGTGGCTTAGCTCTCAGTCGGTTTTTGGCCAAAGGATAACCTCCTTTTCCGGTCAACCCGAACTCTTTGCCACAGAAATAAACGATCTTGTTAAAAATCAACTCAACAAGGAGGAGGGTGATATCCCCAAGGAATTTGAGACCTTCTGGATGTCCGACACCCTATCGGTTGAACAAAAAGAACGCATTATTGGAATTTCGGACCTGATTCTGAAAAAAACAGCCGTCAACACCCGACACCTTATCACACTGATAAAGATTCTTCCGCTCTACAGCAAGCAGAAAAAGTTCCAGAGTGAGATGCAGGTTTGGCTACGCGGACTTGAGAACTATGCTCAAGCTGATAATATTCCGATTTCGTGGATTAGCCAATTCCTCGAGAACTCATTCGCGCTTTTCACCCGGGGTTCTTTTACCATCTACCCAGCTTACGAGTGGAAGGTGAGTAATAGTAATTTCAATTACGTTTTCGATCAAACACTAACCATCAGATTCTTCGACACTAATCTTATCAGCACTAATAAAACCGATTCTATTGCTATACTCTCAACCGAAGGAATCTTCTACCCAAGCCAGGATAAATGGGTCGGGAAGGGTGGAAAGGTAACCTGGATTCGGAGTCGATTCCCTGTTGATGAGATTTTTGCCACCCTGTCGAACTACACCATTAATACAACCCGTAACGAGTACGAAGCCGACTCGGTGCTGTTCACCAACCTCGACTACTTTTCGGAACCCTCGTTGGGCCGTTTAAAAGATAAAATATCAGGGGCTACAAACCCCGATAATGTGATTTACCCCGAATTCCACACCTACCATCAGCGACACAAAATCCCTAACTTTTTCGATGGTGTTGATTTCGATGGTGGCTACTTTATGCAAGGGACTCAATTTGTGGGAAATGGTACTCGCGAGAACCCAGCAGTTCTTGAGATTAGAAAAAACAACATGGAATTTCTAAGAGTAGAATCGCAAACCTACATTTTTAGACGACTAACTGTAGTATCGGACTACGCCCGGGTAAGATTTAAATTTGAAAACGATTCGCTTTACCATACTGGTCTTAACTTTACCTACAACGATCAAACCCGCACCGTTACCATTGCCCCAACCAACCTACTTACAACGCAAAGCCCAATCCTAAGTACCTATCACAACCTTTCCATAAATTTTGGGCAACTTGAGTGGAAACAGGGGCAAAACGAAATGGTTTTCAGCGCACCCATTGGTTCATCGCAAAGCCGGGCGTTGTTTGAGTCAAATAACTTTTTTAACGAGCATATCTTCGATGAGCTGATGAGCCGCGATGAGCAGCACCCGCTGTTTGCCGTTTCGAACTACACCCGCAGAATTCAATCCAAGGAGTTTAAGGTGGAGGAGTTTGCCCGCTATGTTCGCAAAAGCACCGAGCAGGTGCGCATTCAGATCATGCGGTTGGCCATGCTAGGGTATCTTCTTTACGAGTTTGAAACCGGTGATATTTACGTGCTACCCAAGCTCTACGATGCCCTCAGGGCAAAGGGTAAGTTTATCGATTACGATGTAATCAAGTTTAGCTCGTACGTGCAAAGTGGTGCCAATGCAGTGCTCGACCTTACCTCGCTGGAAATGGCCGTTCGAGGGGTCGAAAACGTATCGGTGAGCGATTCGCAAAACGTATTCCTCTATCCCGCACGCAGGGAAATCATCCTTAAAAAGAATAGAAACTTCTCCTTCGATGGCATGGTGGTGGCCGGAATGTTCACCTTTTATGGCAAGAACTTTGAATTTGACTATGCCAACTTTAAGATTAATTCTGAGTTTATCGACTCGCTAAGGCTAAACTACCAGACCAAGGATCTCGACTTTTACGGACGCAGAATCCTCGATAGGGTAACCAGTACGCTCGAGGTGATCTCGGGCGAAATTGTTATCGACAAACCCAACAACAAGTCGGGGCTGGTTATTAATGAGGAGTACCCAATCTTCAACAGCAAGGGACACTCATTTGTGTACTATGATGATGTTGACATTTTCAATGGTGTGTACAATCGCAAAAACTTCTACTTTAAGATAAATCCGTTCACCTTTTACGGGATCAACAATTTTGAGATTAGCAACATGGCCTTTACGGGCGTTTTCTTTTCGGCCGATATTTTTGCCCCCATCACCGACACGCTCATACTGCGACCCGATAACTCACTTGGTTTTCGTAGAACGTTCCCCTCGGAAGGATACGCTATTTACCAGGGCAAAGGCCGATACTACAACCAAATCGACCTAAGCAATAGTGGCCTTCGAGGAACTGGCCAGTTCGATTACATAACATCAACTACCTCATCCGACGAAATATTTTTCTTCCCCGATTCGCTTACCACCATTAGCACCCTATTTGCCTTGAAACGACAGGATCAGGGAATACAATACCCCGTTGTGCAGGGCAAGGAGCATATCGTAAAATGGTATCCCTATCGCGAAAAGCTATTCGCATTTAAAGGAAAAGAGTCGTTCCAGATGTTCGAGAACCAAGCAAAACTTTTGGGAAACCTTACTCTTGAACCTCTTGGATTAGTTGGCGATGGACTTTTTGATATGGGAAAGGCCAGGTTACGATCGGCAACCTACAACTTCAACGCCATCGACGTTAATGCCCAATTGGCCGATGCCGAGTTCGATATAACCACATCAAACGAGTTGGCTTTCACAGCACCCTCGGTAAAAGCGCATGTCGATTTCGATAAGCAGCAGGGAGAGTTCTTCAAGGTAAACGAAAGCATCTTTGCCGATATTCCCCCATTGATGTACAAGTCGTACCTCGATCAGTTTGTTTGGGCAATTGACAAGAGTGAACTTACCATTATTACTCCAACCCGCCAAAAGTCGGTTGAACAGGGCAAATTCTACGTGAACGGAATGCCTAAGGCCGATAGCATCCCCGTGGGATCGGCTTTTTACTCGCTACACCGCGATGAGGATTCGCTCTACTTCTTCTCCCCAAAGGTGAGATATAACCTCAACCAACCGAACCTCAAGGCCGATTCGGTTAAATATTTACAAATTGCAGATGCATTGATCTACCCCGGTAATCAAAAAATTGAGGTGGATGCCAAGCGACGAATGCTCCCCTTTGGCGAAGCCAAAATTGTGGCAAACCTTACCGATAGGTTTCACAACTTTTACAACGCAAACGTTACGGTAACCAGCCGAAAACGATATACCGCCAGCGCGACCATTGACTATGTTGATGAGAACGAAAAAGTTCAATCCATTAAACTAAAGGACATAAAAGTTGATACCCAAGGAAACACCTATGCTCAAAGTTCGGTTACCGAGCCCGACAGCTTTAAGCTAAGCCCCTACTTTGGGTATATTGGCGATTTTGAGATTTTTGCCCAGAATAAACACTGGCTATTCACAGGAGGGGCCACTCCTATCCATCCATGCAATCAACTTAAAACTAGCAATATTTCCTTTAAGGCTGAGATTGACCCCAAAAATATCTTTATCCCTATTCCCCAGCTACCCCGAAATATTAACCAGAATATTTTGATTTCCGGCAGTGTGATCACTGTCGACTCAATTCACCTTTACCCCTCATTCCTATCGGGAAGGAAAGACCATCCCGACCGAACCTTAGTTTCTGCCGAGGGTTTTATGCACTACAACAAGAACCGAAGCCGCTTCATAATTGGAGAAAAATCGAAGATTATCAACCCCGATACCACAGGAAACCTGATAAGCTTATCGAGAGATTTCTGCATGCTTTTCAGCGAGGGTCAGGTTAATATCCCGGTTAACCTGGGTCAAATGAAACACATATCATCTGGAGGTCTAACGCATCTCCTCGCTGATAGTATCCTGAACATGGATCTGGTGCTTGCCCTCCAGTTCCATTTTAACCAGCAATCGCTCGAGGCTATGGCAACCGATATTTTAGCTCAACCGGGGTTGGGCGGAACAGATCAGAGCCGAAAAGTATTCCATAAGTACCTATATCAGGTGGCCGATCCCAAGGATGCCCAAACTGCAATAAATCAAATTAACCTGTTTGGAGCGATGACTCAACTGCCCAAAGGGCTGGAGAGCTCAATAACCTTCTCGGAGCTAAAGCTTCGCTGGGATCACAAAAACACCTCGTTTGTTTCCAATGGTAAGATTGGTATTGGAAGTATTGGTGGTATTCAGGTTAATAAAAAGGTTGATGGTTTTGTCGAGATTATCAAACGTAACACCGGCGACTGGATGATGATTTACCTGGAGCTTGCGCCCGAGAAATACTACGTGTTCTACTACGTTAGGGGTGCGCTGCAAGTATCGTCGCACAATAGCCTGTTTACCGATCCCATAAAGGAGATGAAATCGCGCGACCGAAGGGTTAAGGTTAAGGCAGGGCAAATCCCATACAACTTTGTTGTGGGAACCCGTCGCGAGCTGCAGCGAGCTCAGGAGCGCTACAACCAGCTGTTAGGCCGACCCGTTGAGGAAAATTCGGTAGAATCGGATGAGCCAAATCAGGAACAATCCGAAGCAACCGAGGAGGAAACCGAAGCAGCAGCGGAAACACCACCAAAACCGTAGTTAATTCAGAATACCATATTTTTCGTGAACAAACAATTACAAGTAACTTCAGATAACGAAGTAAGCAATATTAAAAGATGTAGAAACTGCAATACTGAACTATTGGATCAGTTTTGCCAGCACTGCGGTCAAAAGGATGTAGACCTAAGCAAGCCTTTCAAGAGCATCGTTCATTCGCTGCTCGACAATTGGTTTTCGCTCGATAACAAGCTGGTAAAATCCATTCCACTGCTTTTGCTAAAGCCTGGATTTCTCTCGCGCGAATTTGCTGATGGGAAAAGAGTTCGATACTCCTCACCGCTAAAACTCTTCCTTTTTGCCTCGCTGGCATACTTTTTTCTGCTCGGGCTATCGGACAACAACCTTAAGATTGAAAGTAATGTAACATTTAACGAAAAGGAATCAAGCCATAGCATTGTTACCGATTCAATTACTACACCAAAACCCAATCAAGCACCTGGCAAAGGTTTACTTGAATCACGATTAGAGGAGAAAATTAAAAACCCTCAGCAGCTCAAGAATACCATAATTAAGGGCTTCTCCTACATGTTTTTTCTGCTTATGCCCTTGTTTGCCCTTTTGCTGAGTGGCCTATTGAAGAGAACCAAAAGGATGTATGTTGATCACCTTATCTTTTCGGTCCATTTTCACACTTTTGGATTCTACATATTCTCCATACCACTTCTTTTTAAGCTAATATCAGGCATTGAACTTCCGTTTCACGATTTAATGGGATTAATTGTTATTCCAGGATACTTAGCCCTGGCCATAAATAATTTCTATGAAATAAAAATATGGAAAAGCGGACTAATATCAACGCTCTTACTGGCACTTTATGCAATGGTTTTTACAGTTACGCTCATTGCTAGCGTTCTAGTTGTGATAATTATTTAAGTCTAATTAACCCCTTGGTATTTCAAGTATCTCTAGGTCTTTCATGGTTTCGCCATCGATGGTTAACCGCACGGCAGTGCGGACATGGTGAAAACCCGACTTACCAGCTGCTCCTGGATTTATATGAAGCAGATCGTACTTCTTATCGTAAATCACCTTTAGAATATGCGAATGCCCACAGATAAAGAGCTTAGGTTTTTGTGTTTTGATAATGGCTAGCATATCGCTCTCGTACCTATTGGGATATCCTCCAATGTGTGTAATTAGAACATCTACCTCTTCACACCTAAACTGAAGAATTTTGGGATAAACGGAGCGTACCCTAAAATCGTCAATATTACCGTGTACTGCTTTTAAGGGTTTAAACTGGGCTATTGTATCGGCTGTTTCAATATTACCAATATCGCCAGCATGCCACAGCTCATCGCACTGAGCAAAGAAGTTGGCCAGCTGCTCGTCCCAGTGGCCATGGGTATCGCTTAAAATTCCTACTCGTTTCATACTTGTGCAATATTAACTACTTTTGCGTAAACACAAAGCAAAATGCATATTTTCTATATCCCACAGATTTCGGGTAATTCCATTGTACTTCCCGAGGACGAGTCGAAGCACTGCGTTCGTGTGCTTAGGTTAGGCTTAGGTGATACTATAAATATTGTGGATGGACATGGAGCCATGCTAACATGCAGCATAATTGATGCGCATCCAAAACGCTGTACAGTTGAGATTACCAATGCCCAGCGCGAGTTTGGCAAGCGAAATTTCAATCTACATATTGCCATTGCCCCCACAAAAAATATCGATCGGTTTGAGTGGTTTCTGGAGAAGGCCACTGAGATTGGGATTGATGAAATTACACCGTTACTCTGCGAGCACTCCGAGCGAAAAATGGTAAATATCGATAGAATTGAACGGGTTGTGGCTGCTGCCATGAAGCAATCTATTAAGGCATACATGCCTAAGCTAAACCCGCTAACACCATTCAACGATTTAGTGAAAAACAGTTCATATTGCCACAAGTTGATTGCCTACTGTGCCTATTTTAACGAACCGCATGCAAAAACATTAATCGAAAAGGGTAATAGCATTCTGTTTCTGATTGGCCCCGAGGGCGATTTTAGTCCTGCCGAGGTGGCGTTTGCATTAAAAAATGGATTTATATCCACTGGCCTTGGCCCCTCGCGACTAAGAACCGAAACAGCAGGCGTAGTGGCTTGCACCATTGCTAACCTGAGAAATCAGTAAAAAATCTACTCCTCAAAAAACTCTTCGGCACCCGGGAAGTTTAGCTTCTGCCGAGCCACCTCGGGCGAAAAGATAAAATACTGTACCTGCGCCTCGGCGCATAGCTCATCATTCGTATTGTAAAGTTGGGTTTGGATATTCGCCAGGCGCTTTTCGGCGCTAACAAGCCAAGCTTTTAGTTTGAAAGGGCCATCGGAAATTTGGGCTGGTTTTTTGTACCGAATTTGCAGCTGCGAGGTTACCCCTCCTGTTCCCAGTATGGTATTCACTGCCCACCCGCCAATCTCATCGAGCAGGGTAGCCTGAATCCCGCCGTGAATCACATTTACGTAGCCCTGGTAGTTTGGGTCAGGTTTCCACTCCCCAAATATCACTTTATTTTCCTCATCAAAAGTGAACCGGAGTTTAAGCCCAAACGGATGGCTGGGATCGCAGCCAATACAGCAGTAGCCTTTATGGCCAACGTAAGGATTCCTAACTCTCTTCATAATTTTCTGTTTGCTCCAAAATTAGGATTTTATGACTGTTCGATAATATACCTAATAAAAAATATTTTTTTTTCATTGGTAGAACTCACCCAAAAATTTTGGGTATAATGTGGTGATGACAGGTACAACATTAAGTCATCGTCAACGCGAGTCTCGTCATCATTTTTGACGAGACGAAGCGACCTATTAATTTACTCGCTATTTCAGATTACCTTCGTTGAAATCGCTTCGCTAAGTTGCATCCCCTCCAAAGAGCGGTGTGTTCTCAATGACGATTAAACGTTTTGGCATCGATGCGGCTCCAGCCTCAGCTCCGAGGGAAAGGTCACCGAGGCCGAGGTGAGCGGCACAGTCATCCGAATTACGAGTTTTATCTTTGCCCGGGTAGCCGGATCAAGGAGATGCTGACCTTTGCCAGGTTTACCAAGGCAAAGCGGGGTTTTTACGGCTAATTGGCCTACTCCCTGCGCAGCAAATTGGCATTTTCCTGCGCAGGGATTTAAATTTTCACCGCAGGAAATGGGTGATTAGCTGGTTTGGGAAAAAAATTTCCACATTAGGAAATGTTGGGCCCCTAGTGTGCCGTGAACCATTTCCACACTAGGAAATCACTCTCCCCACAGCAGGAAAATAAATTTCCACGGCAGCCAATGAGCATTTCCCTGCGCAGTAATTTTTTTTTCGTGCGCAGCTAATTTTGAACACCAGCACTTATGGGGATCCTGTAAGGAATTATCCCAAAAAACATGCTTACATACTTTAGCTGTCATTCCGGTCACTCGTCACCTGTCACTCTTGTCACTCGTCACCTGTCACTCTAGTCTCTTTCCCCAACTTACTCATACTTCAACGTATCTACAGGATTAGTTCTGGCGGCCTTAACCGTTTGAAAAAGAATTGTTACCAGCGAAACAAAAAGGGTGATAAACGCCGCAAGGACAAAAACCTGCCATGGAATTTTAATCCTAAAGGCATAGAAATTTAGTAGCTGCATCACGGCATAGTAGGCAATAGGCCATGAGATAACTGTGCCAAGCAGTGCCCATCGGGTAAAATCGGCTGAGAATTTGGTGATAAGCGATGCGTTTCCTGATCCAAAGACTTTTCGGATGCCAATCTCGCGCATACGGTTCTCCAGCATGAAACTCGATAAGCCAAGTAATCCCATGCACGATATCAGTATAGCCAGCAATGAGAAATAGATGAACAGCTTGCCGAAATACTCCTCGGTTTTATACTGGCCCTGAAAAATATCCTGAACAAAATCGTACTTAAACTCTGTGCTCAGCCCCAAATCGTCCCACAGGTCTCGTATTTTCTCTAAACCCTGCGCATAAAGCCCATCCTTAAGCCTGATGTTAACCACGGGTGCTCCCCAGTAATAGTAATCGAAAGGAAGAAACATGACCAGGGGTTCAATTCCAAAATGTAGCGATTTGTAATGGAAATCCTCAACCACGCCAACCACCTCGAACACCTTTTCGCGAATAATCTTCTTACCAATGGGGTTGTCCCATCCAGCTAACTTCACCAGTGTTTGGTTCACGATTATTCCCTTTTGATCGCTGGGGAATTGCTGCGACAGGTTTCGCCCATCCACAATTTTTGCATCAATTACATCTATAAATTGATAATCAATTGCCAACGAGCTAATCATTATATGGTCCTTTACACCTTCAACCTTATACCCATTCTGCGATATTCCGTAACCCAACGATGATGTTGAAATCCCAACCCCCTCAACCTCTGGGATTGCTTCTAGCGCATTGCGCAATCCATCAACGCGTTGCCACACATTATCGCCCTTTGCCCTAGCCACAACTAGCCCATCGGTATTTAGGCCTAGTTCTTTGTTTTTCACGAAGCTCACCTGCAAATACACAATAATTGTAACAATAATAAGCAAGGCAGATATGGTAAACTGAAGGGTTACAAGCACATTCCGGATAATTGGTTTGGCCTTTACCCCTCCAAAATCGGAACATAAAACCCTTACAGGATTGAATGACGACAAGAATAATGCTGGGTATAAACCGGCTGTAACACCAAAAATCAGCACAAAAAATGGGAACAAGAGGCCAATTATAGCACCCTGACTATTATACAGGCTAAGATTTAGGCTCAGCAGGTTGTTGTACGAGGGCATCAGCAACTCAACGATCAGTAAACTTATGAGCGCCGAAACAGAAGCAAGCAGCAACGACTCCCCAATAAATTGCCATCGCACCTGCCCTTTCGATGCGCCTACCGACATCCTCATCCCAACCTCCTTGGCTCTACGGGTGCTGCGGGCTGTGGAAAGGTTAACGAAATTGAATCCTGCAATAAACAGAATGAATGAGGCTATGGCTGCAATTATGAAGAGAATTGTTGCAACCCCAGGCTTATCGTACTCCAAATCATTATACAAGTGTATATCACCTAAGGCCTGCAAACCTACTTCATACCGGGCATTATAGGCTTCCATCTTCTTATTGATAACCATATCGGCAACCCTATTTGCCTTTGTGATTACCTCATCGCTATTACTACCCGGGGCTAACATCAACAGGGTGATAAACCCAATATTACCATCCCACTCCCTCATTGTTCCAGTGGTAATATTATACAGCGTTGAGAATGATATAAAACCGTTATGCTGCAAACGTGTGTTGGTTGGACAGTCCTCAACTATTCCAGTAACAGTGAATGGAGTTTTTCCATCACCAATTAATACCTGCCCCATGGGATCGTTATCCCCAAAAATCGAATGGGCCAGCCTTTGGCTTAGCACTATTGAGAATGGCTCCCTAAGGGCTGAGGAAGCATCGCCATGTAGAAGTTTAAAATCGAGAAAATCCCAGAGCGTAATATCGGCATAGAAAAGCGTACCCGACGAAACCTCTCGATCGCCATAGCGATACTGTCCTCCGGTATGCAATAACCTGAGTACTTTCTCCACTTCAGGGATTTCGTCCAATAGATCCTCGCCCACCTTAGGACTTGTAATGCCCGTACGCTCCTCGATAACGTTATTGCGAATAAAACTTGATGTAACCCTATAAATTCGATCGGCGTTGCGATGAAACCGATCGAAGCTCACCTCGTGGTTTATGTATAGGGCAATAAAAATGCAGCAGGCAAAGCCAATGGCAAGTCCTAGTATATTAATTGCTGTAAACCCTTTATTCCGATATAAAACACGCAATGTTGTTTTCAAGAAGTTTTTAAGCATAGGTGTATTATTTGTGTAATCAGAAGCAAACAATCATTACACCAAAAATTTTATGACACTTGTATTGTGGCGTTTAGCATTATTAATGATATGAATATGAAAATTATTTTGTTTCAAACTGAAACATTTGTAGTTTTGAAATGAAACAGCTAATAAGAATTGAAAGCGTAAATATCAATAAAATAATCACTACTGTCCGATTAATTTTTTGATAAACATCGGTAATCCCTATCAATTGTTGTGTCCCTGCCCGCAGCAGGCAGGCCTACGGGACACTGACTTGTGGGGTCAAAATTTCTTCTACCGGTATCCTGTGCCTAAAGGCACAGTCCCGTAGGGACAAAATATCGGTAGAACAAATAATAGAGATTTTTTTATTGTCCCATTAGGGACAAAACAAATATTAGTCGGACATTAATGAAAAATAATAAAATCTAAAGGCCAGCAGGCAGGTCAACCAATCAACCAATCAATCAACCAATCAACCAGCCTGCCGGCTGGCAGGTCAATCATCCAATCATCCTCCCATGTCCAGAATATTAGCCATCGACGATAACCGAGAAATACTGATATCCCTAAGAATTGTTTTAGGAAAACATTTTAGCCATGTCGATTGCCACGCTGAGCCATCACTTGAAATAGAAAAGAGGATAGCCGAAAACGCTTACGATCTGGTTCTTCTCGACATGAACTTCTCGCCAGGTGCCACATCGGGAGCCGAAGGGCTTGCTTTCCTTGAGAAGATTAAGCTGCTCGACCCAACCCTTGCTGTGGTTATGATGACTGCCTACGGCGATATCGACCTGGCCGTAAACGCCATGAAGCTGGGCGCAAGCGATTTTGTGGTAAAGCCATGGGAAAACAAGAAGCTGCTCGCCACAGCTATATCGGCCAGTAAACTAACGCAATCGCAGCGCGAAGTTTCACGCCTAAAGGAGACCCAGCGAGTTATATCATCCACATCCGATTCTCCATTTAGCCAAATCATTGGCTCATCACAGGCGATGGCGAAGATATTCGCCACTATCGAAAAGGTGGCCAAAACCGATGCCAATGTGCTGATTCTTGGCGAGAACGGCACGGGGAAGGAGCTGGTTGCCCGGGCAATACACCGGCAATCGCAGCGAGCAGGCAACCTGTTCGTAACGGTTGACATGGGCTCCATTGCCGAATCGCTTTTCGAAAGCGAGCTGTTTGGCCATGCAAAAGGAGCCTTTACCGATGCAAAAGACGATAGAGCTGGGCGTTTTGAGGTGGCAAATCGGGGTACCCTTTTCCTCGACGAGATTGCAAACATACCGCTAAACCTACAGGCTAAACTTCTTAGCGTGCTTCAAAACCGTGAGGTAACCAGGGTTGGCGCATCAATACCAAAAGAAGTTGATATTAGATTGGTTTCAGCTACAAATGCTAACATCAACCAGCTAGTCGATGGCGGCAATTTCAGGCAGGATCTATACTATAGGATCAATACTGTTGAAATTCATCTCCCCCCGCTCCGCGAACGCGACGAGGATATCGTTTTACTGGCAAATCACTTCCTAAATCTTTATGCTGGCAAATACGGAAAAACAAGGATAAGCCTATCAAAATCGGCACAAAAACTTCTAAGATCGTATAGCTGGCCCGGCAACGTAAGGGAGCTGCGCCATGCCCTCGAGAGGGCCGTAATAATGAGCGATAGTCATGTTATTGAACCCGATTCATTATTTCTGAAATCAAAAATCAGCTCAAGCAATCAAGAAGCACTAGGGCAAAACCTAAATATTGAGGAAATTGAGAAACAGGCAATTATTCAATCCCTTAAAATAAACAAGGGCAACATGAGCTTGGCAGCTAAGGAACTTGGGCTTGGCCGAACAACTCTTTACCGAAAAATGGCAAAGTATGGTCTTTAAATCATTTAGAGTAAGGCTGGTTATCAGAATAATTATTCTGAGCATAGTTATTGGTGGATTCACCTTCTTTATCCAGAAGCAGGATTACTATTTCACGTCCATCGAGCTGCTGATTGTAATAATCCTGCTGATTGTAGAAATGGTGTACTTTGTTGAGCGAGGATATCGCCAGCTAAATAATATGCTTCAATCGGTAAAAGAGAAGGATTTCAACATCAGCTTTCAGCCTGCTAATCAAGGCATCATCTTCTCTTCACTTACACAGCTTCTCAATGAACTAACCGACAGCTACCGGAAAGTAAGAATTGAGAAGGAGGTTCATTACCAATTTCTAAACCACATTGTTGATCAGATTAACCCACTACTGGTTTGTTACGATAATGCTGGAGTTGTAAAACTGGCTAACCTATCGCTACGTAAGCTGCTAAAATCGAAGGATGTGAAAAACATCAATGCACTTGCTGCCATTAATAACGATCTTCCTCAGCAGCTGCTAAATCTTACTGAAGGGCAAGAGTTTGTTTTGCCAGCCAGGCATGAGGGCGAAATCCTACAATTTGCACTAAGCTGCTCATCAATAAAGCTAATGGATAAGCAGTATCGGCTTGTGGTAATGCACGATATTAGAATTCCGCTGCAGGAGCATGAGCTGGAATCGTACCGTAAGCTAATCAGGGTGCTCACCCATGAAATTATGAATTCGGTAACCCCTATCCTATCGCTGAGCGAGGCCATGAACGAAACCCTTAAGCAACCCGATAATTCTCCTCGCTTGCTCGAAAACCTAACAGAACAGGAAGCCGCAGACCTAACCGAAGGTTATCGAGCAATTGAGGTGCGCAGCCGAGCGCTTATGCGCTTTGTAAACGACTTTAAGAGCCTATCGAAACTACCCGAACCCAAAATACAGCCATTTAGCCCCGAAAGCCTTTTAAAGCCAATTATTGCGCTACTTAAACCTGCACTCGATGCTAAATCCATAAAAATCTCCATGTCAATTAGCAAGGAGGCCAAAACGTTGCACGCTGATAAGGATTTAGTTGAACAGGTTTTAATAAATCTTATGAAAAACTCAATTGATGCCCTTGGCAGCATGCAAGAACCTCAGATTGATCTTGAAGTTTATAAAAGTGGCAGCAAAGTTACAGTTACAGTTACCGATAATGGCATGGGCATTAGGGATGAGAACCTCGACAAGGTTTTTGTTCCCTTCTATTCAACCAAAACACATGGATCGGGGATTGGGCTAAGCTTATCGCAGCAAATCATGCGACTGCACAATGGTTCAATATCATTAAAATCGATTGAGGGAAAGGGCACTACGGTTTCGCTTATTTTCCCGCACATCAATATGCAACAATTACTCGTACTTTAATGTAATTGCAGGATTTTGATTTGATGCCACATACGTTTTTACCAGCGTTGTAGCCAGGGCAATTAACAACGACACTAGCGATGCTAGAATATAAGCCCATATGGGCATCGATATACGCTCAGCAAAATTCGCAAGCCACCTACTAGTAATAAACCATGCCGCTGGCCATGCCACAACCGATGCAAGACTAACCCATTTTACAAAACTCATGGAGATAAGAGCAGTTAGGATCGATGTTTTTGCGCCTAATACTTTACGTATTGCAAACTCCTTTTTGCGCGACTGCGTAACATGTACCGTTAAGCCAAAAAGTCCGGCACAAGCGATTACAATGGAAAGAATTGTAAAAACGCCAAGAATATTGCCAAATCTGTTCTCACTTGCATATAGGTCGCCCAGCTTATCGTCCATAAAAAAGTACACAAATGGAGTATCACCGGCAAAACTATCCCATATTCTCCGAACTGCTCCAAGTGATTGTTGAATATTATCACCCTTTAACCTTATTGATAAAAACTGGTTTGGATCGTGCCAGGTCAACATAACCATGGGTTCAACCTGTCGATGCAACGATAAAAAGTTGAAATCCTTAACCACACCCACAATTTCATTCTCCTTATGATCGGGGTCATTCGGTAGAAATATTTTGCGCCCAATGGGATTGTTGTAACCAAAATGCTTTACAAAAGCCTCGTTTACCATCACGTTACCTACTTCGCTCGCCAGGGGTTCGCGAAACATTCGCCCCTCGGCCATTTTAATTCCATAGGCTTCCAGGTAATGGTTGTCAATGGTCATGTACGATATATTAAGCGCCTCGGGACTACCCTCCATAACAAAATCGCGAGCCAAAATGGTATGCCCAAGAATAAACGAGTGCAGAGTAGCCGCATCCACATTTGGATCAGCAGCAATAAGTTCCCTAAGTGTATTATGCTTTCCTTCAAGGTTAGGTGTATTTATTCTAACCGAAATAAGGTTATGGGGATCAAACCCAAGATCTTTGTTCTTTATATGCTGAAGTTGCACAAACACAACAATAGTGCAAATTGCCAAGGCTTGCAAAATCGCAAATTGGAGAAAAGCTAGAATGCTCCTGAACGAAGTTTTTCTTCCGTACGACTTCGTCGATTGCCGAAAAATTACGACTGGCTTAAAACTTGAAAGGAATAGAGCGGGATACCAGCCTGCTGTAATCCCAACAAAGATTACAAGAGCAGGAATTCCAATAAGATAATAGGATGTGGTTTTGGAGAAAAGTATCAATCTCTTTCCAAGGAACGACTCAACCAGCGGCGATGCAATTTCGGCTAGCACAAGTGCTAAGACCATGGCCACCGTTACAAGTAGAATCGATTCCCCAAGATGTTGAATTAAAAGTTGACTCCGGGTCGCCCCAAAAACTTTGCGAACTCCAACTTCTCTTGCCCTACTTAATGCTTGCACTGTGCTTAAGTTGATGAAGTTAAAGGAGGCTATTACCAGCACCAGCACTGCAGACAAGGTAAAAATCACTATGGTTCTTCGATTCCCTTTTACTGCTTGCTTTTGTACTTTGGAGTTTAGGTAGATATCGGCAAGTGGCTCTAAAAAAGTTCCTAATCGCGCATTAATCGATTTAAAAAGCTCATTCACCTCCCTGTCCATCAGGTTCTCAATCTTGCTCTCCAAATCCGAAATATTAGTTCCTGGTTTTAGAAGAAGCCACGTTTCAAAAGCCATTCCATGTCCGTACGAGAATCCTCCAAACTGCCGTGTGGCAGTTATCATTGGCTCTAGCACCTTAAACCTCAGCGACGAGTTTTCGGGTGGATCTTCAACAACACCAGTAATAGTATATGCCTGATTATCGTACTCTAAAACCTTCCCTATGGCTCTCTCTTTGCCAAAAAAGGCTTTTGCAATTCCTTGAGTTAAAACTATCGTATTTGGGGATGAAAGAGCGTTGGGTGGATCACCCTCTAAAAGGGTAAAGGAGAAGATGTTAAAAAAACTGCTATCTACAAAGTGTACATTCTCAACAAGAATTGATTTTTGACCATATTTATATAACCTGCTATGTGCTCGTCCAAAACGCGACATGTGCTCCACCTCGGGAAACTCATCGGCAACCATCTGCCCTATTGGGGCATGATGTGTTGCGTGAAAATTTACCTCGCCCGACATGGTTAACACAGATGATAAACGATAAATTCGATCGGACTTTTGATGAAATGCATCGTAATGTGTCTCGAACAATACCCAGCTAACAATTATTATAACACAGGCAAGCCCTAGGGCAAGGCTTAATAGGTTGATCAACGAAAAGGATTTATTCCTTAAAAAAAATTGAAATGCTGTACTTAAGTAATTTCGAATCATGTTTATTAATATTTTCCAACAAAAGTCATCAAGAGTTATGCCCATAAATATAGGCAATTGACAATCTTTTACTTGCACAAATCCACGGGAAATTTCCGATAAAAAAAAGCCGTCGCGCTGTATCGTATCGATACAGTGACTGCTCAAAAACGTACATCTTTGCCAATAACACACATTCCTGTGATACTGCTATTTGCACACAACACCTTAAAATGATGAAAAATTTATCGAAAAAAGTATTGATAAATTTTGCAGATATTAAAAATGCTCGTATTTTTGCATCGCTTTTAACGAAAAGCACAACGCAATAAACAAAGCCCTTTGGGAGTTTAGCTCAGCTGGTTCAGAGCACCTGCCTTACAAGCAGGGGGTCACTGGTTCGAATCCAGTAACTCCCACACACAAAATCAACCACTTACAGCGTTTTACGAGGTAAGTGGTTTTTTGTTGTACATACAATTGCATCCACCCTATGGCATACACGTACATTTTGTACTCGGCGCAACTCGACAAGCACTACATTGGCGCCACCCAGGATGAGCTAGATCAGCGTATCCGAAGGCACAACGCCAACCACAAGGGATTTACAGGCAGAACCAACGACTGGATCTTTGTGCACGCCGAAACCTTCGAAACCTTCGAACTCGCCCTTACGCGCGAGCGAGAAATTAAAAACTGGAAGAACCGCAAACTTATTGAATCCTTATACACTTAACGACAACCGCAGCTCAGCTGGTTCAGAGCATCCCGACTGTACGTCGGGAGGGTCACTGGTTCGAACTACACTCACGTGCAGAGCGAGTAATCCAGCAACTCACACACACAAAATCAACCACTTACAGTGTTGTACGAGGTAGGTGGTTTTTTGTTTGTACACACAATTTCACTCATAACGCCCCCAAGGCCCCCATTTTTATTCGCCCATTCTGAAGGGAACTAATTGGCAACCCTCTTAACTACCTTAACAAGATAGGTTATTGAATGTTGAACAAAACAAACTACTCTCTGAATTATTTGCCAATTCCTAACACTAATACAACACTCTTTTCTAATTAGATCCCTACCTGAATATCAAAACTAATTCGAGGGTTGTCTGTTGATAATGTATTTCGTTTAAACTTTTTATATCCACAATTATCCAATCTGAAACAAAATAATTACTCCTAACAACAATTAATTATGAATCGATTCTTTAAATCAAAAACCATAAAAATAATCATCGAGAAATTACGCCTAGTGTCTCTCTTTGCGTTGTTAACCTCAGTATCAATTGCAAGTTTTGGTTGGGGACGAACAGGACATCATACTATTGTTGATATTGCCCAGAATTATGTTTCCAAAAGTACATTAGACTCCATTAACAAATATCTTTCAAATGACACCTGGCATGCTGCCTCTACCTGGATGGACGAGTTACGCGGTAATTCACAATTCGATTATATGCGCAAATGGCACTACATAAATGTTGACAAGGGCCAAACTTACAACCCAACCATCGAAAATGGGGATAATGTGGTAACCCAGCTCGATTCTGCAATTTTCAAACTAAAGAATAGGCGAAACTTAACCCCCGAGCAGGTAACGATTAATTTAAAGGTGATTTTCCATCTTATGGGCGACCTTCACAACCCAATGCACGCTGGCTACGGATCCGACCGGGGAGGCAACAATGTAAAGGTGGTTTACAATGGCAAATCGTTTAATTTACATCGAATCTGGGATACGGAGATAATTGAAACAAATCAATACTACAAAGACAATATATCTAACAAGATAAACAATACTAAAAAGCGAGAATTAAAACGCATAGTTAAAGGGAACGCTACAACTTGGTTTATCGATGCGCGGAATGCCCTACCAACAGTTTACTCACTTACCTCCGATACCATCACAACAGAGTACCTAGAGCATGGCCACCCAGTTGCCGAAAACTTACTGTTTAGTGCTGGTGTTCGCTTAGGATTTACCCTAAATGATATATTTCGAAAATACTAATCTGTTAAAACTTTAAAAGGGCTGTCGACAAAGGCAGCCCTTTTAAAATTCTTCACATTAAATTACTCTACAGCTAAACCTTTACCTTTATAGGAGTAACTGTTGTTCCGCAACAACATGAGCAACAAGTATAACAACAAGTAATATGCAACTTGTCACAAAAGTGGTTATTTTCGGAGAATAAAGGTTACCGGTAGCGAGTACTTTACAGTTATATACCTATCGTCCTTTTGCGCTGGGTGCCAATCAAAATCAACAGTATTAAAAATTCGCAAGGCTTCCTTATCCAAATCGGGATCTGCCGTCTTTTTTAGATCAATACTCCCCATTCTACCAGTACTATCAACAACAAACGATACAACAACCTGGCCATCAATTCCACCCTTCCAGGCTCTTGTAGGGTACTGAATATTTCGGGCGATAATCCTGAGCGGATCGCTTCCATCGAGCATTAAGGGAGGACTGTCAATCTCTTCCTCGACCCAACGTCCCTCGCTGCCTAATACATGAAACATATTAGATTGATCTCGCCAGTTATATCTGCAGATTTTGCAGGTAGAAAAATTGTAAACATAATCTAAAATGCCATTACTGTCGTTAATAACCCAAGGTCCAACCTGCCTACCATCCGTGTAGTTACCAAAACTCAGAGTATCGGTTCCGTTCTTGGCATAATATACCCAAAGGCTATCTTTTAGATCATTTTTATAGTAACCCGTTTCAATTAGCCCTCCGTTCTCATACATTTGTTTATACTCGCCATGCTTAACATCTCTCTCCTTTTTAAGGACAGTGTACTCTTCAATCACCGACGTTTTTTTGTCTTTCTTGGTGATCTTTCGTAGCTCCTGCGTAAAGCCTGAAAGGGCAATGCAAACGGAGAGTATTACTGAGAATAGTATTTTCATAATAGTTGGATTATTATTGCATAAGTTAATATAAACTCTTCAATGTTAAGCAACAATCAGCGGGTTGATTTTTGGACAACACGCTAAACAAAACATCAACATTATATTGCTCTTATATCTTCCCATCTAAGAATTTACCCGTTAAACTCTTATTGCATCTAATAATATCTTGTGGTGTTCCGGCAAAAACAAGGTTGCCTCCACCCTCACCGCCTTCGGGACCAAGGTCAATTATCCAGTCGGCGCTCTTAATCACCTCCAGGTTATGCTCCACCACAATCAGGCTGTGGCCTTTCTTTATTAGCGCATCGAATGATTCGAGCAATTTTTTAATGTCATGGAAATGAAGCCCGGTGGTGGGTTCATCGAAGATAAATAGCTGATGCTGGGTAGCCTGCTCTTTCTGAAGGAAGAATGCCAACTTAACGCGCTGGCTCTCACCACCGCTCAACGTACTCGACGATTGTCCTAGCTTGATATAGCCCAAACCTACATCCTGCAGGGGTTTTAATCTAGTTACAATTTTAACTGCTGTTTTATCCTTATCCTCGCCAAAAAACTCTATGGCCTGGTTCACTGTCATCTCCAGCACATCAAAAATACTCTTATCGCGATAACGTACCTCAAGTACATCCTCCTTAAATCGTTTACCCCCGCACGACTCGCAGGTTAGGGTTACGTCGGCCATAAATTGCATCTCCACCTTAATAATCCCCTCGCCCTGGCACTCCTCACACCTACCACCCTCTACGTTAAACGAGAAGAACGAAGGCTTATAGCCACTTCGGATAGCATACTGCTGCTCCGAGAAGAGCTTGCGAATTTCGTCGTAAGCTTTAATATAGGTAACCGGATTTGAGCGCGATGAGCGGCCAATTGGGTTCTGATCGACCATCTCCACCCCTTGTAGCAGATGAATATCGCCATCCACCCTGTCGCATTCTCCTGGTTTATCGCCTACACCCGAAATTCGTTTGGCCAACGAAGGGTATAGAATCCCCTTAACCAACGATGATTTACCTGAGCCGCTAACACCAGTTACTACAACCATGCTATTTAGCGGGAATTTCACATCTATATTCTTAAGGTTATTCTCTCGGGCGCCAATAACCTGCACAAAATTCGACCATTTTCGGGGCAATCCAAAAGGCTTAATAACCTCAACTCCATTCAAATACTTTGCCGTAAGGCTTTCCGCCGATGTAACCAATTCTTTGGGCGTTCCCTTAAAAACCACTTCGCCACCATGCCGACCTGCCAGTGGCCCAATATCAACAATATAATCCGCAGCACGAATTATCTCCTCATCGTGCTCAACCACTACCACAGTATTACCCAGATCGCGGAGGTTATTAAGTACATCTATCAGCAAATGCGTATCGCGGGGATGAAGCCCAATGCTTGGTTCATCGAGAATATAAAGCGAGCCTACAAGGCTCGATCCCAACGATGTAGCCAAATTGATTCGTTGCGACTCACCACCCGATAGCGTAGACGATAATCGATTTAATGTCAAATAACTTAGCCCAACATTCATCAGGTAAGCCAACCTATTCTTAATTTCGGTGAGTATGCGCTTTGCCAACTTCTGCTCGTACTCGGTTAGACAGATATTCTGGAATAGATCATTAAGTTTTACAATGGGCAAATCAACCAATTCGGGCAAATTCATACCACACACCTTTACATACGTTGCCTCCTTGCGTAGGCGCTGCCCCTTACACGCGGGGCAAGTTGTTTTGCCGGTATAGCGCGACAACATAACACGGTACTGAATCTTATACTTCTTCTCCTCGAGGGTCACAAAAAAATCATCGAGGCCAACAAAGCCATCTCCTCCTCGCCAAAGCAAATTCCGCTGTTCAGATGTTAACTGGAAATAGGGTTTGTGAATTGGGAAACTGTATCTATCGGCCACCGAAATGAATAGTTTTTTGTACTCGCTCATTGTCTCGCCCTTCCAGCAAGCAATGGCATCGTCGTAAATCGACAAACCCTTATCGGGGATCACCAATGCCTCATCTATCCCAATAACCTTACCATACCCCTCGCAACGAGGACAGGCGCCCAGAGGATTGTTAAAACTAAACAAATGCTCCGTTGGCTCCTCGAATACAATTCCATCGGCCTCAAATTTATTAGAGAAAACCTCATCTTTTCTGCTTTCGCCATAAAAAGTTGCCAACACGCAGGTTCCATTGCCCTCGGCAAAAGCAGTTTGAACCGAGTCGGCGCATCGGCTCAGGAAATCATCGTCATGCGATACCGAAAACCGGTCAACCACCAAGCGCAGCTTAGCTTTTGATATGGACAGCAGCTGACGTATATCGCTACTGTCGATTCTAAGAATCTGATCACCCACCTCAATTCGCGTAAAACCCTCGCTGGCCTTAATGGCTAGGCGTTGCTCAATTGATTCGTTTTCCTTTATATTGATAGGCGCAAGAATCATCTGCTTGGTTCCCTCGTTGCACGATGCGATAAAGTTGACCACATCGGTTACACTGTGCTTAGTAACCTCCTCACCCGATACGGGCGAATAGGTGCGGCCAATCCTGGCGAACAGCAACTTTAGGTAGTCATAAATCTCAGTTGAAGTGCCTACTGTTGACCTGGGGTTCTGCGTATTCACCCTTTGCTCAATGGCTATGGCGGGTGGGATTCCCGAGATCATATCCACCTCCGGTTTTGAGATGCGACCCAAGAATTGACGTGCGTAGGCAGATAAACTCTCAACATAGCGCCGTTGACCCTCGGCGTAAAGGGTATCAAAGGCCAAGGATGACTTTCCGGAACCCGACAGGCCCGAAATCACAACCAACTTATTACGAGGAATATCGAGGCTAACATTCTTTAGGTTATGCACCCTAGCCCCTTTTATGGAGATCACATTCTGATTCGACATTAGTGTAAAAATTAACCCACAAATGTAGGCAAAGATTTGCTTTAAACCCATTAATGATTGCAAATAGTTGCCCAACACATCTACTTATCATACTGATTATCTGCATACAATTAAATTTAATGCTCTGAAATTTTGGTATAGTAGATTATTTTAGCTTATTTGGCACAATAAATGCAAGCATTCATAAATTACTAACCTTAAAACCGATTGCCTATAGAGTCAACTCTACCCAACTAATCAATAAGTAAGGAGGTGGATTTGAACACAACGCATCTTACCGACAATGAACTTGTAGAAAAGTTCATCTCGGGCAATCAACAGGCAATTGATACCCTTATTCGCAGACATCGCAAGAGAGTTTTTGGCTACATTCTTCTATTGGTAAAAAATCACACCACAGCTGAGGATGTTTTTCAGGATACATTTGTCAAGGTGATACACTCACTCCAACAGGGAAAATATATCGAAAATGGGCGATTTGTTTCATGGGTAATGCGTATTGCCCACAACCTGATAATCGACCATTTTAGGCGCGAAAAACAGCTGAATACCATTTCGAATGAAAGCACTCCCGTGGATATCTTCAACTCATCACGTTTTTCGGATAAAAACGTTGAAGAGCATCTCGTTTACGATCAAATCCTATCGGATGTGCGTAACTTGGTCGACTGCCTTCCCGACGAGCAAAAGGAGGTTGTACTGCTTAGGCATTACGCAGGCTTAAGCTTCAAGGAGATTGCGGAGCAAACCAACGTAAGCATCAATACAGTTCTTGGCCGTATGCGTTACGCGCTAATAAATATGAGGAAAATTATGGAGGAGAAAAACATGTGCTTATCAAAATAGATTGATCACATTGATAGGCAAATTGAATCCTCTCTTTAACCCATAAATATTTCGCTTTGTAGTCAACAGCAAGATTTACGGGGATCTATGTTGGGTGAAATTTTTTAAAGGAGTTATTACAAATTTTTGATGTAAACCCATAATATTATTTACGGGTAGTCGTTTTACTGTTGGTAACCATTACTGCAAATGCAAATCAACCTTAAAATGCCTATGATTAAAACTTTTACTCCTATTCTGTGGAACTTCCAGAGCTATTCAAATCAGCAAATTGACGAGTTATACGACTTAAACAACCTGCTAAAGCCTCTGGAAGAGTTCCAAAATCTGCTAAAGGATATTGACGAAAAGGCTCCCGAAGCCAGCGATGAAATCGTAACTAATATCCTGAACCAAATTCACTAACAATATCTTGCAGTATTTTTTTAAAAAACCAGAATTTTTTCTGGTTTTTTTTTGGAAAAATGCGATTCAATGTAATATATTTGTGATATCATTTTAATATCATACTTTAAAATATGAAAACACAAGAGGAACCTTTTAAAGGCGTTAAGTTGAACGGCATCCTAATGCTGATCCTTAACTTTTTATTTCTATTCGCCATTGTTTTCCTGTTCGTAAAACTGGTTAGTACTCCCAGCATCACCCCACTTATGGCTACAATCTCGGGAATTGGAATTGGAGTGCTGTTTATCCTAAACTGCATTTTCTGGGGTGGATTTATGCAGATTGAGCCCAATGAGGCTCGTGTTATGGTATTCTTTGGGAAGTATGAGGGTACAGTAAAGGAAAATGGATTCTTTTGGGTAAACCCATTCTTTGCCAAGCAAAAGCTTACGCTGCGTGCCCGCAACCTCGATGCCGACCCCATTAAGGTGAACGATAAGAGCGGAAATCCCATTATGATAGGAATGGTCCTAGTGTGGCGACTTTTCGATACCTACAAAGCTTCGTTCCATGTCGATAACGCATCGATGGCTGCCAACACTGCCGGAGCAACTTCTACTGCCAGGTTAAATGAGAAGATGATGGCCTACCAGAACTTCGTGAAGATTCAGTGTGATGCTGCACTACGCTATGTGGCAGGAATGTTTGCATACGATATCAACGAGGCCCAGAGCGCCAACGAGCTTACCCTCCGCTCAAATGGTGATGAAATCAACAAAATTTTAGAGGAGCAGATTAATGAGCGCTTAGCTATTGCTGGAATAGAAGTGGTTGAGGCGCGTATCAACTATCTGGCTTATGCCCCTGAAATTGCAGCCGTTATGCTTCGCCGGCAACAGGCCGATGCAATTATTTCGGCTCGCGAAAAGATTGTTGAAGGCGCTGTGGGAATGGTTAAGCTGGCATTAGATAAACTAGCCGAAGAAAAAACCATAGAATTTGACGACGAGAAAAAAGCTGCCATGATCAGCAACCTAATGGTAGTGCTTTGCTCAGAGGAGTCGGCAACACCAATAATAAATACCGGAACATTACACCAATAAATCTATTATGTCGAAAAAGAAATCATTTGTGCTACGGATCGATCCGGACAAGTTGGAGGCTTTAGAAAAGTGGTCGGCCGATGAGTTCCGTAGCATAAATGGTCAAATAGAATGGATACTTGACCAAGCGCTTAGGAAAGCGGGTCGCTTAAAAAAAACATCAACAAATGAAGAAAAAGAATAAACTTACATTATTCTTCGGAATTATAGTAGTTCTAAACCTAGGCATGGTAGCAGTTTTCAAACTACTTGGTCTAGACTATAGTAGTCCATATGGGACTATACTAGGAGCTGCATACATGTTTGTCCCCATGATCGCAGCTCTTGTGGTGAAGCAAGCAATCTGCAAAGAGGAGGTGAAAGAGACCCTTTTAATATCATTTAAAATTAACAAGTGGTTTCTTGCAGCAATTGTAATTCCACCCCTGCTTGCTATTGCAACTTTGGGTATTAGTTTACTACTCCCTGATGTATTTCTATCGCTAGATATGGAGGGCATGTTCGCCCGTTACGAAAGCCAACTCACCCCAGAGCAGATGGAACAAATGAGGTTATCGATGAAGCTAATGCCAATTCATCCCGCGCTAATGACTCTTATTCAGGGCCTTATCGCAGGTGTCACTATAAATGCTGTTGCTGGTTTTGGGGAGGAGTTGGGCTGGAGAGGGTTTCTGCTAAGGGAGTTTGAAGGGATGAAGTTTGTAAAAGCATCAATAATTATGGGTGCCATCTGGGGTATTTGGCATGCGCCGCTAATTCTGATGGGACACAACTACCCTGAGCATCCTGAATTGGGTGTGTTTATGATGACAATCTGGTGCATTTTGCTCTCCCCGCTATTTAACTACATCACCATTAAAACCAAATCAGTAATTGCCGCATCGGTGCTACACGGAACATTAAATGCTACCGCGGGTTTAAGTATTTTACTAATAATGGGAGGAACCGACCTAACAGTGGGAGTTACCGGGCTATCTGGCTTTTTGGCCCTAACCCTAGTTATTGCAGCTATTTACATCTACGATTATAAAATATCGAAAGAAAAAATTATGAGCCAAACAATCGCTCAATCACTAAGCAAATAATTAAGTAAATCATGTCAATAGTACGATCGAAACAACCCTGCCCCAAATGTGGCAGCAAGGATTTTGAACTGGGTGAGGCATATATTGCCGGCAGCATGCTAACAAGGATTTTTAATATTCAAAATCGCAAGTTCAGCTCATTTACATGCATGAAGTGCAAGTACACCGAGTTCTACCAGGTTCCCATGCGCAAGGCGATGAATGTCCTCGATTTTATTGTGGGATAGATAGATACAAAAATAATAAGCGTTGATTGTCTGTATAGTAGATAGTCAACGCTTGCAAAAAAGAACAACCGAATTACTGTTTTGCCTTACGGTAATACTCATCTGCTTTCTGCTTGTTCTCGAATCGAGTATAAATATTTCCCAAGTAGTTCGCGTATCGGGGATCGGGATTGATCTTATATAAGCGCTCAAAATAATCGCGCGATTTCTGAAAATTGGCATTAATAACCTCAAGAGCATTCAGCAGCTGACGGTACTGCTTATTTGTTCGGCTTTTTTGATAAGCCTTCATCTCCTCCTGATAGCTTACCTCTGCCATATTGTAAAATTCTAGGGCAATGGCTTCAAGTGCTATCGTATTCTTTGGCTCTTTCTTAAGAATGGCGTCAGCAGTAGCCATTATTTGCTTTGAGTTGCTGTCTTGAAGCAGCATTTTGAGGTATGCGATTTGGGTTTTGATACTTTCCTTGCATGTTCCATCGATTGATTCCCAAAGCGATTTAGCTAGTTCCCAGTTGGTGCTTTTTACATATGCTATGTAGAGTTGACATCGAACCTGATTTATCTCATTTCCTTCGGGAAAACGATCTATATAAGTATCTAAGTTGATTATTTCGCGGGAAAGGTTATCGATTTTTAGGTAAGCCTGAGCCAAGACAAAGAATGCTTTAGCATCGGCAGAATTCTTCTCCTTAGCCTTCTCAATATAATCGAGTGTTTTCTGAGTTTGCCCCACCTCCCATGCTGCAATTCCAGCATTGCGATAAATAGACCC
Organism: Tenuifilaceae bacterium; assembly: GCA_034003245.1. Classification (GTDB taxonomy): domain Bacteria; phylum Bacteroidota; class Bacteroidia; order Bacteroidales; family Tenuifilaceae; genus Perlabentimonas. The sequence goes on from JAVEYY010000003.1 coordinate 151,136, forward strand.
ATCAAGCTGCTTTCCGCGGCTATTGCTTAGCATTATTAAACTGTCGTAATTATTTAACGCGGTTTGAAAGTTATTAGCCTCAAAGGCACCGTTTGCACCCTGTTTAAGTTGTGTAACTTGCCTAGATCCCATGCAGGAACTAATCACGATGGCAATAGCAAGCGGTACAAAGTATTTGCGAAAATGCATCTATTAAATTTTATTCGGTTAACAAACCGCAAAGGTAACAAGAAATGTTCAGATTTAAAGATAATCAATCACATAACATTTCAGTGTAAAAGTTCACACCGAAAACAATGGGAGAAACTACTTCTTTAGGTAGTCCTTAAATAGTTTTTCGAACTTATCAACCTTGGGTAAAACAACCATTTGGCAGTAGGGTTGTGTTTTATTATTTGCCAAGTAGTTCTGGTGATAGTCTTCTGCCTTATAGAATGCTGCAAATGGAGTAATCTCAGTAACAACAGGATCGCTCCAGATACCAGCATTTCCAAGCAACTGTTTTACCTCCTCTGCTACCCGTTTTTGATCATCATTGTGGTAGAAGATGGCCGATCGATACTGCGTTCCCACATCGGCTCCTTGCCGATTTAGAGTTGTGGGATTATGCGTTTTAAAGAAAACCTCAAG